>JBEKHP010000023.1:0-68965 GCA_050012235.1 Candidatus Acidiferrales bacterium | reverse complement strand
CAACACGCATGCTGGACGGCCATACGGCTGCGGATCGCAGGTCTCGTTCAGAACCAGCGCTCCCCATAAACTGCTTGGCGTTGCGGCAGTTTTCAGTTAAAGAGTATCTGTCGTAGCGTACAATTATTCTCTCATTTCATCGTGCAGTCTTCGGGCGCCGGCAGCAGGACGGAGGAGCTACAGAAATGGAACTGCACAAGGGATGGAAGGCCGGACATCCCCATCCTCAATTCGAATTATCCATGCCCAGCGATATTGCCGAAATTTCTCCATTCGTCGATGAATTCATCGAACGCATGAAGCATTACACCTGTTTTCACGGCGATGGCAGCGATATCGAAGTAGCGCTACGCGAGGCCATCGCCAACGCCGTGGTGCACGGCAATCGCGAAGACCGCAGCAAGCATGTGCACCTTAGTTTTCGTTGCGAGGCCAGCGGAGAGCTTTTCTTCGTCGTGCGGGATGAAGGAGAAGGATTCAACCCCGAACGCGTTCCGGATCCTTTGGCGCCCGAAAACCTCTTTGCCGAACATGGCCGCGGGATCTTAATGATGAGGACCTACATGGACGGCGTGCACTACGAGCGCGGCGGCCGGGAAGTTCACATGCGCAAAAAGCCTTCAGCGAAACCTGCGTCCTAGCGCGTCGGGGTCCGGGTAGCGAACATCGCGGTAGAAGAACATCACCAACAGCGAGGCTACTATCAGCGCAATCGTCGTAAGGATGCTTCCTTCCGGGCCGGTGCTCCCGCCCGTCAGCCACGTGGGGCCATTGAATGCAGTGTGCAGGAAATTGTGGCTGGCCTTCAGCCCGCTGTCCGGCACGCCATAGAAAAACGTCTGCCCCCAGTCCCATGCGGCGTGAAATCCGATCGGCCACCACAAATTTCCCGTCTGCCGCAGGGCGATGCAGGCAAAAATCCCAAAGACCGCCACTTGGACCAGCCCGAAAGGCGATTCTCCCGGGTTCCCATGGTGGACGTACGCAAAGAGTGCGGACGTGACACAGGTCGCCAGCCAGAATCCGATCCCCGTGGTCAGAGTGAACTGCATGTAACCTCGAAACGAAAACTCCTCGAAGAGTCCGACAGCCACGAAAGCCAAAGCCCATTCCAAGGCCGAGAGCGCGAGCGCGGAACCATGAGTGTCAACGCCTGTGATTCGGAATCCATGGAACAAAAACATCACCAAGAGCACTGCGCTTATCGCGAGAAATCCCCACAGCAATCCCGCCCAGAAATTTTTGGGAAAAGGAGGTCGCGACGGCAGCCCGTAATGCGAAACCCGCCGGCGCTCGATGCGTCCCATGATCCAACTGACAAAGAGAATGAAACCGAAGAGCGGAATTTCCCCTAACGCGGTTATTCCGGGAGTGAGCGTCGCCTCTTGGCTAGGATTGGGCGGAGCCTGTCCGTGTCCGAACTTACGAGCGGCGTAATGCCCGGCCAAGCTAAGTGCGCCGAGTATGCAGCTGATGATGAGCGCAAAAATCAGGAGTCGCCACCCCGCGCGCAGGCCGTTCGGCCCGTAAAATATCTTGTTGCGCTCGGGTTGAGGCGCCGGGGTCAAAGGTGCTGGCGCATCCGAGCCCATCGCAGGAGGTATATTTGCTTCGTCCATTCGCAGGAAGCCTCTTTCGAGCGGCGGAGAGGAACATGAGCCGCCCGCATTGGTAGTACGGCTGGAGAGGATACAAAGTTGCACGCCAAAGCGCAAAGCCTGCTGCGCCATCCCGCCGGAGCTATTTCGAATAATTTAGCGTAACCTTTCCCCCGCTCGGCAGTTTAAGTTAGTGATAGGCAAATCCGGAGAACCGGTTGAAGGATCGTTCCCAAGATGCCGGCGAACGGCGCCTGGTCGAAGCAGCGCAAAAAGACCCGAGCCGTTTTGGCGAGCTCTACGAAAATAATTTTGAACGGGTGTATGCGTACATCGCGCGGCGAGTAGGAAACCGCGAAGAGGCGCAGGACCTGACGGCCGAAGTGTTTCATCAGGCCCTCGCCAATCTCGCTCGCTACGAATGGCGCGGACTTCCCTTTGCCGCATGGCTGCTCCGGATCGCGTCAAACGCCATCGCGGACAGTTGGAAATCCAAAGCGCGGGAGCAAGGCAACCCGTCTTCCGACGAGCTATTGTCGCATCACATCGATATGGAAGACGTCGAGCAGCGCGCCAAACTCTTTCGGTTGGTGACCACTCTTCCGAGCGATCAGCGCCGCGTGATCGAAATGCGTTTCGCACAGGAGAAAAGCATCCGCGAAATCGCCAAAGAACTCGGCCGCACCGGCGGCGCGGTAAAACAATTGCAATTCCGCGGCCTGGAGTCCTTGCGTTCGCAGCTGGATGTTTCATCGCGCAAGAAACCAGTCGCCAAACCGGTCGCAAAATCGGGCATCAGATCGGCCGGTAAATCTGGTGGACAAAATGGCTAAGCAAAATCTGAGCGAACAACTCGACAGTATCGTTGAAGCGCTCGTCGCCCGCCCGCGCGTTGCGTCCGTACGTCGCGAGCCGAAAGCCGGCGCGAAACTTCAAGCGTTGGCGCAAATTGCCGCGCAGTTGCGCGATCTGCCCGGCGAAAATTTCAAAGCACGTCTTAAACTCGATCTCGAAAGGAGAACATCCATGGCAAGCAAACCAGTTACCGCAGCAGAAGCTCGGCAGACCGCGGTTCCCTATATCTGCGTAAGAGACGCGGCCGCCGCAATCGACTTTTACAAGAACGTCTTCGGCGCCACCGAAGTGATGCGATTGGTCGGCACCGATAAAAAAATCGGTCACGCCGAGATTCGCATCGGCAATTCTGTGATTTATCTTTCCGACGAGTTTCCCGATCACGGAGCAATCAGTCCCCAGACCCTTGGCGGCTCGCCCGTGAGAATGACTCTCTCCGTGGACAACGTTGACGCAGTTGCCGCGCGCGCTGTCGCCGCAGGCGCAAAAGAAGTCCGTCCGATCGAAGACCAGTTCTACGGCGAACGCTCCGGCCTATTCGCCGACCCCTTCGGCTACATGTGGAACATCTCCACGCTAAAAGAAGAGATGTCCGGTGCGGAAATGCAGAAGCGGATGGACGCCTTGATGAACCAAGGCGCTTCCTCGACCACGCCGCCTGCAGTCAAGCCGATCCCGGAAGGTTTCCACACTTTGACCCAGTATCTCGCGGTGAAAGGCGCCGCCGCGTTGATCGAATTCTTCAAGCAAGGCTTTGGCGCGACAGAAGCCTTCCGCGTACCCCGTCCGGGCACGCAGTTGATCATGCACGCCCAATTGCGCATCGGTGATTCGATCCTCGAATTGGCGGATGCCACCGAAGAATTTGGCGCCAGGACGGTAGCCAACATTCTTCATGTTGATGACGTCGCCGCAGTCTATCAACGCGCGATGAAAGCGGGCGGCACTTCCCTCTCCGCTCCGCACGAACAGCCGTATGGCGACTTCGAAGCCGGAGTGAAGGACCCTGCCGGAAATCAATGGTATCTGACTGCGATTCGCAAGACGGGCCACAGAACCGATGACACCGGAACGATACTGCCTCACTTGAGCTTGGTGCATGCGGCGGAATTCGTTGAGTTTACGAAACGCGCTTTTGGCGCCGAGGTAGCCTTCATGCACGACGCGCCCGACGGCAAAGTCCTCCACGCGCGCATCCGCATCGGCGATTCAATTCTGGCTGTCGGCGAAGCTTCCGACGAGCTTGCGGCTCTTCCCGCAGCTTTGCACATGTACGTGCCGAACGTGGACGCCGTGTACGCAGCGGCCGTGCGCGAAGGCGCCAAGGTGTTGCGTCCGCTGCGCGATGAGCCTTACGGCGACCGTGCCGCGAGCCTGCAAGATGCCTTCGGCAACTGGTGGTTCCCTTCCACGCACATCAAGGACGTACCAGCCTAGGCGTACTCTTCACCTTGCCGGTGCTGGCATAGTCGTGCCGGAGGCGCGAGATCATGAGCCAAGCTGGCCCACCAAGTGAGGCGCTGATCCGAAACATTTCGGACACGGCCATGTGGGCTGCCGTGTACCCAAATCGCCACTTCGTTGCCATTCAGCGATCGCGCCACGTGGGCCTGGGTCATGCGTACGTACCTCTACGACCAATTCCTCAACGAACAAATCCAGCAGGGCGTCGATATGGTCGTCAATCTCGCAGCGGGTCTCGACGCGCGCCCCTACCGCATGGCCCTCCCGGCGTCGCTCCAATGGATTGAAGTCGATCTCACCGGCATCTTGGACTACAAAGAAGAAATTCTCGGCAATGAAAAGCCTGTCTGCCGGCTCGAACGGATTCGCTTGGATCTGTCGGATGTCAGTGCACGCCGCGAGCTATTTTCCCAGCTCGGACTCAGGTCCACGAAAACGCTGATCATCACTGAGGGCCTTCTCATTTATTTCACTGCGGATGAAGTCGGAGCTCTCGCTCGCGATCTCGCCGCGCCTGCGAGCTTTCAGCGCTGGATCACCGACGTGGCCTCACCCGGACTTCTTCGCCTGCTCCAAAAAAACATGGCGTCGCAGCTAGCCCAGAGTGGCGCTTCATTTAAATTCGGCCCCAAAGAGGGCCCGGGGTTCTTCGTCCCTTACGGCTGGACGCCGGTCGATGTTCGCTCGCCGCTGAAAGCCGCCGCACGCTTGAAACGGCTCTCGTTTGGCATGCGTTTGCTGGCGCTTTTGCCGGCGTCCAACGGCGCGCAAGGCTCGCGTCCGTGGTCCGGCATTTGTTTGCTCGCAAAAAAGTAGTCGCCGGCCCGTTCGTGTTTCTGCGACAGACACAGAAGCTCGGTGGGGTTGGGTAGTTTTTGTTTGTATTTAGCAAAGCGTCGGTTCGTGCCGGCCAATCCTTATTCGCGCAAACATACAGGAGGAATGAATCCATGAAAGCGAATCACAAGCTGGCGTTGGCCGTGCTCGTCGGCGTTGCGATCGGCATAGCCGGCGCCGCGGCTGTCCACGCACGGCAAGAAAAGGTGGCGCCTGGCTACGTCATCGCGGAAATCGCTGTAACCGACCCAAATTCCACTTCCCTGCAGAAATATGCGCAGGAGGCCCCGAAAGCGCTGGCGCCTTTCAATCACCGCTATCTCGTTCTCGGCGGCAAGACCCAGGCCCTGGAAGGCGAACCGCCAAACAGCATCGTGGTGATCGCTTTCGATAGCGCGGAAAAAGCGCGCGAGTGGTACGATTCGCCGGCCTATCAGGCGATCAAGCCGCTAAGACAAAGCGCAACGAAGAGCCGCTTATTTATCGCCGAAGGTCTCGCCCCCGAGTGACGCACCGATTCCAGTGGGAATTATCGCAAGTACGGATTGCCGACACGTTCGGCGCCGATGGTCGTATTGGCGCCGTGCCCCGGAGTGACGAGCGTTTCATCCGGCAGCGTCAACAGTTTGTCGTGGATCGATTTCAGAATATCTTTGAACGAGCCGCCCCAAAGGTCCGTTCGCCCGATGCTGCCCTGAAAAAGCGTATCGCCCGCAATTAATCGCGACGCTTCGCGCGGCGCATCGTTTGGTGTTCGCTTTGTCGCCGACGAATGCGGATGCGCGTGTTCATGCGCGCTATGCCGCTCGCCCGGCGCAGACGAAGCCGCCTCCGCGCCCGTTCCGCGTTCAACCACCAGGCTAATGCTTCCCGGCGTGTGACCCGGCGTATGCAGCACGCGCGCGGCGAACCCGCCCCAGCGCAGCGTGTCGCCTTCCTTCACAAAATCCTGAATGTCCATCACTTGCGGAGTCTCAACGCCGAGCCAATTCGCCTGCATCTCGAGGTGGCTGTAAAGCTCCAAATCGTCTTTGTGGATCAGAACCGGCGCGCCCGTCGCCGCGTGAAGCCCGGCAAGCCCGCCCACGTGATCGATATGCGTATGCGTGCTGACGATTGCCCGCACCTTCAAATCATGCCGCCGCAAAATTTCCAGCACGCGCTCCACTTCGTCGCCCGGATCCACCACGATCGCTTCTCGCGTCGCGGGATCGCCCAGTATCGAGCAGTTGCATTGCAGCATCCCCACCGGAATTATTTCGTGAATCAGTTTTTCCGCCATCGCACCTCAAGTATACCAGCGCCCCTGCGTATAACCCTCACATCGAAGTTTTCGATCGCGGTGCGGGTTGAATCGCGTCACCTTACGATCGCGACGGAAGCGTAGAAAGCTGCTTCTCTGAAAGCCACGCCGCTGCAATTAAACACAGTGTAATCATCGTTGAGAAAACGATAGGCAGGACAAAGAGGTATTTCCAACTCACAACTGTTATCGCGGCAAAGCAAAGGGCAAACGCCCATGCAGTGCCGCGCATAAGCGCCAAAGTCGCTGCCGGAAGGCTACTTAGCTGCCATGCCAATATCGCCGCAAAAAAATAAAACACGCCGACGCAGAATCCGGCCGCCTGAAACAGGTCCCAATACGTGCGGCTGAACCCCTGCACGTCAAAGTGAAGTGACCGCATTGCGGTGAGAAGCGCATCCACTCCCCATGCGGGATCGGACTGGCGAAAGCCGAGTGTATGTCCTACCGCCAAAAGAAGCAGAAGAACAGCAGCGATTCGATAATACATAGATGCCTTCATTCTTGCCTCCACAGATCGCGCCTCGGCGCTCCATCCGGCCGGGCGGGTCCAAACTGTACCACCGCCGGGATTTCGGCCTGCAGACATGTAGCTAAAACCTGACCATTCGGCAATTTCAATCGCTCACCCTGCGACCGCAGCCACGCAGGGATTTCCCGGATGACACCGCACCGCCTCTTCCCGCATACTAATTGCGCCCGCCCGATTCGAAAATCATGGACACTCCACTTCTCGCCGAACATCGCGCCGCAAACGCCCAACTCGCGGAGTATCGCGGCTGCCTGCTCCCTGAAAAGTTTTCCGACGCTGCCGCCGAATATCGAAGCCTACGGCACCCGCGCGCTGCTGCTGAATCCGCAAGGCCACATCCTCGCCGAACTGGAAGTCTATGCGCTCGCCGAAAAATTGCTCGTGCGCACGCACGCGTCGGTGCGCGAACGCACTTTCGCCACGCTCGATAAATTCATCATCATGGACGACGTCACGCTCGAAGACCTCACCGACCAACTCGGCAGCTTTGCGGTCGAAGGTCCGCAGGCCGGCACCGTTATCGCGCAAGCGTGCGGCCTCGCGCTCGAAGGCTTTTCGGAATTTGCCAACGCCGAGCTTCCCATCGACGGAGTCCCTTCGCACCTGATCCGCCTCTCTCACTTCGGCGGCACCGGCGCGGAAATATGGCCACGCTCAACTCGCTTCGCCTCGAAGCCGGAATCCCCTGGTTCCCCGACGATTTCAACGACACGGTAATCCCGCACGAAGCCGCGCTCGAGTCCACGCACCTCAGCTTCACCAAGGGTTGTTACACCGGGCAGGAAATCGTGGAGCGCGTCCGCTCGCGCGGCCAAGTAAATCGCCGCCGAGTAAGTCTGAAATTTTCAGCGGCCGATCCGCCAGCCCCGTCGACGCGTTTGCGCGCAAACGACGCCACGGCCGCAGAAGTCGGCATCGTCACCAGCTCCGCCTTCTCGCCCAAGGCCGCCTCCGCCATCGGCATGGCCTACGTCCGCCGCGAACACAACGCCCCCGGCACCGTCCTAGCCTTCGACGGCGGCACCGCCACAGTCACAACCTAAATCAACGCTTGCTCGATCAGGCTTCCCGTCCCCGCAATTGTCTTGATCTGCTCGGCGGTTAGCCCGTACCTCTTCTTCAGATATTCGGGATCGTTATAGCTGAGCCACACTTTGCCGTCGCCGTCCTGCCACGCCAGCGCTTTGAGCGGCAGATCAATCGCAGCGGTCGGCGCAGCCAGCATCACGGGAGTGCCGCCCTTCGGGTTTCCAAAGATGAGCAGTTGCGTCGGCGGCATCTTCAGCCCAATCTTTTCCGCCTCTCCGCTGTGATCGACGCGAACAAAAATCTTGATCCCCTTCGACCGCAGCAGCGCGTCCACCCGGTCGAGAGTCTCCGGCACCGAATACTTGCTTTCCTTGCTGATGATTCCCTCGCCTGCTTTCATGGGATTCGACTCCTTGCGATTCAGAACTGACGTAACTCGCGGGACCCCGCGATGCTAAAACAAAACTCCATTAACGTGGAGAAAATTCCTAGGAAGGAACTGCGGGGGGTGAATCAGAACAGCCTACTCGAAATCCATCGACTTCATAAAGCTTCCCCGCGTGGTATCAATCTTCTTCTGAAGCTGCATGATGGCGTACAGCAGCGCCTCCGGCCGCGGCGGGCACCCCGGCACGTAAACGTCCACCGGAATCACCTGGTTCACACCCTGCACGATCGCATAATTGTTGAACACGCCGCCCGACGTGGCGCATGCGCCCATCGAAATCACCCATTTCGGCTCGGGCATTTGCTCGTAAAGTTGTTTGATCACCGGCGCCATCTTCACCGAAACGCGCCCGGCGATAATCATCAAGTCCGACTGCCGCGGCGATCCGCGGAAAACTTCCGCGCCAAACCGCGCAATGTCGTACCGCGAAGATGCCATCGACATCATCTCGATCGCGCAGCACGCCAGCCCAAACGACATGGGCCAGATCGAGCTTCGCCGCGCCCAGTTCACCACTTTGTCCAGCGACGCGAGCAAAATTCCCTCATCCTTCAGGAAGTTTGCATCCTGCCCCGGCGCTTCCAGCGTCACGCCCTTCGCAAGTTCAATTGCCATCGTCTCGATCGATCCTCAGCCGCAAGCGCACGCCAACGCGCCCGCACCAGTTCCCGTACACAACAACATTTTGCACCTTAGCGCCACCCATTGCAATCGAGTGTAGTGGAACCCGCGAATATCCCCATGCTTTGCCAGCCGAAAGAGGCTCTTGCGGTGAACTTAATGCGTGGGGACAAAAAACTTCAGATCCACTTACGACTGCGCCCTCTCATCTAGAACGAAACGCGCATTCATTCACTGGGCCGGTTGCGCCGTCACCGCGCTAAAAACCCGCTTCACCCGGGGCAGCGAGAGGTACGCGAGCATCCATACGGCCGTAGTCACTACCAGCAAATGGAAATAGATTGACGGCACAGCCGGAAGCACCACATATCTCCGCACGGCGAAGAGGCTGAGAATCGTAAATCCAATACTCGAGCCGATAGTTGCGACGGACACAATCCGAGCCCACTCGCGCAATTCCAGCACTCCAATCGCCAGACAACCGGCAACTCCTGCGAGAACTAGCAGCGAAAATCCTCCGGCGATCCCCATTCCCGCAATCGCGACAGACGCGGGATCGCCCGAATCTCCACCCGTCATTCCGAGGAACGCGACGAAAAAGAAACTGACGGCGCCCAGAGCCAAAATAGCCGCTCCCAAGAACGTCAGCACCGCGATAATTGTCACACCAATAGGTCGTTTCACTTTCTTAGCACCTCGAACGCTTCGCATCGCAACAGAAAAGAGAGTTACGATATTCGCAATTTTGAAATCGCGGTAGCACCCACTATCTGCCTGGCGCGGAAGCAAAACTGTTCTGTTCCGCACACCTTCAAAGATAAACTTTTCAGGTCCAAACCGCCGCAGGCCGTGCATATTTACTTTCACGGCACATGCCGCGCCGACAACCGATTACATGGTAGTATTCGCCGCATGGCACAGGAACCCAGACGCCGGCGCCATGCGAACCGCTTCGATCAGCCCGATCCGTCCGTGCACATGTTGGGCATCCCGAAATCGCGTCCTAAGTTTCGGACTTGGTTTGTGCTGGCGATTCTGACGGGAACTGTCCTGGCCCTCGCGCTGATTCTGGTTGGAAACTTGATATTTTGAAGTAACCGCAGCCTCGCCGGCTCAAATACTCCGCGCTATTGCTTCGCCGCTACAATTTGCACAGAGCTTCCCTGTAATTTGTCATTGATTCCGACGTTCAGCGTCTTGCCGTCCGCCGAGACGGTGAACCGCGTCACGCTCACCACTTTCCCCGCGCGCTTGTCAGTTTCCTCGATCGTATCGTCGGCTATGCGCCTCACCGACACCGTCGTATTGCCGGCGCCGCCATTTAACGGCGCGTCCAGCCCATCCATTACCGCCGTGTAACTTTGCCCCGTGGAATCCATGAAGCTAAAATTATTTCCTTCCAGCTTGATGGTTGCAGTAAGCCCGTTCTCCGACGAGTTCACGATCCTCATCGCTCTCCACGACCCCGAAATCGGGTGCGATCCAGGCGGCCCGTTCGTCACGCGCACCGAGATCTGCTTCCAAGTGACCTCTTCGCCGTTCGCGTCACAACTATCGGAAAATTCCCAAGTGGCCGTGTTCCCGCTCGGCGCCACAGTCATTTTTTCGGTATGTACGATCTTTCCCTTGCTCTTGTCCGTTTCCAGCACCGTGCGATCGTCCAGCACCTTGATATTCACGGTGTCGTAGCACGAATCTCCGGCGACCCGATGGTCCAGGCCGTCCGCCCGCGCGTCGATTGGCGGGATGCAAGTTTTGCAATGATAAATTCCGTTCAGCAGCAGATACACGCCGGGCTTCGTCGGCAGTTGCGTCTGGGACAGATCGATCTTCCAGGTCCCGTCAAACGCGCTTTGCGCCATCGCTCGCGCAGGCACTAGCATTGCCGCCAGCAATCCAATCCAAATCCCAAATAGCCTCTTCATCGCTTATCCTCATCTCTCTGATCGCTCGCGGTCACCATTTCTTAAAGATCACGAACACCGCGCTTACTATTAACCCAAACCCCACCAAGTAGTTCCATTTTAGTTTTTCGCCCAAATACAGGACCGCGAACACCGAAAACACCGTGAGCGATATCACTTCCTGTATCGTTTTAAGCTGGACCGCGGTGAACTCGTACGAGCCGATCCGGTTGGCCGGCACCTGGAAGCAGTATTCAAGGAACGCAATCAGCCAGCTAATCACGATCACCTTGAACAGCGGCACCTGGCGGTATTTCAGATGCCCGTACCACGCAAAAGTCATAAAAATGTTGGAGCAGGTCAGCAGCAGTATGGTAGTCATAATCGCCATGCTGCCACGAATTGAAACTTGGCGCGAGCATCACTCGCAGCGTTACGAGGTCGTGTGGCGGTCGTTCAGGAGTCGGGGCCTCCAGAGGTTCGAAGCAATCGAGTCACTTCACTTCAATCGTCAGCTCCGCGGTCTTCGTACTTCCCTTCCCATCATCGGCGGTAAACGTGTACTTCGTAGTTTTCTTCGGACTGATCTGCATACAGCGATTCACCGACGGCCAAGTTTCCCCCACCGGCGGATCGATGCTCACCGTCTTCGCATTGGATACGCCGTAGCACATCGTCGCTTCGTCGCCGCGATGAATCAAGCCCGGCGAAGCGTAAAAGCTTATGATCTTGAATTCGCTGCCTCCCAAAGTCTCCACCGTTGCAGCCGCGTTGCGTTGATCTTTCTCGGTTCGCTCGGCAATCACTTCTTCGTTGATGGCGTGGTTTTCGTGCCACCGCAAATAGAAAATCCAGCCCACATAACCCAGCACAATCAGCAGCGCCGCGGAGAATCCCAGCCACAGCTTTCGATTCGCCGACATCGGCTTCGTTTCCGGCTCGTAACCATTCAGCATCAGTAGTTCTCGTCCCGTTGCACTGCACTCCCATTCGCATTCATCGCTACGCTACCCGCAACACAATCTTCCCGAACTGCTCGCGATTCTCCAGCCGCGCATGCGCTTCCGCGCACTTTTCCAGCGGCAGCACCACGTCGATCACCGGCTTCAGCAACCCTCGCCGGAAAAGTTCCAGCGCGCTAAACAACTCCGCTTTGCTTCCCATGAACGACCCCAGAATCGAAAGCTGCCGCACGAACAGAAACCGCAAATCGATCTTCGCGTCGAATCCGGTCGTCGCGCCGCAGGTAACCAGCCTTCCGCCGGGTGCAAGGCTTCGCAGGCTTTGATCCCATGTGGCCTGTCCCACGTGCTCGAAAACAACATCCACCCCGCGCCGGTTCGTCATCTTCTTCACTTCCTCGGCAATGTCATTCTCCGAATGCAGAATCATGGAATCCGCGCCGAGTTCTTTCCCTTTGATCACTTTTTCCTTAGTCCCCGCCGTGGCGATCACACGCGCTCCCGCAGCTTTCGCGATTTGAATCGCCGCAGCTCCCACTCCGCTGCCCGCGCCCAGAACCAGAACCGTTTCAGCAGGCTTCAATTGCGCTCGCGTAATCAACATATGCCACGACGTCAACGATACCAGCGGAAACGCCGCCGCTTCCTCGAACGTCATATTCTCCGGCATCGGCACAATGTTCACGGCGGCTGCTTTCACATATTCCGCGCACCCGCCGTCCACCATCTGCCCGAAGAGTATGTACTGGCGGCAATAACTGTCATCTCCCGCCAGGCATTGCTCGCAACGCCCGCACGAGATCCCGGGCTGAAGCAAAACGCGGTCGCCCACTTTCAAGCCCGTAACTTTCGCTCCTATCTCCGCCACTTCCCCCGCAATGTCGCTCCCGGGAATGTGGGGAAGAGGAATCTTCATCCCCGGCAGTCCGGCCCGCAGAAAAAGGTCCAGGTGATTCAGCGCGCAAGCCCGCACGCGAACCAGCACTTCGAACGCATCGACTTGCGGCTTGGCTGCTTCCGTGTACTTCAAAACTTCGGGTCCGCCGTGCTGCGAATAAACGATCGCTTTCATAAATTCCTCTCGAGTTCCTCTCGTGGAGTGGGCCTTCAAAGCGAAGCTAACACTCAGCCGCTGCCATGTCTACTTTCGCCATCACAGCCATCACAAACGGTTGACGCAAATGCGCCGCTGGCGTATCGTGCCGCTCAAGATCCAGTTGCAACTGAACGTTTCCTCAGGCGAAACCATGCCCAATCGGCCCTCGACACGCTGGCAAACTATCCGTGAAGGCGTGCGCTGGCGCGGATTGTTCTTTTCCTCTTTGCTGGCGCTGCGCGGAATACTGCGTCCCTTCATGTACTGGCATGCCTGGCACATTTTTCAGACCGACCTTCAGCGGCCTTTGTTTGAGCCTTATGCGAAAGAGCAAGTCGAGGTAAAAGTTTTCGCCGGAAGGCAGAATCTCGCGGAAGTCACCGCCGCCATCTCTCCAATGGGAATCTCTCCGGACGAAATCGGCTTGCGATTCAACCGAGGCGACGCGGCCGCTGTCGCGTATGTACAGCGCGAGCCCGCGGGATACATGTGGATCACCTTCACCGGCGGGATGGAACTCGCGTTCGGAGTGAGCTGGCTTCTGCACCCGCACGAGGCGCTGCGCTATGGCGCGTTCGTCCTCCCTCGCTGGCGGGGCCTCGGAATTCTCAGCTCCATGAATCACGCCCTGAATGAATACGCCCTTCGTCGCGGTTCAACCCATACGCTCGGAGGTATCAGCGCGCTGAATCCTCAGTCCCTGAACCTTGCGAAACGCGCGCGCAATCCTAAAATCATGTCCATCATCCTCGTCCATATTCGCGGCGTGAACTGGACATTCACCAAGACCAGCGGAGCCCCGCTCGAATCGCGTTTCTCCCGATCGTCAAACGAACTCTACCGCCGTCGCACCGCCGTCGGCGATGAACTCTGACCCGCGCCCGCCTGTTCAGTCCGCCTTCTTCGCGCAAACGCCTAGCCCTAGCAACATCCCGCAGGGGCGCTGCTTGCCGCAACCGCACCAACCCGCGACATCCGGCCCACAATGTGCTAGCGTTTCTTCGTACGATAAAGCGAGAAACTCGATGGACGTTTTCGAAGAAATTGTCAGCATCCGCAAGGCCGGCCACCGCGCCGCGCTCGCGACCATCGTTCATACCAACGGCTCGATTCCGAGCTACGAAGCTTCGCGCATGCTCATCCGCGACGATGGCTCGATCCTGGGCACCGTGGGCGGCGGCTGCGTCGAAGCGGAAGTGTGGGCCGCGGCCAAGGAAGTAATTCAAAGCGAACAGCCCCGCAAGATGACGTTTAATCTGAACCACGAAGCCGGCTACGATTCCGGCCTCATTTGCGGCGGCACTCTGGAGATTTTCGTGGAACCCATTCTGCCCCAGCCCGTGCTTTATATTTTCGGCGGCGGCCATATTTCCGCGGCTCTGGCGCGCACGGCCCATCAAGCCGGATTTTCCATCGGGATTGCGGACGATCGCGACACATTCGCGAACTCGGAACGCTTCCCCATGTCCTCGGAGATCTACACTTCCTACGAGGAAGCCTTCGAAAAGATCCGGCCTAACTCTGCCACCTACATCGTCATCGTCACCCGCGGACATAAAGACGATATGCGCGTTTTGTCCTGGGCCATTGAAACCGAATCGCGCGGTTTTTCTCCTCGCTACATCGGAATGATCGGCAGCCGCCGCAAAGTTACGTCGGTTTATAAAGCGCTGGAAACGACCGGGGTGTCGCCGGAAAAGTTTGAGCGCGTTCACGCGCCCGTCGGCCTGGATATCGGCGCGCTCACTCCCGAGGAAATTGCAGTCAGCATCACCGCCGAACTCATCGCCGTCCGGCGCAATGCCGGCAACCTCGTTCACAGATCCGTACAGCTTTCCAAAATCGCAAGCACGCAGCCCTACTGAACCGCCATGCTCGCCGTCGCCATACTGGCCGCCGGTGAGTCACGCCGCATGGGCCGCCCGAAAGCGCTGCTTACCTTTCGCGGAAAAACTTTTGCCGAGCACCTCGTTTCCGCCACGCGCCACGAACGCGTCGGTCTCACCCGAATCGTTCTGGGAGCCCAGGCGGAGGAAATTCGCAAGCAGCTTCCCTTCGACCCCGGTTGGATTCTCGAAAATCCCGATTGGCAGCAGGGCCAGCTTTCTTCCATCCAGGCAGCGGTGCGCAGTCTTACTCCGGGCGCGACCGAGGGATTGATTGTCTGTCCCGTGGATCATCCGCTGATATCCAATTTCCTCGTCGCCCAGCTCATTCACGAATTTGATTCCGCCGAAAAACAAATCGTTCTGCCTACCTACCAGCGCAAGCGCGGACATCCCGTAATCTTTCGCGCTTCGCTTTACAAAGAATTGCTCGCCGCTTCGCCGCAGGTCGGAGCCCGAGAAGTCGTCTGGGCTCACGCACAAGACATAGCGGAAGTTGAGACCGCCGAAGAAGGCGTGGTACTCAACTTGAACGATCCGGAAATTCTAAAGAAAACTCTCGGTGAATAAGACTTGGAGTTTGACTCACAGATCGAGAGTCTTTGTGGGTCGTGGCTTTAGCCACGACATAAAAGCTGTGAGGTTCGGCGGCTTTAGCCGCTGAAGCTCCGCTTTACTGGCTTCACACCAGCTTCAAAGAGAGAGCGGACAGCGCATCTCCGCAAAGTTGCGCGGCGTGAAAAGTGGCCGGCGGCAGCGTTCCCAGCGCTTCGGAAATTTTTCCCGGCGTGATCGAACGAAATTCATTCGCAGATTTCCCCGCCAGCATATCCGTCAGAACCGAGCTTGCGGCAATAGCCGCAACGCATCCCTGAGTTTTGAATCGCGCCTCCGCCACACATCCCGCATCCAAACGCACAGACAACCGCAGTACGTCGCCGCAAACCGGGTTTACGACCTCGACGACAGCGGTAGCGTCCGCGACCTCGCCCGCATTCCGCGGATTCCGAAAATGTTCCAGGATCGTTTCATTGAACATAAATCACGCGGCCGGCTAATGCGCGCGGCCTCCCTGTAAAATCCAGCCCTGCGACGCCGCTTACCGGCCGGTCCGCAAAATTTCCGTCGGGAAGTTTCAAACCGGAACATTCGCCAGTTTGATAGTCGCCGAATTTTCTCCCCAAATTTCGCCCGGCCGAACTGCAAAGCCTTTGCGCGAAACAGCATAGGGTATTAAATACTTGATACCCGCCCAATCAACTCTGGTAACAACGTCGTTCGCTTTTTCTTTCAAATTCATTGACAGATGGCGCATAGGAATATACCTTCTTGGTGCGGTCCCAGCCAGCGCTTTACCGAACGGGCGCGGAAGCGCAACCACTAAACTCGCCTATAACAAAATCGTTAGGAGACATTGAGATGCGACGAATTGGACATATCTTCACCCTCGCGGTGGCTATCGCGCTTTGCGCGAGCGCCAGCTTCGCGCAAGAAGGGAAGCTGAAGATCAAAGTGACACCGTCCCAGGCTTACGTGTTCGTGGATGGCAACGCCATTCGCGAAGGAAGTTATCCAGTCAAGCTCAGCGCTGGAAAACATACGGTTGTGGTCGTTAATTACGGCTATAAAATTTCCACACAGGACGTCAACATCGAAGCGGGCAAATCCACCGACATCGCCGTAACGCTGGAACCCTACGGCGACAAAGTTGCCGGTCCCTGGGGCCGAGTCTATATCTCGGGAACAGACGTTCGCGCCGCCGTTCTGTCGAACGGAAAGACTCCCGGCTATTTTGTGGGCAACGTGGACGAATTTAATAACGACTTCTGGGTTTGGAAGCAAGAGTTGCTATTGCCGCCCGGCACGCACCATTTGACGATTACGCGCGGCGGAAAAGACCTATGGTCCGGTGACGTGAAAGTCGAGGCCGGAAAGAAAGTCTCAATAAACGTCGGCAAGAACACGCAGGTCACCACAGACTGGGCTGGCCGACAGGCCGACCTGCAAAAGAGGGCGCCGCTTCCCCGATTCTACGCGGGCATCGCTAGCGCAACTGTAGTGATCGCGCCGGTGAAACTCGCGGTCTCTAATGCCAGCGCCACTATCAACTGCAGCCAGAACACGGACATTGCCTATCAGACCACTGATGCCGTGGACGTGACCATCGATAATGGAGTTGGCGCTGTGGGCGCGAGCGGCAGCAAGTCTGTTTCGCCTCGTGCAACCACAACGTACACCCTGACGGCGTCGGGCCCCGGCGGAACCGTAACGAGCACCGAAACTGTCAACGTCAACACCGCCGTGCAGGCAAACATTAGTTCCAGCCCGACAGAACTGCACTATCGCAAGATCGGCGACAAAGTCGTCACCGATGACAATGGCACGCTGACTTGGACCACCTCCAACGCTGACTCCGCCAACATCGATGGAATCGGCAAAGTTGATGTCAACGGCAGCCAGGCGATCAAGGCGGACCCGTCCAAGACGGACATCGGCACGGTGGACGAAAACAAGAACTACAGTCTTACGGCCACAAACGTCTGCGGCGGAACTTTGACGACAACCGCTGCCGTTCACGTGACCGGCTCTATCGAGCCCATTCCCGCCGTGGTTCTGCAAAGCATCTTCTACCCCACGGACTATCCGGATAAGGGTCATCCGCAAGTCGGCCTCGTGAAGAGCCAACAAATGGAACTCGCCACGCTGGCCGACGGCTTTAAGAAATATCTCGAATACGACGGCGATGCGAAACTCTCCATCGAATCTCACGCGGACATCCGCGGCTCAAAACCGCATAACCAGGATTTGAGCGAGCGCCGTGTGGAACGCATCAAACAGTATTTGGTCGATCAGGGCATCTCCGCCGACAAAATCCAAACGGCCGCATACGGGAAAGACCGCCAGTTGGAAAAATCGGAAGTGAAGACCCTGGAAGAGACCAATCCGAACAAGGCTCCCAAGGCGCGTGCGGGAAACAAAGAGGGCAGCTGGCTGGCCTACAACCGCCGTGCGGACATCGTGCTGTTGCCTTCCGGAAATAAGTCGGCGCAATTCTATCCGAACAATGCCGACGACGCCGGAATCATCTGGCAGATGCCCAAGCCGCAGCTCAAGAGGGTCGAAGCGGCTCAATAGTAATTTTTCAAGCTCGTATCAGGAAAAGCGCCGGAGAGCGAACCTCTCCGGCGCTTTTTTCATTGCAGGCTAAATCTCCTCAGGCTTTATCGAGAGCGGCAAGAAGCGCAGCGGGAGTTGCATTGTCACCGAAGGTCTTGCTCAGGTGGACAAAGCGATCAATGTTGGGCGGCGCGAAAATAAAACTTCCGCCGAGCTGAAACGGATTCTGCCCAAGTTTGTGCTGATGATGCCCGGCCGCCTTCGCGCGATTGCGGCTTTCGAAGTTATCGCGTCGGGCTAGGTGCAACAAACTAGCGGAACGCAAGTTGGCGACGCCGTAAGCCTGGCGCTGTTCGTCGATCAACAGCGGAAACGTTATTCCCGTTTCTTCGCGGAAAATCCGCGCGTAGTTTCGGTCGCCAAGCCCGATGGCGGCCAGCGACGCGCCCTTGTCCAAAAACGCTTGCTCGTGTTCGCGCAACTGCGCGACGTGCTCGCGGCAAAAAATTCAGCCGTAGTGCCGTAGAAAAACGATCACGGCCGGCTGCTTCTCCCACAACGAACCCAGACGGATTTCCCGTCCGTCGCCGTCGGGCAGAACGATATCTGCGAGCTTCTTGCTGAGAGTTTCCTGCACCTCCAATCATCATCGACGAGTCGGCATTCGTCTGTCAACGCCGCGTCGTCTTTTCTATTTCCTGCCCTGCAAAAATCCACCTTCCCGCTCATGGGACTGATGTAGCATCGCTCCCATGCGAATCGCAAATTCGCCTGATCAACGCGCCGTCGCAGGAATGTCCTTCGAAGGATTTGTGTCTTGGTGGGTAGGATCGCCCCATGCCGCCCGTCGGCGCCGTCGCCTGTTAGCAGCGTTACTTATCCTGGTGTGTCTCGCCGTCGCGATCGTAGGAGTCCCGCGCCTGCGCATGTTCGGTCACGATGTATTCGTGTCCCTGGACGGCGGCTGGCGCGTCCTCAACGGGCAACGCCCTGTTGTGGACTTTTACGCTCAGATGGGGCCGCTCTACTACCTGTTGCACGCAGCTGGACTTCGGCTGGCAGGCAACAACGCACGCGGTTTAGGATATGGCAGCACTCTCGCCACCGCGCTGATCGCCTTCTGGGCATTTATACTTCTTCGACCGCGCATGAAGTGCGCGCCGTTTTTCGTCGCCTGCCTTTTCGTGGCGCTACTTGCCGCCGCACCGTTTCCGCTCGGCTACGGCTTCACTCAGTCTGCTTTCTCCATGAAGCACAACCGCTATGGTTATGCGTTAACGGCCTTGGTCCTGCTTGAATCTTTCCTGCCGCAGAAGGCCGACAGTCGCAGGCTCCAGCTCACCGGCGGTTTCTCCACCGGACTCGCCTGCGCCCTGCTGCTTTTTCTGAAGATAAGCTATGGACTCGTGGCGCTAACGTTCGCCGCCGTCTCGTTGCCGCTTCGCTCAGGCGCGCGCGTCCGCCTGGCCGCAATGGCGGCGGGCTTTGCCGCCTTCAGCTTCCCAATGATGGCCTACCTGCGCTTCGACTTGCCCGCGCTCGTGGTCGAGTACCGGCTGCTCGCTGCCGTGAAGGGTGCCGCAATCGACGCTCATGATGTCATCAAGCGCATGTATGTGGATCGTCTTGAAATTGCGCCGGTCGCGCTATTGGTAGCTCTCGTGTGCCTGCTGCCCGCGGTCTCGATCCGCCGCCGTTTCACCTTAATTTTGGTGGTCGCGATGGCGACCATCGGCGGCACGCTGCTCCTGCTCACGAACACCCAGCCCTTCGGTCTGCCTCTTTTGGGAGCGGCCGCGCTCCTGCTATTAGACGAAGTGACCGCCGCAGTGCCGGAAGGTACTTCCCCTCCCCAGATGGCTCCGCTGCTGGCCCTCGGTTTACTCGTTGTCGGAATCCCGATGTGCGTAGACGCCGCGGGCCTTGGAGCTGCGATGGCGGACAAAATTTTGCGCGAGAAACCCGGCTATCGATTTCAGGAGGCCCCGCTAGCGTCGCTCGAGTTCGTTGATTGCTCCGCACCGTGTCCGTCGCAAAACGACGATGGCCGGAACCTTGTCCGCTACACCGAGGAAGGGATCGCGCTGGTTCAGGCGAACAGCCGGCCCGATGAATCTGTACGCGGCCTGGGCTCAAGCAATCCGTTTTCGTTCGCTCTGCTGCGCCCTCCCTCGCACGGAGGCGCGGTGGTCCTCAGCAAGACAGACATCAGCGCCGCCGCCATGCCGGCGGAAAAATTTCTGATTGGGGACGTAAATCTCATCCTCGTGCCCAAGTTCCCGGCCAGCGAGAGAGATACTTTGGCTACCATCCTGAATGCTTACCCCAACATGCTCGGCGCTGAATATCACCAAGTGGCGGAATCCCCGAATTGGATTCTTTACCGCCGCGCGAACTGATCGTTCAAGATCCCTTCCGATTAAGGAATGGTCCGTATCTTGCCGCCTGCGCTTTAGGGTTGCGCTGTCGTCCGATGGTTGGGAAGATTCGGTGTCAACTTCGGGATAATAAATTCTTGAATCAGATTTGCAACCGCGGTTCCGCCGACCCCGATCGCCTCATTTTCGAAAACCAATCCGGCTCCGCGACTTTTCGGCGGATAGTAGGCGTTTGAGATTCCGCCCGAAGCTAGGCCTCCGAGGATTCCCGAATAATTAAACTGCCAGTGCCCGTTGTCGCCCTTGCAGATTACTGAATTGGCGATGGCATACAGAATCCGCGACCGCGTGCTCCCGGTTCCCTTGTAGAAATAGCGCGGATCCTGTTTCATCAGCGCCGGGAACAGAGCACCTCCGATAAACGTGCTGGTAATCGTGTCGGCGTATGCCGCGCCGTAGCGCTTTCCATAACCCTGCGCGCCCTGTCCGTACCCGCTGAATTGATTTTGCGCCTGCTCCACTCCGGCGGTAGCGCCCACGATTACAAACGTCACCGGATCGATCGTCGTCTTCCACGCCAGCTCGAATTTTTGCTTGGGCGTCAGCGGCACGGCGTCGTGCTCGTAACTAACATAAAAATTCGGAATCACGCCCAGGATGCGCTGCTTCTCTTCTTCCTTGATTTGCACTTCCGCCAATTCGGTGGGCCCCAGCCCGACGACGCGCACCTCAGTCACTTCCGTAGCGACAGCTAGCGCGATCTGCGGCACAATGTAGAACTGCCCCGGCGCCAGCACTCCAGAATATGTTTGCGTAGCCAACCCCGCCGACTTGACGGTCACCTTGAACGCACTCGCCGCTACATTCGCAAAGGAGAATTCCCCATTTTGGCCCGTCAGCGTTTCGCGATTGGGAGAGCCGTCCGCACTCGTCAGCGTTACGCGCGCTCCAGACACGACCGCTCCCGTTTGATCTACAATTGTTCCGGTGATATCCCCCGTTGATCGCTGCTCCTGCATTTGCTCAACGGCCGCGGCCGCGGTTCCCGACGCACTCGCCCGGCCACTCTCCGCTCCCGGAACCGAAGCGGGCTGCTGAGACTGAGCCCCGGCCGCATGCGCGCAAAGCAGCACGCACAGGCTCAGCCCAAGCTTGCCCCCAGCGCCAAAAATCACGCTCCGGACGTTCCCGCCCAAAGATTTTCTGCGCGAGTTTGTCTTCGCAGAATTCACGGTTGTTATTTTATAGCCTTCCCTCTTCGTTCCAGCACACGTATGTTTGACTGTGTGCACTCGTTTGAGGTTGCACCGCTCGCAGAATCCATATCTCGCTTCAGATTGCGATTGCCACCGAAAGCGAGCCCTTGCTTCACACCGCGAGCCATGATTGAATTCGTCCACAACCATCGAGAAATAATCTCCAACTGACGCGGAGAAAGCAGGTAGCAGCCTTGAACCGTAGAGAGTTTTTGAAGACATCTGGAGCGGCATCACTCGCGACGGTGTTGCCGCGCCGCCTGGTCGCAAGTCCCGCAATTCGCCGAGTGCGCCCTTCCGACCCCGGCTGGCCCTCGAAAGACGCATGGAAGCGACTCAACGACGCAGTTGACGGTAACCTGCTTCCGGTCGAGTTCCCAATCAACGCATGCCTGTCCTCGTCACAGAGCGCGGACTGCAAAGCTCTCTTCGCAAATGTTAAGAACCCCTACTACATTGGCGACAACCCCGGAATCACCCAAACCCTGGGCTGGGTTGACGCCTGGGAGACGAAGCCGAGCGTTTACGCCGTCGCCGCCAGAAATGCCGATCACATCGCCGCCGCCGTGAATTTCGCCCGCGAAAATAATCTGCGCCTCGTGGTCAAAGGCGGCGGCCACAGCTATCAAGGCACATCGAACGCGCCCGATTCTCTCCTGATTTGGACACGTCATATGCACGACGTTACCGTCCAGCAAGATTTCGTTCCCAGCGGCTGCAAGTCAACCTTCGCTCCTCAACGAGCCGTCACCGTCGGCTCCGGAACAATCTGGATGCAAGCTTACGACGCCGTCACCACCAAGGCCGGCGCCTACGTTCAGGGCGGCGGCTGCACCACCGTCGGCGTCGCCGGACTGATTCAAAGCGGCGGGTTCGGCAGCTTCTCCAAGCATTACGGAACGGCCGCCGCTGGCCTGCTCGAAGCCGAAGTCGTTACCGCCGACGGCAAAGTGCGAATCGCCAACGCCTGCACCAATCCCGATTTGTTCTGGGCTTTGAAAGGAGGCGGAGGCGGCACCTTCGGTGTGGTCAGCAAACTTACCCTGCGCGTGCGAGATCTTCCAGAGCTTGCCGGCGGCGCCGATTTCACCGTCAAAGCTTCCTCGGATGACGCCTATCGCCGCCTGATCCGCCAGTTCGTTGGCTTCTACCGCGAAGCTCTCTTCAACGATCGTTGGGGCGAACAAGCGCACTTCTCTCCCGACAACAAGCTTCAAATCAGCATGGTTTATCTTGGATTGGACACGGAGCAATCGCGAAAAATCTGGCAGCCGTTCCTGAATTGGCTAGCACAGTCTCCCGGCGCCTACACCATCGAGTCTGGGCCCGACATCGGCAGCATGCCCTTCCGGCATTGGTGGGATGTGGACTGGAGCAAAGAACATCACCGTGACGTTTTCAAGGCAGACTCCCGCTCCAGCGCCAGTCCGAATAGCGTCTGGTGGAACGGCGACGGCGGCCAAGTAGGCTGGGTCGTCTGGGGTTTTGAGTCGCTTTGGTTGCCCGCATCTCTGCTGCAGGACGATTCACAAGAAAAACTGGCCAACGCGTTGTTCGCGGCTTCCCGCTTCAGCGAGGTGGAGCTGCATTTCAACAAGGGGCTCGCCGGCGCGCCTTCGGAAGCCATCGACTCTGCCAGAGACACCGCAATGAATCCGGCGGTGTGCGGGGCCTTTGCTCTCGCCATTGTCGCGGACGGCCAAGGCCCCGCGTACCCCGGAATCCCCAATCACGAACCCGACGTCGCCAAGGGCCGCCAAGCTGCCGATACCGTGCACCGCTGCATGAACGAACTCCGCGCCGTCGCCTCCAGCGGCGGAGCCTACGTCTCGGAAAGCAACTTCTTCGAGTCCGATTTCGAGCGTTCCTACTGGGGCGCCAACCACGCCCGCCTCGCCGAAATCAAAAAGAAATACGACCCCGACGGCCTCTTCTTCGTCCACAACGGAGTCGGCTCAGAACAGTGGACCCCCGACGGCTTCACCCGGCTCTGAACTGCGGTACGTTTCAAACCTAAAGCCAGATAAACTCTCACGCAAAACGTCCTCTGAATCATTCCCGTTGGCTTGTGGTGAAATCGCTTCAGAGCAAGTAAAATCCTCGCGACCATGACAGTCGGCACCTCGCACGGAAAAATTCGCATTGTTTCTCTTGCGCCGAATGTCACCTCCATTCTCCTCGCGTTGGGCGCAGGCCGCGAACTTGTCGGCGTCAGCAAATGGTGTAAAGACGTAGCCGCCGTGGGCCGCCGTCCGCAAGTGGGCGACTGCTGGAAGATGAACATCCTCGAAGTAATGCGCCTCAAGCCCACCACGCTGATCGGCTCCGTGCCCTTCGCGCCCGACACCGTAGCGAAAATAATTGCCGAACCCGTGACTTTCGTCGCCATCAATCCAAGATCGCTGGCAGACATCGAGCAAGATATTCGAACTTTAGCCAGAATCGCCAACCGGTCAGCCAACGCGGAGAAGTTGATTCTCAAGATGAACCAAGCTTTCGCTGCCGTGGCCGCTGCCGCCAAAAAGAAGGGCACCAAGCATCGCCCTCGAGTTTATTGCGAGGCCTGGCCCAAGCCGCGCATCAGTTCCCCGCCCTGGGTTAGAGAGCTAATCGAAATTGCAGGCGGCCACATGGTGGGCGCAGCCGGCGAGCGCGTTACGGATGAAGAAGTGGCGCGGGCAAACCCGGACGTCATCGTCCTAGCTTGGGCCGCCACCGGAGATCGTGCGAAGCCCGCCAGCGCCCTGCGAAATCCGGCGTGGCAAGATGTTCCCGCGGTGAAGAACCGTCGCGTTTTCGTGATCCGCGACGAGTTGCTGAATACTCCCGGTCCCCCGCTAAACAAGGGAGCTTGGGAACTTTTGCGCGTGATTCACAGAACGTAACTAAACTGAAGGAACTCGAATAATGCTAGTGGTCGCGGCGCTAATCGAAGCGGACGGCAAACTGCTGGTCTGCCAGCGCCGTCGCACCGATTCGTTCGGCCTGATGTGGGAATTCCCCGGCGGAAAATTGGAACCGGGCGAAATTCCGGCCCAGGCCCTGGCGCGAGAGTTACAGGAAGAGCTCGGAGTCGCCGCGCAAATTGGCCCGGAAATATTTCGCACGCGCCATCAATACTCCGAACTCGGCGCCATCGACTTGATTTTCTTTTCGGCCACGGTCACACCCGCCGACATTCGCAACCAAGCCTTCGAAACCATGGAGTGGCGCGCTCCCTCGGCTCTGCCGGAATTAAATTTTCTTTCCGCAGATCGCGAGTTGATCGAGAAATTGAGTTCCGGAACGCTGAAGGTTCCGAAAACGAACCAGACGGGGGCGAGATGAATATCTCAAGAGAAGATCTGGACTGGGCTGCTTCGGAGAAGTTACTTTCCCCGGAGCAAGCGAAGCTCTTATGGACGCGGCTCGAAGCGCGTCGTCCTGACCGTTCTAGCTTCGGGGTGGCAAACGTCGCCTACTATCTCGGCGCGCTGATCGTCATGTCCGCCATGGGCTGGTTCATGACTCTCGGATGGCAGAAATTTGGCGGCGGAGGAATCTTCCTGATTGCCGCGGGCTACGCGATTGCATTTCTATTGGTTGGCCACTATCTCTGGTTCTCGCAGAATCTTAAAATTCCCGGCGGACTTCTTTTCACGCTCGCGGTGTGGATGGTGCCGCTGGCGATTTACGGCATCGAGGAGCTTACAGGAATCTGGCCGCAAGGCACCCCGGGAACGTTCCGTGATTACCATATCTGGGTCAAAGGAAGCTGGATTCTGATGGAAATTGGAACCATCTTGGCGGGTGCAATCGCTCTGAAGTTCATCCGTTTTCCTTTTCTGACTTTTCCAATCGCGTTTTCGCTCTGGTACATGTCCATGGATCTCACGCCGCTATTGCTTAGAAAAAACGAATTCAATTGGAACGAGCGTCTATGGGTCTCTCTCGTTTTTGGCGCTCTGATCTTGGTGCTTTCCTACATTGTCGACCGCCGGACGCGTGAGGATTACGCATTCTGGGGTTATTTGTTCGGATTGATGGCTTTCTGGGGAGGCCTTTCACTCATGCAAAGTAGTAGTGAGTTGAACAAATTCCTGTACTGCCTCATCAATCTGGGGCTAATGCTGCTGGCGATCTTTCTTGATAGGCGCGCCTTCCTGGTCTTCGGAGCTTTGGGCGTGTTCGGGTATCTAGGCCATCTTTCTTATGAAGTATTCAAGGATTCCATGATGTTTCCGTTTGCACTGAGTGTGCTGGGCCTGCTGATTATATATCTCGGCATAAAGTATCAGCGAAATCGCCAATCGATCGAGACGGCGATTTTGAATTCCCTTCCCGACGGCCTGAAGAATCTCCGGCCAACAGCTCGTTAGAAGCAGCGGAGCTCGGCCGAAAGACTTAACACCGCCGCCCTTCGACCCTCCCATCGATGGTTGGCGAATCTACTCTCGTTGATTTTTTCGAAAGTAAAGCCACGGCTCCCAATGCGCGCAAGCCGGTATGGGTGTATTCTAGGAACGCGAAAATTATCGTCGGCAGTCTGCGCTTTTGCTTTCCCGCGCCGCGGTGTAAGAGGCAATCGAAGAAATGGAAGAAGAACTTACCACGCCGATACAGGGGTTGGATGACAACGAGCTGCAAGAATGGCTCGAATCGCTGGACTCCGTTCTGCAATCCAGCGGCCCCGACGTTGCCTCCTACATTCTGGAGCGCCTGCGCGCGCACGCCAAACTTGTCGGCATCGACCTTCCCTTCACCGCGAAGACGCCCTACGTCAACACCATCCCTCACCTAATGCAGCCCGACTTCCCCGGCGATCAGCAACTGGAGCGCCGCATCAAGAGCATTGTCCGCTGGAACGCCATCGCCATGGTGGTGCGCGCGAACCGCGAAGAACACAACATCGGCGGCCACATTTCCACCTACGCGTCCGCCGCCACTTTGTATGAAATTGGATTCAACCATTTTTTCCGCGCGCGCACGTCGGAGTTTGAAGGCGACATCCTTTACATCCAAGGCCATGCGTCTCCTGGAATTTATTCGCGCGCGTTTCTGGAAGGCCGTCTTTCCGCCGAGCAGCTTGAAAATTTTCGCCGCGAACTAAAACCCGACGGCGGCCTTTCCTCGTATCCGCATCCCTGGCTGATGCCCGATTTTTGGGAATTTCCAACGGTTTCCATGGGCCTCAGCCCGCTGATGGCCATTTATCAGGCGCGCTTCAACAGATATCTCGAAGACCGCGGCCTTAAACCCGTATCCGACGCGAAAGTGTGGGCCTTCCTCGGCGACGGCGAGACCGACGAGCCGGAATCTCTCGGCGCCATCGGCCTCGCCGCCAGAGAAAAACTCGACAACCTGATTTTCGTCGTGAACTGCAACTTGCAGCGCTTGGACGGCCCCGTGCGCGGCAACGGTCAAATCATTCAAGAGCTCGAAGCCGAGTTCCGCGGCGCCGGTTGGAACGTGATTAAAGTTCTATGGGGAACCGAGTGGGATTCCATTCTCGAGCGCGACACTGAAGGCCTCCTCGTAAAACGCATGGGAGAAATGGTTGACGGCGAGTATCAAAAGCTCGTCGTGTCTTCCGGCGAATACGTCCGCGAACATTTCTTCGGCTCCAGTCCGCAGCTTTTAAAATTGGTCGAGCCTCTTTCAGACGAGCAGCTCCGCCGCCTGCGTCTCGGCGGCCACGATCCCAGAAAAGTTTATGCCGCGTACAAAGCGGCCGTGGATCATCGCGGCGCACCCACGGTAATTCTCGCGCGCACGATTAAAGGCTACGGGCTCGGCGAAGCCGGCGAGGGCAAGAACGTAACCCACCAGCAAAAGAAGCTCAACGAAGACGAACTCCGCGAATTTCGCACGCGATTCGATATCCCGGTCAGCGACCAACAGTGCATCGACGTTCCCTTCTACCGTCCCGCCGATGACAGCGAAGAAATCCGCTACCTCCGCGCGCGCCGCGAAGAGCTCGGCGGCTACGCGCCTCAGCGACGAGTCCGCGCGAAACCCATCGCCGCGCTCCACGACGAGCTGTTCAAGGAATTTTACGCCGGCAGCGACGGCCGCGAAATCTCCACCACCATGGCCTTCGTCGCCATCCTCCGGAAACTCCTGCGCGACCCCGAAATCGGCAAGCTCATCGTCCCCATCGTCCCCGACGAAGCTCGCACCTTCGGCATGGAGTCGCTCTTCCGTACCGTGGGAATTTATTCCAGCGTCGGCCAGCGCTATGAGCCGGTGGACGTGAAGACTTTGCTCTACTACAAGGAAGCCAAGGATGGCCAAATCCTCGAAGAAGGTATCACCGAGGCCGGCTCGATGGCCTCGTTCATCGCCGCAGGCACCGCCTATGCCACCCACGGCATCAACACGATTCCGTTTTTTATTTTCTACTCCATGTTCGGATTCCAGCGCATCGCCGATTTTATCTGGGCTGCCGCCGACATGCGCGTCCGAGGCTTCCTCCTCGGCGGAACTTCCGGCCGCACCACGCTGGCCGGCGAAGGCCTCCAGCACCAGGACGGCAACAGCCACGTCCTCGCGCTCACCGTCCCCAATCTGCGCGCCTACGATCCCGCCTACGCTTACGAGCTCGCCGTCATCATCCAGGACGGCATTCGCCGCATGTACAAGGACGGCGAAAGCATTTTTTACTACATCACCGTGATGAACGAGCCGTACGCCATGCCCGAAATGCCCGGCGACGTCAGCGAAGGCATCCTCAAGGGCATGTACAAAGTCCGCCCATCGACGCACAAAAAATCAAAGCTGCGCGCCCAACTTTTCGGCAGCGGCGCGATTCTCAACGAAGCTCTTCGCGCCCAGGAAATCCTCGAGCAAAAATACGGCGTCGCCGCCGACGTCTGGAGCGTCACCAGCTACAAAGCGCTCTACACCGACGGAATCGAGACCGACCGCTGGAACCGCCTGCATCCCGCGGAAAAGCCGCGCGTCCCGTACGTCACCGAAATGTTGAAAGATTCGCCCGGCGTCCTCGTCGCCGCCACCGATTACTTGAAAACTTTGCCGCACATGATCAGCTCGTGGATTCCCCGCCGCATCGCGTCGCTCGGCACCGACGGCTTCGGCCGCAGCGACCACCGCGAATCCCTCCGCGATTTCTTTGAAGTGGACGCGCGCTTCATCACCCTCGCCACTCTCAACGAGCTTTTCCTCGACGGAAAAATCGAAGAAAAAGTCGTAAAGAAAGCCATCACCGACCTCCGCATCAACGCCGAAAAGCCGAACCCCGTCACCTCGTAGCTTCGCATCGGTGCCCAGCACTCCTACGTTGTCATTCCGAGGAGCGAAGCGACGAGGAACCTGCTGTTCTCCCGATTTTTTTATCGACCTCATACCACCGCCCTTCCTCCATCCACCACAATCACCTGGCCAGTCACAAAATCCGCGCTGGCCAGATACACGACCGCCCCCGCAATGTCCTCGCCTGTCCCCGTGCGATGCAGCGGGACGCGCCTGATAAAATCTTTATCCGGCGCTTCGCCGGGAAACTGAATCGTCCCCGGCGCCACTGCGTTCACCAGAATTTCCGGCCCCAACGCGCGCGCCAGGCACTGCGTCAGCATGATGCATCCCGCCTTCGACACGCAGTAATGCGTGTAAGACGGCCACGCGCCGAGCGACACCAAATTGATGATCCTTCCGCGTCCGCGGCGTTTCATAATCGGCGCCGCCTCCTGCGCGCACAGGAATTGCGACTTCAGGTTCGCGTTCATCATGTGGTCCCACTGCTCTTCGGTCAGGTCTTCAAACTTCACGGCTTGAAAAATGCCCGCGTTGTTCACCAGAATATCCAGCCTGCCGAATTCGTTCTCCGCAGCCAAAAATAATTTTTCCACGTCCTGCCGCTTCGAAACGTCTCCTCCAATCGCCAGCGCGCGCCGCCCCATCGCGCGAATCTCCTGCGCCAATTCCTCCGCCTCCGCCTTCGACTCCATGTAATTCACCACCACATCCGCGCCCTCCGCCGCCAGCCCCAACGCAATGCTCCGCCCCACCCGCTTCGCCCCTCCCGTAACCAGCGCCACCTGCCCTTCCAACCCTTTCCCCGCCATTAGTTCCTCCGTGCCGTTTTTATATTTAGCTGTGCGCTTTACGCTGTCATCCCGACAGAGGCCGCTTCTCGGCCGACGAGGGACCTGCTGTTGCAGTGATTCTCTCGTCCCGCGTTCCGCTTCACTCCTCGCCTGAACTCCACACGTTAGCATTATCGCCGCTTTTGCCGAACACCTCACAACTGTCATCCCGAGCGAAGTCCCGCGCGCCTTTGCTTTTCCCCTGGTTTTCAGGGGCGCGGGACGCAGTTCGAGGGATCTGCTTTTCACGCTTACGCCGTCTCGCGTGTTAAGCTCGAGAGCATGGAAGACACCCGCCGCTCTCTCGAAGCACTCGCCCTGGAAGGCTATCGCGAGCAAACTCTGACTCCCTTGCAGATTTCGGAAATGTTGGGATTGCCGCGCGTCGAAACTGAAGATTTTTGGGACAACACCACGTTCCCCTGGCTGTGATCGAGGAAACTGACCTCGACCGCCAGGCAGCAGTATTCGAAGCCGCCTCGCGTCAGAAGCCCCGCTGACAGAACCTTAACCTGCGGGTACCACTGATTACTTTTGGTGGACTAGCGTGCTATGTTCTAAATATGTTGCGACGCTTCAACGAAGCCTTCGGGTTTCAGGATGACCTGTGCACGGAGCAGGGCAGATTCGTGCAGCGCATAAACCAGACCGCATTTGACCATATTGAGAAACTGAGGCACCCGGTTTCCTACCAAGCCATTTTCACGACCGTGTGCTATCTGCTAGGCGTCAATGCAAACGACAGGTTTTCGCAACAGAACCGCATGAGCTTCAGTTCTACGACTTTTGTTCCGCCTTTGCGCTCTCTGACGAAGGACGAGTTTGTTGAGACAATAAAGGTGTTGGGTTTTCTTCATAAGACTCTAGAGAAAGCCCCAGGAGAGCAAGAAATCCTCTCTCGTTTCATCGAAGCCGCCCTAAGAAACGCGACGATTGACCTCGCGGTCGACTGGAAGCGGGGAATGTTCTATCCCAATGGAGCACGAGAGCTCGACGATAGCCTTGTTGAGGAGCCATTGAAGTGGCTGGCCGATTTCCCGAGTGAAAGAACCGACTATCTAAAGGCACTCACGGCCTACACCAGCAAGCGATGGGACGATGTCGTCGGGAACTGCTATGTAGCCGTCGAAGGCATCTCAAGACAAATCCTGCACAACAGCAGAACTCTCGCCAACAATCGTGAGGAGCTATTAAAAACTATTGGGCTGTCGCAAGAATGGAAGGGCCTGCTGAGCAATTTCATCACCTACGCCAACGAATTCAAAAGGCACGCTTCTGAAAAAAGACACGATTTGAATCCGGTCGAGGTCGAAGGATTCCTTTACATGTCGGGCGTCATTTTGCGGATGACAATTCTCGCTGCAGGCGGCTCGAAGCCGTGACCCGGGACTTCAATGACTCCTCAGTGAACGAGTCTAATTTGCGACCGACCTGCTTCATCCGTCATCGCCATCATCCGCGGGAATATTCCAGTCTATTCCCCCTGGTCCGGACGGCCCGCCTGACGATCCACCTCCGCCCGCTGTTGGATAAGGCTCCTGGTTGATCATGGTGGATGTTGTTGCTATCAGCTCAATTAGCGTTGTAAATCCATTATTCGTCGCAATCTCCTTTGGATCCGGAAGCTTTTTCGCATTGGTATTCTCCGCCGACAGAAAATAAGACTCAAGGTTGAAGAGCTGAGTCCAGTTGTCCGCAATCCATGGATCAATCCCTTGTACCCAAAATTGGGCCGGCGCAGAAGGTTGCCCCTGCTGTGGATTGTAGCTTCCACCCGCATACGAACCCGTTGCAATAAAACCATGGGCAGCACCGGCATCAGAGAAGCCAAATATGAAGCCGGCTTCCCAGGCACAATCACTGACAAAATTCATAGTTCCCTGGATCTGCCAATTTCCGGCGCCGTCGGCGTTAGCTGTGAACGTTATCTGACTGTCTGGGTCTGAAGAGCTCTGATAGGACGTCGAGTAAATGTAGATTTTCAGTAAAGAGATTGAGACATTCTGTTGTACGTTGGGAAAGAGCGAACGAATGCCCGCGTTGGCGTGAAAACCAACTGGAAGATGACCCGTCCCACCAAGGACCTGCAGTGTGTTGTATAAGCTCCACATATACTGTGCCGAACTCTCGAACGCCTTGATCGCGGTTCAAACCTCTGCTGGCCCCCAAAGAGCATTCACAAGAGCAGATGGATAAACGGGTGAATAAACAATCTCGACTGGAGGAGTTTGGTCTCCTGGCTTGGGCCCGTTGAGAGAAGCAAGACCGGTAAAGCCATTGTTTGTCGCGGCGTCTTTCGTCGGAGGCAGCTTGGCGAACCACGTCGCGTCCGAAGTATACGGATATGCGCCGCCTTGAAAGAGTTGAATCCAATTACTGGCAATCCAAGGATCAAAACCCGTCGCCTGGCAGTAAGTAACCTCTTGTTGTGAGCCATCTCCGGTGGCCACGAATCCATGCCCGGCACCGTCTGCAGAGAACGCAAAGACGAAGCCGGCTCCAAACCTCGGATTTATGTTTGCTGGGCTTCCCTGAAACACAAATGACACCGCTAACAGCCAGTTCCCGGCGCCATCGGCTCGCACAGACAAATTGGCGTCTGTCGACTCCGACGGAGCCCCGATCTGGGTGTCCAGAGAGAAGAGGTAGTTCTTCAACGCGGATATAGATATAGGTTGGCTTGTTGGAAACAGCTGTCGTATGCCCTTGCTCGCATCAAACGAGTCTGGAAGATGCCCGTTCGGAAACAGAGGCCGTGCTTCTTCTGAGTGAAGTTGGGCTAGGCTCTGCAGCGTCTGACTTAAGCTCCACATCAAGGTCACTGGAGCGTAACGAGAATCGGAACCAATCCCTGTCCCGTTTTTAAAGGCCGCAAGGCCTTACCGAGGACAGCGCCGAAGGCTTTCGACTGGTCCACGGCTCTCATGGCATGGCCGAGTGTGGAGGAGGTCGTGAGCAGATCGCCTATTTCGACCGGGCCGTACTGAGCATCCACTTTGCAGTAGACCTTTCCCACTAGAGCGATGGGCATGCGTCTCAACGGTGAATCAGTTCTGCCAAGTATCAGGCCGGGTTTATAATCGCCAGCACCCGAAACCACCCCGGCTACTTTTGTGTCATACGGGCTTTGGCTAGCTTGCAAGGCGCCATCCCGCCCCAAGACCATTACAGTACCGGGTTCAATTTCTCCGTTCGTCACGATGTCGAAGTCCTCCGCGCAATCTGAGCCCAAAAGGACATCTTGCTTTGCGTGCACGGTGCCTGAACAATAATGGTCTCCGTTTACCTGGACCTTGCCGTCGAATTGCGCTGCAAGGTTGTTGCTCTTTCCGTAAATTCCTACCCCCTTCGGGCTATTTCCGCTGATTGCGATGCCGCCTGCCGAGTCGTTTTCACCGGAAATGGACGGTGTAGTCGCAGTTCCCGATATATTGAATATCACAGGAGTAATTTGAGCCTGTCCAAGGCCCGACCCAGTTATTGGATTTATTGGATCTTTTAGATTTCCCATGTGGCCCCCTAGGTATCGATAATTCAGACGCCGAATTAGTGATTAAGCCGATTAATCCGGGCCATCGTTGTCGCACTTGTACCGCTATGGTGGTGACGATGTCAACAACCAAATAACAATCACATATAGGGTCGCGGGATGAATTGGGCACGGGCTGGTGGCCGACCTTTAACTACAGGTCGAATGGTCGTTCTTCGCCCACTCGCCCCGTGTAATTTATTACCCTTGACTTATGTTTACTACTATGATATTATGCTTCGGGGCGTTATTGATACCCCACGAGGAAGCTATATGGGCAAGGCCACGGGCGGTCGAGGAGGCAGTAGAAATACGGAAGCGCCTGTGCGTTCAAACACTTTGTTCACAGATTCCCAAAACGGGAATGCCAAGAGGCCAGCCAAAGAAGTCCGCCGTCAGCCCGCCGCCGCTGTCCAACCATGCGCCAACAACTAAGGCCTCTAAGCCGGAATTCACCGCAAATACGCAGGCGTTTTAGCCCATTTCTAACCGGTTCTGCCCCACAAACAGAATTCGACGTAACTCACTCAAAACAAACGACGGAAAAATTCCTAACCGGGGCCAGAGTGCACATTAAGGATTTCGAAACTTGGCGCGTGATTCATCCCTTGCGCGCCCTCTCCGCGAGCCACGATCCTGCATTTCACGGCATTTCTACCCGGCACAGCCCAATAAGTAGAAAACGACGTAACTCACTCAAAACAAACGCTCGGCAAATTTCTACCCGGGGCCACAACCGTGCATTTTGCGTCCCCGATGGTTCAGCGGGACGCGCACTTTGGACCTTCAATAGCGAAATGCGTCGCCTCTTCGAATTTCCACCTTTTGCGCAGCTTCACCCGCGCAAGCTTTTGGGTTGGCGGTTTCGGACGCGAGTGGCATGCGCCCCGCGAACTCGTCCGACTGCGCTCAGGGCTGAGTTCCGCTTAGGTTTTTGGTCGCGACTGCAAAGCCATGGCTACCAGCGCGCCCATGAGGACGGCGGGGAAAAGTTGGCCTACGACGGACTCTGCGATGGTGAGGGAGCGGGCGAAGGGGAATACGGGGTTGATGTCGCTGCCGAGGGTGGTCAGCGTCGTAAAACTGTAGTAGGTGAACTTGGCGGTGAGCTGGTCCAAATCGGCGGGCTGGGTAACGAAGCTGAAGGCGCCGGGATGAAGTTGTTCAACAAACTGGAAGGCGGAGGCGAAGGCCAAGCCGATGAGAAGGTAGGCGCTGATGCCTCCCTGGATGCGGCTCCACGTGATCAGGCCGCCGCGAAAGGTGACGAGCAGAACGATGCGCACGTAGAGCAGCAGCGAGATGGTGACGAGCACGCTGCCGAGCAGATGAAGAAACATCGTTGGATGGACGCGCCCGGCGCTCAACACCACAGCAGTTGCGGCGACGACGGTGACAACGACAGCCGTGGCCGTGCGGCTTTGGTCCACAACGAGCGCCGCGGAAATCATCAGCACGAGCACGGCGAGATCAAGGACGATGCGTCCGTGAAGGCCGGCTTCGCGCAGCGGCGTAATGACGAAAATCAAAACGCACAGCGCGATGTTGACGAGAGTGAGGCCCAGGTCGCCGGACCAGAATTCGCTGATGTGCGCGCGGAGAAAAGAAGCGTGGGGTTGCTGTGGATCGTTCGCCATGAAAAGCGCCCTCCGATGGATCGCCGGCCTGCGACGGGCGGAATTATAGCAATGAGGATGCTACGAGGAGTTAGTACAATCTCGTACGAAATCGAAATGAACTACAAGACTAAATCGGCAGCGGCTGTGGTCCTGGCGTTGGCCTCCAGCTTGGGCGCGGAAGCGGGCGGCGGGCAAAGCGCGGCGGGCACGGTTGTGGTGATTGGATTGTCGCAAACTAAAATTGTGATCGCGGTGGACAGCCGAGGGTTCGACGACGCCGGGAAATATCGCGACGATATTTGCAAAATCGTGAGGCTCGACGACCACTCGGTGTTTACTGCTGCGGGAAACATCATTCACGCGAGCAATGGGCACGCGCTTTGGGACGCGCAGGATGAGGCTCGTCACGCTTTCAAGGACGCGCAAAAGGCGGGGAGTTCGCGGCTTCTGCGAGCGGCGGCGATGGAGTGGGGCGAGCGTATGGTCGCGAGCATCAATCAGGCGCTGGTGGCCGATCCGGCGGGGTCCACGAAAATGGTGGAGGACAATATTTTTCTTACCGGCGTTTTCGCGGGCGTTCAAAACGGCGCGATGGCGCTGTATCAGGTGGAAATCGCGTTCGACCCCGCCACGCGACAGGCGAGAGAGAAATTTTATGCCGAGCGTCCGCGGCCGACGATGCATTTTGCCGCGTTGGGGCGAAACGAAATTGTCACCGAAGTGGTGGCGGACAAAACTCATTTCGCGCGAGTGGAGCAGAGGAACTGGGCCGTCGCCGAAAGAAGCATTGCGTTGCGAGACAGAGACGTGCGCTGGGCGATGCGCCTGGTGCAACTCACCGCGGAGTATCACCCCAAGAAAATCGACGTCGGAGGCCCCACCGACGCGCTCGTAATTATCCGCAGAGGAGTTCGCTGGGTCCAGCGCAAGCCCGCATGCAACCCCTAGCCTCCGTCCACTCGCTTCGAAGCCGCCCCAGTCGTATCGCACCGCGACGTCTGCAGTCCCGAGCTACATAAAGGCTGTTAGAATCGGGGCGCGAAGGGAGGGGGCATGAAGATTGATTTGCTGGCGATTGCGGCGCATCCGGATGACGTGGAGCTGACCTGCGGCGGAACGGTGTTGAAAATGGCGCAAGCGGGATACCGCACGGGGATTCTCGATTTGACCAAGGGCGAGACGGGCACACGGGGGACGCCGGAGATACGTCTGCGGGAAGCGGCGCGCGCTGGAAAAATATTGAAAGTCAGCGTGCGGCGAAATCTAGGACTGCCCGATGCGCGGCTGGAGATGCGCGAAGATTACAAGATGGCCATCGCCGAAGTGATTCGCGAGCTGCAGCCGAAGACGGTGATACTTCCCTACTGGGAAGGGCGGCACCCGGACCATTACACCGCGGCGAAACTTGGATACGAGGCGTGCTTCGTCGCGGGGCTGAAAAATTATCCGCTGAGCGGGCGGGCGTTTCGTCCGTTCAAGATTCTGTATGCGGCGGCGTATGAAAATGCGCGGCCGACGTTTTGCGTGGATATCTCAAAACAATTCGAGCGGCGCAGGCGAGCGATTCTGTCTTACAAGTCGCAGTTCGAGCCGCCGGAGAAAGATCGCAAGTCGAAAGTGTATTTGCCTCTGGATGAACTGGAAGCGCGGATGAATCTGACAGCCACGGCTTACGGCCGGATGATCGGCGTGAAGTACGCGGAGGGATTCATCGTAAAGGAAGCCATGCGCGTGGAGGATGTGGTGCGCATGCCGGTGCGGTCCATATAGGGAAAAGAGTTGGGCAAATAGAACGGAATTCCAGTCACGCCGGCTTCGGTTATACTCCGCTGGTTTGTAGGGCAAGTCAGGAGGTATCATGCGTCGCTTACTCGTAATCCCTATTCTGCTCGCCATTTTGCTTATAGCAGCTCCGCAGGTTTTTGGGCAGGCTATTTCGCCGATACCGCCCGATGCGACAGCCGCCATGCAAGAACTTCGCAAGGAGCCGTTTCGTGCCCATATGGCATTCCTGGCGGATGACCTGCTGGAAGGGCGCGGCACCGGTCGGCGAGGTCATGAGATTGCCGCACGGTACGTGGCTGCACAGTTTGAAGCTCTGGGGCTGAAACCCGCCGGTCAAGACGGCACATATTACCAGCGCGTGCCGTTGCGACAAATCACCGTGGAACCGGACAAGTGCGCCATCAGCATCACCGGGAACGGCTCCACAACGCAGCTAAAATGGGGCGACGACTTCATCACCAGCGGAAGCGCGCTGAGTCCCGAGGCCTCCGTCGAAGCGCCAGTGGTGTTTGTCGGCTTCGGCGTGCGGACACCGGATGGCAGCTACGACGACTATGCAGGCTTGGATGTGAAAGGCAAGATCGTTGCCTTTCTGTTCGGCGCGCCGCCCTCGCTTCCTTCGGAGCTGCAAGCGCACCTGAGTTCCAGGCGCGAGAAGTCGCGCGTCGCTCGTGAGCATGGCGCAGTGGGCGTGTTGTTCCTCTGGACAGCGAAAGACGATAAGAGCTTGCCTTGGCCACGTGTGGTGATTGGCGCCGGTTTCCCCTCGATGCGCTGGCTTGCCCCGGATGGCACTCCGAACGATTCATTTCCAGAGATCAAGGCGGGCGCCGCCCTTTCCCCAGCGGCCGGAGAGAAACTATTTCAACATGCGCCCAAATCATGGGCGGATGTACGGCGAGACGCGGATGCGGGCAAGCCGGGATCATTTCCGTTAGCGGTGACCATGCGCATAGAGATGGTCAGCCGTCACGAAGCGATCACCAGCCCGAACGTGGTCGCCGTGCTTCCCGGCTCGGACTCTAAACTCAGCCAGGAATACGTTGTCTATACCGCCCACGTCGATCATTTGGGAATCGGCCAGCCCATCAATGGGGATTCCATCTACAACGGCGCTGCCGACGACGCTTCCGGCGTCGCGGCCCTGCTTGTAATCGCCAAAGCGTTCAAGTCCATGCCGCACGCGCCGGCCCGTTCGATCATGTTCCTTGCTGTCACCGGAGAAGAAAAAGGGTTGCTCGGCTCAGACTACTTCGCGCATTTTCCGACCGTACCGATTCGTAGCATCGTGGCGGATATAAACATGGATGGGGCGAGCGTCTTCTACACCTTCAAGGATATCGTTGCGCTCGGTGCACCGGATAGCACCCTGGACGCAGTGGTAGAGCACGATGCGACGCTTCTCGGGTTGAAGGTGAGCCCGGATCCCGAGCCCGATCAGAACTATTTTGTCCGTGCTGACCAGTACTCGTTTGTGCGCCAAGGAGTGCCTTCCGTTTTCATCACCGAAGGGGAGCAAGCCAGAGACCCCAACTTCAATGCCAAGAAATTTAACGATGATTGGACCGCCAACCGATACCATTCTCCTTCTGACGATATGAACCAACCGCTCGATTTCGACGCCGCCGTGGAGTTCATGCAGGTCGATTTCCTGGTTGGATATGACATCGCGCAGAATCCACAGCGGCCAAGTTGGAAGCCTGGAGACTTCTTCGGAGAGACTTTCGGGCCCAAGTAGAAACCCTTCGGCCAATACAGGCTCTTAGAACGAGTCGGATTCTTGGGTGTAACTGTAGCCGGGGAGGGCTTGCGAGGCGCCGCGCTGGTCCACTTTGACTTTTACGGTGCCTTCGGCTTCGGCGCCGGTTTTGCGCAGGAGGGCGAAGGTGGCGAGGGCCTCGTTGTAAATCTTAGTAATCAAATAAGATTCGCCGGATTGGTCCTTTTTCCAGACTTGGCCGACTTGGATTTTGCGGGCGGGCACAATACGAATGTAAACAGATTCGAAGAGTGCGTCAATATCGCAGCGCCGGGGTGATTCGCAGGGGAAACCCCTGGCGGAGTCGCATCGTGAGGAATCCTAGGGCGGCTGGGAAACTCTTTCCGGGCATCCATCATCCAAGCAATTATTGTGAGGATGCTGGGGGCGGGGTGTATAATTTCGGCAAAGCTCCTCTGGAGGCATGCATGAAAAAGAGCCTGGCAGGGCAATTGGGGGCGCTGATTGTAGCTGCTTCGCTGCTTAGTCCCGCGACATTCGCAGGGTTCCCTCAACAATCCACACAACCGCCTGCAAACCAACAGCCTAGCAGCCAACCGCAGCAGCAGCCGAGCCAGCAAACCGCTCCACCTGCCGCGCAGACTCCTCCGGATCAAACACAGCAGCAGGGCCAGCAGACTTCGCCCGCGCAAACTCCCCAAACGCAGCCTCCTGCGCAGGGTTCTGTGGCACCGACCGCGCAGCAAACCGATACGAGCGCGCAAGATCAAAGCGCGCCGGGAACCGGAGCGCAGTCACCGGACAATATGCCGATTCAGCAGATGCCGAGGGACCCCAACGTCAAGCCGGGCTCCAAGCAGGATGTGGACGCGATCGGCAATCGCAGCGTGGGTCACGGACTGAATTTTTATTCGCTGGAACACGAAATCGCGCTGGGAAAACAGTTGTCGCATGAAGTGGAGAAGCAGGCGAAATTCATCAACGATCCGGTCGTGGTCGAATATGTGAACCGAGTGGGGCAGAACCTCGTTCGCAATTCGGACGCGCAGGTGCCGTTTACCATCAAGGTGATCGATTCGGATGTGGTGAACGCGTTCGCGCTGCCGGGCGGATTTTTTTACATCAACAGCGGGCTGATCCTGCACGCGGATGAGGAATCGGAACTGGCCGGCGTGATGGCGCATGAGATCGCGCACGTGTGTGCGCGGCATGGCACCAAGCAAGCCACCAAGAGCGACATCATACAGATCGGCGCGATGGTGGCGACGATCTTTATCCCCTACACCTGGGCCGGATACGCAATCTATCAGGGCATGAATTTTGCGATTCCCATGACCTTCCTGAAATTCACGCGTGTGGATGAGGCGGAAGCCGATTATCTGGGGCTGCAGTACATGTACAAGGCGGGCTACGATCCGAACTCGTTCGTGTCCTTCTTTGAAAAGGTGCAAGCGGACGAAAAGAAGCAGCCTGGAACGATCCCGAAGATTTTCTCAACGCATCCGCCGACGCCGGAGCGCATCGTAGCGGCGCAGAACGAAATTGCGAAGATTCTGCCGGCGCGCGAGGAGTACATCGTCACCACCTCGGAATTCGACACGGTAAAGCGGCGGCTGCAGATGATTGAAATGAATATGAAGGTGGACGACAAAAAGAATCCGAACAAGCCTTCGCTGCGCAAGAAGACCGATCAGCAGCCCAACAAGGGACCATCAACGGGCAGCGGCGATCCGCAGTCAACGAGCAGCGATCCTACTTCCACAGATGATCCGGATCGTCCGACGCTGCAGCGGCGGCCGGATCCCAACGCGCCGCCGAATTAACGCAGACGTGTCGTAGATACGAACACATTCGTAGGCCGTAAATTTCAAAGGGCGCCGCAGAGTTGGCGCCCTTTTTATTTTGGGGATGCTGTTGGAAAATTAATGCGCGTGGACTTCGGCGACGCCCAGGCGCTTCAGACCCTCGGCGTAGTATTTGCGATAGAGGATGTCCCACTCTTCGCTGCCTTCGAGGATTTCTTTTTTCTGCGAGGCGATTTTTGCGCGGACTTCGGTGTCCACCTGCTCTTCGAGCTTCAGCAGCGACGACAAAATCGTTACGATTTCCTGGCGAATGGTGTCGCGGTCCTCGACGAAATCCACTTCCGGAGCAGACACAAGAAGATCGATGATTCGATGAGAGATGCGCACGGTTTTCTCACGGGTCAGTCGCATGTCAGCGGAGAATTAATTTCCTTTCACGGGCGAGCTGGCCTTTCACTTTCTTGAACATTTCCTGATACGAAACGCCCGTGCGCTTCATTTCATCGGAGTACTTGGCTAGAATTTCCCGCACTTCTTCATTGACGCGGTCTTCCACGGTCACTTCGTCCGCCATGACCTGGCGAACTTGCTGCGTGAGGCTTTCCACGTTCTTTACTTCGATCATCTTCTGAGCCGCGAGGCGCTTCACCACCTCTTTGGCCATATATCCGACAAAATCCCGCGACAGAAGCATTCTATTCGGCTCCGCGAACGATAACGAGCATTTCAGTTTACTGGCTGGCTGTTGGAAGTGTCAAGGCGGGGAGTTGCGAGCAATTTAGCTCACGGGGCCATGCAGACTTCTATTCTGCGGATTCCAATAGCGTTGCGCCGAAAGGAGCAGAGCCACCGACCCGGTGATGATCCCTGCGATTATCGAGAGGGCGAAAACGATGTCAGCGTCATGAGCGGTAACGTCAACCGGCTTGACCACGATCCGAGTCCAGAGGAAGGCTAGAATGAAATAAGCTGCGAGGCAGCCCACTACGAGACCTGCTGCGCCGTAAACGGCTGGAATAATGCGCTTCGCTCTCTCCATCTTTCACCCCCGGTCGTTCTGGTCGCAAAATAGTGCCATAAATTTCGCGGGCGCAATCGCGTGAAGATTCTTGAGCGTGCTCATTCGCACAATGATGCGCTGGGAGCCAGCGAGCCGTTGAATTAGTTGCAATGTTCGGGCGCTGCAATGTTCTGATAATCTGATACGCTAGTTTTCGCCACCATTCCATATTCTCGAAAGGAACCATCGAAGTGAGTTCACCTACTCCGTCTGCTTCCCGCGAGATCAAGCGCGCTTTCAATTTCAACGGCGGCCCTGCGACTTTACCCTTGCCGGTGCTCGAGCGAATCCGCGAGGAATTATTTGATTACCGCGGGACGGGCATGTCCGTTATGGAGATGACCCATCGCTCGGCTGAGTTCGAGGAGATACTTTCGCGCGCGGAACAAAACCTCCGGAGCCTGATGGAGATTCCGGAAGACTACGCGGTGATATTCCTGCAAGGCGGCGGGAGCCTGCAGTTCACGATGGTGCCGATGAATCTCTACATTTCCGGAAAGCCGGTGGATGTGCTGCACACGGGAATGTGGACGGCGAAAGCGATCGCCGAGCTGGAAAAAGGCACGCCCTACCGCTTGGCGGCTTCGACCGAATCGGAAAAATTCCGGCGCGTACCGAGGAAGGAGGAAATTGCGTTGGCGCCCGATGCTTCCTACGTTTACATGGCCTCCAACAACACCATCGAAGGGACGCAATGGAACGCGTTTCCGAAGTCGGGAGACGTGCCGCTGGTGGCGGACATGTCCTCGGATATTCTTTCGCGAACGGTAAACGTCCGGGACTTCGGACTGATTTTCGCGGGAGCGCAGAAAAATCTGGGACCGTCGGGCGTCACAGTGGTCATCGTCCGGCGCGATTTGGCGGAGCGTGCGGATAAGAATCTGCCGACGCTGCTGCAGTACCGCACAGAGATCAAGGAGCATTCGCTCTTTCACACGCCGCCGACATTTGCGGTGTACATCGTGGGCTTGGTTCTTGAGTGGGTGGCGGCCGAAGGCGGCGTCGCTGAAGTTGAAAAACGAAACGAGGAAAAAGCGAAGCTGCTCTATGAGACGATTGACGCGAGCGGACTTTATTCTTGTCCCGTGGCGAAGGATTCCCGCTCTAAAATGAATGTCGTGTTCCGAGTTGCGGGCGGCGACGAAGCGATCGAGAAAAAGTTCGCGCAGGCTGCCGCGGCGGCCAACATCGTGGGCATAACCGGCCATCGGTCGGTAGGCGGGATGCGCGTGTCGCTTTATAACGCCGTCACCATCAAGGCGGTCGAGGCTTTGGTGAGTTTTATGAACGAATTCCAAAGAACGCAGGGGTCGCACCTTCCGTAATGAATCAAGCAGGGCTTCAATAATTAGGCGTGAACATGGGCTTTGAACATGCGCATCCATTAGCTACTTTCGTTTTCGCCTTACTAGTATTTCTGGTCCTCGCAGGTTCTGTTATGTGGCCCTTCAGCTGGAAGCGACTTGGAGATCGCTTCCCCTTCATTTTGACCGTGGCGATTCTTCCATTGGGATATGCGCTTGCGATTCTGCCGAGAACTTTCCCCGGTCTGTTTGAGTCTCTGCTAGGCCACTCGATTTATGCCCGCAGGTATGAAACGGATTGGCAATGGATTATCAGATGGGAGATTGTGGTGGCACCCATAGTCAGGTGGGCATTAGTGCTCGGGGTTATCGGGGGTCTGATAAACCTGGTAAGAGTGAGAGGCCGGGACGTTGTTATCAATTTGCTGGCAGTAGCGGTTGGCTTTTTCCTCTATTACTTGGCAACCCATGTAGGGCTCTGACCCGGGTAGTTTGCGAGTTGCTCCGAACTCCAAGACGATTCGCTCGTTGGCGAGCTGGAGCGAAAAAGAGCCACATTAGTGTGGCATTCACGCAACACATGCTTGACTTGAGCCGATTGCCTCGTTATTGTTGATAATTCATGTCCAATAGGGTTTATTCCATGGCTAATCTGGCCTTTTCGCCCACTTCCCCACAGCGGGAATGGCCCCGCAATACCTCGCTTCGAGCCACACTGGCAAGATCGGCCGAGACTGACGCGCAACCCCCGCTGGATGAATACTTTAACTCGTTATTTCCCGCGCTTGGCCTTAGCCGCGGGGAAGAGCTGGCGTCGCAAGCGAGTGGTTGAGTGCGAAAAGTGTCCGTTGGGACGGTATCTGGAGGAAGGCCGGTGAAAGGCGAACGGTCAAAGCGGAAAGAGCAGTTGTGGCTGACCCTGGGCCTGATTGCGATTGTTTTGCTTGCTGCCGCGGTATTCACGCTCGGCTCCCTGAACATTCCCCTGCATCCGGAACAAGAAAACGGACTGGTGATTTTGTTCGCGCTGTCCACTTTCATGTTCGCCGCGCTGCTGGTTTTCACTCTGATCATGATCAGGAGCCTGGTCCGACTGTGGAGCGAGCGGCGCGACCGGCAGATCGGCTCGCGGTTCAAGGCAAAAATGGTTTTGGGCGCGATGGGCGTTTCATTGCTGCCGGTCATGTTTTTGTTTTTCTCCAGCTACGCGCTGTTGAATCGGACTCTCAATCTTTGGTTCCCGCGGCCTCTGGAAATCGCAAACGAAGAAAGCCGAGTCCTTCTAACCGGTTTCGGCTCCGCGGAGCTTACGCGATTGAGCTCGCTCGCTTCCGAAGCGGCGATGCGGGAAACGCCGGACCAAAGTTTCCTGGTTCTGAGCCGCACTGCGGATGCCGCATGGACCACTGACGGTAAAGGCCAAGTTACCGCCGGAATGGATTTCGAGAAGGGATGGAAATTCGGCGCGAAGGTTGCGGCGCCGGCGCAAGATGTTCCTTCGCAAAATGGTGATCCGGGAGCGCCGAAAATCGTGCGAACGCTCGCGAGCGGCGCTCAAGTGTGGCAGGCCGGAAGCCAGCTCTACATCGCCGGAACAGCCCCCATGCACGGTTCTACTTTATTCGCCGCACGGCATCTGCCGGATGATTTTGTGGAACGGTATCAAAATATAGAATCGCAAACAGCTCTTTACGCGGCACAGAAGCAGGGCTTGCGCGCTTACAAGCGCGAGATTCTGCTCACGCTGATCGCGATCACTTTGATCCTTCTTTCCAGCACCACGTGGATCGCACTGCGTCTTTCGAAACAAGTGACGCTGCCGATTCAGGCGCTGGCGGAAGCTACTCGCGAAATCTCGCGCGGCAATTTCGACTACCAAATCGCGGTGCAGGCGCAGGATGAATTGGGAATCCTGGTGCGTTCGTTCAACCGCATGACCGAGCAGTTGGGAGAAGGCCGCCGGCAGATTAATGAGTTTACGAAAAATCTGGAACAAGCCATTGAGGAACGCGAAGGTCGCCGGAAGTTAATGGAAGCGATTCTGGAAAACATTCCCACCGGAGTGGTTTCGCTGAATGCAGCCGGAGAAGTGGCGCGCGTGAATTCCGCCATCGCCATGATTTTAGGAGAGCACGCGCGCGACGCGCATACGCTGACGGAGTTGATGGGAGAAGAGGCCGGGCGCGCGGTGCTGCATTTGATGCGGCAGTCGTTGCGCATGGGAGCGGCTTCGCGTGAAATTGAGATTGCGTCCGCAGGGCGGCTGCTGCGCGCTGCGGTGACTGTGAGTTCGCTGGGACCGAGGCGATCGAACCCGGGCTTTGTGGTGGTCATCGACGACTTGACCGACCTTCTCCGCGCGCAAAAAGCGGCCGCGTGGCAGGAAGTTGCGCAGCGTATCGCGCATGAAATAAAAAATCCGCTTACGCCGATTCAGCTTTCGGCGCAGCGCCTGCTTCGGCACCTGGATCGCAATGCGCCGCCGAAGACGCAGGTTGCGCGCAGCGAGTTCGAAAAGCTGGTGGCGGAATGCGCCGGGCTGATCGAGCGCGAAGTGCAGACGCTGGAATCGCTGGTGGACGAGTTCTCGCAATTCGCGCGATTCCCTTCCGCGCGGCTCGCAGCCGCGGATTTGAATTCCATTGTCTCGAGCGCGCTGGATTTGTTTCACGGGCGACTGGACGGCATCACGGTGAAAACAGAACTGGCCTCCACGCTGCCTCCGGTGAAAGCCGATCCCGAACTGATGCGGCGTGTGGTTGCCAATTTGATTGATAACGCGGCGGAGGCGATGGAAGGCTCGACGGTTCGCCGGTTGCGGGTGGCGACGCGCGTGGAAGGCGACGGCGACGCGGTGGAAATTGAGATTTCCGACAGCGGCCACGGTATTTCTCCCGAAGATAAAGAGCGGCTTTTCCTGCCGCATTTTTCCACACGAGAGCGCGGCACGGGGCTGGGGCTTGCGATTGCGAGCCGCATCATCGCCGAGCATAACGGAACGATTCGCGTGGAAGACAATCTGCCGAGCGGTGCGCGTTTTCTGATTCGGTTCCCCGCCGCGGAAGTTGTGGCGGCGCAAACGCAAACGGGCGGGCAGGCTTAGCGGTTTTTGCGGAAATGTAACGCGTAGTTCAAAGGCTCGAAAAAGAAATGCCGGCAACGATACTGATAGTTGACGACGAAAGCGGAATCCGGCAATCGCTGGGTGCGCTGCTGCGCGACGAAGGGTACGAAACCGAAGCGGTGGCCTCGGGCGAAGAGTGTCTGGAGCAAATCGGGCGGCGAAACTTCGATTTGATTCTGCTGGATGTGTGGCTGAAGAAAATGGACGGCCTGGAAACGCTCGAGCGGATCCAGCAGCTCGAAGGCGCGCCGATGGCGGTGATGATTTCCGGACACGGAAATATCGAAACGGCGGTGCGCGCGACGAAACTTGGGGCGTTTGACTTCATCGAAAAACCGCTCTCGCTGGAAAAAACCGTGCTGGTGGTACGCAACGCGCTCGAATATGTGCGGCTGGAATCGGAAAATCGCCGGCTTCGCGCCGAACTCGAAGAAAAGCATCAAATTCTCGGCAACAGCGTGCCGATGAAAGCGCTGCGGCAGCAGATTGCACTGACCGCGCCGACGAACGGCCGCGTGCTGATTTACGGCGAAAGCGGCACGGGCAAAGAGCTGGTGGCACGCGCGCTGCATGCCAGCAGTTTGCGGGAGGCCATGCCGTTCGTGGAAGTGAACTGCGCCGCGATACCGGAAGAATTGATTGAATCGGAAATGTTCGGGCATCGCAAAGGAAGTTTTACCGGCGCCAGCGAGGACAAAGTCGGCAAGTTTCAGAAGGCCGATGGCGGGACGCTCTTCCTCGATGAAGTGGGCGACATGAGCCTGAAGACGCAGTCGAAAGTTCTGCGCGTGCTGGAAGAGCAGCGCGTGGAGCCTTTGGGTTCGAATACTCCGGTGACCGTGGATGTGCGCGTGGTGGCGGCCACGAATAAAAAACTCGAAGAAGAAATCGCGCGCAACGTCTTTCGCGAGGATTTATTTTACCGGCTGAATGTGATTCCGTTTTACGTGCCCGCGTTGCGCGACCGAATTGAGGACATCCCGATTCTGGCAGCGCATTTTTTGCGGGCCTTCTGCGAGGAATACGGCAAGAAACAAAAGGAATTCAGCGCGCCGTCGATGGACGTGTTGCTCAGTTATCCCTGGCCCGGGAATGTGCGCGAACTAAAAAATCTAGTCGAACGTTTGGTGATCATTTGTCCTTCGCCGCGAATTGAGCCGCATCATTTGCCGCCGGAGGTGTTTCGCGGCGCGTCAAAGAGCCCGCAGAAGCCCTACGAGAGCTTGCAGGAGGCACGGTCGGCGTACGAGCGCGAATTCGTGCTGCGCAAGTTGGAGGAAAATCGCTGGAATATGACCAAGGCGGCGCAGGCGCTGGGTCTGGAGCGCAGCCACTTGTACAGAAAAATGCGCACACTGGGAATTGCTCCCGCGAGAGAATAGAACTTATTCCTGGTAGTCGGCGAGCTGTTCGAGCTGGCGATGCCAATCGAGTTGTCGAACGATCGCGGAATTTTGGCGCCAGTGCGGCTGCACTTTGACCATGAGTTCGAGAAAGATTTTGACGCCGAGGATGGTTTCGAGTTCCAAGCGAGCCTGCGTTCCGATTTTCTTGATGGTGGCGCCGCCCTTTCCGATCAGAATTCCCTTCTGGCCTTCGCGCTCGACGTAAATTGTGGCGCGTATGCGCGTGATCTTCTCGGTTTCGTCAAAATTATCGACCAGCACGGCGATGGCGTGCGGGACTTCTTCGCGCGTGATGAGGATTGCTTTTTCGCGAACGAGTTCAGCGGCCAGAAAACGCTCGGGCTGGTCGGTAAATTGGTCGGCCGGAAAATGAGGCGGCGCTTCGGGAAGGCGCGTGAGCCAGGAATTTACCAGGTCCAGGCAGCCGGCGCCGGTGAGCGCCGAGATGGGGAAAATCTCCGCGAACTCAAACACTTTGTTGTAGCGCTCGATCAACGGCAAAAGAAGCTGCTTGTGGATGCGGTCCACTTTATTCAGCAAAAGATATACCGGCCCGTGAAACCGCTCGACCCACTGAATCGAGAAACGGTCGCCGCCGCCGAAATCAGCAGTGGCGTCAACGATGAGCGAAAGAATGTCGATGCCTTCGAGAGCGTGCTGCAATTCGTCCATCATCATGCGACTCAAAACATTTTCCGGCCGGTGAATGCCGGGCGTATCCACCAGGACGATTTGCGCGTCGTCGCGATTCAAAATGCCTTGAATGCGGTTGCGAGTGGTTTGCGGCTTAGGCGAAACGATGGCGACTTTCTGACCGACCAGAGTATTTACAAGCGTGGACTTGCCCGCATTGGGGCGTCCAACAATCGCGACGAACCCGGACTTGAAAGGCATGGAGAGAACGATTGTACGCCATCGCGCCGGACGCGAGTAGTTTCACGAGCGGACGGAAGGAGCTCAGGACGTGAGAATATTTTCGTACAGAGAGATTCAGTTGAAGCGGGCGCGGACGCGCAGAACTTTGCGCTGATTGGCTTCGAGGACTTCGAAGCGCAGGCCGTCCGCATCGATGATTTCGCCGGTGCGCGGAACGTGGCCCGCGAGGCTATTCAGCAATCCTGCGATGGTGGTGGAGCTGGAATGCTGCATGGCGGCGTCGAGGCGCACGCCAAATAGTTCGCCGACTTTGTCCACCGGCACGCTGCCGCGAACGACCAGCGCGCCGCCGGCTTCGCGAATCACATCGGGCGCGGGCCGGCGATCTTCTTCGCCGATTTCACCGACAATTTCTTCCACCATGTCTTCGATGGTGACGACTCCGGCCATTAAGCCGTATTCATCAATCACGATGGCCATCTGCTGATTTTTGCGCTGCATTTCTTTCAGCAGCTCGGAGCCGAACTTCGTTTCCGGCACGAAAAGAGCCGGGCGCTTCAGTTCGCGAACAGTGCGATGAGCGGCTTCCGTGTCCGGCACTTCGAGCATATCGCGCGCCATGACGATGCCGACGATGTCGTCCAGCGATTTTTCGAAGACCGGCAGACGCGAAAATTTCGTTTCGACCGCGAGCTCGCGCAATTCTTCCAGCGAAGCATCGGCGCGGATGGCAATCACGTCGGGACGCGGCGTCATCACTTCGCGCACGCGCTTGTCGCCGAACTCGACGACCTGTTCGATGAGCCGCGCTTCGTCCTGCTCGATGATTCCCTCTTCGGTGGCGGCGTCAACGAAATCTTCGATGGCTTGCTGTTCAGCGGCCGGAGCGCTTTGCTCCTCCTCCGAAACATGCAGCACGGAGACAAGCAGCTCCAGGACAGCGAGAACCGGCCAGGTGAGAAAAAGAAATGCGCGCACAATGGGAACAAAAGGAGCGATCCAATTGCCCGGAGCGCGAGCGAGCAGAACCGCAGGCAAAAACTGCATCACGACTACGACTTCGGCGCCCAGAAAAAAAATCATCTGAAGCGCAGCTTCCCAGGTTCCAAGAGCGAAAACGATTACGGCACGCGCGGTAATCGCCGCCACGAGAACGAGCCATAGGCGCGTGAGAAGGCTGAACGCCAGAGCAGCGCGGCGAGTCTGCATGTGGAAGCGCGGCGCGACTTCGGTTTCGAATATTTCGAGGTGATCATGGATGCGGCCGGTGGAGACTCGCCCCAGCTCGCGGTACACGCGATCTAGGTAGGAGAAGAACAGCAAAATCCCGCTAAGGGCGAGAATGCCGATGGTGTAGATGAAAATCGGCATGATTATGCCAATCCGAGTTGGCGACGAAGACGCATTTCCCGCCGGTCCATTTGACCTTGATCGGCTTCGTGGTCGTATCCCATTAGATGGAGAATTCCGTGAAGAATTAGAATGCGCATTTCGTCGTCGAAATCGCGTCCCAAACGCCGCGCGTTTTGCCGGGCGACATTCGGCGCAATCGCAATATCGCCCAAATACCGCGGCGAAGAGGCTGCGCGCGGCGCGAAAGTTGCGCGCTTCCCGGACAATTTGCGAATCCGCTGCTTAGAGTGTGGCTCATCCGTTGCAAAAGACAATACATCGGTGGGCCGATTTTTACCACGGTACAAACGATTCCACTTCGCGATTTCCGCATTGCTGACCAGGCAGATGGTAAGGGCGCTCGCCGGAATCCGCAGAATCCGCCGCACCTTAGTGAAAAATTTTTCGAGGCCGGCAATAGAAATTTTCACCTGACGCTGTTGGTTGAGAATCATGGAACTGGATTAAGCTCGATGATTCTTGCCGGGAGGATGGGACGCGCCGTGCTCGTCGTATGCTTTGATAATGCGCTGAACCAGGCTGTGGCGCACCACGTCGCGCTCGTCGAAATAAACCATGGAGATGCCTTCTATATTGCCGACGATTTCGATGGCTTCCACCAGTCCCGAGCGCCGCGAATCCGGCAGGTCAATTTGCGTAACGTCTCCCGTGATTACGGCCTTGGAATTGAAACCCAGCCGAGTGAGAAACATTTTCATCTGCTCGCTGGTGGTGTTTTGCGCTTCGTCGAGGATGACGAAAGAATCGTTCAGCGTGCGGCCGCGCATGAAGGCCAGCGGCGCAACCTCGATGATACCTTTTTCGAGGAAGCTCTCCAGTTTGTCGGCTTCCAGCAAGTCGTGAAGCGCGTCATAGAGAGGGCGCATGTAGGGATCGACTTTCTCCTGCAGCGTGCCGGGCAGAAATCCCAAGCGCTCGCCGGCTTCCACCGCGGGCCGCGCGAGAATAATTCGAGTGACTTGTTTGGAGAGCAGCGCGGACACGGCCATGGACACAGCCAGGTAGGTTTTTCCGGTTCCGCCGGGGCCGATGGCGAAAACCATGTCGAATGTTTCAAGCGCTTCCATATAGCGCGCCTGATTGGGGCTCTTAGGCGCGATGCTTTTCCTGCCGAAGGAGCGCACGCGAGTTGGCGAGAAAGCTCCGCGTAGCTCGGACGGCGGTGAGGTACTGGCAACGCGAAGGAGCGATTTCACTTCCTGGCTGGCGGGGACACGGCCTTCGCGGATGCGATTGTTGTATTCGCCGAGGATTAGGGCCGCGCGCTCTACCTGCACGGGGTCGCCTTCAATTTCCAGATCATGATCCTGCAAATGGGTCCTAACGTGCAGGGTTGATTCGAAGAGCTTGATATTTTCGTCGAGAGTGCCAAAAAGCTCGCTGATTCCACCGACGAGTCGGACGGTTTGTTTCATTCAGTATCGCGGACGCGACGCCTCCAGAACACTTTGCGTAAATGCTAGCGTAGCGCGGGAGGCTGGCAGGGTCAAGGTGGGTGCAACAGGATTCATCAAGCCGTAATGTTGTTGATAAATACGCGGCTCCCATGAGAAACACCGCCTAATTTGCACTTATCGGGTGGGATAGGGTGGGCCCTTAGGGTAGGAGTAACTCTTGCTGAAAATCTGCGAGAAAAGGGGCCAGCCTCGCTGCGACATTGTGTCATTCTATTAGTTAGCGCTGCTCCAATCGTTACCCTGGGGGTGGAAGCCAAGATCAGGAACCGTTCCAAAATGACAATCGTGACGCCACGGAGCGTCTGAGTAGGAACTTTACCGAGCGGCAAGGGTTATACGTAGCGATAGACGGGAGACATGCATGGCGAAGTTCGAATCATCGCGCGACACGGAAGGCAAAACTTACGCGGAGCCTCGTCGGACGCAGCGAGTGCGGATTGGCATGTCGGTGGAGATTCGCTCGAACGAAGGCGAGTTGTTCCAGGAAAAAACCAAGACGATTACCGTGAACGCAAACGGTTGTCTGGTGCTGCTGGCTGCAAAGGTAAAGCGCGGTCAGAAGCTGTTTATCAGCAATCCTCAGACTCAGGAAGAGCTGGCGTGCACCGTAACTTTTCAAGGTGATTACAACAGCGGCAAATCAGAAGTGGGGCTTGAATTTTCCGAGGCCGCACCCAAGTTCTGGCGCATTGCGTTTCCTCCCAATGATTGGGATCCGAACGAACGCAAGCGCGCCAGCGCACCCACCGTCACAGCTCCCAGTACAAAACGCTAAGTCGTCAGGTCACCGGCCCAGCAAACGCCAGGAATTGCCTCAACCGGGATCGTGTTGTCCGTCCCTCGCTTAGCCTAACAGACACGGAGCTAGGGCTTGGCGGCGGGAAATTGTACTTTCGGAGCCTCGCGCGACGTTTCCGAAGCCTGGAAATACGCGTCATTACGCTTGAATCCAGCCCAGCCCGCATAAATATTATTGGGGAATTGCCCGATGTACGTGTTGTAGGCCTGGATGGAATCGTTGTAGCGCTTGCGCTCGACGGCGATGCGATTTTCCGTGCCGGCAAGTTCGTCCTGCAAACGCAGAAAATTTTCGTTCGACTTGAGCTGCGGGTAATTTTCGACGATCAGGAGCAGGCGGCTGAGCGCGCCGTCGAGCTGGCCGTTCGCAGCGATTTTATCCTGCGGAGTTTGAGCGCCCATCAGAGCGGAACGAGCTTTCGCGATGTCGCCGAAGACGGTTTCTTCATGCGCGGCGAAGCCTTTCACTGTTTCCACCAGGTTGGGGATCAGGTCCGACCGGCGCTGAAGGACTACGTCCACCTGAGCCCAGTTGGACTTTACCGTTTCGTTCAGCGTGACCATCTGATTGCGATGTGAAACGTAGGAACCGCCGAAAATCAGCGCGACGATGATGAGAACCGCGATGATCGCTGCAACTGCTTTCATGAAAGCCTCCTCTGGAAAACTGCATCAGAACTGCAAATCGGAACTTCAGCGGCTAAAGCCGCCCAATTCTGCGATTCTTTTGTCGTGGCTAAAGCCATGACCCACAAAGATTCTCCGTAGCGAACGCCGAATTCGCTAGTGCGACCTTTCGCATTCTCCCATGCTCACGCGGCCTAGGCCGATTCGAGCCGGCGATCTACTTCGTTCGTTACGACTTCTACCAGTTCGAGATAAGCATTGAGCAATACTTCAACGTCAATTTCGCTCTTCTTGCGCTTCCCTTCCCTTAAATCGAGAACGGTTTGAAACGCAGTGGGGTTGCCGCCGGTAAGCGATGCGATCGCGTTCACCGTTTCGCGTTTCGTCGCGGGCATATCGTGGCCCAGAGCCAGCAGCGCGTGCCGAAACAGCGCGCAGAACGGCGAAACGGATTTGAGCATGATATCCACGTGAACCTTATTGCTGAGCGGCGCCGCAAGTATTGCTTGGCGCAGACGCAGCCACGCGGTGCGAAGTTCGCGTTCGACCTGCAGGCGGTGGAGGTGCAGCGGGACTTCGAAATCTCCCAGAAAATCCGTTCCATAAAGAATGCGGTGATGCAGCTTCATGTCCAGAAGCTCGATGGCGAACACGTCGGCCGAGCGCCGCAATTCCTCCACGGTGAAAATAAGCGGAGCCGGATTGCCTTGGCGCATCCACCACTCCGCCACGCCGTGCGCATTTTCGAGGAGCGCGGCATCGGCTCGATCGACCACGCACAGGACGTTCAGATCCGAATGCTCGGCGCGAAATTCGCCGGTGACCGCGGAGCCGTAGAGCACGACGGTCTTCAGATTGTCGCTGATTGCGGCCTTCAGCCGGTTCACAAATTCTGTAAGTTTCGCTTCCATTCAAGGTGTCCTCAGCTAACTACGCGTGCGCCGCCGAAAAATTACCAGCTTCCACTGGCTCCGCCGCCGCCAAACGAGCCTCCACCGAACCCGCCGAAGCCCCCGCCGCCACCGCCGCCGCCCCCAAATCCCCCTCCGCCAAATCCTCCTCCGCCCATCAGCATTCCACCAATCATGGGGCCGACCCAGCCGCCGCCCCCACGTCCCCCGCCGCCTCCGCGCCTAAAGATGTTCGCAATCAAAGAGAAGATAAAAAACAAAATTACGAGCGTGGCGATTGGACCGAGTCCGGTTCCTCGTTGGCTTCTGCGAGGAGCGGGTGCCGAAGGAAGAGACGTCGTGGCGCTGAGCGTTACTCCGCGATCCTGGGCGATCACATCGGCGACGCGACGCGTTATCAGGAGCATCGCAGCGTCGTAATTTCCGGCGCGCAGAAATGGCACTGCCTCGCGCAAGAAGCCGCCGACTTTGCCGTCCGGAAGGATCGGTTCGAGCCCGTAGCCGACTTCGACGCGGTCTTGGTGGTCGTCAACTGCGAGCAGAATTAGGACTCCACTGGCGGATTGCTTCGGCCCGACTCCCCACTGTGTGGCGAGAGCGATCGAATAATCTTCGATGGGCCTTCCTTCCAGAGACTTGACGGTAACGACGGCAATCTGCGCTTTTGCCTTCTGATCCACCTCAGTGCAAAGCGCCGTGAGCAAATTCCGAGCCGCCGGGCTCAGGACACCTGCAAAATCGTTCACGTACCCCGCAGGTTTCGATTTGGGAAGGCCGCTCTGAGCCTGCGTCCCAAGCGTGAGGACCAGCCAGCCAAGACACGCCAGCAGAACGGTGGCAGCCTTGTGGCTGTCGCGAAGGATCCTCTGCTTGCGCCTAGATGCCATGGAGGGTGGCAGGCATGTTAGGCCCACCCGAACGACTGTGTCAACGTGCGCGCCTAAGTCACCAAACTGCGGCTTTCCGGCGCAAGGCAAGGAGGATTCGGGTGCGGAGTTGCAAACGTCGCAATCTACGCGGAAGAATTGTCAGCGAGCGAGCGGCGATGCTACACTCCGATGTCCGTTTGTTCGATTACGCACAGTAATGTTCGCTAATGAACGAACCGAGAGCCGATTTTCCCGATTAACCGTCTAATTTCAACTGATTACACGTGGCCGCTGCTTTGCACCGAAAAAGGTCATTTGAAACAAATGGGCCTGTGCCTGCGTTTAGATAGAGTGAGGCCTGCACGTATTTCGACGTTTCACTACTCTGAGAGGGAACAACGATGATTCGAAGGTTTACGCAAATCGCGCTGGTGTTTCTGACCGCTGCTTCTCTTGTCGTTTCACCGGTTTTTGCTCAGGCACAGGAACCCCAGGCGCCGCAGGGAGCGCAATCGCAGCAGACTCCGGGGCAAGCCCAGCCCGGGCAAACCCAAGAGCCCACGGGTGGCGAGCTGAAAGCCCAGCCTAATACTCCTGCCGCTGCAGAAGCGCGGAGCATGAAGATGGGGCCGGACTATTCGAACGGCAAGCACTTCTTCCCGGACATAACTGGGCCGTACCGGACGTTGCAGATTGCTCAGCCCATGCTGACAAACTCTCCTCGAATCGACCAGTTGATTCAGGGAGACAAGCTGATGCTGAGCCTGGAAGACGTGATCTCCCTGGCGCTCGAAAATAATCTGAACATCAGCGTGCAAAAATTCCAGCCCTGGATCGAAGAGACGCAGCTCTTGAAAGCGAAATCCGGCGGAATCCCGCAATCGGGTGCCACGCAGCAGGTGGTGCTGGGAACTTCGCCGTCCGTTTCGTTCGATCCGCTGATCACAGGAAGCGTGGAATGGGCGCGCTCGACCACACCCATCAACAATCCGTTTATTTCCGGCACCGGCACGACTTCCGCCACAGCGGAAGCTATTACGGCGAACACTTGGTTATACAATTTCAGCTTCTCCGAAGGGTTTCACACCGGCGCAAACTTCTCGGTAACACTGAACACCACGCGCCAAGCGTCGAACTTGGAGGAAAACCTTTTTAATCCGTACGTCCAGCCGGTGTTGACCGCCACCCTATCGCAGCCGTTACTCAACGGCTTCGGAATCCTGGTGAATACTCGCTACATTCTGGAAGCCAAGAACTTCATCAAAGTATCCCAATCGCAATTGGCGCAGCAGGTGATCGCCACGGTTACGCAAGTCTCCAACGATTATTGGGAGCTGGTTTTCGACCGCCAGAACGTAGTAGTGCAGGAAGCCGCAGTGGGTGTTTCCACCAAGTTGTATGAGGACAACAAGAAGCAACTGCAAATCGGGACCATGGCACCGCTCGACGTGCTCACCGCAGAATCGCAGGTGGCCACCGACCAGCAAAATTTGATCGTGGCGCAAACCACGCGTCTGCAGCAACAGACTGTTCTGCTCAACGACATCACCAAGAATCTGATGGCTCCGGAACTGATAGGAATCGAAATCATTCCGACGACGACGATCTCGACTCCCGATGTGGTGGAAAATATCCCGCTGCAGGATGCGGTGCAGGAAGCCTGGAAGAAGCGGCCTGAAATTTATCAAGCGGACCTGAACTTGAAAAACGCGGGCATCGAGGTGAAAGCCACCAAGAATGCGCTGCTTCCCTCGCTCAACATTTACGGGCAATTCAGCCAGACCGGGCTTTCCGGAAACGAGATCACTCAGACTTCCACGACACCAACGAGTTTCGAGGCCATAACCAGCGAGCCCATCGTGGGCGCCAACGGCGTTCCGGTAATCCCGAATGCATTTCTCGGCGTTCCCATCTTCCCGACGGCCGTAACGAACAACGGCTTGGGCAGCGCCCTTTCCAACATGATCAACAACAACTTCCCAACGTATGCGGGGGGAGTGACTTTTGCCATTCCGCTGCGCAACCGCTCGGCGCAGGCGGACAACGCTCGCGCCCTGCTGGACGAGCGGCAGCAGCAAACGCAGTATCGCCAAACTCAAAACACCATCGTGCTGAACGTTCGCAATACCATCATCGCGTTGCAGCAGGATCGCGCCCAGGTGGCGGCCGCCGAAAAAGCGCGGAACTTGGCGCAGCAGACTCTCGATGCCGAGCAGAAGAAATACCAGCTCGGCTCGTCCACCAGCTACAACGTCGTGCTTCGCTCCCGCGATTTGACCGCGGCGCAAGGCACGGAATTGCGGGCCAAGGTCAACCTGGAAGAAGCGCTCGTGAATTTCAATCAAGCGATGGGGCGCACGCTCGAAGTAAATCGCATCACCATGGCTGACGCCCTGCGAGGCAAAATCTATCGCGAGAAGCAAATTCCCGGCGCGCCGGATAACGATAGCCCAATCGGAGCGAAGTAAGCCTATCGAAACCGACCGGGAATTCTCTTTAACAGGCGGCTCATAGGCCCGGCGTCCGATGATTCGCTCCAGGACGCACTCAATTTCCGCAGCTTGCTGGCGCTGCCGCCTTGCCCTAGAATGAACATTAGCAAGCTTGTGAATGAGGACTGCCCGCCGTCCGAGGAGCCCTGCCCATGGCCGAAAAAATTGGCGAAAAAACTGCTGATCCTCTGAAGTCCAATTCGGCGGGCGCCGTGGATGCGAAGCGCAACCCTTCGCCGGCGGAGCTGAACTGGGAAGAGAAAACTCTCCGGCCAACTCTCGAGAAATCGCCGGAACGCCCGGCTGATTTCACCACGGTTTCAAGCTACCCCATCCGGCGTCTTTACACTCCGGCAGACCTGCCGGACTGGAATCCCGAGCGCGACCTGGGCTATCCCGGCGAACCTCCTTACACGCGCGGAATTCATTCGACCATGTATCGCGGCCGCCTGTGGACTATGCGCCAGTTCGCAGGCTTCGGTGCTGCCGAGGATACCAACCGCAGATTCCGCTACCTGCTTTCTCAAGGACAGACGGGACTTTCCGTCGCATTCGATTTGCCCACCTTAATGGGCTACGACTCCGATCACGCGCTCTCCGAAGGCGAAGTAGGAAAATGCGGCGTGGCCATCAGTTCGCTCGCGGACATGGAAATTCTTTTCGACAAAATTCCGCTGGCCGACGTCACCACTTCGATGACCATCAATTCCCCGGCCTCGGTGATTTGGGCCATGTATCTCGCCGTGGCCGAAAAGCAGAGCGCCGACTGGAAGAAAATTTCCGGAACGCTGCAGAACGATATTTTAAAAGAATACATCGCGCAAAAAGAATACATCTACCCGCCCGAGCCTTCGATGCGCCTCGTGATAGACACTTTTGAATTCGGAACGAAGCACACGCCGCGCTTCAATCCTATTTCCGTCAGCGGCTACCACATTCGCGAAGCCGGCTCAACCGCGATTCAGGAACTGGCTTTCACTCTGCGCGACGGCATCGAATATGTGGAATGGGGCTTGCGGCGCGGCCTGGATGTGGACGAATTCGTGCCGCGGCTTTCGTTTTTCTTCAACGCGCACAACGACTTCTTCGAGGAAATCGCGAAATATCGCGCGGCGCGCCGCATCTGGTACAAAACCATGCGCGAACGTTTTGGCGCCAAAAGCCCGCGTTCTTGGGCGCTGCGCTTCCACACCCAAACCGCCGGATGTTCGTTGACCGCGCAGCAGCCTTACAACAACGTGGTGCGAACCGCGTTGCAAGCTCTTGCCGCCGTCCTCGGCGGCACGCAATCTCTGCACACGAATTCTCTCGACGAAGCGTGGGCGCTGCCCACCGAGTTTGCCGCAACCGTCGCGTTGCGCACGCAGCAGATCATCGCGCATGAAAGCGGCGTAACAAACACAGCCGATCCGCTGGGCGGTTCGTACTTTGTGGAAACGCTGACGGACGAAATTGAACGCGGCGCTTGGGACTACATTCAGAAAATTGATGCGATTGGCGGAATGGTTCCGGCCATCGAACGAGGCTACCCGCAACGCGAAATTGCCGAGGCCGCGTATCGCTATCAAGTAGCCGTGGACCGCAAAGAAAAAATCATCGTGGGCGTGAATGATTACGTCGCCGACGAGAAGCCGCTTGAGACATTGCTGATCGACGAGTCAACCGCTGAGGGCCAAACCAAGCGGCTCCGCAAGCTTCGCGCGGAACGTTCGAACGACGAAGTGGCGCGCCGCCTCGCAGCGCTGCGCAAAGCCGCTGCGGGCGCGGAAAACACGATGCCTTATGTTTACGAGGCGGTGAAGGCATACGCCACGCTCGGCGAAATTTGCGATACCATGCGAGACGTCTTCGGCATCTACGAAGAAGTGGCCATTACCTAGGCGTGCGGCCCGGAAGATTCACGCCGCGTCGATCAGAGGCAATCCAACATTGAAAACGATTAAACTGACTGGAACGTCTCTGCTTGCGGTTCTCTGCAGCGTTTTCTTATTCTGCGCGTTCGCCCAGCAAGCAAGTGCGGCGGCCGAAAAAGACAAAAAGTCCGCGTCGATCAAGAGCGGATTCATCACCACGCCTGACGGCGTAAAAATTCATTATCTCGAAGCAGGGCATTCCGTATCGGGCCAGAGCGCCCAAGTCGGTAATCCTCTGCCGGCAGACGTGACCCCGACCAAGGGCCAAATTGCGGTTTCACCGGATCGCAAATTCCCTTCTCTCCTTTTTGTCCCCGGATGGACCATGCCCGCATGGATTTGGGAGAACCAAATCTCGTATTTCTCGAAAGACTATCGCGTCGTGGCGATGGACCCGAGGTCGCAGGGCGAATCTTCGCAAGTTTCCGACGGCTTATACCCCGCCGCTCGTGCCCGCGACATCAAAGCGGTCGTAACGCAATTGCATCTCGCTCCCGTTGTGATTGTGGCTTGGTCCATGGCCGTGGTTGAAACCATGTCTTACATCGACCAATTCGGAACCGGAGATTTCGCCGGGTTCGTATTTGTTGACAATGACGCGGGCGGCCGAGGTATGGGTGACGCCGATCAAGATTTCGTCCTACTCAAGGGGCTCTTGGAGGACCGGCAAAACGCAGCGAACAACTTCGTTCGCAAACTCAATTTCAAAAAGCCTCAGGCCGAAGAATATCTTCAAAGGGTAATTCAAGCCTCTCTCCGCGTGCCGACGAATACCGCGGTTACGCTGCTCGTCGGATATTTCGTCTCGGATTACCGCTCCGTCCTGCCGAAAATTGACAAGCCCAGCATCGTCTGCGCCGCAAAGACCCCGTACATGGGCACGATCGTGGAGATGCAAAAACAAATTCACGGCTCGCAACTCGAGGTCTTCGACGGCGCGGGCCACGCTCTCTTTGTAGACGACGCCGACCACTTCAACACCCTCCTCGAAGAATTCCTCCTGGACATAAGGTACTAACCGGGAGTTCGAGGATTGCGTTGTGGGTCAGCTTCCTGCGACGCGACTAATCAGGCCTTGGCCCTCTGATTTCGTTGTAAACTTCCCGACTGCAATGGCTATCTGATCGGCACTCGCTGCAGTGTCCGCCGACGTTTCGTCTCGCGCATTTGGAGGTGTAACCATGGTTGAGCCTGCTGACCTGCGGATGAAGAGAATCCCGCTCAACCACGGAGGCGGCCAAATGCCCGCGCTGGGCTTTGGCACCTTGATTCCCGACCCAGCCGTGACGATCACCGCGACCAGAGACGCCCTCGAAGCCGGATTTCGACACTTCGATTGCGCCGAACGATACAGGAACGAGCGCGAGGTAGGCACCGCGTTGCAGGCAGGATCTGCCGCCGGAAAAATCGCGCGCGAAGATATTTTCGTTACTACGAAGTTGTGGAACTCCAATCACCGCCCCGAGCGCGTCGAACCGGCTTTCGAGGCGAGTCTGGACAGACTCCAGCTCAAGTACCTGGATCTCTATCTCATTCACACTCCCTTCGCATTTCAACCTGGGGACAACCAGGATCCGCGGGATCAAAACGGAAATGTCATTTACGACCAAGGCGTCACTTTGCTCGACACCTGGAGAGCGATGGAAACTCTCGTCGATCACGGCAAGTGCCGGGCCATCGGACTTTCCGACGTCGGTCTAAACGAACTGAAGCCCCTCTACGACTCAGCAAGAATCAAGCCGGCCGTGGTCCAGGTAGAGTCACATCCCTATCTCCCCGAAACCGAGCTGCTGGAATACTGCAAGGAGAGAGGCATCGTGCTTTTGGCTTTTGCGCCCTTGGGCCACGGGATGAAGCCGGGACTGCTCGAAGACCCGGTCATTTTGGCGATCGCTGCGCGAGTTGGAAAGACGCCGGCACAGGTCCTGCTTGCGTGGGCGATCCAGCGCGGCACAGCTCTGCTTACCACGCCAAAGACTGCGGCCCGCGCGCGAGAGAATTTCGACATTTCTGCGCTTCCGCAAGACGCGCTCGACGAAATCAATCGCATTCAGACCAGACAGCGCCTGAACACAGTAGTGAAAACCGGCGTTCCGGGTTTCATTCCGCAAGGAGGGTGACCACGGAAGAGAAGCCGCAGCTAGAGGTTTTCGAGGGCGCGGGCCACGCTCTCTTTGTAGACGACGCCGATAAGTTCAATTCCCTCCTCGAAGAATTCCTCCTCGATTTGCGATACTAGCCAGGAAATCAAGAATTGCGTGATGGATTAGTTTCAGGCAACCGAACTTATAGTCCCCTGGTACGATAGTTTGCTCCCAAGGCAGTTGCCAATGTTGGTAGTTCCGCGCAACAATGACGCTGCGACGCAGGAAACGTGCGAAGAATCCGTGGCCATGAAGAACACATTTTCGAAATCCGTAGCGGTGATAGCGATCTTCGGCCCCTGGGCGCTGCTCTTCCTGGGATTTGTTTACGGCGTTCTATCGCCCCGCGAGTGGGCCTTCGGAATGCTGATCTGGTTTGCGGCGCTTCTCCTATTGGCGATCGTGCGGAAACGGACGACAAGGAAAACCCTCTCATCGAGCGCGGAGCCTGCGGTCATTCTCGATGACCGCGCTCGTAGACGCATACTACGAATGATTTGGATGAACAAAGTGTGGATCGGTGTCTTAGCCGTGTGCCTTCCCATCGGCATCGTGAATGGCGTGGCACATCGCGCTTGGCTCCCTACACTGGCCGGAGTCGGAATGAATCTGTTGCTGATCTATATCGCGATATCGGAGATTCGGCGGCGGCGAACATTCCTCGATTCGCCTCGGCAATGAACGCCCTAATCGGATACTGATCCGCTATCGAGGGTTGGCTCTACTACCGTTTCAAGCGCCATTTGAAGTATTCTTGCCTGCTATGACCGATAAGAAAATTCGCGTGCTGATTGCCAAGCCGGGCCTCGACGGCCACGACCGCGGAGCTAAAATCATCGCGCGTGCTCTGCGGGATGCCGGAATGGAGGTGATTTACACCGGCCTGCGGCAAACGCCGGAAATGATAGCCTCAGCCGCGGTTCAAGAAGACGTGGACGTCATCGGCCTTTCAATTCTTTCCGGCGCGCACAACACGCTTTGCCCTCGATTGATGGAACTGCTGCGCGGAAAAGGTATGGATGACGTAACCGTTCTAATCGGTGGAATTATTCCGGAGGCGGATATTCCCGCGCTAAAGAAAGGCGGAATTGCCGAGGTTTTTCTTCCTGGAACTCCCACGCAAGCCATCGTGGATTTCATCCGCCACCGAATTACGCCCACTCCGGCGGGAGCGTAGTCCGCGAATAATAGCCCGCCCCCGCCCGAGACGTTAGTGCTCCGAAGCTACGGCACTGCGCGGATGAGCTTCGTGCGCGTATAAGCGACGCGGAAGCCGCGACGCTCGATGTTGCGATGCGAAGCGCTTCCCGGCTGCGCGATACTTACCGCCAGGTCGCAGCCTCTCTCGGTCGCCCACGCCAGGCGCGCCGACATCAACGCAGCCTGAACGCCGCGTCGTCGAAATTCCGGCAGCGTGCTCGCGCCGAAGAGGCCGCAAACTCCTCCACGCCCCGACACAGTAGCGCCGCCCGCTACAGTCCCATTCACGAAGGCCAGGAAAGCGCTAGCCTCATCGCCCGTGCGAGGGAAAAAACCTTCCATCACATCGAGACCGGCCTGCGTCACTGGATAATGTTCGGCGAAGCCCTGCGCCACCGTTTCGGCGCACAGCCTCGCTTCGTCGGGTGTAGCGCGACGCACCGTGACATCAGAAGGCATTGCCTCCGCACCGTCGTCCGGCATTGGAAGCTTGCGGAATAGCACGTCCGAAACTTCCAGCAAGTGGAACCCGCGCTTTGCGAATCTTTCGTAGAGAGACATATCAACCAAAGGGCACAGTTCAACAGCAGCCGCTGCGCCGCGGCTGAAGAAAAATTCCTGCAGCTTATCAAGCTCCGCGTCCGACACTTCCCCGTTGAGCCCCACGCCAATCGCTTGCGTAACGGGCGAATCCACTCCGGCAAAAACCGCGTAGCCCCCGGCAATTTCTTCCGCCGCAACCGGGAAATCCGGATGCATTTGGTGAAACGATTCCGCGCACCCGCGGCAAGCGCGAGCTTCGGCCATTTCCATGCGGCGCGCCAGATTCAAGTCTATAAACTCCATCGTCTTTTCCTTTCGGCCTCAGCCGTGGCCGCCGGCAGCGAATGGCGGGAAGCAGAAACACAACCATCCTAAGAAATGACAAAGCACAATTCGAGAATTACAGGCGCTGAAGGATCGCTGCGGTCCGGCTGGATTAGAACAGAAGGCCGGAGACAGACCTATCCTTCGTGCAAAAACCGCAGGACATAGGCGCCTCCGAAGAGAATTTGGTCCGATTTGAAACAACCGCCTCGAACCGCGGCGATTTTAGCTCATCTGCGGGCGAAGTCAAAACCAATTTCGGATGGTACAATTCGTGGTTTGGTAGTCTTCGTTCGGACGGTCACTGCAGCTAAGGCGTCTGTGACAGAAGGGGTCCGGTGAGCGGCACAAAAAACGATAAGCGTCCCGACACGAAATCCGCTGACTTCGAAAAGCGCAGCCGGCAAATGGTCGATCGGCTGACCGAAATCAAAAACGAAGAAGAGCGGATTCGCCAGTGCGGCGGCGCGAAAGCCATCGAAGCGCAGCACAAGAAAGGCCGCCTGACGGCGCGCGAGCGCATTGCCAAACTGATCGACGCAAAAACCGATTTCTTCGAGCTGGGACTCTACGCCGCTTACGAAATGTACGAGGAATGGGGTGGCGCTCCGGCGGCTGGAACGATCACAGGCCTGGCGCAAGTTTCCGGACGCCGCGTGATGATCATCGCCAATGACGCAACCGTGAAAGCGGGCGCTTTCTTCCCCATGACGGCGAAGAAAGTAATCCGCGCGCAGAACATCGCCATCGAAAATCGCATCCCCACAATTTACCTGGTTGATTCCGCGGGCGTTTTTCTGCCGCTGCAGGAAGACGTTTTCCCGGACACCGACGATTTCGGCCGCGTCTTTCGCAACAACGCCGTGATGAGCGCGATGGGCATCCCGCAAATTACCGCGATCATGGGCATGTGCGTGGCCGGCGGCGCTTACTTGCCGGTGATGTGCGACAAAATTCTGATGACCGAGGGAAGCGGCTTATTTCTCGCAGGCCCCGCTTTGGTGCAGGCCGCTATCGGCCAAAAAACTTCCGCCGAAGAATTGGGCGGCGCGCAGATGCACGCGCAAATCAGCGGCACGATCGACTTTCGCGAGCCCGACGATCCCGCGTGCATAAAACGCATCCGCGCCCTTGTTGACAAATTCGGCCATCCGCCAGGCGCGCCATTCGACCACAAGCCTTCCGCGCCGCCCGCTCATCCGGCAGAAGAGATTTACGGGATTTTCTCGTCGAATCCGGGGCAGCAGTACGACATGCACGAACTCATCGCCCACATCGTGGACAAAAGTGAATTCGAAGAATATCGCGCCGAATACGGCCAGACTTTGCTGTGCGGCTACGCGCGAATCGGCGGCTGGGCCGTTGGAATCGTGGCCAACCAGAAAAAATCTGTGACCGTCGCCGCGCCCGGTACGGGAGATAAGCGCATCGAATTCGGCGGCGTGATCTACACCGAATCCGCGGACAAAGCCGCCCGCTTCATTCTCGATTGCAATCAGAACCTGGTGCCGCTGATTTTTCTCCACGACGTGAACGGGTTCATGGTCGGCAAGGAAGCGGAGTGGAGCGGAATCATTCGCGCGGGCGCAAAAATGGTCAACGCCGTGGCGAACAGCGTGGTGCCGAAAATTGCAGTAATTTGCGGCGGCAGTTTCGGCGCCGGCCACTACGCCATGTGCGGCAAAGCCTACGACCCCAGATTTATTTTCGCCTGGCCCACCGCGCGTTATGCCGTGATGGGAGGCGACGCGGCCGCCGGCACGCTGGTCGAAATCAAAATCAAGCAGCTCGAGCGTGAAGGGAAAAAGTTGAGCGAAGCGGAGAAAAAAGAGCTTTACGAAACCACGCGCGCCACTTACGAGCACCAAACCGATCCGCGCTACGCCGCTGCGCGCCTCTGGGTCGATGCGATTATCGATCCTGCGCGCACGCGCGAAGCTTTGATCGAAGCGCTGGAATCGGCGGCATTGAATCCGCACGTCGCCGAATTCAAAATCGGCGTATTGCAGACCTAAATGGACGACGAGAATGCGCTTCCGAAGGCTGACGGAGTTACAACCCTACTCGGTACCGCGCTTCTCGTCTCGCCATGTTTTTTCGCCTGGGCCAGCTCGTACGTCATTTCGCAGGGCGGCATCAATTCTCATTCGGGGATGTGGTTCATGTATCAGGTGTCGCAATATCTCGCATATTTGGGGCTTTTAGTGGCTTTGGTTCTTACCGTCATTCACGGCTCGCAACGAAGGATGTCGCGAATATTCGTTTTTGTGATGGCGCTATTGATCGTCAGCGGAATTTCAGCATTGTGGTACGCAAATCATATTTATCGGAGCCCTTGGTACTAACCCTATGGCAAATGAAGTCACTGTTGTCGAATGCCCGCGCGATGCGTGGCAAGGCCTGCGTCAAATTATCCCGACGATAGAAAAAGTGCACTACCTCACCCGCTTGCTCAAACTCGGCTTCCGCCACATTGACGCGGTCAGTTTCGTTTCGCCCAAGCACGTGCCGCAAATGGCGGACAGCGAAGCCGTGATGCAGCAGCTCAGCGAAGTGAAAGCCGGTCCGGGAAAAGCTCCGGAAATTATCGGAATCGTGGTCAACGCGCAGGGACTCGAGCGCGCCCTTGCCACGCCCGGCGTAACCACCATCGGCTACCCGTATTCCGTCTCGGCATATTTTCGCCGTGCGAATGCGAATATGTCGCGCGCGGAATCTCGCGAGCTGGTGGAAAGATTGCAGCGCGACACGAAAGCGGCGGGCAAAAACCTCGTGATTTATATTTCCATGGCCTTTGGGAATCCTTACGACGAGCCGTGGGGCGCGGAAATAATCGAAGAAACTCTCGTGTGGCTTAAAAATGTCGGAGTGCGCACGGTTTCGCTTGCGGATACGGTGGGCACGGCGTCTCCCGAAGATGTTGCGCGGCTCTATGGCGCGGTAAAAAATTCCGTCGCTGGAGTCGAGATCGGCGTGCATTTGCACAGCCGTCCCGAACACGCGCCGGAAAAAGTTCTCGCCGCTTACGAAGCGGGATGCCGGCGTTTCGACGGCGCTCTCACCGGATTGGGCGGCTGCCCTTTCGCCGGGGATGAACTGATCGGCAATATTCCCACCGAAGCTATCTTGACGACTTTAGCCGCGCGCGGTGTCTCCACCGGCATCGACACGAAATCGCTCGCCGTTGCCTGCGCCATGACCGAAGAGCTGCGCGAAAAATACGTTCACGTGCAGAAAACCATTCCTCCCATAACTTCGCCGACGATAAACTAAAGCCGAGGACATTTTGGAATACAGCACGCTAAAATTCGAGCGCGAAGGCGAAGTCGCAACGCTGACTCTGAATCGGCCGGACAAGCGCAACGCCATCTCGACGCCGATGATTGAGGATCTCTTCGCCGCGCTCGCCAGCACAGAGGAGGATCGCTCCGTCCGCGTCGTGATTCTTACTGGTGCGGGGAAAGCTTTCTGCGCCGGTATGGACCTCGACACTTTGCAAGCGCTGGCGAAACAAACGCCCGAACAAAACCTCGCGGATTCGCGCCGCATGGCGAAGATGTTTCAACTGGTTTACAGCTTCCCCAAGCCGCTCATCACCGCCGTAAATGGCGCTGCGATTGCCGGCGGCTGCGGACTGGCCACGCTTTCAGATTTCACTCTGGCCGTGCCCACTGCGAAATTCGGATACACCGAAGTGCGCATCGGATTTATTCCTGCGCTTGTGTCGGTGATGCTGCGCAGACAAGTCGGCGAGAAACATGCCCGGGACCTTTTGCTGACCGGCCGCATTTTCGACGCCGCCGAAGCATTCCGCCTCGGCTTGGTTACCGAGGTTGTCCCTCCGGACGATTTGATGAAGCGCGCTCGCGAGGTCGCCAACATGTTTCTCGAGGCCAGTCCCATAAGCCTGGCGATGACCAAGCGTTTGCTTCTGCGGTACGACGAAGGGCAACTGGGCCGCGAGATGGAATTAGCTACGCAAGAGAACGCGCAGATTCGCGCGACCGACGATTTTCGCGAAGGCCTGGCGTCCTTCCTCGAAAAGCGCCCGCCGAAATGGACCCGGCGTTAGCGCAGCCGGTACTCACGCTCGCTCCGTCACTCTGATACACTTTTGCGCCGATGCTTCCATATGCTGAAACAACCGTTCGCGTGCGCTACGCGGAAACCGACCAGATGGGAGTGGTCTATCACGGAAATTATTTCACCTGGTTTGAAGTCGGGCGCGTCGAGCTTTGCCGCCAGCTCGGTTTCGAGTACAAGCTCATGGAGACCGAGGATGATAGTTTCATCGTCGTCGCCGATGCGCATTGCCGCTTCAAACGCCCCGCGCGATTCGACGACCTCCTGGTGATCCGCACCACCGTCACCCAATCCCAGCGGCGAACCGTTCGATTCGGCTATGAAATCAGAAATCAGGCCTCGGGCGAGCTGATTGCAACCGGAGACACCATGCACGTTTTTTGCGACCGTCTCGGAAGACCGAAGTCGCTGCCCGAAAAATATCGAAAGTATTTTCCAGCCAGCCACCGATGAAGCCCATCCAAATTGACGGCGACAATTTCACGCTGGAGCAGCTTTACAGCGTCGTGCTCGAAGGCGCGCCGGTCGAACTGGCCCCGCGCGCGCGCGAACGCATGAACGCTTCGCGCGCCGTGGTGGAACGTCTGCTCGAATCGGACGCCGCCGTGTACGGAGTCAACACCGGCTTCGGCAAAATGGCTTCCGCGCGAATTTCGCGCGAGCAGATTCGCGCGCTGCAGGTGAACCTGGTCCGCAGCCACGCTTGCGGAGTCGGCGCGCCTCTGAGCGAGCACGAAACCCGCGCGATGCTCGCGCTGCGTGCCAATGCTATCGCCAAAGGTTTTTCAGGCGTGCGCCCGATTCTGGCGGAAACGCTTTGCGCCATGTTGAACAAGGGCGTGCATCCGGTGATCCCGTCGCAAGGCTCCGTGGGCGCGTCGGGAGATCTCGCGCCGCTCGCGCATCTTGCGCAAGTTGCGATCGGCGAAGGCGAAGCCGTCTTGCAAGGCCGAAGAATCGCGGGCGCTCAGGCCATGCAGAGCGCCGGAATCACGCCGCTCGCGCTGGAAGCGAAGGAAGGCCTCGCGCTGCTGAATGGCACGCAAGGGATGCTCGCGCTGCTTGCTCTAGGATTGCGCGCCGCGGAAATTGCAGCCGACACCGCGGACGTGGCCGCCGCTCTCTCCTTAGACGCGCTGCGCGGAAGTCCCGCTGCGTACGATGAGCGAATTGCGCGCGTGCGTCCCTATCCAGGACATGCGATTTCCGCGCAAAATCTAAGGCGTTTGAATAACGGCAGCGCGATCCGCGAATCTCATCGCCCGCCGGCAAAAGATCCGCGCGTACAAGATCCTTATAGCCTGCGTTGCGCGCCGCAAGTTCACGGTGCAGCCCGCGACGTGTTGGCGCAAGTGCGCGCTACGATCGCGGTGGAACTAAACAGCGCCACCGACAATCCGCTTGTTTTTGCCCCGGCCGGCGCGGAATCGGGTGCAGGCGAAGTAATCAGCGGAGGGAATTTTCACGGACAGCCTCTGGCGATGGCTGCGGATCAACTTGCAGTTGCGCTGGTGACGCTCGCAGGAATTTCCGAGCGCCGCATCGAGCAGATGACCAATCCTCAGACCAGCCAATTGCCCGCGTTCCTGGTGCGCGACGCCGGACTGAACTCCGGCTTCATGATCTTGCAGGTGACCGCAGCCGCGCTTGTCAGCGAAATGAAGACGCAGGCTGCTCCCCATTCCGTGGATTCAATTCCCACGTCCGCGAATCAAGAAGATTACGTTTCCATGGGCATGGGCGGCGCGCGCCGAATCGAACCGATGATGGCGAATCTGCGGAATGTCCTAGCTATCGAATTGCTCAGCGCTTGCCAGGGAATCGATCTGCTCGCTCCGCTTCGCACCGGAGCAGAAGCGCAAAAAGCTCACGACCTCGTAAGAAAGGTTTCGCCGACTCTAGAAGCAGATCGCTCCCTCGCGCACGATATCGCAGAGCTCGCGCGTCTCATCGACAAAGGCTCCTTCAGCGCCATCCTGCGGTAACTCCCAACCGGCACGTACTCGTAGGGGCGCAGCATGCTGCGCCCGCTGCAACACAGGCAACACTCGCGCTGTTACGCCAAAGCCTCAAACAAAAACGTCCCGAACCGGTACCCCGCCGCGTACTTGAATGGCGCTACCCCCATCGAGTAATGCCCGCACGGAAGTGACAAATTCTCCACTTGCAATTTCTCGCGGCCCGCAGCGTGGAAGAACGATTCCGTAAATTCCGGCCAGAAGGTCGGGTCGTAACGCCCGGTAATGGCCAGAATTTTCTTGTTCGTTCCGCCCAGCCTGGAAATGTACGGATACGGGCTAATCGGCGACCAGTACCGCCGGATATCGTCATGCGAAACTTTCGTGCTGAGCGATTCCCACACATTCATGGTGGTCAAGCCGCTGGCCACTACGTCGCCGCAATATGTTGCCACGTGCAAAAATGCTCCCGCGCGCAGCAAAGGTTCGTGGCACGTGGTGACGAACCCGATTGAAGAGCCGATGCTCGTGCCCAGAATTCCCAGCCGGTCGTAGCCCTGGCTCTCGAGCCAGCGAAGAGTGCGCCGCACATCCATCACCGCCTGCCGGTTGGCCTGCAGCGTGAGCCCGATATT
>JBEKHP010000022.1:0-65159 GCA_050012235.1 Candidatus Acidiferrales bacterium | reverse complement strand
GAATGGGGGTGAATACGCGTGGCAGAAGTCGTAATTCAAGAGGGAGAATCTTTGGAAAATGCTCTCCGGCGCTTCAAGAGGAAGGTGCAGTCGGAAGACATCATCAAAGAGATCAAGAAGCACAGCTACTACATGAAGCCCGGTGAAAAGCGTCGCGCAAAGGAAGCCCTCTCGCGTAAGCGTCTCCGAAAGAAGCAAAGGCGTGAACAGGATTAGGCCAAGTTAGTTGGGGTCCATCCCGGGCAGTTTCGTGCCAGCAAGAGGGCGGAACTGCCTCGCTGCCTCTCCTTCCCAGCCCGGTTTCGGAGTGGCGTATGGAATACAGCGACAAGGTCTTGAAGTGCGCGGATTGCTCGGCGGAATTCATTTTCACAGCCGGCGAGCAGATGTTTTTCGCCGACAAGGGTTTTAAGAACGAGCCCAAGCGGTGCAAAGCGTGCAAGGGGAACCGCGGACAGAGCGCGGGTGCCGGCTCAGGCTCGGGAAATACGCAGCGGGTCGAGACCAAGACGGTTTGCTCGCAATGCGGCAAAGAGACGACCGTTCCTTTTAAACCCACGCAGGGACGGCCGGTGTTCTGCCGCGAATGCTTTCAGCAGCGGCGGAGTGCAGGCTCTCCCAGTGCAACCGCGTAGTTGAAGACGCGCACGCAAATGGCGCGGCTCGGAAAACTGTACGGGCGAGCTACCGGCTTTGAAACGGCCTGAGAAGTTTCGGGCGAGCCGGAAATTTACCTGACGAAATGGTATTCGTATTCTCTATGGCTTTTTGAGTTCACCGCCCGGTGCGCTCAGAAAGCCTTTTTTGTGACGTGAAGCCGTCCGGCGGCCTAGGCGGCTTTGGAGTCGCGGGCCGGGGCGATTTCGCGCAGGGCGGCGACGAACGCTTCCGTCTCCTGCTGCGTGCCGATGGTGATGCGCAGGAAATTGTTCATCGACGGAAAGCGCCGACCCACAAGAATATTGCGAGCCGCGAATTGCTCGATGATGGGCTGCACGTCGGTGTGCATGTCGATCATGACGAAATTAGTTTGCGAAGGAATGTAAGAGCGGCCGTCCTTGGCAAGTTCGCCGCATAGCCATTTGCGTGTGCCGTTCATTTTATCGCGACATGACAGGACGTGATCGGTATCGCCGAGACTCGCGAGGCCTGCAGCAAGCACCGCAGCGTTTCCGTTGTCTTGCAAAGACTGCTCCCTGATCCGCGCAATCGTTTCCTTGGCGCCAACCGCGTAACCCAACCGCATGCCGGCCATACCGTAGATTTTCGAGAATGTGCGAGCAATGATGATATTGGGGTATTTCTGCGTCCATTCGGCGACGCTGCCGTAGTGCGGATCGTCAGCAAAATCGAAATAGGCTTCGTCAACGAGTATCAGGGTGGAAGGCGGGACAGCGGGGACGAAACTTGCCAGTTCTTCGCGCGTAACGATTGTGCCAGTGGGATTATTGGGGTTGCAAACATAGACGACGCCGGTCTTCGAAGTGCATGCGGCGGCCATTTTTGGAAGGTCATGGCGATGGTCCGCGGTGAGAGGAATCTTCACCGGATCCGCTTGGGTGATACGCGCGTATTCGAGAACGGCCTCGAAGGTAGGTTGCGCTACGACCACATTCTTGCCAGGCCCGAGGAAGGCCATGTCCACGCAGCGCAAGATTTCGGTAGAGCCGCAACCTAACGCGATATTTTCGCGAGACACGTTATAATTTTTTGCCAGCGCATCGGTCAGCTGAAGATGCGTAGCATGAGGATAACGTGCGGCCACCGGACCGCAGGAATCGAGCGCGCTCAGAGCCTTGGGGGATGGGCCGTAGGGGTTTTCGTTGAAGTTGAGGTGGATGATACTTTCTGAAGCGGTTGGGTTAAGTTTGTCATCCAATCTTAAGGGCAAGCGCGGCACGCTGAAAGCGACAGCAAGAGAGCCAAGCGTGCGCGAGAAGTGGCGCCGGGAAAAAAGTAAATCAGACATGTCACACTCCTGAGGGTTCGCAGGGATGATACGACGCGATCAGCAAACGGGCAAGCAGTCGGTTCGACGCTGCCGGCAGCATTGGCCAAATCCCGCTGGATGTCCGTTTTAGCTGGTACTTTTATTCCTTCTTGTAAGGGAGACTTCATGGAAAAAGCCTTACGCGAGCAGTTGCGAAAAGTCCTAAGCTGGGGAGAAGCTCACGCAGATTGGAAAACATCCGTTGATGGACTTTCAAAATCCAAGCGCGGTGTAAGGCCGCCTGGTGCGCCTCATTCGGCCTGGGAACTTTTGGAGCATATGCGAATCGCGCAGTGGGACATCCTTAATTTCTGTCGAGACCCGAAACATGTTTCGCCGGCGTGGCCGTCCGGCTATTGGCCAAAGACCCCAGCTCCCCCCAATGACGCCGCGTGGCAGCAAAGCGTAGGGGCGTTTCAAGAAGATAACCACGCGATGGGGAAATTGGTGATGGATCCGAAACAGGATCTCTTCGCGCCGATCGCCCACGGCTCCGGGCAGACGATTTTGCGTCAAGTTTTGTTGCTGGCGGATCACAATTCGTATCATCTGGGCCAATTTGTGCTGGTGCGCCGGCTCTTGGAGGATTGGAAGGAGAAATAGCGATCGGTTCTCAGCGGTCGGGCTGCGAAGCCGTTATAATCTAAGGACGAATAGCGAGGAGATTCATGAGCCGGCAACACGCTGTGGCGGAATCCATAGCAACGAAAGAGAGCCAGGAACGGGTGTGGGATGCGTTTCGCCGATGGGGCTACTTGCAAGCAGAGCTGGATCCTCTAGGCGATCTGCAACCCGTTCCCATGCCGGAACTCGAGGTGACCGGGCCGGAAGCCGACGCGGCGCGGCGGTTCTACTGCGGGACCATCGGTGTTGAGTTCATGCACATCGCCGACCGCGAGCGCAGGCAGTGGATTCAGAAGCGGATGGAAGCAGAAGTTCCGCAAGTCGATCGCGAACGCATTTTGGAATGGCTGGTTCGCGCTGAAATTTTCGAACAAGTTTTACAGACGCGCTATCTGGGCACGAAGCGGTATTCGCTCGAGGGCGAGGCGGCATTGCTGCCGTTGCTGGACGCGATCTTGAGCGCTGGCGCAGAGCAGGGACTGCAACAAGCTGTACTGGCGATGAGCCATCGCGGAAGATTGAACGTGATGGTGCACATCGCGGGCCGAGGCGCTGCGGAAGTTTTTGCGCGATTCGAGGATGTGGATCCACGCAGCGTCCTTGGCGGCGGAGACGTAAAGTATCACATGGGCGCGACAGGAGATTTTTTGGCGGAGGATGGCCGGACCGTAGGGATTCACCTGGTCTCAAATCCCAGCCATCTGGAAGCCGTCGATCCAGTCGCTATGGGACGCGCTCGCGCGAAGCAGACGCGAGCGGGAGCGTCCGGCCGAAAAGAGATTGTTCCGGTATTGATGCACGGCGATGCGGCGTTTGCGGGGCAGGGAATCACCGCGGAAACATTGAATATGGCTGACGTTCCGGGTTTCACCGTTGGCGGCTCGGTGAGCATTATCGTGAATAATTTGATCGGGTTCACCACTGTTCCGCGCGATTTGCATTCCTCGCAATTTTCATCGGACTTGGCGAAGCGCCTGCCGATTCCCATCTTTCATGTGAACGCCGAAGATCCGGAGGCGGTCGCGCGCGTCGGACGGATCGCAATGGAGTACCGCTATGCGTTTAGCTCGCCCGCGGTGGTGGATTTGATCGGTTATCGCCGACACGGGCATAGCGAAGTGGACGATCCCACCATTACGCAACCGTTGCGCTACCGAAAAATCCTGGCGCACCCGCAACTATGGCAGATTTACGCCAAGAAAATCGGCGTTGATCCCGAGCCCATTGTTGCACGCATCAGGCAGGAACTTGATGCCGCGCAGAAACACGCGTTGGAGCTGGAGAAAAATCCGCCGATGCGAAAGCTTCCTGCTTACTGGGATGCTTATCGCGGCGGCCGCTATTCCGCGTCCATGGAAGTTGATACGGGCGTGCCGGAAAGCGAGCTGACGACAATCGGCGAAGCGATCGCCAGTTATCCGAAAGGCTTTCACATCCATCTGAAAGTAAAAAAACTTCTGGAACAAAGATTGGAAATGGCGCGCGGCAAACGAGCGATCGATTACGGGATGGCCGAGGCGCTGGCGTTTGGTTCGCTGGTGAAGCAAGGAACGCCCGTGCGGCTGACGGGACAAGACACTCGGCGGGGGACGTTTAATCAGCGGCATGCAGCGCTAATCGACATCGAAACGGAACAGGACTATGTGCCGCTCGAACATGTGTCTCCCGGCCAAGCGTGGTTTGAGGCTTACAATTCGCCGCTTTCCGAAGCATCCGTTCTGGGGTTCGAATACGGCTTCAGCCGCGACTTTCCGGAAGCGCTTGTGCTGTGGGAAGCGCAGTTCGGCGATTTCGCCAACGGCGCGGAAATCATCATCGATCAATTCGTAGCCGCGGGTGAAGACAAATGGAATTTGCTTTCGGGACTTGTGATGCTCCTGCCTCACGGTTACGAAGGGCAAGGGCCGGAACATTCGAGTGCACGCGTCGAGCGGTTCTTGCAGCTTGCAGCGCGAGATAACATTCAAATCTGCCAGCCTTCCACCGCGGGGCAATATTTTCATCTGCTGCGGCGTCAGGCGCTGCGGGCGTGGCGCAAACCCTTGGTAGTCTTCACTCCCAAAAGCATGCTGCGCAATCCCGTGGCGAGTTCATCGTTGGCCGACCTCGCGGCGCCTCGATTCCAGCGCGTGATTCCGGACGCAGGCGATGGATCGGCTATGCGCGTTCTGCTTTGCAGCGGCAAGATCAGATACGAGCTCGCGGCAGCACGAGAGAGCCGCAAGGACACTTCGACGGCTATCGTGACTCTCGAACAGCTCTATCCATTTCCTGAGGCTGAATTGGCTGCGGAAATGGATCGCCACGCGAACGCGCGCGAGTTTGTTTGGGTGCAGGAAGAGCCGGCCAACATGGGCGCGCTTGCGTTTTTGTTGCCGCGCCTCGAGCGTCTCGCGCGGGGGCGAGCAGTGCTGTCCGTGAAGCGCTCTGCAAGCGCCAGCCCAGCCACGGGCTCGCACAAGGCGCACGAGATGGAGCAGCACACGCTTCTCTCTCTGGCGTTCGGCGCGGCCGCCGCCAAATAGTCTTCTGCTATCTATTTTTTGGAAATAATGTAGCTCTGTGGACCAGGCGTACGGCGTAGCTCGCTCGAAGAGAACCCTGCTGCACGGAACATCCGATCGTATTCCGAGAATGGATAGGCATCGCCCGCTCGTGTGGAGCCGAGCATAATCATGCTGAAAGCGGCTGGGGCAGGAGGCGTCACTCGATCTTCATTGGGAACGAATTCGACGGAGACTACGGCGCCGTCCGGTTTGAGCGCGGGATGAATCTTGCGCAACAAAGTCTCAATCGCCGCGGAATCGAAGTGGTGCAGGAACCCTGTTAATAGGACCAAGTCGTAGTCCTTGCCGAATTCCACTTCGAAGGCATTGCCCGGCAAAGTGTGATAGCGCGCGCCGACGCCGGCGGCTTGGGCATTCTCTTTCGCTACATCCAGGACGCGCGGCCAATCCACCGCGAAAATCTCCGCGTTAGGATTGTGTTTGGCAATTGTGACGCCGTACATTCCGTGGCCGGCAGCGATGTCGAGCACCTTCCATTTCTTGCCGGCATTCGCGTTAACGGTTTCCGCGACCCCTTCTGCGGCAAGTTTCTGCAACGGAGCCATGGAGCGGGCAAACTCCACCCATTTCGGACTGTCAGGTTCGGTGGTAGTCGCGTCTCCCTCAAGAGAGCCACCCTTGCGAACGATGGCAGTCAAATTCTTGAAAGCATCCGTCAATTCCGGAAGGGTAAGAAACCCGACTGCTGAGCCGATATATGCGGCTGACTGCTTGTTAAGAAAAATTGCCGAATCGGGCGCTAGTTCGTAGCGCTGCTCGTTCTTCGTCAGGAATCCATTCACCACGAGAAAGTCACACAAGATGCGAATTCCGCGCTCGGAGGCCTGGCATTTTTTGGCGAGCGCTGCCGCGCTATTCGTTCCCTGGCCGATCGCGGTGAAAACGTCAAGTTCGATCGCGGTTTTCAGAGCTGCAGTTTTCTGATAAGCGTTGAGCGTTTCAAAGATACGCTCGGGCCCGACAGATGGATGACCCGTGGCTGCCATCGTTTTTCTCCAAAATAGAATTTATTGCCCTAGCGAACGCTAACAACGCGGCGGAAAGGACTATTCGCCGATTCTCTCTCTCGCGCGCGCAGGAGGCAATGGTAGAAATATGGAATTCGCTTGGAAGAACCCGCGGCGTCGCTTACATTCTTGCGATCGAAACTACGGTACGCGCATGGTTTTGCGCAAAGGCAACCGGCATGCAAATTGAGCCCTTTGAACTCGAGCGCTGGCAGTCCGTCTGGGAAAATAAAGTTGAATTCAATATTTCCGAGAGCGGAGTGCATCCGCTGGCGACCTCGGAACTCGTGCCGGATGCTGCCGCACTGCAAAAAATACTGGATGTTCCGCAATATTATCCGCAAACGAATGGCAGTGAAGAATTGCGTTCGCGCATTGCCGAGTTGTATCCGGGAGCTACGACCGAGAATGTGCTGGTCACCTGCGGCGGCTCCGAAGCGAATTTCATTTCCGCTTGGGCGCTGATCGAACCTGGCGATGAAGTCGTTTTCATGATGCCGAATTACATGCAGATTGCGGGACTAGCGCGCTCGTTCGGCGCGACGGTAAAACCTCTATGGCTGCGCGAGGAACTTCAGTGGGGAATCAATATCAGCGAGCTGCCCCGGCTAATCGGGCCAAAAACGAAACTGGTGGCCATTTGCAATCCGAGCAATCCCACCGGATCGCTTTTGCGAAAAGAGGAGCGCGAAGCGATCGTGGCTGCGGCGGAAAAAGTGGGCGCTTGGATTCTTGCCGACGAAGTTTATCGCGGCGCGGAATTTGACGGCGCAATGACCGCAAGTTTTTGGGGCGGATACGATCGCGTACTATGCACGGCGGGCCTTTCGAAGGCCTATGGCTTGCCTGGATTGCGCACGGGCTGGGTGATTGGAGCGCCGAAGATGGTGGAGCGGCTGTGGGGGTATCACGATTACACGAGCATCGCGCCAACAATGCTGACTGACCGACTGGCGTCCGTTGCCCTGGAGCCCAAGCGGCGCGCGTGGATTCTGAATCGCACGCGAGAAATTCTGGTGCGCAACTACCCTGCTTTGCGCGCTTGGCTGGAAAACCACGCGGACTCGTTTTCGCACGTGCCGCCGAAAGCCGGCGCAATTGCCTGGGCCGGTCTGCGAGGAGGACGCAATTCCGCACAAATGGCAGAAGAGCTGCGCGAAAAGAAGGACGTCCTTCTGGTCGCCGGCGAACAATTGGGAATGCCGTCTTTCGTGCGATTCGGCTTCGGCGGCGATGCCGAACATTTGCAGAAGGCGTTAGGACGCATTGACGAGTGGCTGCAGGAAAATCGCGTTCGTTCGCACACCCGCTAGCCGCCAACTTCTGCAACCCGTTGAGGAAATGGTTGCAAGCGGAACAAGTTCAGATTGGCGGCTTGCATTGACTTGCCCTCTCCCGCGGCCATAAGATTGCTCGCTGCATCGGTCTGGCATCGCTCTCCATGAAAGCGCCTATACCCGAAAACGAATTGGCGCGACTCGAAGCTCTCCAGCGGTATGCCATTCTGGATACGTTTCCCGAACAGGAATTCGACGATCTCTCCCGCCTTGCGGCCATGATCTGCGGCACACCCATCGCGCTGGTCAGCCTGGTGGATGCGGACCGGCAATGGTTCAAAGCGAAAGTCGGAATTGACGACTCGGAGACGCCGCGGGACATTGCGTTTTGCGGGCATGCAATTATGCAACAGGACGTGATGGTGGTTCCCGACGCACTGGCGGACGAGCGTTTTCGAACTAATCCGCTGGTCACCGACCGGCCCAAGGTGCGGTTCTATGCCGGCGCTCCGCTGATCACGCAGGAAGGTCACGCCCTGGGAACTCTGTGCGTGCTCGATCACGTTCCGCGGGATCTGTCGCCGGACCAGAAACAAGCACTGCAAGCTCTGGGCCGGCTAGTGGTTGCTCAGATAGAACTCCGACGAAGCGTTTCCGACCAATCGCAAGCGATTCGAGAGCGCCGCCGCGCGGAAGAAGAGCTCGATCAGCTCTTTACGCTCTCGCTCGATATGCTTTGCATCGCGGGCTTCGACGGCTATTTCAAGCGAATCAATCCAGCGTGGGAGGGGACTCTCGGCATTCCAACCGAGGAGTTGCTCTCGCGTCCCTATGTAGATTTCGTTCATCCGGACGATCGCGAAGCCACCATCCGCGAAGCGGAAAAGATGGACCAGGGGGCGCTGACGATTTCGTTTGAGAATCGCTATCGCACGGCGGACGGAACCTACTTGTGGTTATTATGGAATGCAATCCCGAACAAGAGTCTGAAGCTGATATTTGCGGTCGCGCGAGACATCACGCAGCGCAAACAGACCGAGCGCCGGCTTGCCACCGGCTACGCTGTTACCAATCTGTTGGCGGATGCTGAATCCTTGGAGATTGCGTCGCCGGAAATTCTGAAAGCGGTTTGCGAAGGTCTGGGATGGGAACTGGGCGCGATTTGGGGCGTGGAAGACAGCGCAGACACGATTCAGTGCCTTTCCATCTGGCACTTACCGCAAGTGGAATTTCCCGAATTTGTCAATGCCACTCGCCAAATCACTTTTAAGCGGGGTGTGGGTCTTCCGGGACGAGTGTGGGCCTCGGGACAATCCGCGTGGATTCCAGACGTGCCGAACGACGACAATTTTCCGCGCGCGCCGTTGGCGGAAGCGGAAGGTCTGCACGCCGCATTTTGTTTTCCCATTCGAACGGGCGAACGCGTGTTGGGCGCGGTTGAGTTTTTCAGCCGCGAGATCCGCAAACTGGAAGGCGAACTGGTGGAGATGTTCGATTCCATCGGCAGCCAGATCGGGCAGTTCATCGAGCGGCGACGCGCCGAAACGGACTTAAAGCTCTACGCCGATTATCTGGAAGCCGCCCGGCACGTCCAGGAGAAGGACGCAAAGCGTCTGGCTGCGCTGGTAAAAGAACTGGAAATTGCAAAGAAAAAGGCGGAGGAGGCTACCCGCGCCAAGAGCGAGTTTCTCGCGAACATGAGCCACGAGATACGTACGCCGATGAACGCCATCGTAGGCATGACGGAACTTGCGTTGGAAACCAAGTTGACGGCAGAGCAGCGCGAATATCTGAGCACGGTAAAGACCTCAGCCGCCTCGCTGCTGGATTTAATCAACGACATTCTGGACTTCTCAAAAGTAGAAGCTCGCAAAGAAGAATTGGATCACGTCGAATTCAAACTGCGGGATACGGTCGCGGATACGATGAAGGTGCTGGCCGTGCGAGCGCAGGAGAAGGGCCTTGAACTGGTATCGCACTTTCCTCCGGACATTCCTGACGATCTCGTCGGCGATCCGAGCCGGCTAGGGCGGATCATTGTGAACCTGGTAGGCAACGCCATTAAGTTCACCGAGCGCGGGGAAGTGGTGTTGCACGCTGGAGTGGAAAAGCGGGAAATCGCGGATGTGGTGTTGCACTTTACCGTGACAGATACGGGAATTGGCATCCCGATTGAAAAACAAAAGCGAATCTTCGAAGCTTTCGCCCAAGCCGATACTTCCACTACCCGAAAATATGGCGGCACGGGCCTGGGGCTCGCGATATGCGCGCAACTGGCGGAGTTGATGGGCGGCCGCGTGTGGGTGGAGAGCCAGGTGGGAAGCGGGAGCACGTTTCATTTCACGGCGCGATTCGGTTTGCGGAATCCATCGGCGGAAAAAACTCCGGAGGCTTCGCCGCTAAAGCTGCAAGATTTGCCCGTCCTGGTCGTGGACGACAATGCGACGAATCGCCGCATACTCGAGGAGATGATCACAAATTGGCGAATGAAGCCGGTGGCGGCTGCGAGTGGAGCAGCCGCGCTGAAGGCCATGAAACGAGCGCGAACGGATGGGAATCCATTTCGCGTGGTGTTGCTGGACGGGCATATGCCGGAAATGGATGGATTCGAAGTCGCCGCGCGAGTGAAGAAGGATCCGCACCTTCGGCACGCGACCGTCATCCTGCTTACCTCCGCCGGGAAACGCGAGGACCTGAGCCGAGCCAAGACTCTGGGGGCCGCCGCTGCGCTGACAAAGCCGGTGAAACAATCTGAACTGTGGGACGCGATCGTAACCGCGCTTCACGTTCCGGCGCATGCCAAGACGCGACCTTCGGCTCTGCGCCAGAAAGCGCTGGGAGCAACTCGCGCATTGCAGATTCTTGTAGCGGAAGATAATCCAGTGAACCAGCAACTTGCGTTGCACCTTCTTGAACGGCGCGGCCATTCCGCGACGGTGGCGGAAAATGGACGCGAAGCCCTGGCCGCGATCGAAAAAAACAATTTCGATCTGGTTTTGATGGACGTGCAAATGCCGGAGATGGGCGGCTTGGAAGCCACGCGAGCGATTCGCGAAAGAGAGAAATCCACGGGCGAGCATCTGCCCATTGTCGCGATGACGGCGCACGCCATGCAGGGGGACCGCGAGCGCTGCCTGGAAGCAGGGATGGACGGGTACTTGGCCAAGCCGCTGGACCCTAAAATATTTCTGCAGACGGTGGAAGCCGCGGCGTCGCCAGGGCACGAAGCCGAGGTGGATCCAGGAACTTCGGCCTCGGAACGTACAGCGGATGAATCGACGCTCTTGGCGCGATTCAACGGCGACCGCAAGCTGGTGCGCAGGCTGGTCACTGCGTTTCGCGAGGATTGTCCCCGCATGATGATGCGGATCCGAAGCGCTGCCAGAGTGCGGAATGCCGCCGCATTGGCCGATGCAGCGCACGCGTTGAAGGGCTCGATAGGGAACTTTGGCGCTTCCGCTGCTTTCGACAGCGCTCGAGAGGTTGAAAAATTGGCTCGAGAGGGTAAACTCGACGGCGCGCGTGAACTATGCCGCACCCTGGAAAAGCAGATTGCGGCGTTTCTCTTCGCTCTTCAGACAATCGCGCAAAGAAAAAAGAAAGTAAAGGCAAAGCCAAGAGTCCGCTCGCGAGATTCCCTGCGGAGGAAAAAATGACGCGCATTCTGATTGCAGACGACGATCGCACAACGCGCTTATTGCTGTCCGAGACGCTTCGCGCTCAGAAATTCACGACCGTAAGCGCGGCGGACGGCGCGGCTGCGCTAAAGAAAATGAAGGAAGGCAAGTTCGATTTAGTGCTGCTGGACATATGGATGCCGAAGATGAACGGCCTGGAAGTCCTCAAGAAACTTCGCAGCATGAAAGCGCGGCCCAAAGTGATTGTGATGACTTCGGACGATACGCCTGGCACGTTGCTGAGCGCGATTCGCGAGGAAGCCTACCAGTACGTCGCGAAGCCGATCGAACCGAAAGCACTCGTTGCATTGGTGCGGGAGACTCTTGCCAAGAAAACTGACGCGGCTCCCATTGAAGTTGTTTCGGCGACTCCTACTTGGGTTGAGCTGCTGGTTTCCTGCACGCTCGCGGAAGCGGAGCGGATCGAAAGCTTCATGGCGCATCTTAAAACCGGGTTGTCAGACGACGTACAGCGAGCCGTCGGGCAGGCCTTTCATGAACTGCTCCTGAATGCCGTGGAGTGGGGTGGCAAACTCGACGCCAGCCGGAAGGTCCGAATCTCCTACCTTCGCGCCAAACGCATGCTGATGTATCGCATCGCGGATCCCGGCACGGGCTTCAAGTTTTCTGAGCTGGAGCACGCGGCAATATCGCACACGCCCGACAATCCCACGGTGCACGATGACATTCGCCGGGAAAAGGGGCTGCGCCCAGGCGGCTTTGGTCTGTTGATGACCAAGGCCAGCGTCGATGAATTGCTCTACAATGAAGCCCAGAACGAAGTCGTCTTTGTGAAATATCTGGACGAATAGTTCGTACGGCCTACATTTGCACCTATGAGACTACTAATCGTAATGATTGCTTTCGTGAGCGCGGCTGCGCTGCTGTTTCTGGCGCTCACTAGGTTGTCAAAACCGCCGGCCGCGCCAAAGCAGCCCGAAGGATGGAATTCAACCGCGATTCGGAGCAGCTTCGAAGGAATTCAGGTTAAGGAAGTTGACCCCACGCACGCGGCGTTGATCTTCTCCTACGATCTGGAGAACACAACGGATTCTGACTACCATTTGTCCAATGATCCGAAGGTGTTGATTATGGGCCGGCTGAAATCGAACACGAGCTTGAAGCCGGAAGATTCGATGCAGATCCATAATCCGATTTTTCTGCCCGCGCGGAACCGGACACGTATCGCCCTGGAAGTTAATTATTCTTTTAACTGGCCCGCGCAGATGTTTCCCGGTCAGGTGGGTCCGGTGACGCAGGAGAAATTCAGATCCTTCGTGGCCGGAAAAACAGCCGATTTACAGGGCTTCGTACTCTTCGACGAAGCTGCACATTATCAGATCGAGCTTCCGGGCGGATGGCAAGAGTTGCAACCAGCCACTGCCGCAACCGGAGCCGATTAAGACTCATCCGACGGCGCATTTTTCTATCGCGTATAAGAATGTATAATCGCGGACGAAGCGGCTTGCTGCGCCACCCTCCTCGCAGCGAGGTTCAACAGATGCCGGAATTTCACGACATTACGCAGAATCTCCGGAAACATGCGGACCGGCGTGCCCATTCGCGCCACCGCATTAGGGCGCTTGCATACGTCGAGTTGGGAGAAAACAACGGGGGAATCGTTCTGAATATCAGCGAAGGCGGATTTTCCGTTCGAGCTGCGGAAGCCATACGCGAGGATAGTCTCTCGCGGTTGCGCTTTCAGATGCAGAACGCCACGCAGCCATTGGAAATGAGCGGCAAGATCGCGTGGACGAGCGTTTCGAGGAAAGAAGCTGGTGTGCGGTTTGCAGATCCTCGTGAAGAAGCGCTCTTGGAAATCAGGACTTGGATTTTGAAAGAAGTTTCGCCAGGTACCTTGCCAAAAAAGCCGCCGATTGTGCCCAGAGTCATTGGAAAAGTGCCCGGGGAAAATGAATCCGTCATCGATGAGTTTTCGGGCGAAGAGGTTGCTGAGGCTGAGATTCAAGGCAACGGCGATGGACTTGTGGCCGGGTCTTCCGCAATTCCGGATTCGAAAATCCAGGTTTCTGACTCAAGGGCGCCGAAGACGCCGGTTGAAAGGCAGCGGCACGGTGCAACGCTTTTGCCGAAGGAAGCGGTCACTGCGACCAGCGTTCGATCGCCAGTCGTCGCTTTGCCGGCGATTAAAAAACCGGTCCAAGTGCAGCCGCCACCGCGAGAGGAGAAAGCGCAGGAGAGTTGGATGGATTTTCGAATTCAGATGGGACGAGGCTGGGTACTCGCCGCCCTGGTGACTTTTCTTGTGGCTATTGCGTTTGCCGGAGGAATGGCGGTAAGAAGAGGCGGCCTAATCGGGCTGTGGCGTAACTGGGAGATGACGCCATCTATCAGCGTGCCATCTCAGGGCACAGCTTCGGCTGCTCCCCCCGCTCCGTCCGCTCAGACACCGCCAAAACCATTGCAGATCGAAATCGTTGACTCAAGCAATCAACGATGGGTGATTCCTGCGAGCGCAGGCAGTATTCGTTCAGGAGCAAACGGCGCGGGGACGCCCCATGATTCTTCAGAAAATACCGCCGCACCTTCTTCCGCCGCTTCGCAGACGCCGGAGCATCAGAGCGCAGAGAAGGCGTCAGCTGTCCCGGGTCAGAAAGGAACGGCGCCGCTTCTATTGAGTTTGCCGGAACGCTCGGTGAGCGCCTCGGGTTCGGTGGCGATTAGCTCTCAGCGTTCGTTTGCGGTGCCTGCGGAATCTTCGCAAGCGGCATCGCCAACGGGGAAAAATCTCGAGGTCGGACAACTGGTGAATCTGGTTGACCCGGTATATCCGCCGGATGCGGAACAGAAGCACGTGGAAGGAACTGTCAAGTTGCACGCGACAATCGGAGTGGACGGATCGATCAAGGACCTTCAGCCGTTGAGCGGCCCTCCATCGCTATTACCAGCGGCGCTCACTGCGGTGCGTGAGTGGCGTTACAACCCGACTTTGCTGAACGGCCAGCCCATCGAGACGCAGGAAGACATTAGCCTCGTTTTTCGGCTTCCGAATTAGCGGTCGCTCAGCTCGGTTGACGTTTCGTGTACCACGCGTATACGATGGCGTCTGTTCGTTAAGGAGGATAAAACATGGCAAAAAGCAGGTTTAAGAGTGCAGCTAAGAAAATCGGCGCAGCAATGGGACGAGCAGACCGCACGGCGCACAAAGTTGCGAAAGCGGGAGTGGTGGCGCGAGAAGAACTAATACAGTTGTCAAAACAAGTAGAATCGCTCAAGCGCCAGTTGCAGAAGACAACCAAGCGTTTGAAAAACGCTCTCACCTAAATTCCCGAGCATCCGGTCGGCTCGTTTTTAGTTCACGGCCGAGGCTTGCGCTCAATCTGTAACCTTTGGGTGAACGCTCAGGTAGAATTGGTGTCATGCGTCCGTAGCTCAATTGGATAGAGCATCTGCCTTCGGAGCAGAGGGTTGGGGGTTCAAGTCCCTCCGGGCGCGCCATCCTTTCAATGAGTTGCAAAAACTCCATTGGCTGGGAACTTTGAAGGAGCGAGCTGCGTTTCTTCGTCGTGCATTTTGTCGCATGCATGCAACATGAGAGCACTGAAAATGATTAGCGGTTCACTGAACTGGAATCTTTACTGTTTTCGCGGCGCGCGCGCTCTCTTCTCCGCGAGGGGATCTGCGGTGCTGTGTGGCTTGCTGTTCGCCGGAGGCGCCGCCACAATTTTCCTTGCCTCTCCCGCGCGCGCGCAGCAGGGTGATTCCGCTGCGGCGCCCGTTGTAGTGCAGCCGGGTGCGCCGGGAAAGCCGAGCCGCACGCTGCCGTCTTCGACGAAGGGCACCCTGCCGCCACGGTCGCAAGCGGACGTGGAGTTCATGCAGGGCATGATCATGCATCATTCGCAGGCGGTGGAGATGACCGCGCTGATTGCGTCGCATACGGAAAACAAGGATCTGCGGTCGCTGGGAGCGCGGATCAGCAGCTCGCAGTCGGACGAGATTAAATTTATGCAGCGGTGGCTGGCGGCTCGCGGAGAACCGGTTTCCATGGCGATGGCGGGAATGCCGGACATGGATAAGCCGGACCATTCGTCAGCTCCGATCGCGATGGCTCTTATGCCCGGTATGCTTACGCCCGAACAGATGGAAGCGCTGCGGAAGGCCAAGGGCGCCGAGTTCGACCGCTTATTTTTGATTGGGATGATTCAGCACCACAACGGCGCGTTAATCATGGTAAAGGATTTGTTCGACAACGCGGGCGCCGGGCAGGATGCCGATCTGTTCGATTTCGCGACGGACGCAGACAATACGCAACGGGCCGAGATCAAAATTATGCAGACTATGTTGGAGAAAAATCCCTCAGAGGAGAAACGATGAACCGAGTGTCCTGTGTTGCTTTTCGTGTCGCGGTGGCTGCGATGATCTTATGTTCTGGTGTAAGCCGGATACAGGCGCAGACGCCCGCACCCGGGCCATCCGCGCAGCAACCCGCGACGGCGCCAGAGAATCCGTTTGCGCCGCAGCCCGCCCCGCCACTGCCGCCGGGGATGACCGGTTCGGATGTGAACGATCCGCGCTTCAAGCTGACGCCGGGAATGTATGACGCAGGTGAGGCCTCGATGGGCATGAAGCACCTCCTGCTGCTCAAGAAGCCTGACGCCTTTCAACTCGGGACCACTGATCCGGACGATCCGAAGGTGGCAAAGATGTTTGGCCAGCTTGGTATGGGCCGAGCTTCGAAGATTCCGAAGGAGCTGCAGATAGTGATCGCGCAGCTCGCTTTCGCGAACTCGGACCTGGCATTCCAGGGTAACCATCTTTTTCAGGGAAATTTTTACGGTGTGAATATTTACGACATCTCGAATCCAGCCCAAGCCGCGTTGGTAACTTCGATGGTCTGCCCGGGCGGGCAGGGCGATGTCTCGGTTTACAAGAACCTGCTGTTCATGTCCGTGGAGATGCCGAATGGACGACTGGATTGCGGCACGCAGGGTTTTCCTCCGGAGCCGCCGCCTCCTCCCGGGCATGAGAAGGAACGCCGCTTGCCCGTGGCGCAAAAGGACCGCTTCCGCGGCGTGAGAATCTTCGACATTTCAGACATCAAGAATCCGAAGCAAGTGGCAGCGGTTCAGACGTGCCGCGGATCGCATACGCATACTCTAGTGGTAGATCCGAATGACAAGGACAACGTTTACATTTACGTGTCGGGCGCATCGTTTGTGCGTCAAGCAGAGGAACTGGCCGGCTGCTCGAATGAAGCGCCGGACAAGGACCCCAACACCGCGCTGTTTCGTATCGAGGTAATCAAGGTTCCGGTGGCGGCTCCTCAGGATGCGAAGGTGGTTTCCAGCCCGCGTCTATTTATCGATCCGCGCACGGGCGTACTGAACAGCCTGAATAACGGCGGCAGCCACGACAAGGATGAACAGAAGCCCGCAGACACGAATCACTGTCACGACATCACGGTCTACTCCGCGATTGGGTTGGCGGCGGGCGCTTGCTCCGGAAATGGAATTCTGCTCGACATCAAGGACCCGGTACATCCGAAACGTGTGGATGCCGTGAACGATCCGAACTACTCGTACTGGCACTCCGCTTCGTTCTCGAACGATGGGACCAAAGTCGTGTTCACCGACGAGTGGGGAGGCGGCCTCGGTGCGCGTTGCCGTCCGAACGACCCTAACAAGTGGGGCGCGGATGCGATCTTCCATCTCAAGGACGACAAGTTGACCTTCGCCAGTTATTACAAACTGCCCGCGGCGCAGGGCGACACGGAGAACTGTGTGGCGCACAACGGCTCGCTGATCCCGGTTCCCGGCCGCGATATCGAAGTGCAAGCCTGGTACCAAGGCGGCATCTCCGTGATGGACTTCACCGACGCGGCACACCCTTTTGAAATTGCGTACTTCGACCGCGGCCCGATCGATTCGAAGATGCTGGTGCTCGGCGGCGACTGGTCGGCCTACTGGTACAACGGCGACATCTACGGTTCTGAAATCGCGCGCGGCCTGGACGTCTTTGAACTGACACCGAGCAAGTTCCTGACGCAGAACGAAATTGACGCGGCCAAGACGGTTCGCGTGTCCGAGCTGAACGTGCAGGACCAGCAGAAAATCGAATGGCCCGCGAAGCTAGTCGTCGCGAAGGCGTACCTGGACCAGTTGGAGCGTTCCCAAGCTTTGCCGGCGAAGCAAATCGCAGATCTGCGGGCGGCGATCGAGGGCGCAGAGACCGCACACATGAGCAAAAGCAAAAGGGCGAAGTTGAGCGGTATGGCGACCTCGTTGGAAGCTAGCGCTGCCACTGCGAAAACGCAGGCTGACTCAAAACGGTTGCAGTCCTTGGCGGATATCCTGAAGAAACCCTCAGCTTAATCACATCGCGAAACGGACGGTTTCAAGTCTAGCCCGCAGAGGCAGGGCTCCGCATGAAATCCTCACCACAGCGGACCCACTGTTTGTTCTTGAAACACCGGCGGAGGGCCGCCCACATTCGACAAGTGGATCGCGGCCAGGTAGGGTTTCGCTTGCGGATCGTACGTGACGGTGATGCTTCCGCCGCGCCCCGGCGAACCGTCAAAACCATTTCGTCCATCGCTGCCGGACATTCCGCTGCTCCCACTCGGCGTTCCGATTCCGCCGGAGCCTCCTTGCCCTCCGCGACCGCCGCGGCCTCCGGATCCTCCCGGGCCTCCGTCAGCTTTCACCGTCAACGCGCCGCCTTGCGGATCCACCAGGTACAGCCGCTGCTTGCCCGCTGCCGATACGTTTATTTGAAGGAGTGGATGCGCGCCCGGCCTGACCGTAACCCTTATCTGCACCGGCGGCGCATTCCCTCCGTTTCCTCCATCTCCACCGTCTCCGCCATTCGTCCCGTTCCCGCCATTCCCGCCCGGTGAGGGATTATTCGGATCGGTGGAACCCATGCTGCCGGACGAGCCGGCCATTCCGTCGCTACCGTTAGTGCCGTCAGAGCCCTTGGCCCCGGAAAAGTTCGAGACGAAGTTGTAGTCGTATGTAATGGGAATGTCTAGGTCCGCGTGCAGGTCCGGATGGCTGGGCACCGTGATGCTGACGTGCGCCGTCTTCCCGTCGCTAACTCTGGGATCGTGCGCGAGCGTCAACACGCCTTTGTTGTTAGCCGTCACCACAGTCGGCGTCACCGCGAGATCGCTCCACAGAACTTTCCCCTTGCCCTGTCCCTCCGTCGCCAATATCTTGCCGTCGGGCTGAGTGAATGTCGCCACCAGAGGCGACTTCTCTCCCGGGGCGATCGCCGGCCCGTTAGGCAGATGTACCTCCATGGACGTTACGGGAATCTTGGCGAGGTAAACCCGCATCCCCAGCCTCACTTTCACAGCCGTGCACCCGCTCGTCGCAAGCAGGCAGCCCAGTGCTATGCAAACCGCCCAGCGCGTGCTCAGTTCGTGTCGCTTGCCGTCGTTCATGTCGAGAACCTCACGTGTGAAGAACACCTATTAGACCGCGCCGTTCGCCGTCCGGGTACGGCGCACATGAAAGTAATCCACACTGCCTGACTAACGCGGAATAGTGCGATTTGGAAGAGTCAACTCGCTCGTGCAGAACTCTCAACGGGAGAGGGAACCCTCTACTTCGGGGGCTTTGGGGATCAACCTCTTTCGTCCGTCCGCCAGTTTTACTGGACGATCACCTTTAGCGCGCCGTGATCCGACGGGGGGTTTGAGTCGCAAGCCACGTCCGATGTATAGGCAACGTATGTTCTGGCTGCGGAGTTTAAGGCAATAGGTCCGGACCTCGCCCGCGCGCCGGGGCCCACATCCGCACAACTGCTCTCTGCGAACGGGTTGCCATCGGATTTGAAATGGACGGAACGGGGACCTGAAGAGGAGTTCGACCAAAGAATCCATTCATGGTTCGCTTTGACGAGAGTGCAGTCCGATTCCTTTCCCGCTGCAATATCTATCGTGCATTTCGCTGTTCGCACCGGAGGCAGGGCACTCGAGCCTGCTGGGATCGCTATCGATGTACAGAACACAAACATCAGCCCGAAACATGTCGTCGAAAGTACCACCGCAAGAAGCCTGCTGCGCTCTCTCGTCACGAATTACCTCCTTCGCTTTAGTTCTCGATCGAAAAAATGCGGCGATAATTTCGGCGCAGAATGGTGGGCCCGCCAGGATTCGAACCTGGGACCGACGGATTATGAGTCCGCTGCTCTAACCAGCTGAGCTACAGGCCCGTACCTTGAACATCTTACACCGGAAAGATTCGTTGGAAATCTCTGTCTCTGGAAAACGACCGAGCTACTTTCGTGGTTTGCCGACGCGCTGAGCCGTCGATAGCATCAGACGGACCGTGTCCATATCCTTCGGCTGGACCTTGCCGGCGGGAATCCGCGTGGCGGTTACTTCTTCCAGTTTCGATAACACATCGACCAGGGAGAAAGAATCGATTAGGCCGGACGAAACCAGAGGAGTGTCAACTCCGAGCTGCACGCCGGGCTGACGAATTATCTCTTTGCAGATGTAATCAATCAATTGCTGGGCAAAATCCGCCATCGCGCGAGCGCCTCGCAGATCAGCTTATTCGCAATTCCGGGTGCTCGGCCAGAAGTTTTTCGCGCGTCGCAGAACGAGCTGGCTTCCCCGCAGTGCTCTTGACGATCCAGCGCGGAGGCTTCAAATAAATGGCTCGCGGAGCCACTCCCAGCTCCGCCACAATGGCACCGCGGATTGCTCGATCGATATCAGACGAACTTTCTAAATTGGAGGGTTCTTCCACTTCAGCTACCAACACAATTTCTTCGGTTCCCAAATCCGCGTTGTAGCATCCAAACGCTACGGCGCGGCCATCGTGGATAGCCGGATGGCTGAAGGCAATTTCCTCGACGTCCTGGGGATAGATATTTTTCCCGCCCACAATGATCAGGTCTTTCTTGCGGCCGGTCACGTACAGCTCGCGATCCAGAAGAAATCCCAAGTCGCCGGACCAATACCAGCCATCCCGCAAGCTCAAGGAAGTTAAGTCAGGCCGGTTGTAGTAGCCGTCGAGCATGGAGTCACTTCGGATCAGGATTTCGCCCACGTGGCGATCTGGCAATGCGTCGCCTTTTTCCGAAACGATTCGAACTTCGTTATTCGGAAGGCTTTGTCCTGATGAGACAAAACACGGTCCGCGTCCCTTCTCCACCGGAACTGCTATTCGCTCGGATTGATATTTGGCGCCATCAATCCAGGTGCGGGCGGGCATGCCGCCGTTCATTCCTGATTGGCTAACCGCAAAAACATTTTCGGCCATCGCGTACGAGCTCTGCAAAGCCGTTGGCTGCAAACCGGAGGGAGAAAACGCCGCGGCGAAGGAATCCATGCTTTCAGCGCGAACTGGTTCAGAACAATTAATCAGAGCGCGCAGGCTCGACAAGTCATATTTTTTTCGAGCTTTTGACTTTACCCGGCTAGCCAGGAACGAGAGGGCGAAATTGGGGACCCACGACAACGTGCATTTGTATTTGGACACCAGGTGCAACATGCTTCCCGGCTGCAGGACCCAATCGGTCGGAGATTGCATTACCACGTGCAAATGATAGACCATGGGAAGAATGAAACACGCAATCAAGCCCATGTCGTGATACAGAGGGAGCCAGTTATAGATCCGATCGCTCGGCCGAATTTGCAGCGCGTGGGAAAGGTGGGCCAGTTGACGCAAAACAGCCCCGTGCGATAACGCGACCCCCTTCTGCAGGCCCGTCGTCCCAGCCGAATGCTGAATGAAGGCCAAATCCTCAGGTTCCGAAGGAATTAGAGTTACGCCGCCGTTCCCTGACGTTGGCGGCGCAGAATGGGCGCGAATAAGTTTCGATTGATCGCTGAGGCTGACGGATTCCAAAAACTCTGCGGGAAACGATTCGTCAACCACAACCAATTTCGCATTCAGGTTCGCGGAAACACCGGCCAGTCCGAAGCGATATTTTGCAGGTTCTACCTTGAACGTGGGATAAGCGAGAATGGCCGGCACGGCGCCAAGCAGCATGGCCCCTGCAAAAGCAGCCATCAACGCCGCTCCTTGCGGCATGATCAGGATTACGGTGTCGCCTTTGCTCAGGCCGTGCTCTTTAAAGGAAGCTGCCTGGGCGTTGGACCATCGAGTGAAGTCGCCGAACGTGAAGGTCTGCTCGTCGTCATCATCAATCCACATTGTGACGAAGGGCTTTTCCTGCGGGGCGGCAAGAAGGGCTTCGGGTAACGTTGCGAAGGGAACCCGGACGGGTGGAAAGCGAGCGGCCATCGTCAGTGCTTGGGTAACCGGAGTTGTCTAGTTTCCATCCGCCACCGCAGCGAACATTTTGTCGGCGATAATCTGGTTTCCTGAGGGGCCGGTATGGCTGAAGTCGACGAAACGCGCCTCGGGATCTTTGTCGAAAATGTTCACAAGGTCGAAGAAATTCCCGCTTCGATAATTCTCAAACAGATTGTAAGTCGCTTGAACTACGGCGTCGCCACCCGGATGATCATTTAGTTCGCTTTGTCGAAGGCGAATCTCGTCCGCCGTAAGCGGTTTGTTGCCGGCGAGAAGCGTTGGTTGCCAAAAAAATGCGCAGCGAAAACCGTAAGATTGCGCCAATAGGTTTATAAGCCGCACATTCTTCAGATAATTGTTGTACGTGGTGTCGGCCATCGAACTCAGTTCCTCTGAAGTCAAATGAGCGCGGTCCTGACCGCCGCTCCCGCCGACCAGCATCGATCTGAGTTCCATCAATGTTCGATAGGTATTGGTGCGCTTCAGATATTCCAGGCTTGCGCCATTGTTCCCCAGGCTTTCGAACTGCCGCTTCGTTTGTAGAAAGTTGAAGTGGGCATCCGCCACACTGGATTGATAAGGCAGATAGCTGTCGGTAACGCCGTCATAGAAAATCACCAAGTCGGGACTTTTTTCAGCTTGCTTCAGCGAAAGCATGAGCTGAATCATCTCTTGCGTGCTGACCCATGCTTTCTCGCCAAAATTTTTCACGCATGCTTTGCGGCCGGCATCCGCGTACTTCTTCGCCAGTAAAGACGGAATGGTGTCCCAGTCGGGCACTCCCGTTCCCCACAGAGAAGAGTTGCCAAATATCCAGATGGTGTAGTCGCCGGCGTCGCAGGAGGAATAGGACGTTTTTCGAATGCCCGCGGCATCCACATTGATCGTCTGGCCCGCAAACGGAGCCCGCCGCCAAATCACGTAGGACTGATACTGAAGGCTATTGATGGTCTCCTTCCATTCGTCCCAGTAACGTGAAGCCCAGGGCTGCCCCTGATAGATGGAAGTGGGAGGCTGAATCTCGACTGCCGCGGTGTATTTCAGATCGAGATACGATATAGTTTCGCCGAAAATGAACAGCCCAACCAGGATGGTTACGGAAACGCAAAACCTCACCGCAAATACTTTGTAAGGTGTGGACATCAGATCGCGTCCGAAAGCTGCGGCGTCAACGCTCGGGAATCATGAATCATCTTCCGTCCGGGAAATTCCAAGTTTCTATTCGCAGGGCGCACCGAATTGCGGCCGTCGCTAGAAAAGCCGATACAACATAGGTGATGCTGCCGTTTGCCCAGGCTGCGCGAGCGCGAACACATAAACTGCGACGATGATTGCCAGCGGCGCAACCCACACCCAGCGTTCTTTCGAAATCATTCCGGCAATTGCTTGCCGTCGCGGTGTTGAAAACGTTGCTGCCGCGAGCCGGTCCAGCAGTCCGGCCGCCGCTATGCAACCAAAATATCCGGCCATAATTGTGATCGCGAGCAGATACATGCTATCAGGCAATGCGCGGTAAGAATACGATTTCGCCGAAAAGACAGAAGAAAGCATGGTCCAAGCTTGAGATCGCGAGTTGGCGCGAAACAAGATCCATCCAAGACTTATCGCTGCAAAAGTGTAAGCCCAGCCTGCAGCAGAGCTGACAAGTCCTGAGACGCCCACGCCCGCGCGCCGCGCAAATTGTTGCCACTGTCGATGCAACACCAGCAGCAGTCCTTGGTAGGCGCCCCACAGAATGAACAGCAAACTGCCGCGGTGCCACAGCCCAAACAAAACCATGGCGATAAATAACGTGAAATTCCGCCACAGAAGGCTGTGCCGGAGCGATGCCAGCGGCAGAAACACATAATCCCTAATCCAGAAGGAGAGAGACATATGCCAGCGCGTCCAGAAAACAGAAGGCGAAGTCGAAAGGAACGGACGGTCGAAATTCTCCCGCAATTCAAATCCGAACAACCTTGCGGCGCCGATTACCAAATGCGTGTAGCCGGCAAAGTCCATAAATAGTTGGAAACCGTAACCGACAGCCAGCAGCCAGACGTCCACGCCGCTCCAGTGAGCATTCACACGGTTGAAGCCGGCATCGATTCCCTGGCCGGGAGCCAAGCCGTCAGCTAGGAGTTGAGCCACTCCCAGCATAAAAAAGCCGATGCCCACGCGCCGCAATCCGATGCCATAGTCCTGCCACGACGGCGCCTTCTGATTGCGAAATTGCGGCAGCATGTCGGTGAGCCGGCAGATCGGCCCGGATATCACCGTGGGCCAGAAGGCCATATACAAGCAATATTCCAAGAACGACGGAGCTAGTTCCTCTTCCCTGTAAATGTCAAAAAGATAGCTGAGCGCCTGGAAAGTCCAGAATGAAATTCCGAGAGGCAGAGCCAGTTGGCTCAGGCTGTGCAGCGCTCGAAAAGAAAGAGTGGAGTTTGCAATCTCAGGAAGATACTTGAACGTTCCAAGCAGAAGTAAATTAAATGCAATCCCCAGCCAAAGACGCCTCTGCGTGACGCGACGCCGTAAGTATGCCCCCAGAAAATAATTGCAGACAGAACTGAAAAGCAAAATGCCGAGAAACCAAGGCCCCCAAAGTAAATACAGCGCGTAGCTCACGCCAAGCAAAAGCATCTGCCGCAAGCGAATGGAGCGGATAAGAATTGCCACCGCGAGGCAAATTAGACAGCCCAAGACGTAGGCGAGAAGTTTGAATGGCATGCGATAGGCGACCTTAGAGTGAGCGCAAATTCTATTTTTCAGCGAGAGACGTTGTCAATAGAGGGCGAAATCAAGCCCGTTGTGGGATGCCTCGCAAAGAGACACAGTGTGCGGTTTTGGAGCAGGAACCCCGCGCTTCGTCGGCAACTCCGCAGCCACTTGATGCAAGTTCATTCATGCGAATGAGATAGTAGCTCGATGCAATCCCTGCATTCTTACCCTTGGCAGCGAACGTGCACCGTTTTGCGTTATGCACGCCTTCATGAGTCGCGAGAAAAGCCCCGAAACCAATTTGTTTGTTCGGTTGCATAGCGCATGAAGCTGCCCAAATCAATTCGCGCGGCGGATACCCACTCGCTCAAAGCGGTCATGCGACGCGTGGAGCGGCGCCAATGGTGGCTGTCTTTCTCCGGCGTCTTGGTCACACTACTTTTGACGCTGGGAATCGTTTCTTTTTCGTTGACCGTATTTTTTCTTCAACGCGACTTTTGGGACGAACTCAACATTCACTTAGCGATGCGCGCATTAGTGGGGATGGTGTTTCTCTTCGTCGTGTATGTCGTCTACCAGCAACATCAAATTCACCGCTTTCGAATGCACCTGGTGGCGCAAGAGGAGCTGTTCAGCTTGATCGGCGAAAATGCGGAGGACATGATCGCGGTCGTCACCGCAAACGGAGAGCGCCTTTACAACAGCCCTTCTTATCAAAAAGTGCTGGGCTACACTCCCGAAGAACTGGAAAAAACATCGGCGTACGAACAGATTCATCCTGACGACAAACCAGCGGTAAAACAGGCGGCGGAGGAAGCGAAAAAAACGGGAATCGGCCGGCGCGTCGAATATCGCATTCGGCACAAGAACGGCGAGTGGCGCGTACTGGAATCTACGGCCAGTACAGTGCGCAACGATAGCGGAGAGGTCGAAAAGCTCATCATTGTGAATCGCGATATCACGGAACGCAGGCACCTGGAACAACAACTGCTCCTATCGCAACGGCTTGAGGCCGTGGGTAAGCTATCGGGAGGCGTCGCTCACGATTTCAATAACATCCTTGGCGTGATTATCGGCTACAGCGAAGCCTTACAGCAGAAAATGGCCGCCGACGATCCGATGAGAGAAGCAGTAGATGAAATCGAAAAAGCCGGCCAGCGAGCCGCCGCTCTTACCCAGCAACTTCTCGCTTTCAGTCGCAAGCAAGTGCTCGAACCAAAAGTCCTGGACCTCAATTCGATTGTTGTCGATGTTGAAAAGATGCTCCGGCGGCTTATCGGTGAGGACGTCAATTTAGAAATTATTCCGTCGCCGACTCTGGGAAAGGTGAAAGCAGACCGGGGGCAGATAGAGCAAGTCATCCTGAACTTGGCTGTGAATGCGCGCGACGCCATGCCTCGCGGCGGGCAACTGAAAATTGAGACCATGAACGCCGACCTGGGCGAAAACGACGCGCGCGGAAAAAGATATATCGTGCCGGGGCATTACGCGATGTTGCAGGTAAGCGATACCGGCATGGGCATGAGCGCGGAGGTGCAATCCCATATATTCGAGCCTTTTTACACCACCAAGGAACAGGGCAAAGGAACCGGTTTGGGGCTGGCGACGGTGTACGGAATCGTTAAGCAAAGCGGCGGGTATATCTGGGTCGAGAGCGAAATCGGGAAAGGCACCAGATTTCAAGTTTATCTCCCTCGCGCCGAGGGCGTCGTGATTGAGCCTTCTCGGAAGCAGCCGTCCGTCATAACTCGCGGACTCGGAACGATACTCGTCGCGGAGGACGAACCATCTCTTCGAAAGCTGACATGTGACACGCTGAAGGAAGCCGGGTACAAAGTTCTCGAAGCCGAAAACGCATCCAAAGCGATCGAAGTCGTGAAGCACTCCGATTGCCCGATTGACCTGCTTTTAACGGACGTGGTGATGCCGGGAATGAGCGGCCGCGAACTTGCTGAAACCTTATCTCTGAAGTGCCCTCGCATGAAAATTCTCTATATGTCCGGATATACCGACGGCGCGGTCGCCGCCCACGGGGTGTTGGAATCCGGAATCGTAATCCTGAGAAAACCTTTTTCGCGAGCGCAGTTGCAGCGGAATGTTGCAGAGATGCTGGCGGAAAATCCCGTCAAAGGAAAGGCGGAAGAAAATGCCGAATACGCTGAAAGCAGAGAATGACGTCAATGTAGTTAAAAAACGGGAAACCGCGCTTCCGAAGCTATTGATCATCGACGATGATGAATCCATTCGAAAGGTTATGGGTTTCCGCCTCAGAGATTCCTACAGCATCATCGACAGCGGCTCCCCGGAAGAAGCGCTGGCGCTGGCGCTACAGCACAAGCCCGACGCCATCTTGCTCGACTTGATGATGCCGAAATATTCCGGGTTCGAAGTCTGCCAGACTCTTTCCTCGCTGAGCTTTACATCGCACATTCCCATTTTGATCGTTTCAGGAGAATCCAGCGAGCGATACAAAACGCTGTGCGAAAGCATCGGGGCAAAGGGATTTTTTCAAAAGCCCGTGAACATCGAGGAATTGCAGAAAAAACTATCCAGCCTGATTGTCCTCAGCCACGAACAAGCCCAGCCCAAACCCCGCGTTCGCTTGAGGGTAATGCTCAGGCTTCGGGGAACTGATTCCACCGATACGGATTTTGACATCGTCACAGCTACCGAGAACATCGGTGCGACCGGCTTTCTATGCGGATGCTCGGCCCTGGTGGGGCTGAATTCGATCGTGGAGGTTTTTCTCGCGACCGACGCAGCTCCTTTCGCGGGCAAGGCGCGAGTCACACAAGTGAATTGGCCGGGCACGGTAGCTCAAAGATGCGATTTCGAGTTCCTTGAAAAGCCCGTCGATTGGATCCTGCAGTAATGAAGGAAAATATGTGTTGAACGTTGTGCGCGATTTTTAAGTCGCGCTCTTCCGACGCTTCGCGGATTTTGGAGCGCTTTTGGCGCTCGGCGCAGCTTTTTTCCTCGCGCTTTTCGGCGCTGGATCGCCGGTGGCAGCTTTCTCGACGTCACCTCCTCCGTCGCGAGCGATGTCGGCCAGCAAGCGCTTACTACTAACAGAGCGCGGTTCTTCCGTGGTGATGTCGCCAGTAGAGGCATATTGATCGCGATGTTTGATGAGCAGCCAGGATTTGCCGGAGCTTCGGCCATAGCCATGTGTTCGCACGAGCACCCACGAACCCTTCAGCTTCCTCCCGTGCAACGTGAACTTTAAATCCCCTTTTTGCAGCGCCGCGTCCACATCCTCCACCTCTGGTTCCCAAGTTCCGTCGTCCCATAGCATCACTGTGCCGCCGCCATATTCGCCCTCGGGTATCACGCCCTCGAACGATGCGTACTCGACAGGATGATCCTCCACCTGCATCGCCAGACGTTTCACTGACGGATCGAGCGAAGGCCCTTTAGGTACGGCCCAGGAAAGCAGCGTCCCGTTCCATTCCAACCGAAAATCGTAATGAAGCTGCGTAGCTCGATGCTTCTGGACGACGTAAACGAAATTGGGCTGCTGACTTTTCCCGCCGCTGCTCTTACCCGTTGGTTCAGGGGAAATTCCGAAGCGGCGTTTTTTCTTATAGTCTTCCAGTGTCATCGCAAATCCTTGCTGGCTCGAAGTTGAAGAATAAGCGTCGAGGATAGCAAGCCGCGGCTTCGTACCACAACTTCATCCTCGCGTGACCCCGCCGCTTCGGCGCGCTAAGCCGGAAGCTGTTCTGAAGTCGGATAGTGGTGTTGCTGGCGCCCCACGTCGCCATCGTATTTCTTCGTTGTTTTGAAGAGTTCAAGACGGCCGTCGGCGGCGAATACTTTTACGCGCTCGCGAAGCGACTGCATTTCCTCGGGCTTCATGGTCTGAAAATTTTTAGCGATGCCGAGATTTTGTTCTAGCACGCCGAGTGAATCCATTCCGCTGATGGTGGTTGCGACGGGAAGGCTCATGGCGTAACGCAGAGCATCAGAGGGAGTCGCTGCGCCGTGAGTGACGATTTCACCCGAGCCGCCCATGCTCTTCATTCCCAGGACCGCGATGCCGCGACGATTGGCCTCCGGCATCACGTGAGTCTCAAAGCTACGGAACGTGGCGTCCAGACAGTTGAGCGGCATCTGCACGGTATCGAAAGGGAAGTCCTGCGTGAGCATTCGCAGATGAATTGCAGGGTCCTTGTGGCCGGTGAATCCGATAAAGCGCACCTTTCCTTGCTGCTTCGCGGCCAGCAGTGCCTCCGCCGCGCCACCTGGAGCAAAAATCAGGTCGGGATCGTTGTAATAAATCACTTCATGAATCTGCCAGAGATCCAGATGGTCGGTTTGAAGGCGGCGCAGGGATTCTTCGAGCTGCTGCATGGCGACATCTTTGCCGCGTCCGTGCGTGCATACTTTGGTCATGACGAAAGCTCGATCGCGCTTGCCTTTCAGCGCGGTTCCGAGCCTCTCTTCGCTCAGCCCATCGTGATAGTCCCAGCAGTTATCGAAAAAATTGATTCCGGCATCGAGCGCGCGCTCGACCAGTTCGCTAGCCTCATTCTGATCCTTGGTGGAACCGAGATGGTAACCGCCGACTCCAAGAGCGGAGACTTGGACGCCGGTCTTGCCGAGCGGACGCTGGGGAACCTGATCGGGAGGCGCGCCTTGGCAAGGTTGTCCTGCCAATCCTAATTTCGGATTCACAAGCGCCGAAGCTGTTAGCACGGCCGCCCCCTTTACGAATGCTCGACGACTGACGCCTTTTTCCTCAGGCAAGAAAGAGTCTCCGGGTATTTTAATTTATTTTGGAATCACCGGATACGGGTGCCCGGTGTTTCCGGTCGCCTGAACCATTTCCTTCACTTCCGGCGATTGCATATCCAGTGGGAATCCGTGCGCCATACGCGCTTCGGGGTTATCAAATTTCAGCGACACTTTATACAATTCGAAATGCCCGTCCGCGGAAACTTCACGCGTGCGGTCGCGCAAGGCTCGCATCTCTTCCGGCGTCATAGGCTGAAAACCCTGCGCCACCTTCAAGTTCTGATGAAGTATGTCCAACCGCTCCATTCCCGTAATTGTTGTAGCAACGGGAAGGCTCATGGCGTAACGCAGAGCTTCTTCCGCGCTTACCGCGCCTTGCTGAATGGGTTCGCCGTGGCCGCTCATAGGCTTCATGCCCAGCGGCGCGATGCCCCGCCGAATCAGTTCCGGCAAGACTTGAATTTCGAAGCTATGAAAGTTTGCGTCGAAGGAATTCAGCGGCATTTGCACCGCGTCAAAGGGAAAATCGGTTTGGAGCATGCGCAAATGAATTGCGGGATCCTTGTGCCCGGTAAAACCGAGGAACCGAACTTTGCCCTGCTCCCTCGCTTTCAGAAGCGCTTCGGCGGCGCCACCGGGCCGCATGAAAAGAGCGGGATCGTTTTCGAAAGAAACTCCGTGAACCTGCCAGAGATCGAGGTGGTCGGTCTGAAGCCTGTTCAGGGATTCTTCGAGCATCTGCAGGGCCAGGGAACTATCGCGGCCATGGGTGCAGACTTTCGTCATCAGAAATACTTTGTCGCGCAGGCCTTTGAGTCCCTTGCCCATCCAGTTTTCGCTTTTGCCGCGGTGGTATTCCCAGCAGTTGTCGAAAAATGTGATGCCGTTGTCCACTGCTTCATGAACCAGCCTGACGGCGGACTGCTCGTCCTGCGCGTCGCCGAGATGATGGCCGCCAAACCCGAGCGCGGAAATCTGGACGTCGTGTTTCCCGAATTTTCTGAGGGGTATCGAGCCGCCGCTGGCCGGAGAAGCCGAATTTTCCTGAGCTCGCGGACCTGAAGTTTTTGGTTGCATGATCATCGCCTCGCTTCAAGCTTCGATGATTCGATTGCGCACCGCATAACGGACTAGTTCGCTCACCGTATGCATCTGTAGCTTGCGCATGATATTAGCGCGATGGGTCTCGGCTGTCTTTACGCTGATGTTCAGGAGCACCGCCACTTCTTTGCTGCTCTTGCCTTCGGAGAGAAGTTGAACGATTTCTCGTTCGCGAGAAGTAATCCGCGTTCGAGGCCCTTCCGTCGGCGCGGACGCCCGTCCGGTGCTTGAGTTGAGAATCACCTCAGTCACACGCGGCGCGAAAAACGGTTTGTGAATTGCCAGGTTGTCGAGAGCGATGGAAAGGTCGCGGTCCGAGTCCGACTTAACGATGTACCCTCGTATGCCGGCTTCGATGACCTCGCGGATCAGTTGATCCGAGTAGTGCACCGACAACATGAGAATTTCGGTTTTTTCCGATACTTTTTGGATCCTCTTGGCAGCTTCCAGGCCGTTCAATTCCGGCATCGTAATGTCCAGAATTGCGATATCCGGCTTGAGTTCTTTCGCTTTGGCTACCGCTTGCGTGCCCGTTTGCGCTTCCGCGCATATTTCCCAGCCCTTCTTCGTGTCAATTATCGCTTTGATGCCCCGCCGCATCAGATCGTGGTCATCCGCTATCAGGACCTTGATAGTAGCCATAGCCATAGTAGGAAGCTCGCTCTCCCAAAATTCGACCTTCTACGACCCGGTAGGCTGCCTTAGTTGTCCGGCGCGAGCCATACTGTGATTACCGGAGATTCCCAAAGGCCTCCCTGTACGTTTTCGCCCTGACTGTTTTCGCTAGAGAAATCGACGCAAAATATTGTGCCGCGCTAAACAGTCGGCAACATAAAATCTACGCATGGCGCGAGGATGGGAAAGCAAGGCCGTTGAAGGGCAAGTTCAGGAGTTCGAGTCCAAAGAAAACCGCGAACATAAAAGGCAGTTGACTCAGACACAGGTGGAAGTTCGCCGCCGGAGGGAAATACTCACTCTGTCCCGAGCTCGTGTTGAGCGGCAACTGCAATCCATCCAGGACCCACGCTATCGAGAACAGCTCAATAGCGCGCTGGCCGATCTCGATGCACAACTTTCCAAATTGAAAGATACCGATTAAGGCAAGGTCAGCTCACGGAAGGCCTCGAATCTTTCCTTCGCGGGCGGCGTATTAATCGTGCGGGTGTAGCGGATCTGAGTCTTCGATGAAAACGACTCCCACGCCGTTCTGGGTTTTTTCCCGGCCGGCATCAAAATGAACGACCGTACCGCGCAAGGAAAGAACACTGGACGCCGTCGGATCTCCGGCGGCTTCGATCACCACGCGCACTTCCGACTGCAACTTTGGCCGGTTGTTCAGGCACAGATAGGCCCCTTGTAAGCTCAAATCCCGCACCGTAGCTTTTTCCTCGAATGCCTGACCATCTTCGGATTGTCCGCTCACAATTGCGCTAAAACGCAGCCGGCGTCGCTGGCCTCCTCGTGACTCGCGCATCTCCACGTTTACCCCGCGTTCGCTCATGGTGATGGACATGCCCTCGGTGGCCGCCCATGTAGCCGGGAATTCCTGTCGCGCCGCGGAAAGAAAGCCATCGACTGTTTTGTCGATTGAATCGGGATCGTGATGAAAGAGAACCAGGTTTCTTACCTTCGCTTCGCGCGCAATCTTCACGCCTTCCAGCCAGCTCGAATGGCCCCAGCCCTTGCGTTCCGATGCGAGTTGCTCCGGCGAATACTGAGAGTCGTAGATCAACACATCCGCTCCCTGAGCGAGTTGCCGAAGATTCTGGTCGAACTCCGGCACGCCCGGCTCATTGTCGGTGGCGTACACCACCGAGCCGCCCGAAGTGTCCACGCGGTAGCCCAGGCATCCCTGAGGGTGGTTCAAAAATTTGGCGGTGATTTGGGTGCCGTTGATCTCCCATTTGTCGCCGCCGTTGATTTCATGAAATTCGCGAGCCGCCGTCATCAAGCTGATTTCCACCGGAAAGTACGGTTTGGCGAGCTGCGCTTCGAGCACTCGTCGAAGACTTTCGGGGCCGAGGTATTTCGACTGGAAACTATAGAAGTGGAAGCGATTTTGCGACTGGAAGAATGGATTGAAGAATGGAATGCCTTGTATGTGGTCCCAGTGGTAATGCGTAACAAGAATGTGCGCTTCGATGCCATGGCCGCCGTGCAACTTCGTCCAACGGTTGCCGAGCATTCGCAACCCCGTGCCGCAGTCCAGAACAAACCGCGTACCGTCGGGAGCTATAAGTTCCAGGCAAGGCGTGTTGCCGCCATAGCGCCATGTGTCGCGCTCAAGCGTCGGCGTCGAGCCGCGCACTCCCCAGAAGGTCAGTTTGGCAACGTGGTGAGTCATCGCCGACGCGAATCTGCATGCTTCCCGCTTGCGCCCCGTCGCAATTTCAGAGGTTCGGGAACTGCTGCAATGGTAGGCGGTGGCGGCGATTGAAGTCAATCCAGTTTCATCTGCAAAGTTCATTCCCGACGCTGTCCCTGCTTTCGGTCCTGTTCAGTCACAAACCGCAATCCCGGCACTGTGCACCGGGGCGGTCAGCGAGTAGAATTTAGCCGATGCCGACCCAGTCACACGGACACGTAGGGCATACTCACGACCATGGTCACAGCCATGGCCTGGCCGGGCATGGACACGTGCATCTGCCGCTCGAGGGTATGACCGGCATCCTCGGCGCCGCAGTGATTGCTACGTTCATTTTAGTGGCGGTCGAGCTAGCCGCCGGTTACGCCGGCCATTCCATCGCGCTGATCAGCGACGCGCTCCATAACCTGACGGACGTCCCGACACTCGTAATTTCCTGGCTTGGCATGCGATGGGCCAAGCGCCCGCCGACGGCGGAAAAAACGTACGGTTACCATCGAGCGGGAATTCTCGCAGCGTTTGTGAACGCGACGCTCTTAACCATCCTGTCCCTGTTCTTAGTGTATGAATCCATTGTGCGGCTGCGCCATCCGGTGCAAGTCCAAACCGGACTCATGCTCTGGGTTTCGCTCTTTGCCCTCGTCATCAACAGCGGCATCACCCTCGCAGTTCACAGCGGCAGGCACGATCTGAACATCCGCGGAGTTTGGATCCACAATCTAGGTGACGCGCTTTCGAACGTGGCAATCGTAGTAGGCGCGCTTTCCATTCGCTGGACCGGGGCGCTCTGGATCGATCCGGTCATCGGCATCGGCATCGGCGTGATGGTGCTCTGGTCGGGAATCGGCATTCTCCGCGAAAGCAGCCATATCCTGCTGGAAGGGCTTCCCCGTGAAATGCGCCTCGACGCCGTGGCTGCCGCAGTTCTGCGCGTGGAAGGCGTGCAAGAGGTTCACGATATTCACATCTGGACCCTGGGGACGGATCTAACCGCGTTGTCGTGTCACATATGCATTCCCGACATGCATATGGAAGAGAGCGAAAGAGTCCTCAAACAGGTTCGCGACGTCCTGGCGCACGACTTCAGAATAACCCATACCACAATCCAGTTCGAACGTGCCGGGCTGCCTTCCGAAGCCGGGCTCTACATGCCTGAACCTGCTCGCCGCTCAGAAGCATAGATAATCCCCGAAGATTGCTTGGAGAAGTGGGCGGCCTTTGCGTCCGCTCGACACCAGGGAACCAGCCGGCGTTCCCCGGTGTCTATAACCTGTGATTGGCCCGTCCGGTGCCGGTGCAGGTATGTACGTTTGCTTTTCCCTTAAGGCGGGATGTGCTATAAACATGCGTTCGAAGGACGCTCAAGCATGCCGCAACCGGATGTAACGAATCAGGTCGCAGACCAAGCGGCGTCGCAGACCGGCGATGATTTGTCGAAACACGTGCCGGAAATTGCATCCGCCTTCTGCCCGAGTTGTTCGGCCCGCTTGGCGCAACGAAGTTGTAAGCTGATTTGCCCCGCTTGCGGTTATTATATGTCGTGCTCGGATTTTTACTGAACGAGGCCACGCGGGAAAGTACACTGTGTGTCTTCTTCGTATTCGTGTCACAGCTAGGATAAAACGGATTTAAGACTTCCAGGAGGCGAGAACGTGGCACTTAGGATGACGGATCAAGAAGTAAATGGCGTGACCGTGCTGGAGATTGAAGGGCGCATCGTGCTGGGCGAAGAGAGCAACGCGTTTCGCGAGAAAGTGAAAAGCCTGTTGGCTGCGGGCAAGAAAAAGATCGTGCTGAACCTCGCGAACGTTGGCTACATCGACAGCGCCGGTCTCGGGACGCTCGTGGCCACGTTTCACAGCGCTCGCTCGCAGGGCGCCACGCTGAAGCTGGCCAACCTGGGTTCTAAATTTAAGGAAGTCCTTCAGGTCACCAAGTTGATGACCGTGTTCGATACTTACGACAGTGAGGCTCTTGCCGTTCAAAGCTTCGCCAAGTAATCGGGCGTAAACGTTTCGAGTTGCGGCCCAGATCAACTCTGGGCCGCGCCTGTTTTCACCTATTGATCGACCTTTCCTTCGATACGGTAAATAGCCAATCCGCTGAGCAGCTTCGGGTAGAAGTCCGTAGATTTCTGGGGCAGCACTTCGCCGCCTAAAGCAATTTCAACAACCTGCTGCACGCGCACCGGGTTCAACAAGCAGGCCAATTGCGCGTCGCCGCGATCCACCGCCGCTATTGCGGCCTCGATTTCGCGCTCGTAACCGAGATTTTTCTCCGCTTCGACCGCCTGGGCCGTGATTCCCAATCCTTTTTCCAAAATTAAGCGATGCAGCAGCACCACGTCCAGCCCGCGCTGCGCTTCAGAGAAATCCGGCAAAAGCGCTTCGAGATCCGCGTCCTTCCGCAGCAGGAACAAATAAAATGCGCCGGCGTTCCCGTCGATTGTTCCGGGATAAATTCCGATGGCTCGGCGGCCATGGTTCTGCCCTGCAAAATCCTTGCGAAACTCGGCGTAGCTCGCAGCACGCTCTTCCGGATCGAGAAACGGGTAAGAATACCAATCGAAAACTGGAGTCAGCCTGTCGCGAAATTGTTGGAAATCAAAATTCGGGACATTACGAACCAGCCGGTGCGTAGGTAGGACGGTCAGTCCCCGCGAGTGTGAGTTTATAAATGTCATCATTGCAAATTCATGAGCGGCTAGCGGATCGATTTTTCCGAGGCGCGCACGGTTTTCGTTGCGAAAATTCAAAGCGGTTTCGTAGCGGTGATGCCCGTCGGCGATGATGAGTTTTTTATCCGCCATGGCCGCCTGAATTCGGCGAATGAACGCGCCGTCGGTAACCGGCCACAGCCGGTGAGTCACGTCAAATTCATCGTGTAATTCCAACTGCGTGGGCGTGCGCGCAGTTTCTTCCAGATAGGCGTCAATCTGCCGGGGTGCGTCGTCGTACAGCATAAAAAGCTGGCCCGTCTGGACGTGTGTGTGCCGCAGCAATTCGATACGGTCCGCTTTCGGAGCGGACAGCGTTCGCTCGTGAGGGAATACAATTTTCGCGTCGTAATCTTCCAAGCGGCCCAGCGCGATGAAGCCAATTCGTACCTTGCGCGTGTGCGTCCCCGGAACCAGATACTCCTGCGAATAAACATAAATCACAGGAGCCTGATCCTGGGCCAAAATCCCTTGGGTCATCCACTCCTTGATTTTTTCGCCGGCGCGAGTATAGACATTATTCTCGGCGGAATCGCCAGGGAGGGACTTGCCCTTTTCGATCGCTATCAGATTGTAAGGACTCGCAGCGTAATACCGCTCCTGCATCGACGGAGTGATTTTGTCGTAGGGTTGCGTGAGCACGTCGCCCAACTTGACGCGGTTTGTATCGTAACGCAGGGCGCGAAAGGGATGAACTTCAGCCATGGAGCCTCTCGTAGCGGAGCGAGCGCCGCAGGAGCCAAACATTGTAACAGCGAGCGTGGTTTAAGTTGTAGCCCTGATGCCGACGGCCATCCGCACTGCGTGCCCGGGCCGGGTGACAATTCGGTTCAGCCCACATAAAATCTGAGTGTTCTCGCGGGACTTTCCATAGGAGCATTTGGAATGCCGGATGAGGAGAATCGTTTTTCCGCCGTACGAGCTCTGATCTTCGATCTCGACGGCACGCTGATCGATTCAAAACTCGACTTGGCGCTTTCCATCAATGCCATGCTCAAGCGCATGGGCCGCGCGGAACTAGTATACGAAGAGATTTTCGGAATGGTCGGAAATGGCGCACCCGCGCTCGTTCGCCGAGCCTTGGGAGCAGAAGACTTGAAAGCCGCGAGCGACGAGGAAGCCGACACCGGCCTCGCCTACTTTCTGAGCTATTATCGCAATCACATGCTCGACAACACCGTGACCTATCCAGGCGTCCGCGAAGGGCTTGCGCTTCTCGAAAATCATCCCATGGCGGTCTTGACCAACAAGCCGGTGAACTTCAGCCGCGCAATCCTGGATGGCCTCGGCCTTTCCCGCTATTTCCGATTTGTTTATGGCGGCAATAGCTTCGAAAAGAAGAAGCCTCACCCCATGGGCGTGGAAACATTGTTGCGAGAGCTTAACTCGAAACCCAAGGAAACGATGATCGTCGGGGATTCCGAAGTCGATATTCAGACTGCGCGCAACTCGGGCATTTGGTCCTGCGGAGTGAGTTACGGTCTCGGCGCAGAAGGTTTACGCGCGTTTCCGCCGGACCTGATGTTGGATAGCCTTACGGAGCTTCCCGCGTATCTCAACGGGAATACGAAATGAGGGATGCCTGCGCCCGCCTCACTTCTTTCCATACACGCTTTTGCACCATTCCCACGTGCGCTGAAATCCTTCTTCGAAATGAACCCGGGGTTCGTAGCCAAGCACTTTTCGTGCGAGCGAGACGTCGGCCTGAGAATCGCGAATATCCCCGGCACGTGGCGGCTCATACTTGGCCTGAATCTTTTTCCCTGTAACTTTCTCAAGAATCTTTAGAACTTGATTCAAGGTGATGCGCGCCCCGGTTCCGCCGTTGAACACCATTCCGGATGCGCTCTGGGCTTCACACGCGCGCAAAGTTTCATCCACGATATTTTCGATGAAAGTGAAATCGCGCGATTGCTCGCCGTCGCCGTACACCACCGGCGGCTGCCCTTCGATCACCGCCAGCATGAACCGCGAAAGCACTCCCGAATATTGCGAAGTCGGATCCTGCCGCGGGCCGAAGACGTTGAAGTAGCGAATGCAGACGTTCTCTAGGCCATAGACGCGGCCGAAAACCTGCGCGTAGAGCTCGCCGACGTATTTTGTGATCCCGTACGGAGAAATCGGGTCGGGCTGCATGGCCTCGGTTTTCGGAAGCGTGGGTGTTTCTCCATATGCGGAAGAGGAGGCGGCGTAAACGAAACGCCGCACCTTGGCATCCCGCGCAGCCACCAGCACGTTTAAAGTGCCGTCGATATTCACATGGTTTGTCTCGATGGGATTTTGCACCGAGCGCGGAACCGATGTTCGCGCCGCCAGGTGAATCACGTACTCGGCGCCGTGACATGCGGACTGTACAGTTGCCAAATCCGTGATGCTTCCGATGTGCAAGTCGATCTTGCTGCGGACGTCAGCAAGGTTAGATTCCTTGCCTGCGGAAAGATCATCGAGGACTGTCACTTGGTGGCCTCGGCGAACAAGCTCGTCCACGATGTTTGAGCCTATGAATCCTGCTCCCCCCGTGACCAGGTACCGCATTCAGTCAATCTCCTTGGCGCACCACGCTCCGCGGAATTGCTGCCTCGGAATCGATGTACTATAGCTTGGCGACTTCCGCCGGGACATAATTATTTGGTCCTGATATCAGAAGATTTTAATGTAGCTCCGGTTTACCCCGAGGGACGAAGGGGGCCTTTAGCGCGGCAGATTTCCACGGCAGAGCCCATTCAGCTGCGGACGTATCCCCGGGCAACTTGAGCAAACGGAGTAAGCGTGTACGGGTCCATGAAGACGGAACGCGAACAATTTCGGCGGAATCTGGTCTTCACGTTGTGTTTCCCATTGCTAATCGCCGTCCTGTGTCTCCCAGCTCGCAGCGAAACCGCTCAAGGTTCATCCGGCGGATTCATTAAGACAATTGGCACCGCAGGTGGTGTCGGGGACGAGCCAAGCATGCCTTTCCGTATCGGCGAAACCTTGACCTATCACGTTTCCTTCGCCGGATTCTCAAATGCGGCGACCGCAGAACTGAGCGTACCGGAACATCGCGAGATTCTGGGCTGGAGGACCTGGCATTTCCGTGCGTCAGCTCACACGCTGAGCCCTCTCAGGTATTTTATGACCGTCGATGACCAGCTCGATTCGTACGCCGACGTCAAAACGTTTGAGAGCCGTCAGTACGAAACTCATCTCAGCGAAATGGGCAGCATCGAGGATCAGATATTGCATCCTTCTTCCGTAGCCCAACCGCACCGGGCTGCTATTCCCGTAGTCGCGGTTTTGCCGGGCACGCTGGACCCGCTCGGAACTCTATTCGAGCTTCGTACCGTCGACTGGCGTCAGACGTCCGAATTTCGCGCACCGGTCTATGATGGGGAGGACCTCCTCGAAGTTCGAGCTCGCCTGGAAGTACCGAGTGAAACTGTCGCCGTTGATGCAGGTAATTTCTCGGCCACACAAATTTCCATACACCTCTACAAAAACGGTGTGGAGGCAACCCGGGAGAGTTTCTCTTTGTGGTTGGCCGGCGATCCAATGCGGACGCCTGTTCTTTTGGAGGCTGAGTTGCCTATGGGGAGCGTGCGGGTTGAGCTAACTTCGTATCGGCGGTAATTTGCGATCTGTAACAGCCCGCCAGAATCTAGTCTTCCGGCACGACCCAGTCTTCGGGCGGGAAATCAATTTGCCAGAATGTTGGCGAAGGCTTCAGAAACTCAACACCCATCTGCGCTTTTCCTGCCTGGGTGTTCCCGAGGTAAACGATCCGGCATTCTTGCGTCTGTTGCGTGGCATTATTTGAAACAAAGATCCTCTGGTTGGCGACAACCGGCGCCGCCAGCGAGATCAGAGCCCCGTGAGCGTTGACCACGAGAGTTCGCGTTTCTTCGCTAAAGTCCTGATTCTTCACCGTTTTTCCGCGCACCAATATGGGTACGCTCAGAAGCACGCGCATGCTGCGGCGCCGGCCTGGATCGCTAATCCAGTTCTGCTTTTCTTTTTGGGTTGTCGTCGGTGCTCCCATATTCTGCAACCATAGCTTTCGATAGTGCCGGGAGCAATAGGACTATCTTACTAGGTACGTGTTTGAGTAAATAGGCCAGAGAAAAGGGACGGAGTTAGTCTCGGCGGGAATAACTCCCGCGGCAAGAAGGACTTGACGGACCGAGAGTGGTCAGCAGTTGACGATTTTTTCGCGACCCTGCTTCACGTGACGCGTGGCATTCCGCGTATCCACCACCAGCTTGGCATTCTTCACTATTTCGTTGAAATCGTAACTGGAGTGGTCCGTCGCAATCAGCACGCAGTCATATTTCGCCAACCCCTGGGGCGTCAATTCCACCGAGCGCATTTTCGAGAAATCGTAGTGGCGCATTTTGAAAAGCGCCGGAAAATACGGGTCGTTGTAATCCAGCAACGCCCCATTTCCGGTCAGCAGTTCGAGCAGTTTAAGAGAAGGAGACTCCCGCAAATCGTCCACATCCTTCTTATAAGCCATTCCAAGCAACAAAACCTTCGACCCCTTCAAGCTTTTCTCTCGCTCGTTTAGAGCTTTTACCAGCGCGTCCACCACGTGATACGGCATCGCGGTATTAATCTCACCGGCAAGCTCGATAAAACGCGTCGCGAAATCATATTCCCGGGCTTTCCAGGAAAGATAATACGGGTCAACGGGGATGCAGTGTCCTCCCAGGCCAGGTCCCGGATAAAACGGCATAAAACCAAAAGGTTTCGTCGCCGCGCTGTCAATCACTTCCCAGATATCGAGGTCCATCCGCAACGATAACTGCTTCAGTTCGTTTACAAGCGCGATGTTCACGCAGCGAAATATATTCTCGAGCAGCTTCACCATTTCCGCCGCGCGCGTGGAACTCACCGGAACCACCTTCGACACGATCTGCGCGTAAAGTCCCGCGGCCGCCCGCCCGCTGGGAGGGTTGATCCCACCGACTATTTTGGGAATCTGCGCCAGCCCATACTGCTTGTTTCCGGGATCTTCGCGCTCGGGAGAAAACGCCAAATAAAAATCGGTCGCGACATTTTCCGTACCCTCGCCCCTTGCGATCGGGCAGTGCAAGCCGCCCTTTTCCAAAATCGGCAGCACCAGCTCTTCGGTAGTGCCGGGGTAAGTGGTGCTCTCCAGAACGATCAGTTGGTTGCGCTGCAGGTTCGGCGCAATCGATTGCGCCGTTTTTTCCACGTAGCTTAGGTCCGGCTCGCGGCGTTCGTCCAGCGGCGTGGGGACGCAGATGAGCACCGCATCCATTTCGCGCAGCTTGGTAAAGTCCGTGGTCGCGTCAAAGCGCTTTCCTTGAACGTGGTGATTGATCTTGTCAGCAGGTATGTGCTGGATGTAAGACTGACCGGCGTTGAGTTTCTTTATCTTTTCCTGGTCGGTATCGAATCCGGTCACTCGGTGGCCCACATCTGCGAATCGCAGCGCCAGCGGAAGGCCCACGTAGCCACACCCGATAATACCGATTCTAAGGTCTTTCCCTGCGAAAAAGTCCGGCTTGCGATCTACAGCCATGCTGGTTCCTCTCCTGGCACGCGATTACGACGCGGTTGCAGCGTCAAAGAGCCGCAAATTGAGCGCAAATAACTATAACAAGAATCCGAATGAGCATAAACACTGCCGCGATTAAGCGTGCGAGGAGTGCAATTCATCTTCTCGTCGCAGTTCGTTGTCATAGCCTCTCGCTTGCGTTATCCTCGTTTTTAATGGTGGACATTCACTGCCACATACTTTCGGGCCTTGATGACGGCGCTGAGTCGCTCGACATGTCGCTTGCGATGGCCGAAATGGCGGTTGCGGACGGGGTTACCCACATCATCGCTACGCCGCACGCCAGCCCGAACCACGAGTTCATTCCCGAGCTGGTGAAAATGCGGCGGGATGAAATTCAGTCCCGCTTCGAAGGGCGGCTCACCCTCGCGACCGGGTGCGATTTCCATCTCAGCTTCGAAAATCTCCGGGACATTCGGCTCGACCCTTTGCGTTTCACGCTCAATCAGAAGAACTACCTTCTGGTGGAGTTCGCGGATTTCTCGATTCCGGCGTCCATGGATAACGCCCTCCACGAGCTGCAGCTTGCCGGACTGACGCCGATTGTCACGCATCCGGAAAGGAACCCCCTGATCCGGACGAAGCCGGAGCGGCTGTTCCGGTGGCTGCGGCAGGGTTGCTACGCACAGGTGACGGCGCAGTCGCTAACTGGGAGATTTGGCAAGGCGGCGAAGATTGCGGCGGAAGAGTGGATCGATGCTGGAGCAGTGCATTTCCTGGCGAGCGATGCGCACAATATCACGTCGAGGCCGCTGCGTCTGAGCGAGGCGTTCGAGTATTTGAAAAAGACGCGCGGCGAGGAAGTTGCGCAGGCCCTGCTGGTCGATAATCCGCTGGCGGCATTCGAAGGAAGGGCGCTGCCGTTTGTGCCGGAGCTGGATGAAGATGTGGGGCTGGCTCCGGGAGCGAGCTCACCGAAGCGGCGGAAGCGGTTTTGGTTTTTCTGAGTATTCCTCATGGAAAGAGTTAGCGGAAAAGCTCCAGGATTTCTTCGTAGCGCTTGAACGGAGGAATCAAGTACGCGCCGGTGATGCCGTAACTCCGCGCGGTGCGGGCCCAATCGAGCATTTTTCGCGCGAGAACAAAACCACGGTCGCGGGCGGCGTCCCCTGCATTTTCCATTTCGCGAAGGGTGGCCTCCGGAATCACGATCCCCGGGACTTCGTTGTTCAGGCGCAGGGCTTGCTTGTAGCTGGTCAGCGGCCACAAGCCCACAATCACGGGCACCGGCGATTTTCCGCCCATGCGTTTCAGGAAGGAATTCCAGTGCTCGGGGTCGAAGATGGGCTGGGTCATGGCGAAGTGCGCGCCGGCCTCGATTTTTTCCTCGAAGCGGCGGAGCTCCTCGTCGATGTCTTCAGCGACCGGGTTCACCGCGACACCAATCGTAAAATTCGTAGCGCCGCCCAGACTTTTTCCGGCCCAGTCGGTTCCCTGGTTGAGCCGGGCGAGGACTTTGACCAGGCCGATGGAGTCCACTTCGTAAACACCGCTGGTTTCGGGGTGATCGCCGAGCGAGGGCGGGTCGCCGGTGATGGCGAGAACGTTGCGCACGCCTCCAACGGCCCAGGCGCCGAGAAGCATGGCTTGCAGGCCGATGATGTTTGCATCGCGCGTAGTGAGATGCGGGATGGTTTCGAAGCCGTGGGCTTCGAGGGCGCCAGCGAGAACGAGGGCGTCCATACCGACGCGGGCGAGAGTGCCGCTATTGATATCAATTGCATCCACTTCCCCTGAAGCGATTACCCGGCCGGTCTGTTCGACGATGCGCTCGACAGTGACTCCCTTGGGGGGATCGATTTCGACGGAGACGACGAATTTTTCGGCCTGGATTTTGCGCCAGAGCTTGCTGTCCGGCTCGCGGGTGGCGATGCGGCGAAATCTTTCGGCGGGTTCGAAGACTTCGATCGAGCGCGCCTTGACGGGCTTTGCGCCGCCAGTTGCTGCTGGACGGATTTTCTTGACCGCTTCGGCGATAGCGCGAATGTGTTCCGGCGTAGTTCCACAGCAACCTCCGATCAAGCGCACTCCCAACTCGGAAGCTTCCTGCGCGAAGAGCGCGAAGTATTCGGGCGAAGAACGGGGATAGACGGTGCGGTCGCCGACGCGTTTGGGGAATCCTGCGTTGGGCATGGCGGACAGCGGAAGCCCGGAGCAGGAAGCGAGGTCGCGCAGAATCGGGAGCAAGAGCTGCGGGCCGATGGTGCAGTTCGCGCCTATGGACTGGATATTCTTGTCTTTCAGTTTTTCCCAGGCGTCCTGCGGGCGAGTGCCGCCGAAAGTGCTGCCCTCGTCGGAGTAGGTCATCTGCGCGACGATGGGCAGGCGCGAGAACGAGCGGATGGCGTCGATTGCGTGGAGCAGTTCTGAGATGTCGCTGAAAGTTTCCAGGATGAAAAAATCCACCCCGCGCTCTTCGAGGGCTCCGGCCTGCTCCTTGAAGATGGCGAGGATTTGGTCCTCGGGGAGTTCGCGGACGTGTTGGACGATTCCGAGCGGGCCGATGGAGCCGGCGATCAAGACTTCGTGCTTGGAGGCTTCGCGCGCTTCGCGGGCGATTTTCACTCCGCGATGATTCAACTCTACGGCCCGGTCGGCCATCCCAAACTGGCCGAGCTTGTGGCGGTTTGCGCCGAAGGTGTTGGTTTCGATGACTTGGGCGCCGGCTTCGAGATAGCGCTGATGAACGTGGAACACGGCTTCGGGGTCGAGCGTGTTCAGCTCGTCCACGCAGCGCTGCGGGCCGACGAACTCGTAGAGCAGAGAGCCCATGGCTCCGTCGGCGACGAAGATGGAGTCGCGAAGGCGCTGGTTGAAGTCTTCGATTTTCATCGGGCGGAGAGCTTAGATTTTCGGACGGCCATAAACACACAAGTATAGCATCCGGAAGCAAGCTTCCTTCGGCGCTACGTGCAATTCTAGAACCGGTTAGAATGTGCGCTCTCCTTTGTTTTCAGTCGGTTACGGCGATTTCTGTTTGCGGTACAGAACCGGTTAGAAGTTGTTGTGGAGCAGCCGATTCGATGATGTCTGAGGGGTGTTTCCTTACATTTAGTGTTAGTCCCGGAACGGGATTTGTGAGGCTTCGGGCGTCCGTTGCCGGTATGGCCATGACTTGGACGATGTGAGTGGTGGGAGTGTCGATCCATTGGCCCGCGTCGTTTATGCGGGTGTATGCGCGGATGGCTTTTACCAAGCCTTCGGCGGTGGGGACAACGCACTCGGATTGCTCGATTACAAATTCGAGGGAAGAGCGAAGAGTGAGATTGCGTTGTTTGAAAAGGTTCAGCGCGCGCGCATGGCGGTAGATGGCGGTGGGGCCGCCTGTGGTGTTGAACTCCCGGGCGATGAACTTCACCTTGCGCCACTGACAAAAAGCTTCTTCGATGGCGTCGCGCTCGGGATGATGGCAGATGGTGCAACGGCGCTCGTGATGGGAGAGGTCAATTTCAGCTTGAGTTTTTGGACGAGATGGTTTTCGCGGAGCTGTGGGACGAAGATTTACGCCCTTAGCGATTCGTTTGCTTCTGCTTTTCCACGGGTTTGCTTTGGCGCGGCGCTGTGGGGCAGATTCGGGCAAAGTGCCCTCAGCCGCGTCGCCGACCGGGGTGTGGACGTCGGATAGTTCCGGGTCGATCGATATGAGGATTGGATCGCCGCGTTTTTCGAAGGATTCCATGGCGGCTTTGAGGGCGGGGAAATCGTCCAGGGTTAATTTGGTGTCTTCGACTGCGGATTTGGACTCTTCGGGGAGGGCAGGTTCGCCAAGTTCGGTATCGGCCACCACGGTGGCCCGTTCGGGCAATAGTACGCCGTCAGGCGCCTCGGCGACACGTTCGGGCAAAAGTGCGCCCTCAGTGCAAGCCGGGGTGCGGGCCAGGGTCGCCTCGGCGGCGAGGCGTTCGGCGTCAACTGTCAGGGGGCCGGTCTGCATCCAGGCCCAGGGGGCCGCGCGGCGGCCTCTTAGAAATCTGTTCATCGTCTTCTCCAGTCCTCTCAATTGGGGCTGAGGAGCATTTCGCGAAGCGCTCTCTCGCCCATACTTCCTTCCAGGGCACTTTTTCTTGCGCCCCGACCGATGCTAAATGAAAAAGGAGAAAGATTTCAAGGCCTTGGGTGTAAGTATTTTGTATTTAACTTAGTGGTAAAGATTTACGGGGCAAAATAGTTTTGTGTGAGCAGTACTAGACCCCGCAGATCTGCGTAGGGTTAAAGCTGATTGTGATCTGGTTGGAAGTGGAGGCGGGACGTTCGATCGCTAAGGCAAAACCCGCACCCTTCAAAAACCGAAGGATGCGGCCCCCAAAAAAGCCGTTCGCGGCGTTTGTGAACTCCGGTGTGATGTGGAAGGGTGCGCCACCCGCCGGAGCGGGAATGGTTGGAGAAGCAGATGTGGACGCCGGATACTTCCAGAGTTCCTTGCGTGTAATCTGAAAATTGGACGGTGGGGATGATGTCGGGAAAGTCAAAAGCGAACAGCAGGTCCCTCGTCGGCCAGAAAACGGCCTCGCTCGGGATGACAAATTAAAAGATAATACAAGCATGAGGTGGAGATGAAGATAGTTTCGGTGAATACGGGGCTGCCGCGGGAAGTGATGTACCACGGGGTGCGGGTTACGACGGGGATTTACAAGGAGCCGGTGGCGGGGCGTGTGGCTTTGCGGAAGCTGAATTTGGATGGGGACCGGCAGGCGGACTTGACGGTGCACGGCGGGGAATTTAAGGCGGTGTATTGCTATCCGGTGGCGCATTACGACTACTGGAAGAAGGAACTGCCTGGGCGCGAATTGCCGACGGCGATCTTTGGAGAGAATTTTACGACGGAGGGATTCACGGAAGAGTCTGCGCATCTGGGGGACCGGTTCGCGGTGGGGTCGGCGGAAGTGGTGGTGACGCAGCCGCGGCTGCCTTGCTACAAACTGAACGTGAGATTTGATTCGGACGAAATGGTGAAGCGATTTCTGGAGAGCGGACGGACAGGATTTTATCTGGCGGTGACGCGCGAGGGAGAAGTAGGCGCGGGGGACGAGTTCAAAGTGATTGCGCGAGAAGCGAATGGAGTGGCGGTGTCAGAGATTACTCGATTATATGTGGCGAAAAGGTGGGACGCGGACGATGTGGCTTCGCTGCAGCGAGCGCTGCGAGTGGCGATACTGCCGGAGGGTTGGAAGGAGTATTTTCGGGAGCGGCTGGAGAGGGTTGGGGCTTGAAGGGCAGCGGCGCGGCGTAAGTGTTCTTACGGTAAATAAAGAGGGGCCCATACGGTAAAGTATGTATTGAAATATTAATCGAACGCGGGTAGAACTTTATTGAGCCACTCGTGTTTGTTGTAGCGTGGGTTGTTGAGGGCGGCTTTACGCAGTGCTCCGCAGAGCGCGTGAGGCTGAGCTCGGTGCGACATTTCGGCGAAGAGAAGGCGAATCGCGGGAAGTGTGCGAAATTGAACAGAACGTGTTCTTCGGAGCGGCTAGTATTTGGAGTGCAGGGAGAAGTCTCTGCTGAAGTGCTGAGGGTAGGAGAAGCATATGAAGTGTAGGCTAGGGTTGGTTCTGTGCGGGATTTTGTTGATGACGGCGCCGGTTTGGGCCGACAAGGGGCCGGATAGCCTGAAGGACTCCGGGAACGGCGGAGCGTCAGGGTATGCAGCGGGTGGCTTCAATTTGGGCGGAACGTCGAGTGTCGGAATTCATGCTGATGGTATTGGCGGCGTGGAGTCAGACAAGTTCAGTTACTCGGCTGCGACCAATTTTGTAAGAGCGTCGAGAGACAACGAAATTGCGGGCATTCAGATAATTCCGGCAATGGCGGAACCTGGAGCGCTTCCACTCGTTCTGCTCGGGCTAGTCGGCGTTGGGTTTCTGGTTCGGCGACGCGGCGAGCAGGCGAAGATATAGATTTGCGAGAAGTTTTGGTTGGTTGATCGGTCGCGCAGTGATTTGAGTTCGCTGCGACTTGAGTAGTTCCTGCCTGTTTCACCCCCCCCTTAGAGAAGTGTGTTCGTGCGTTAGGTGCGATACGGAATAGCGTTGCCCATACGGCGTTTGCTTGCCAAGCATTGACGGCGGGCGCAGCATGCTGCGCCCCTACGGATTTGATGTGAGCTCCGCGGCGGACACCGAGGTGAACACTGCGGCAGCAAGAGCAGATCCTTCAGTCGATGCGCTCCTTCAGGATAACAGCGGGAAAAGAGGCGCTTCCAAGACGGCGAGCACAGCATGCTGTGCCCCTACGGATTTGTTGTGAGCGCCGCGGGAGACTTCGTTGTGAAACCTACAAGTGCGGGGGCTTGGGCGGCTTGGGGGCGGGGTCTGCGGCGGGGGTTTGGGTTAGGCCTTGTTCGGCGGCGTCGGCGGGAGGGGCGGTATCGGGGACGTCAACTTGGACTTGTTTGGTGGGGGCGATTTTTTCGAGTGGGACGACGTTCTGAAAATTCTCGACGGGGGTGCCTTGCACGGCTTGCTGCATGAACTCGAGCCAGATGGGAAGCGCGGCGCGGGCGCCGGTTTCTTTTTTGCCGAGCGAGATGCGCTTGTCGTCGTTGCCGACCCAGACGCCGGCGGTGAGTTGCGGGGTGAAGCCGATGTACCAGGCGTCGGTGAAGTCGTTTGTGGTTCCGGTTTTTCCGGCGGAGGGGCGGCCTAGTTCTTTGGCGCGGACGCCGGTGCCGAACTGGACGACTTCTTCCAGCATGGCGACCATGGTGCGGGCGACTTCGGGCGGAACGACGTCGGTCACTTGCGGGCGGGGCTCTTCGAGAATGGCGCCATCGTAAGAGGTGACGCGGCGGATGTAGTGCGGCTCGATGTGGATGCCATCGTCGGGGAAAACGGTGAAGGCGGAAGTGTGTTCCATCAGAGTGAGATCGGAAGCGCCGAGCGCGAGCGGAAGATAGGGCGGCAGGGGACTAGTGATGCCGAATTTGCGCGCGAGGGCAATTACGTTTTGTATGCCGACGTGATCGAGGAGGCGGACGGCGGGGACGTTGCGCGAGTCGGCGAGGGCGCGGCGATAGGTGATACGGCCTTCGAATTTATTGTCGTAATTGTGCGGGGAATAATCGTGGCCGCCGCTGCGATAGGTGACGGGCTCGTCCACGACGGTGTCGAAGGGGGAGATGCCCTGTTCGAGGGCATCGGCGTAAACGTACACCTTAAAGGAGCTGCCGGTCTGACGCAGAGCTTGGGTGGCGCGATTGAATTTTGATTCGTCGAAACTGTAGCCGCCGACCATGGCTTTGATTTCGCCGGTGGGATTGTCGATGGCGAGCAGAGCGGCTTGGGCTGCGGGTTGCTGTTCGAGTTGGACGCGGACGGTGTTGCCGGCAACTTCCTTGATCGAAACGTTGACGAGATCTCCGACTTTGAGCAGTTGCGCGGGGGCTTTGCGTCCGGTCCAGGAAAAATCGGCGGGAGTGAGCATGGCGCGATACTGGCCTATTTTTATGGTGGCGAAGGTGGGCTGGACTACGGTGACCAAGCCGGTAACGTAATCGCCTTTTTGAAGCGAGTTGCGCCACTCTTCGTTTTGATATTTATCGAGCGAACCGAGATTGTTCTGCAAAATATTGGGGAGATTGCCGCGCCAGCCGTGGCGGCGGTCGTAGGAATGCAGGCCGTCGCAAACGGCTTGATCGGCGGCTTTCTGCATATTGGCGTTCAACGAGGTGTAAACGCGCAAGCCTTGTTCGTGAACGGCGGCTGTGCCGTAGGTGTGCTCGAGGTACTCGCGAACGTCTTCGACGAAATAAGGAGCGAGATCGTTGCGGAGGGGAGAAATGTGAAGACCCAGCGGTTCTTTCCTGGCGGCGGCACCTTGCGCGGCGGTGATTTTATGGTCGCGCTCCATGAGAGAAAGCACAAGGTTGCGGCGAGCGAGAGCGCGGTCAGGATGGTTTACGGGAGCGTAGATGGGGCCGCGAATGATGGCGGCAAGCGTGGCGGCTTCCGGGAGAGTTAGCTGGCCGACGGGCCTGCTGAAATAATATTCGGAGGCGGCTTCGAAGCCGTAATTGCCGGAGCCGAGATAAATCTGGTTGCAGTACATGGTGAAGATTTGATCTTTGGTGTAATGGCGTTCGATCTGAAGGGCCAGGAGCGTTTCCTGAATTTTGCGGCGCAGGCTGCGGTCAGAGCGATTGAGAAAAAGTCCGCCGCCGAGCTGCATGGTGAGGGTGCTGGCGCCTTCGGCCATGCGGCGGCTGGTGATATCGCGATAGGCGGCTTCGAGGACGCGGGGGATGTCCACGCCCCAGTGCTCTTCGAAATGCTGGTCTTCGGTGGTGAGAATCGCGTCTTTCAGGACTTTGGGAATTTGCGCGTAGGAGAGCAGGATTCGGCGCTGCAGGGCGAAGGTGCCGATGGATTGGCCGTCGTCGGCGTAAAGCTCTGTGACGACGTTGGGGCGATAATCTTCCAGGGCGTGAATTTCGGGAAGGTCGCTGGTGTAAACGAAGAGCAAGCCAATGGCGGCGCCGAAGGCGATGGAACACAACAGGAGGAAGGTGAATGCGAGGCGGCCAAAGAGCGTGCCGCCGGTAATCCTCATGGTCGCGCGGTAGAATCTTTCCATTGCTTTGCCATTCTATCGCATACACGCGGGGGCTGATGTGGGCGCAGTTCAGAGGCTGTTCTCAATTTGTTCAATGCCGCATGGCGTGCGACAAGGGCTGAAAATATCTTCTCTTCGGTGAAATGCTCGCCGGTGTCTTGAGGTAGTATGGCGCGGTGGAAGCGAACCCCATTTTGTTTCGGGACCTGACGTACATCTTCCTGGCGGCGGTGGCCGGAGGCTTGCTTGCGTGGCGGCTGAAGCTGCCATTGATTCTCGGCTTCGTGGTGGGCGGGATTGTGATCAGCCCGTTCACGCCGGGGCCGCAGCTTTCCGATCTGCACACGTTCGAGGTGTTCGCGGAAGTGGGCGTGGTGCTGCTGATGTTTTCGATCGGAGTGGAATTTTCGATTCCGGATTTGATGCGGGTGAAATGGATTGCGCTGGGCGGCGGGACGCTGGGGATACTGCTTTCGATAGGGCTGGCGCTGGGGACTGCGAAACTTTTTGGATGGAGCATGATTCAAGGGTTCGTGGTGGGGTCCACGATATCGGTGGCCAGCACGATGGTGCTGGCGCGATTGCTGGCTGACCGGCACGCGATGGGCACGACCTACGGGCGCGTGATGATCGGGATCACGCTGGTTGAAGATATCGCGGTGGTTTTTATGACGATTATTATTCCGATTTTCAGCGGGCCGGGGGAAGGGCGGTTCGCGCGGGCGGCGTGGACGCTGGGGAAGGCTGTCTTGCTGCTGGTTCCACTGGTATTTCTGGCGATGACGGTGGTGCCGAGGATTCTTCGGGCTGCGGCGCGTACGAAAGATCAAGAGCTTTTCCTGCTTATCGCAATTGCAATTTGCCTGGTTTCCGCGGGGGTCGCGCAGGCTTTGGGATTTTCGGTGGCGCTGGGAGCGTTTCTGGCGGGACTTTCTATTAGCGGGGCCAAAGACCTGCATGAGGCGCATACCGTCTTGATTCCGTTGCGGGATGCTTTTGTGGCGTTATTTTTTGTGTCGCTGGGGACGCTGGTGGTTCCGCAGGTAATTATTCATCACTTGCAGTTATTGGGCGTGATGCTTTTTCTGATCGTGTTCGGGAAATTCGCGATCTGGACGGGTGTGATGCGGCTGTTCCGGTATTCGATTTGGACTTCGATTGCAGTGGCGGCGGGGCTGACGCAGATCGGCGAGCTGTCGTTCATTCTGGTGGAAGTGGCACGGAAGTCAGGGCTGGTGGGGGAGGAAGTGTTTACGGCGACGCTGGCGGCATCGCTATTCTCCATATTTTTGAACGTGTTTATCGTGCGCGGGGTTCTGAAGTGGGTGGAACCGAAACTGGCTGGGGAGAAGCTCGCGGCGGCGTGAGTTTCTTGCGGACGCGCGAGCTCGCAGAATCAGTTTCGAACATCAATTTTGGGATTGCTAGATCGACTCTTCCGCTTCTGCCACGGTGTCGTAGGCTTTGATGAGTTGGGAGACCTTGGTCATTTCTATGAGCGCTTTTACTTGCGTGCCCAATCCCGCGACTACCAATTTTCGCTGCACCTTTTGCGCGGCGACGTAAGCGCCTACCAGAGCTCCCAGGCCGGCGGAGTCGATGAAAGGAACGCCGGTGAAATCGAGAATAACTAACGGCGAATTTTCGGCGCGCACGGCGGCTTGGAAGCCAAAGACCGTGTGAAGATTCAGCGGACCTTTCATGCGCATGATTTTTTGGCCGTCCCGATTTCCGGGGGATACCACAATCTGCAGGTTTTCGTTTTCCATAGCGTGCCATCCTATGCGAACAGAGGGGTGCGAATTGTTAATGTTGTGTTACAAAGCGGCCGGAGGCAAACTTTTTTTGGTCACTGCCTGAGAAATGTGAGACTGGAACTTCAGGGGCTAAAGCCCCTTCGTTTCGACGGCCTGATGTCGTGGCTAAAGCCACGACCCACAAAGATCGCCCCCTCCCGATCATTCCTGGCCAATTACTGCGTCGGCTTCGATTTCGACTAGCATTTCGGGGGCAACCAGGTGATTCACTTCCACTAGGGTGCATGCGGGGCGGACTTTACCAAATATTTCGCCGTGGGCGCGGCCAACTTCCTGCCAGTCGGCGATGCGGGTGACGAAAAGGCGGGTGCGCACGACATCGGTGAGCTTTGCTCCAGCCTTGGTGAGGGCGGCTTCGATGTTGCGCATGGCTTGGATCGCTTGCGCGTAGGGATCGCCGGGGCCGACGATTTCTCCTTGGTCGTTGAAGGCGGTGGTTCCGGAAACGTGGACGTAGGGGCCAAATTTCACGGCACGAGAATAGCCGACGATCGGTTCCCACGGTGAGCCGGACGAAATATTCTGTCGCTGCATGGTTCCCCCAGGATTTAGTGGACTCATCGGCATTTGTTTTTACTACGGATCAAAGCGCGCTCGCAAATTGGGCGGGACGACCGGGCAGAGATCGTCGCGGCGGCCGAACAGGCGATAGCGGATGCGCGCCACGAAATCATACACAAGGTCGCGCAAACCGCGAGGAATTGCGCGCAATATGTTTGCGAGGATTTTCCAGCCACCACCCAGGCGTTCGAGGATGTGAAGCGAAGCGTTCGAGCGCAGCAGCAAAGCGTCTTCTCGCGTGAGGACAACGAAACTGTCAGGAAGGTTCGCTTGGCGCTGCGGCGGGACGCGCGACTGAAATGTTTCCCCTTGGAGCGGAGCAAATCTGAAGGCGGTTCCAGAGCGGTCGTGCTTAAGGACGAACTTCACGGCGCGATGGCATAGGCCGCAGTGGCCGTCGTAGAAGATGTAGTCGGATTCTTGCGCGACTGGGAGCACAGAAAAGCATAGCACGCTGACGTGTTCTGCGGGCGCAAGCGTGGCGTCGAAGTATTATTCGACACAGAAGCTGACCGCGCCAACACCCGCGATCGAAACCCATCTCGGCTCCGCATTTTGGTTGGAGTATGCGGAGCTAGAAACTTACATTACTAACGGGCCTTTTCGATTGAACAATTCGATGATAGCTTGCTCAGATGAAAGGAAAATGTCAGTGACAAAGTTTACAATAGCCGCAGCACGCGTCCGCCAAGGAGCACTCGTTCTTTACACAACGTCGATGAAGGTAAGGCAATTGGTTTCGAACGGATTCTACAGTGTGGAGACGCTCGATCCAGAGGACACAGACGCCAAAGGATACCAGCGCCTGTTGAATACGGCGCGGGCCAAAAAGCTTGCAGATTACATCGTCAAAGGCCAGGACAGCCAAGACGCGTTTCTACCGACGTCGGTACTTCTTGCCACGGATAAATCCATAGATTTCGACGAGGAACATAACAGGATTGAAATTGACATATCGCGTGTGGGCCCGTTCAGCGTAGTTGACGGCCAGCATCGTCTCGAAGGCTTGAAAATGGCTGCTGAGAAGGATAAGAGAGTTCTCGATTTTGAAGTTCCGGTAAACATCGCTGTAAACCTGCTAAAGATTGCGCAGATGTGTCACTTTCTTATTGTAAATACTACTCAAAAGAGCGTTGATAAATCCGTTGAACAAAGAATTATTGCTCGCCTAAGTGAGGCATTAGAAGTCGAAGACATGCCAAGTTTGCCAAAATGGATACTAAATACAGTGGAGAGAGGCGAGGTAGACAAGGCCCTTAAATATGTCGATTACTTGAACGAGACTGAAGGTTCGCCGTGGTTTGGAAAGATAAGAATGGCCAATTCCGAGTCAGAAGAAGCGACGATAAATCAGCGATCATTTGTAAAGGTGATTGTGAAATACGTCCTCACTGCGAATAACCCATTGACTGTTTTCAAGGATTTCGAAAAGGAGAAGAAAATCTTCTTGAATTACTGGAAGGCTATAAAATCAAATCTCGACGACGGCAATTCCGAAACCCTGTACAAATACGGCGGGGTTGAATTGTTCTGTAAATTCTCGATTCCGTTCTTCATGAAGTTGCAAGACCGGGGAAGCTATACGGTTAACACAATGGAAAAACTCCTGAGATCCTGTCTTGAGAATGTCGAAGGCGATTATGCGGGTGTTGGACATCCAGATTGGTGGGCGACAGGTGGACAGGCCGGTCGACTTAATGCAGGAGCGCTTAATATTGTGGCTCAGGAGATGTCAAAGGCCCTGCACAAGGTCACGATGAATTCTTCGATCGAACTGTGAACATCAGCGAATTAGTTCCTCAGCCCTCGCAGTGTGAGACATTCAAGAGAAGCAGGCTTTCCTACATACCGGACAAGCCCGGTTGCTATGTGTTAACCACTTTTGCAAAGGTAGTCGTCTATGTCGGCCTCAGTAACAACCTCCGGCGGCGAATGAATGAGCACCTCAACAATCCACAAAAGACTTCAGAAACGAAGGACGGAAGGCCCATTTTTTTCTTCTGGATGGAGTGTGAGGAATTTAACAAGGTTGAACGCACTTGGATGAATATTCACATTCAGCACGAAGGAAGACAGCCCGAACTCAATAAAATATATTCTCCAACGTTTGTTTAATATTGCGGCAGATCTACACCTCAATTGCGGCGCACGCTCGTTATGCAATGCTCCTTCCATGCTTCCCACGCCTTCCATGCTGTGCACGTGTTCGCGGGACGGCGATTACTTGACGAAGGTCAAGCCGTGGGGGACGAGGTGGGGGAAGACGTAGGCGTAGAGCATGACGATGATGCCGACGATGGCGCCGAGGGCGATGGAGTGCCAGAAGACGAAGCGGAAGATGACGCCTTCGTTGCCGACTTGTTCGGTGGCGGAGGTGGCGATGGTGATGGATTGGGCGTCAACCATTTTGCCCATGACGCCGCCGGCGCTATTTGCGGCGCACATCAGGACGGGGTCGATGCCGAGCTGCTGCGCGGTGATGCGCTGGAGGCTGCCGAAGAGCGCGTTGGAAGATGTGTCGCTGCCGGTGAGAGCGACGCCGAGCCAGCCGAGGAATGTTCCGAAGAATGGATAGAGCCAGCCGGTGCGGGTGAAGGCGAGGCCGAGGACGGCGTCGAGGCCGGAATATCGCGTGACGTATCCCAGACCCAGCATAAACGAGATGGCGATCATTGCCAGACGCATGCGCACGAGGGTGCGCCAGAAAGTTTTCATGAGCGCGAAGGGGCTCATGCCGAGAAGCAGGCCGGAAACGAGTGCGGCGAGAAAGCAGCCGCTGCCTGTGGCGGAGAGCCAGTTGAAATCGTAGCGCGCGCTTTCCGGGGTGGGTTTGGTGACGACGGGAGCGGCGCGCGAGATGGCGTTGTGCAGATAGGGCCAATTCCAGCCAGGAGCGCCGGGGCGGACCTTTCCGTCGGCTTGTATGACGCGGAACGCGGGAGTGGTCGCTTGGTTCATGGCGAGTTTGACTTTTGGCAGGCCCCAGAGAAGAACAAATACTGAGAGGATGGCGAACGGCATCCAGGCTTTCAGCACCACGCTAGCGGGATATTTTTTCGGCGCGACGTAGCCGTCGTATTCCTTGGCGGGCCATTTGCCGCCCATGTCGTCGGCGATTTCGGAGGAGGGCGCGGCAACGGCAGAAGTGTCTTCGGGCTTGTCGTAATCGAAGCGCCAGATTTTTTTCGGCTTCCAGAAGCGCAGGAAGACAATGGTGACGATGATGGAGACGATTGCGCTGGCGATATCGACCAGGTTGCTGTCCACATGATTCGACCAGAGGTACTGCGTGATGGAGAATGAAACGCCGACGACGATGATGGCGGGGAGGACTTCGAAGGTTTCCTGCCAATTCACCATGGTGCGCACGAGCCAGAGCGGAACGATAACGGCGGTGAACGGGAGGATGCGGCCGATCATGGCGCTAAGGTCAGACTCAGGCAGGCCGGAAACGGCGGCGAGTGCGTGGACGGGCGTCCCGATTGCTCCCCATGCAACCGGCGCGGTGTTGGCGATTAAATTGAGGGCGGCGGCATGGAACGGGCGGAAGCCGAGACCGATCATGAAGGCGCCGGCAATCGCGACGGGCGCCCCGAAGCCCGCGGCACCTTCGATGAAGGCCCCGAAACAAAACGCGACGAGAAGGACTTGCAGGCGGCGGTCGGGAGTGATGCCGGCGATGGATTCCTTCATGATTTCAAACTGGCCGGTTTCGACGGAGATGTCGTAGAGGTAGACGGCGGCGAGAACGATCCATGCGATTTTCAGGATGCCGTAGGCCACGCCGTAGCCGAAGGCAGAGGCGGCGAGAATGAGCGGCATGTGGAAGACAAGAATGCCGACGAACATCGCGGTGGCGGCGCCGGCGATGGCGCACCAGTGCGGCTTAACTCGGAGGCCTGCAAGGAGAGTGAAGAGTACGACGATGGGCAACGCCGCAACTAGAGTGGAGAGCCACCAGTGGCCGAGCGGGTCGTATACCTGGGTCCAGTTCATCACGGACTCCTTCAGGTGCGATGCCCGGACCGCAGGCACTCTGCGGGGTCATATATCCTTGGGACTGGGAAATGTCAAGACGAACGAGTGGGGTTGGGCGGGGACTCGCCTCAGGGGCTGCCTCGGCGACCAGGGTTGAATCGGTGTCACACCTACGGCGCTTGTACTCTCTTCGGAATTATTCCCAGCGCTTACGCGCTGGGCTAGCTTCTGCCGCGCCTACGGCGCTAAAGAAGCGAGAAGTCGAACGAGCGGACTCGCGAAATTGAGAAAGCACCTCAGCCGCGATGGGTCTGGACAGAGATTGGGGAAGTCACTAAGCTTGAGATTCATTTTCTACTAGGGGAAAGAGCGGACATGAAGTGCAACAACATTTTGGAGGCGATGTGCAACACGCCGCTGATCCGGTTAAATCGCATCGGGAAGGATTTGGCCGCAGAAATTTATATCAAGGCTGATTACATGAATCCGGGCGGATCGGTGAAGGACCGTATCGGGTTGTCTATGATCGAAGAAGCGGAGCGCACGGGGAAACTGAAGCCCGGCGGGACGATTATCGAGGGCACTTCGGGGAATACAGGCATGGGGCTGGCGCTGGTCGCGTGCGTGCGGGGTTACAAAGTGGTGTTCACGATCAACGATAAACAATCGCGGGAGAAAATCGATCTGCTGAAAGCGTTTGGGGCGGAGGTAATTGTTTGTCCTACGGCGGTGGAACCTGACGATCCCCGCAGTTACTATTCCGTGGCGCAAAAGCTGGCGCGCGAAATTCCCAATTCGTATTATCCGAACCAGTACGAAAATCCGATGAATCCGGAAGCGCATTACAAGACCACCGGACCGGAAATCTGGAAGGATACGGAAGGGAAGATTACGCATTTCGTTTGCGGGATGGGCACGGGCGGGACGATTAGCGGCGTGGGAAAATACCTGAAGGAAAAAAATCCGAAGATAAAAATTATCGGGGTGGATCCCATCGGCTCGCTTTATTACGAGTTCGTGAAGACGGGGGCGATTGGCAAAGCGAAAACTTACGTGGTGGAAGGCATTGGCGAAGATTTTTTCCCGGGCACGATGAATCTGAAAATTCTGGACGATGTGGTGCAGGTGAACGACGAGGAATGTTTTGTTTGGGCGCGGCGGCTGGCCAAACAGGAAGGAATTTTCACGGGAGGCTCGGGCGGAGGATGTATCGCGGGGACGCTGCGCATCGCGAAAAACTTGACCAAGGACGATCTTGTGGTGGCATTTCTACCAGATTCGGGCTCGCGCTATCTGAGCAAGGTTTACAACGATGGGTGGATGCGCGAGCACGGTTACGTGGAAGCGGAAGTGACGTTGACCGCTGCGGACGTGATTCGCGTGAAACGGCAGAACGGGAAAACGCGCGAACTGATTGTGGCGCGGCCGGACCAGACTGTGTTCCATGCGTTGCACACGATGCAGAAGCAGGACATCTCGCAGCTTCCTGTATTCGAAGAGACGCAATCCATCGGGACAGTTTTCGAGGATCAGATACTGAATCTCGCGCTGCAGGGGAAAGACCTGCGCAAACTGGTGATCCGCGAGGTGATGAGCACTCCTTTGCCGCAGGTTCCTTCCAATTCGCCGGTGGAGCGCGTTACATACATTCTGAGCCATGATAGTCCCGCGGTGTTTGTGGAAATGCCGGACAAGAAGCTCGAGGTGCTTACTAAGTTTGATTTGATGGATACGATTGCCGGGCTGGTGGAGCAAAAGCGCTAGACGCCTACTGTAAAGGCTAGGACCTTTACGCGGCGGAACCCCACCCATCACAAAAGCGCGGTGGGTGGGGCAACCAACTCAGTTGAGCGAGGTTATTTCCCGGTGTTGACGAACTGAATGCAGTCTCCTTGGTTCTTGAATGGAATGCCGTCGGCCCCGGAGAGCGTCATCCAGCCGTTGTTCTTGCATTGATCCTTGTTCGTCGGAGTCCCGAGTTTATACAGTTCCGCGCTCGCCAAGGGGCCGGAGTTCCCGTACCCTCCCGCGACAAGCACCTGGCCATTGAGCAGCAGGGTCGCCAGCGGGTTCAAGCGCGCAGTGGTCATTGAGCCAGTGGCGCTGAATGTTCCCATCGTCGGGTTGTAGAGCTCCGCGGTTGCCAGAATGCCGGAATTGTCAGCCCCGCCAGCAACCAAGACTTGACCATCTAGCAGTAGGGTCGCCGATTCGTTCGCGGTGGCCATCGAGCCGGTGGAGCTAAAGGTCCCGGTCGTCGGGTTATAGAGCTCCGCAGTAGTCAGATTACTGCCAGGGATCGAACCGCCCGAGACCAAAACTTGGCCATTGGGCAGTAGGGTTGCGGCCGGGGAAGCGCGGGGGGTCGTCATTGAGCCGGTTGCGCTGAAGGTTCCCGTCGCGGGGTTATAAAGCTCCGCGCTCGCCAGAATGGTGTCAAAGGGGCTGGTGATTCCGCCCGCAACCAAGGCTTGGCCGTTGGGCAGCAGCGTCAAAGCGTAACAACATCGCGCGGTAATCAATGAGCCGGTGGCGCTGAAGGTCCCTGTAGCGGGATTATAAAGCTCCGCGCCGGCGACCAACTGGCAAGGGCTAGTTCCGTTGTTCGAAAAGCACCCACCCACGACCAAAACTTGGCCGTTGGGCAGCAGCGTGGCCGCGCTATCATACCGCGGACTGATCATTGCGCCAGTGGCACTGAATGTCCCCGTGGCTGGGTTATAGAGCTCAGCGCTCGGCACCGGATCGCCGTAGCCCGCGCTGAGTCCTCCCGCAACCAAGACTTGGCCATTGGGAAGTAGCGTCGCCGTTTGCCCATCGAATCGTGAGGCATTCATTGAGCCGGTGGCGCTGAAGGTTCCTGTCGCTGGGTTATAAAGCTCAGCGCTAGCCACCGCAGTATTAGAGATGTCATCAGCTCCACCCGCGACTAAGACTTGGCCATTGGCTAGCAGGGTCGCCGTTGCACCGTTCCGCGCAGTGGTCATGGAGCCGGTAGCGCTAAAGGTGCCCGTCTGCCCATCGGCAGTTAGAGGCTGGAGAAAGAGAGCAAGAGAAAAGAAGAGAAAACAGTGGAGTCCCTTTTTCAGAAAAATATTGGACAGATTGTTGGTCATAGCTGTATTTCTCCTTTCGTTCAGGGCGCAGCTGGACGTGATGAAATAGTTCCAGCTTGATAGCGCTATGAGACCCTCCATGTCAAGTAATTAATTTATAAATAATTTATTATTAATATAACCACGCTTTTAAGCTTAGACTTGAAGGCGTAATCCCCGGGCTCGTCGAGCAAAAGCGCTAGGAACGAAACGGATCCCACCCCTGTGATGTTAAGGGCTTCTCTCTCCCGTCCGGGCTGATGAGGACGATACTCCTGCCGCGGGTTATTTCTCCGATTGAGGTTAGCTGGGAGAAGCCGGGGGCTTTGTTTAGCTTTTTGATGTGGCGCGGGGGGACGGTGAATAGGAGTTCGTAGTCGTCGCCGCCGTGAAGGGCCATATTAAGAGGATCGAGGTTTCGGCGTTTGAGATGTTTTGGGAGGGTTTCCGGCAAGGCGACCTTGGGGATTGAGGCGGAGCGGATTTGGGCGCCGACTCGGCTGGCCGTGCAGAGGCGGGCTAGGTCGGTGGAAAGGCCGTCGGAGATGTCCATCATGGCGGAGGCTATGCGGTGGTTAGCCAGCCAGGCGCCGAGGTCGAGCCTGATGGTTGGGAAAAGGTGGGGGCGCAGTAGGCAGCGAAGTTGCGGACCGCGTTTGTTAGGACTCCTGGCTGTGAGGGCTCTTGCGCGGGGGGCATTGCTTCGTAGGATTTCGAGGCCGAGCTGGGCGCGGCCTAGGGTGCCGCTAACATATATAAGGTCGCCGGGGCGGGCGCCTGAACGAGTGACGGCGCGGCCTCGGGGAATTTCTCCTAGCACGGTGATGCTGATGGAGACGGTGCGGCTCTTGGTGGTGTCGCCTCCCAGAAGGACCATGTTCATTGCGCGGGCGGCGCGAGACATGCCCCGCAGAAAACCGTCCAGCCAGGTTCCGGTGCGACCGGCGGGGATGGCGAGCGTCAGAAGGAAGAAGCGCGGGTTGGCACCCATCGCGGCGAGGTCGCTTGTGGCGCGGACGAGGGATTTGTAGCCTACGGAATCGGGGGGATGAGTTTTCGCGAGGAAATGAACGCCTTCGAGGAAGGCGTCGCAGCTCAGCACCCAGTCGTGGTGGGCCCGGGAGGCGATCACGGCAGCGTCGTCGCCTATTCCCAGACGTAAGGTGGGATCGCGTCTTCCTCCAGCGTGCGAGGGAAACGCGCGAGCTATTTTTGCTACCAGTTTACTTTCCCTGTCCATCCTGACCTTTCGTACAGTTGTGGCGCGCACTCTCTGTAGGGTAAGGTGTACTGAAGGCGAATTCTAAATTAAAAGCGATTTAATATCTGGGCGAATAGCTTGCGGTCTTGGGCGCACCTATGCAAAATGGAAGATTGAGGTTGACCTGCACCCCGCAGGTCACTACAATTCACGCGCCTTCGAAAGAATGTGTCCAAATCGCTAACAGCGCCGGCGGGCCGCGCACGGGGACTCGCGATCTGAATCCGGCAAAAACAAACTAACGAGGAAAATTAAAGGTGAAGGGGAAGTATTACACGTTTTTTATTGCTTCGAGCGCCTCGGGCGGTATGCGGCGCGTGCGCATTCCTTTCTACGTCCTTCATTTCCTGGCTATTCTGGCTGCGGTGGGCGGTATTACGGTGATTGCGGCGACGGGCTCCTACTCGCGGATGCTGTGGAAGGCGACGAATTACAACACGCTCCGCCGGAACCAGGACGCGTTGAAGCAGCAATATATTCAGCTTCAATCGCAGGTGAAGGACACCAACCAGCGGCTGGACTCCTTGCAATCGCTGGCTAGCGAAGTGGCGATGGCTTACGGAATCACGCGGTTCAGGCAGACTCCTTTTGGTTTTGCCGAGGGGCCGGATGAGCCGCAAGCGCAATTCGAGGAATCGGTGGACGAATTTAGCTACCTGGAGAAGAACGCTACGGCGGTGGCCATGTCGAGCAACGGCATGCGACTGCTGCCGGCGGCGCAGCTGAGCAGCTTGGGAGTGGTGCCGACGCTGTGGCCGGTGAAGGGCGAAATTACCGGGCATTTCGGCGAGCGGCTGGATCCGTTCAGTGGTGAGGGTGCTTTCCACGCGGGGATGGATATCGCGTCGCATTATGGCGATCAGGTGCGGGCGACGGCGGACGGAGTCGTTAGCGTGGTGGATCAGCGCGCGGGATACGGCCGACTGGTGGTGATCGACCATGGTTTCGGCGTGACGACGTGGTATGGGCACCTTTCGGGGTTTAACACGCAGAACGGAATGCACGTGAAACGTGGAGATGTGATCGGATATGAAGGAGCGAGCGGACGGTCAACTGGCCCGCACCTGCATTACGAAGTTCGGATTTACAACACGCCGGTTAATCCCTGGCGTTACCTCAGTACTGCTGCTACTACCGGCGCTTCCGCAGATTAGGACCTATCTACCAACCTTGATTTGGGGAGCTTCAGGGGCTGAAGCCCCTTCTCATGGATTGGCGTATGTCGCCCCTAAAGGGGCGACCCACAAATCGGAGATAGGAGCCACGTCGAAGAAGCGCCAATCGGGAGATTGGCGTTCCCAGGGAGATCTTCTCGTCGGCTCGGGTCATTTCGCTCCCAAAGGGGCGACCCACAAAGATGGCCCACAACAGCCAGCGGAAACTTCGTAGCCAGACAAGTCACATCATAATCCGGCTCGTCGGGGCACGACTTGAACCCGCTAACTCATCGTTTAGCGCGGGGGAGAGACGAGGGCGGCGGGTCTTGGCTTGGGGGCGCCTAGCATTTCGGGGGTGATTTGGAGAGAGAGGCGGACCCATTTGTCCTGGTGCGCGACCTTCGTTTGAGCAAGCAGGGCGGTGAGGAAGGCGGCTTGCTGGCGGGTCATCTGGCCGCGCATCTTGGGGTCGTGGAGGGCCATGGAGCCGACCATACGGAAGGTATCGAGCAGGGTGGAAATCTCGAAGGCGTTTTTCATTGAGTCACATTCAGCGTCTAAAGCCAGATTCATGTTATTGCCGGAAGGCTGCCCGGCAAGAGTTAAGGAGCGAATGCTGCGCGCGAGGTGATCGAGCTGAGGCGAATTCTTGAAGCTGTTGTACAGATCGGGCGGAAGGTGGTCCGTGCGGGCGAGAGCAAAGATGGGAGCACCGGCAACGCGTTTGATGCGAGATTGGATGGCGGAATCGCGCGGAGGCGTGCCGGAGGATGCTACCGAGCCAAGTAGATCCGTGGCATTTCTTCCGCCAGCCAGAACGATTCTGGTGGGCGATAAAAACTCCAACGAAACGGGCGGGTTGCCGGGAACTTCATAAACCGATTGGGCTCCATGTACGGAAACTTTTCCGGTGCGCAGGGCGTACGCTTCGATTTTATGCTGATCGAAACGACCGTCGGCGATGGCGAGCACGCGGTCTTCGCCGAACGGGTTGTTCGGATCGCCGAAGCTCGCGGGCCAGAAAGCCAGTGCGGCATGATCCAGGTCGCGGGTGTAGTCGAATCCGGTGTCGCGGACGAATTCGGCATATTCGCGATCGGCGTCGGGGCCGGGTGAAGTGAGACCCAGAACCGCGGCGAGCGGAGAATTCTGCAACTTACGGAGAGCTGCCGCGTCTATATAGCCGATGACGGGAGCGTCCGCGGGAAGCTGGCTGAGGATGTCCGGGGGCGGGCCAGGGTTGTTTGTGACGCCAGGCAGCGCCGGAAGCGGGCCGTGATGACGGTAATAGTAGATGCAGAGTACGGCGGCGATAAGTAGAAACAATATTGCGACGAAAATCCAACCGCGTTTTGTTGAGGATGTCGGCACGTTAAAATTATGTCTGTTTAGCGAGATTTAGTGTAATGTTTATTCTCCCTTCCGCGTAATAGAAATTAGAGGGCGCAGGTGCGCGAATTTCACGCGCAGGCGTGCAGCCGCTGGTGGATTCCAAGATTGCAGGGAACAGGCTCCCTCGGAGGAAGGTTCCAAGATGAGGTTCAATCGGATGAGAGTTTCCGGCACTGGAATCGCGATTCTGGCGCTGAGTCTTGCGACGTTCGCTCAGACTCCGACGACGACAGTGCAAACTCCAGCTGCATCCACACCTGCCGCAGCTTTGCCGAGCGCCGACCAGATTCTGGATAAGTATGTGGCTGCGCTTGGCGGAGAGGCCGCGTGGCATAAGTTGAACTCGCGCGTTTCCAAGGGGACAATCGACATTCCAGCCATGAACCTTAGCGGGCCCGTGGATATTATCGAGAAGGCTCCTTATTTCTCATTAGCTACAGTGAATATCGGCGGCGCGGTTTTCAAACGAGGGTTCGACGGCACAGCCGCTTGGGCGGATGATCCGCAAAACGGACTGCGAACGTTGAGCGGTGCGGAAGCTGAAGACTCGAAGCGCCAGGCGGATTTTTATCATCAGGTGAGCCTGCGAAAGTACTATTCGAAATGGAACGTCAGCGGCACACTAAAAATCGGCGACCATGATGCTTATGCGGTGGAAGCGACCTCGAATGCCGGCGACCTGGATAAGATGTATTTCGATGCGCAGAGCGGTTTGCTGGTGAGAGCGATTACGACCGTGCACAGTCCCCAGGGAGACCAGGTGATACAGACCGATTTGTCGGATTACCGGGACACGGACGGAATCAAGTTGCCGTTTAGCGTGCATCAGTCGAGCGTTCAGGCAGAATATTCAATTACGTTTACCGAAGTTCATCACAACGTGGATCTGGCGGATGCACAGTTTGCAAAGCCGACAACGGCGCCCGCGCCTGATGCTAAGTAGGGCACGGGATGGTTTTGAACGTACTGTAACTGCTGAGTTGGCAACAGGTTTGCGTGGGACAGGAACTTGCTTGCAATCTGATTGCCTCTGTGATACTTTTGTTCGGTTTGAGCAGCGCTGGCGTAGCTCAGTTGGTAGAGCATCTGATTTGTAATCAGAGGGTCGGGGGTTCAACTCCCTCCGCCAGCTGACTTTGACGGCACGGCGAAATTAATTGCAAGGTTGCGGACAGAATTCCTCGCGACATAAGCGCTAGGGTTGGTGTCTTCGGACACGAGCCCTTTCTGCATTGCGGAGTGCCCCGTAAGCATGGAGTCCGGTACAGTTCTAGTTGGAAGCGCGGGACAATGAAGTTGTGTCCCGAAGGATTCACGGGACGCCGGAGCCTGCGTCCCAAATGAATTTGCGGGACGGGTGGGTGAGTGGCTAAAACCAGCAGACTGTAAATCTGCCGCTCCTTGCGGGCTACGGAGGTTCGAATCCTCCCCCGTCCACCAGTTTTCACGGGCCGCGATATGGTCCAGAGATCGTGAGAGTTCAGTTGGCGTTCGGTGGTGGCAGCGAGATGTGGTGCCTGGGTAGCTCAGCTGGTAGAGCGCGTCCTTGGTAAGGACGAGGTCACCGGTTCAATCCCGGTCCCAGGCTCCAGAAATCCAGTGCCGTTTATCTGCGCTGGTTGCTGTGAATGAGCGGGGGTAACTCAGTGGTAGAGTCTCTGCCTTCCAAGCAGATGGTCGCGGGTTCGAGTCCCGTCCCCCGCTCCATTGTGCGGTTTCTGAGTCGGTAGATCGAGCAGCAAGGAAGTGAAGTAGTTCGGCGCGGCGTCTCTGGATAAGAGAAGAGTCGCGAAGTCATTCTAAAGAGCGAGGCGAGATGGCGAAGGAGAAATTCGAACGCAATAAGCCGCATGTGAATATTGGGACGATTGGGCACATCGACCACGGCAAGCAGCGATTACGAAAGTGCTGTCGAAGAATAATCCGAAGGTGTCGTTCCGCGCGTTCGATTCGATCGATAACGCGCCGGAAGAGCGCGAGCGCGGCATCACGATCGCGGTGTCGCACGTGGAGTATGAGACGGCAAATCGTCACTACGCGCACATCGATTGCCCCGGCCACGCCGATTACGTGAAGAACATGATCACCGGCGCAGCGCAGATGGACGGCGGAATTTTGGTGGTGGCAGCGACGGATGGACCGATGCCGCAAACGCGAGAGCACATTCTGTTGGCTCGTCAAGTGGGCGTGCCGGCGATTGTGGTGTTCTTGAACAAATGCGACATGGTGGACGATCCGGAGTTGCTGGAATTGGTGGAACTGGAAGTGCGCGATTTGCTGAAGACCTATCAATTTCCGGGAGACACGATTCCGATAGTGCGGGGGTCGGCGCTGAAAGCATTGGAAGGCGACGCGAAATACGAGAAGTCGATCCTGGAATTGATGGAAGCGGTGGACAAGAGCATCCCGATGCCGGTGCGCGATATCGACAAGCCGTTTGCGATGCCGATTGAAGATATTTTTTCAATTTCGGGCCGCGGAACGGTAGTGACGGGAAGAATCGAGCGCGGCAAAGTGAAAGTGGGAGAAGAAGTGGAAATTGTGGGCTTCCGTCCGACGATGAAGAAGACGGTGACGGGCGTGGAAATGTTCCGCAAGCTGTTGGATGAAGGGATTGCGGGAGACAACGTCGGGTTGCTGCTGCGCGGCACGGAAAAAGATGAAGTGGAGCGCGGGCAGGTGTTGGCCAAGCCGGGCTCGATCACGCCGCACACGAAGTTCAAGGCGGAAGCGTACGTGTTGACGAAGGAAGAAGGCGGGCGGCACACGCCGTTTTTTACCGGCTACCG
>JBEKHP010000021.1:0-70835 GCA_050012235.1 Candidatus Acidiferrales bacterium | reverse complement strand
ACTTAAATTAGGCTACGCGCTTCCTCAGGCGTCACCTACGCGTTTGAGATGAGGCGTCACACAGTAGGCTGGTTGCCGCGTTTCGGTCCGTAATGCGGCGGCGAGATCATCGGACTAGTTGCTCGCGCGTCTTGCCCGCTCTGAGCGCGCGCGACGAAAAAATCGGAACGGGCTAAGCATGTAGTCTTCGCGCAGCAAGGCTTCTCGGACGGGGGTTCGACTCCCCCCGCCTCCACTTTTTTCGCCATGCGAAAAAAGTGTCCTGAGCGAGCCCGCAGTCTGGGCGAGTCGAAGGGCAAGCTTCGATTTTCTTCATATGTTCTACTGTTACATCCTGCTCTGCTCCGACGATTCCTTTTACGTTGGGGTCACCGATGATCTTGCGCGCCGGACGGAAGAGCACAACGATGGCAAGGGAGCGGACTGGACGGCGGCTAGGCGGCCCGTCCGTTTGGTATGGTTCGAGCAGCATCCGACACTTTCATCCGCCCGCCAGCGCGAAAATCAACTCAAACGCTGGAGCCGCGAAAAAAAGGCCGCTCTCGTAGAGGGTTCCCTTCGACTTCGCTCAGGACAAGGCCCGTAGGCCTTGCGACTCCCCCCGCCTCCATCTGCCGTCGCGCATAAGGCGCGCTATGGCAGATGTGCCGGCCGTAGCTGGTCTGTTAGGGCGACGCGTATCAATCGAACCTGACGTGCTGCGATTCACAGCCCCCAAATTAGGCGCGCGGAGGCGGGCCTCATGTACTACGCCTATATTCTCCGAAGCGAGAGTTCTCCCAACCAGATTTACGTAGGTTCAACCGGCGATCTGCGGAGGCGTCTCGCGGAACACAACGCTGGAAAATCGACTCACACCAACAAATTCAAGCCCTGGGAATTGATGATCTACGTTGCGTTCCAAGAACAGGGGCGGCGGAAAAGTTCGAGCGATACCTGAAGAGCGGGTCGGGCCGCGCCTTCGCGCGCCGCCATCTTCTGCAAAGCGAAATTCTGTCCTGAGGCGGGGGGACGCCGCCCACACCACCCGAGTGAATGCGCCAAACCTTGTGACGGGAAGATGTGATGACGCATAATAACCCCGCGGGAAAAGGAGACCGTTGAGATGAGCGCGTCAAAAATAACTTTCGCTCGTATGATCGTAATGTTGGCGACATTGGTGGCGCTGCTGGGCGTGGGCTACGGCGTTTTAAATGCCGGCGACAAACCTCCCATGACCGGAACCGCCGCGCCTGATTTCACGTTGAATTCGCAGGAAGGCACGCCGGTGAACCTGCACGACTATCGCGGAAAATGGGTGGTGCTTTATTTTTATCCCAAGGATTTTACGAGCGGCTGCACGACGGAAGCACACAATTTCCAGCGCGACCTGGCGCAATATCAAGCAAAGGGCGTAACCATTCTGGGAGTGAGCGTGGATACCGCGGACTCACACAAAAAGTTCTGCACGCAGGAAGGCTTGAATTTCAAGCTTCTGGCGGACACGGACCACAAAGTCTCAGAGGAGTATGGTTCGATTATGAACTTCGGCGTGAAAAAACTGTCCGCCCGGCACACCTTCATCATCAATCCGGACGGCGTCATCGTGCAGGAATTTATGGACGTAAATCCCAGCAAACACAGCGAAGAAGTCCTGGCTGCGCTGACGGAGCTACAGAAAACCTAGCCGAGTCCCGGCTAGTTCGCTCCCGCCGGGTTCGAAGATCGCCGCTTGAGACCCAGCCCCACGAGCGCGAGACCCGAAACCAGCATCAGCACCGTGGACGGCTCAGGCATAGCGGACGTCTCGCAAGCAGTAAGCGTGTATTCCGCTCCGGTGTTGATGTCGAAAAGTTCAAAAACCCCGGTTAACAAGGTGGGATCAGACTCGCTGCCGGTATAGAGCTGCGGCCCAATCAAGTCGGGCAGGCAAGAGAAAACGCTGTTCAGCCCGCCGAGGTCCGAGGAGTTAAAGAAAACGACGGTATCGGTCATGGGAGTACCATCGACCATAAGGTTGAGCGGATCCATGGTGAAGGCGGTGCCGTCATCAGCCCAACCCGGCCCGGAGCCCATGGAAATCGTGAAGGAAGCCGTATTGGGACCCGAGAGCGTGTAAGTCATCGTCCCAGTAGAGTCGGCATTCGCAGGGAGGGCCGAAAGAAAAAGGAAAACCGCGAACATTGCTACAAACTTTAGTGCTGACTTCATATAGCTCCTCTTTGCTCCGCCCCCCTGTGCAGCGTGACTTCTGTTGCTGCAGGCGTTATAAGGGTATGGCAATCGATGTTCCAAAGTGGGGCAGTCACAAGTACTTCAGCAGGCGGGGCTTAAAGTGATTCTCAAAATTGTACACGGAAAGCGTTTACTTATTGATGGGCCGACCAGTTCCCACAATCTTCCCGTATGGCCCGATTTTGGGCTTGTCGGGCAGGCGCGACAGGGCCACGGCGATGTGGAGCCAAAATCGAGGGAAATATGAAAAAGTGGCAAGTTCTAATGGCGATTTCCAGCATTAGCTTCTTCGTTAGCCCGACGCTGAATGCAACATCACACCAGGGCGCCTCGGGTTCGAATCCACATGCCTCCGCAAGCGCGCCGTCCTCGCAAACCTCGCCGGGCGACAAAGCTGATCCCGATACTCCGGAAGCGGACGATTCGCTGAAACTGACTGACGATCAGAAGGCGCGAATCAAATCCATTCGCCAAGACGCTCAAGACCAGCTCAAGGCGATGCAAAAAGACAAGACGCTAAACGATGACCAAAGGCAAAAAAAAGCGAAGCAGATAAAAATGGACACGCGCAAGAACGTCTGGGGCGTCTTGACCGCTGAGCAGCGAACGATATGGGCCGAAGAGGCTCGACAACGGCGCGAAGCGAAAACCCGCGGGACTCCGCAGTAGTAATCCACCGAGAAGACCTTCGGCAAAAACCTGCCAAGTATAAATATTTTCGATTGAACGCAAATAACTCTTGCATCGGCTGCGAATATCCGTATTCTGCGTTCTACGAACTCGTGCCGAGTGTTCTGGTGAGAGCGCGAGGGTCGTTGATACGGAGGACGCGACAACAAATTGAGCACGATATCCCTCCCAGCCCAATTCCCTACCCGGGCAATTTCCCCAACGAGACGCACGGCAAAGCTAACTCTCTGGCCGCTGGTGGCTGCCACATTCTTCATGGTGTCCGGCGGCACATACGGCACCGAAGACATCATCCACGGCGCGGGGTACGGACTCGGAATTCTGCTGCTATTGCTGACGCCGTTGATTTGGAGCTTGCCCACGGCCTATATGATCGGCGAGCTTTCCGCCGCGCTGCCTGCCGAAGGCGGGTTCTACGCGTGGGTACGCCGCGCTCTGGGGAATTTCTGGGGCTTTCAAGAGGCGTGGCTTTCGCTGGCTGCCAGCATCTTTGACATGGCAATTTATCCCACACTGTTCGTCGCCTACCTTTCCAGGCTGATTCCGTGGTTCGGCGTGGGCCACCGAGGCGTGATGGTAGGCCTGGCCGTGGTCGCGGCTTGTGCGTTGATGAACATCGCCGGGATTCGCGTGGTGGCGACAACTTCGCTCTGGCTGTTTTTTCTTCTCTCTACTCCGTTCGTGCTGATCGTCTTGATCGCGCCTTTGAAGGCGGGTGCGCTCGCAGGAGTGAGCACCGCGCCGACAACCTCTACCGTGGGGCTTGTCGGCGGTCTGCTGATTTGCATGTGGAACTATATGGGGTGGGATAACGCGTCAACGATTGCGACAGAAGTGAAGCGTCCGCAGAGAACCTATCCGCGAGCGATGCTGCTCGCAGTCGCGGTTGTGGCGTTGAGCTATGTGGTCCCGTTCGCAGCCATGTGGCTCACGGGAGTTCCCTCTTCATCATTTGAAACCGGATCGTGGGCCGATCTGGCAGGAATGATGGGGGGATTAGTCGGCGGGCCATTGGCAGCTCGCGCCTTTCGCGTGGCTCTCGTGTTGGGCGGAATGATGAGCGCGTTCGGAATGTTCAATGCACTGGTGATGAGCTATTCCCGTTTGCCTCTCGCCATGGCGCAGGACGGGATGTTGCCGGCGGTATTCGGAAAATTACACCCGAAAACGGGCACTCCGTGGGTCGCTATCCTGGTTTGCGCTGCTGGTTGGGCCATGTGCCTGGGCTTGGGTTTCGAGCGCCTCGTGACGCTGGATATTCTTCTGTACGGAATGAGTCTGACGCTGGAGTTCGTAGCCTTGGTCGCGCTTCGCATCAAGGAGCCGAACCTTCGCCGTCCCTTCCGCGTGCCTGGCGGATTGCCCGGGGCACTGCTGTTAGGTGTATGTCCCGTGCTGCTTCTGGGCTTCGCAATGGTCCACAGTGAGGCTGAGAAAATCTGGGGAATCAGCGCGCTGGTCTTTGGCGTCCTTCTGATTGCGGGCGGATTCTTTGCTTACTGGGCCCAATCCGCCATTCGGAAGGATGGTTGGGTAGCCACCGCGATCAAGCAGCGCAAAGCTGCGTAGATTTTTCGTCTTCCGCTCCTTCTGAATGCTCCACGCTCGACTGCAAGTTGTTGCTGCGAAGTGGGTCGTAATCCTTTAATCTCGCCACGGCTATGGCGAAGCAAGCTAAATCCTACGACTACGTCATCATCGGAGCTGGATCGGCTGGATGCGTCCTGGCCGCGCGATTGACGGAAGACCCGCGAGTGCGCGTCCTGCTGCTCGAAGCCGGAGGGCCGAAAACTCCGAAAGAATCAAGAATCCCGGCAGCATTTTCGAAGCTCTACAAGACTGCCGTGGATTGGAATTATTGCACTGAACCTGAACCGCACTTGAATGGTCGGCAACTTTATTGGCCTCGCGGGAAAATGCTGGGCGGGTCGAGTTCGATCAACGCGATGATTTACGTTCGCGGAAACGCGCTTGATTACGATCACTGGGAAAGCCTGGGCAATTCCGGCTGGGGATTTGCCGATGTACTCCCGTATTTCAAGAAATCCGAGAACCAGGAACGCGGAGCTTCCGCATATCACGGCTCCGGCGGCCCACTCAATATCGCCGATTTGCGGTATGTGAATCCTCTCACGCGCGCATTTCTATCCGCTGCGGGCGAACTTGGAATTCCCAGCAATCCGGATTTCAACGCGCATGTGCAGGAGGGAGCCGGTCTAAATCAAGTGACGCAGAAGAATGGCAAGCGCCACAGCGCTGCTGACGCTTACTTGCAGCCTTCTCTTCATCGCCAGAATCTTGCCGTTGTGACGGGCGCGCTTGTTTCGCGATTGCTCATCGAAAGAGGACGCGCCCTGGGCGTTGCCTACCTTCGCAACGGCGTTATGGAGGAAGCGCGAGCAGATCGCGAAGTGATTCTTTCGGGCGGGACGATTAACTCGCCTCAAGTGTTGTTGCTCTCGGGAATCGGCCCGGCGGACGAACTAGGAAAAGCAGGCGTGCAAACTCTTCACGACCTGCGGGGTGTCGGCAAGAATCTTCAAGATCATGTGATGGTCTCGGTAGGGTATTTCTGCACGAGGCCTGTAAGTATGGCCAGCGCCGAGTCGCTGCAAAACTTCTTGCGCTATTTTCTTTTCAAACACGGCCCGCTGGTATCGAACGTCGCGGAAGCTGGGATATTTTTGCGTACGAGAGCCGGGCTAGTTGAACCGGACATGCAGCTTCTGTTCGGGCCGGCCTATTACGTGAACCACGGCTTCAGCCCACGCCCGGAGCATTGCTTTGGTTTCGGGCCTACGCTCATTACGCCCGAAAGCCGCGGCGAAATCTGGCTGCGTTCGGCGAACGCGCTGGAGCCGCCGGCAATTCGCGCGAACTATCTCTCGACTGATGCGGACATGCGCGTCATCGTCCACGGCGTCCGGCTCTCGCGGCAGCTCGCGCACTCCAAGGCGTTCGCGGCTTACACCGGAGACGAATTGCTTCCCGGGGCGAATGTGAAGACTGACGCCGAAATTTCGGACTTCGTTCGCAACGAGGCGGAGACGCTTTACCACCCGGTTGGCACCTGCAAGATGGGCGATGATTCTATGGCTGTGGTGGATGCGCGCCTGCGAGTTCGCGGAATCGAACGGCTCCGGGTGGTGGACGCGTCCGTGATGCCGCGGATTATCGCCGGAAACACAAATGCCCCTACGATCATGATCGCGGAGAAAGCCGCCGACATGATTCGGCAGGATGCCTAATCGACAGCCGCCGCTTTTCTTCACGACGGCGCGCTTCGCCATTTCTGCTATTCTCTTTCGCGTGCGAAATTCATTTCTATTCGCGGCTTTTCTTTTTGTAGCGGGCGCTTCCATTTTGGTAGCACCGCTGAAGCCCGCCCAGCCGGCGTTGCAAGCTCCCACGCAGTCGCAATCGCAGCAGATTCAGCAACCCCCGCCTGGGCAGCAGCAAGTTGCGCCGCCACAAGGCGGACAGCAAGTTCCTCCGCCAATTCCAATACACACGGGGCCTGTAATCGTCCTCGACCCAGCGCATGGCGGCATGGACAGCGGAGCGCGCGGTCAAAATGGACTCGTAGAAAAGGATTTGGTGCTACTGTTTGCGCGAACTACTCGCGTCGCACTGGAGCGTGAAGGTTTTCGAGTGGTAATGACGCGAAACGATGATTCAAACCCGTCCTACGACGACCGCGCAGCGCTCGCCAATTCCTATCGCGATGCGGTTTTTGTCAGCTTCCACATTGCTTCCACGGGAACGCTGCACACCGCCCGCGTTTATTCTTATCAATTCCCAGACGCCGTTCCAGGCGCTGGCAGCTCGAATGCAGGCGCGCCCTCCGGCGTTCCTCGTCCGGTTAGGCCGGCGAGCCTGGTGCCCTGGGAAGAAGCGCAGCGTCCCTACACCGATGCAAGTCGCCATCTGGCCGACGCGCTACAGGCGGACTTAGCGCTGCGATTTCCGGGTTCGCCCGGCGCATCTTCGGCGGCGGCGGTGCGAGGTTTGCGTTCAGTGGAAGCGCCCGCGATTGCAGTCGAAATTTCGAACGTGTCTGTTTCTGATCCCAACCAATTGATCGAGATGGCAGCTCCCGTTTCCATCGCAATCGTCCACAGTATCGTTGCGTCGCGAACGGCTGCCGGCTCGACCGCTGCCCCGGGGTCAAACTGATGCCGCGCAACCTGAAAATTACGCTGGCGATTCTGTCCGTGGCTGTGCTGATCGGTTTAATCAGTTTGCGCGGCCTGGATCGGCGAATTCAGCGGTTGTCCGTGAGCACAAAGACCGAAGAACAGGCGAGACGCGAGCTTCTGGCGCCGGGCATTTCGACGCCGACCGATGCGAAGGTCCAAACAAAAATTTACTGGGCCGCGGGTCCCGACAAAATTGCGCCCGTTCAGGTGGCTATGGCTCTCTCGGCTGACCCCGTGAAGCGCGCCAAGCAAGTGTTGAGTGAGCTGATCGAAGACCCTCCCACGGCCGATCAACGTACAATCCCAGCGGACGCTGCGCTGCTCGGCTTCTACGTTCTGCCAGACGGTACAGCCATCGCGGACTTCTCCGACGCGCTGGCTACCGAAACGCCGTCGGGGATATTGAGCGAAGAAATGGCGGTCGATTCCATCCGCCTTACTCTGGAAAATAGCGTTCCTAGCCTGACCCGGCTAAAGATTTTGATTCACGGGCAGGAAGTGGATACTCTGGCAGGCCATATCGATCTGACCGGCTTTTTTGATTTGAATCCTCCGGCTTCGCCAATCCCCGCGGCAATTGCAGGCACCGCGGCGCAACGCGGCAACAAAAAATAATCTCTGTACTAACATCTATCCGCCGCGAATACAGTTAGAGAGCGCATCGCGCCGGGCATGCCAGCCGCAAAGGCGGCTTTGCTTTCGTGATGTATTGACACTCGCCTTCGCAGTCGTCACACTCGATACCGAAGATTCAGCCATCCGGTCTTCCAATCTCAAAGAGGAGATTTCATCATTGCGAACAGACGGACGCGCCGTCGATCAGTTACGGCCGGTGAAAATCACGCCGGACTTTATTCCGCACGCGGAAGGAAGCGCGCTGATTGAAGCCGGCCAAACACGCGTGATCGTTACCGCGACGGTTGAAGATGGAGTGCCGGGATTCTTGAAGGGCTCGGGAAAAGGCTGGGTGACCGGCGAATATGGAATGCTGCCGCGCTCAACCGAGAACCGAACACCGCGCGAGTCCAGCCGCGGCCGCCAGTCCGGACGCACCCTTGAAATACAGCGAATGATTGGGCGCACGCTTCGAGCCGTCACGGATCTGAAAGCGTTGGGCGAGCGCACGGTATGGATTGATTGCGACGTGATCCAGGCCGACGGAGGCACGCGCACCGCTTCGGTTACCGGAGCTTTCGTCGCGCTGGCCCTATCCCTGGAACGCATGGTCGCGGGCGGCATGCTTCGCCGCATCCCGCTGAAAGATTCCCTGGCAGCGATTAGCGTGGGGATCGTGGAAGATGAATTGCTTCTCGATCTCGCCTATGAAGAAGATTCCCGCGCGCAAGTGGACATGAACGTGGTGATGACCGGCAGCGGCGAATTCGTTGAAGTACAGGCGAGCGCGGAGGGACGCCCCTACACGCAGCGCGAACTTGAGCTGCTGCTTATTTTGGCCGCGGGTGGAATTCGCACACTTACGAAGACGCAGAAAGAATTGCTGCATATGAATTTCGCCGCTCCTGCGCGTTGACAGTGACTGCGCGCGGTACCCTATTCATGAAGTTTCTTCTGGCCTCCTCCAATCCCGGCAAGTTGCGCGAATACCGCGAGCTTGCCGGCGACTCTGCGGTCGAGCTGGATTCCATTCCGAAGTTCTTCGAAATCCCGGCGTTTGAAGAATCCGCTCCCACGTTCGCTGAAAACGCTGCGGGCAAAGCAATTCACTACAGCCGCTTCGCCACCGAAACCGTTCTTGCTGACGATTCAGGTTTGGTAGTTCCGGCGCTCGATGGCGAGCCCGGAGTTCTCTCCGCGCGTTATGCGGGACCGAACGCAACGGACGAGGATCGAATCCAAAAGCTTTTGCGCGAGATGCAGGGGAAAACGGGTGATCAGCGGCAAGCTAGATTTATTTGCGTCACGGCGATCGCCAGACAAGGGCGTCTTCTCGCTATTGCTTCCGACTTCGCGCAGGGCATGTTGACCGAGAAGCCGCGCGGCAAAGATGGATTTGGCTATGACCCGATCTTTCTGTTTGAGGAACTCGATCGCACCTACGCGGAGCTGACGCACAAACAGAAGAACCTTTACAGCCACCGGGGGAAGGCTTTTCGGAAGCTAATTTCGCTGGCGGGCATGCTCTAAGTTGCTACTTTTCTTCGGCTGGCGCATCTAAACCATGTGCCCTCTCAACACCCTTGCATTCGCACCGCATAGGGGGTTACAAAGTAGGTTCCTTTTTCTCCCGAGGTAGTCCATGGCAGCCTCGCGCGCCGCGATTTCTCTACAGCCGTCTCTGCTGTCCAAAATGGAAGAAGCACGTGCGCGCACGGACAGTCTATTTAATCTGTTGCCTCCCAATTCTTTTTACGACCGCCCGGTGCCCGAACGCCACCGCCTGATTTTTTATCTCGGACATCTCGAAGCTTTCGATCAAAACCTCTTGGGTGGCCCGCTGGGAACCGGCCCTCAGGACGCTGCGCTCGACAAGCTTTTTGCGTTTGGCATCGACCCGGTGGGCGGCGGCCTTCCGACTGACGTACCCGGGGATTGGCCGAATATTGCGAATGTTGAAAAATATAAAAGAGACGTGCGCGAAAGGCTCGACGCGAAGCTGCGCGACCGAAGCGCGCTTGCATCTAGCGGCCCGGCGCTTGCTGACGGGAAACTGCTGCACGTCGCGATCGAGCACCGCTTGATGCACGCTGAGACGCTGGCTTACTTATTCCACAATCTGCCTCTTGATCGAAAAACGCCGCAGCCTTGGCCGTCCGCCGACCCAAGGCCGGCGCCAATGCAAAGAATGGTGGTGATTCCTTCCGGTACCGCCACGCTGGGGCAGTCAAGCGATTCGGGAGAATCATTCGGCTGGGACAATGAGTTTGAGACGCAGAAAGTTTTTGTCCCAAGCTTCTCGATTGCCGCCTTCCCGGTCAGCAATGGCCAATATTTGGAATTTGTCCGCGCGGGCGGCTACGATGATTCTCGTTATTGGACGGCGGAAGACTGGGCCTGGAAAATTGAGCAGCGGCTCGAATATCCGCATTTCTGGCTGCGCCGTTCGGATTCGCCTGCATCCGGCCCGGATGCTCAGTGGGAATATCGCGCGATGTTTGGAACCATCCCGCTGCCGGAGTCGTGGCCGGTCTATGTGAGCTACGCGGAAGCATCCGCGTTCGCGCGGTGGGCAGGAAAAAAATTGCCCACGGAGGCGCAGTGGCATCGCACGGCCTACGGCACGCCGGAAGGCGGCGAGCGAATACATCCCTGGGGAGATGCGCCGCCGGAAAGTCATCACGGGAATTTTCATCACCAGCGCTGGGATCCCACTCCAGTGGACGCGCATTCCGCGGGCGCGAGCGCCTTTGGCGTGCTGGATCTCCTCGGCAACGGCTGGGAATGGACATCGACCCCATTCGGCCCCTTGAACGGGTTCAAACCGTTTCCCTTTTATCCCGGCTATTCCGCGGATTTCTTCGACGGCAAGCATTTCGTTATGAAGGGCGGTTCGGCGCGCACGGACGCTTGCATGTTGCGGCGCTCCTTCCGGAATTGGTTTCAGCCGCATTATCCGTACGCGTATTCCACTTTCCGTTGCGTGGAGGAATAGAAATGGCAACTTCACCGCGGTTGGCCCCTTCACTTCTTGCCAGCCAGGCTCTGGCCGAATTTTCGTCGGACGTCATCGTGGGACTCGGGCAGCCGGGCCAAAAAGAACTGCCCTCGAAATATCTGTACGACGAAGTAGGCTCGGCGCTCTTCGATGTAATCTGCCTGCTGCCCGAATATGGATTGAGCCGCGCCGGGATGCGTTTGCTGAAGCGCTACGCGCCCGATATTATTTCCCGCCTGGAAGGTCCGTTCGTAGTCGCCGAACTCGGCAGCGGCAGCGGCCAGAAAACGCGTTTTCTGCTCGAAGCGCTTTCGCGGCGCCAGCGCGTGAACTATTACGCCATCGATATTTCCAGCAGCGCTCTTCATCGTTGCCAGCAGGAACTGGGCGAGATGGACCGGGTGAGCATCGTCGGATTTGAGCGCGCCTATCTGGATGGGCTGCAGGAAGTGGCCGCGCGGCGCCGCGACGGCGAACATCTGTTGGTTCTATTCCTCGGAAGTACGATTGGAAATTTCGACCGGCCCGCCGGAGATCAGTTTCTCCGCGACGTTCGCAACGTGTTGCGCGAAGGCGATGCCCTCTTGCTCGCCACCGACCTCGAAAAGCCCGTGCCGCAACTGCTCGCGGCATACGACGACGCAGCGGGCGTTACCGCCGCATTTAACAAGAATCTTCTGGCGCGAATCAATCGCGAACTGGATGGGGATTTCGATCTCTCGCGCATCGAACACACTGTGCGGTACGACGAGACTGAGCGTCGAATTGAAATGCATCTTCGATCAACCGTCTGGCAGCGCGTCACGCTCCGCAAAGCACGATTCAATTTCGTCCTGCGCGAAGGCGAAACCATTTGGACCGAAAGCTCGCATAAGTACGATCCGCAGGAAGTCCCGCGGATGGGCGAACGCACGGGGTACCGCTGCGCCGGCCAGTGGTTTGACACTGAATGGCCCTTTGCGCAGAACCTCTTCTTTGCAGTGTAAAACTGGCCGGGCTGCACAAAGGTGTTCGGGTCGAAGCTAAGCCTGCCCGTGATATAGTTTTTCGCCTGATGCGCAAAAAATCAAAGAAAATAGCCAAGAAACAATCTGCGCGCAATCGCCGACCGGCGAAAGCAACATCCGCCAAGGGCACTGGCCGGGGCATCGGAGTGCGTGGGACCAATCCCGAACGCGTACACCTAATTTTGCGGAAACTAGATGAGGCATATCCTACGGCGACCTGCGCTCTCACTCACGAAAATCCTTTTCAGCTTCTGATCTCGACCATACTTTCCGCGCAATGCACCGACGTGCGCGTGAATCAGGTGACCCAGATGCTTTACCAGAAGTATCCGAACGCGAAAGCGTTCGCGTACGCGAATCCCGCAGAACTGGAACAAGACATTCGCCCGACCGGTTTTTTTCGCAACAAGACCAAATCCATTATGGGCGCAAGCAAGCAGATTGTTGAAGAACTGCGTGGCGAAGTGCCAAGAACGATGGAGGAATTGCTCAAACTTCCCGGCGTGGCGCGGAAAACGGCCAACGTAGTGCTTGGAACGGCTTTCGGCATTGCCTCAGGGGTGGTGGTTGATACCCACGTGTTGCGCGTATCGCGCCGCCTCGATCTGACAAAAAACACGGACCCGAAAAAAGTGGAGCAGGATTTGATAAATATCCTACCACGCGAAAAATGGATTCTGTTCTCTCACCAAATAATCTGGCACGGGCGGCGTGTGTGCCACGCGCGCAATCCGAAATGCATCGAGTGCAATCTCGAGACTATTTGCTACTCGAAAGATAAGACTGTCTGAACTCCGCGGGATTTGCTCAAGACTTGTTTAAATCAGTATGGCCCTGCTGCAGGGCTGTTTCTTCCGCGGAAATTTCAACGCGTTCGCGTTTCACATCCAGGCGAATTCTGGCGAAAAAGCTCATGTACACGTTGGCGACCCAAACCAGCGAGAACCCCGCGATTAGATAACCGCGCCAATCCGAAAATAGCAATTTGAAACGCGTGACGAAAAGAAAAAATGCCGTGACCCAGTGGCTAAAGCAGTATTCGCATGTAAAAAGGTAGAAAAACTTTCGCTGCAAGAGCGTCCGGCATCGCTGGCTGTGTTTTTCGCACCATTTGCGCGGTTCGCTGAATAACTCTTCATGCGTGATCGTCCAGGCAACGGAAGCGATGGGAATCGCAAGGATGAGCAGCCAGAGCAACTGTGCCGATAGTGTCATGGAGTTAAGCGAGAATTCGGCTAGTAAAGAGAGACTGAGTTTGTACGGTCACTTCTATTGTAGATGTTTTTAGCCTGCTTAAAGACGCAATCGCCTCAATCGATTCGACGAATTCCTCGCGTCCTTCCGCTCAGAGTATCGTTCCGGCACAGCGCGAGGCAATTTCCAGCCCGTGGGTCGCTCGCGAAAAGATTTAGACCGGCGAACGTGGCCACAAGCTCGCAAAGTAAGCTAGAATCAAAAACTGAATCACATCGGGGCGTAGCGCAGCCTGGTAGCGCGCCTGCCTTGGGCGCAGGAGGCCTGGAGTTCAAATCTCCACGCCCCGACCATCCTTTTAGTCAGTTAGCAATTCGATCGTAGTGGTGCCGCGACGCGATGCAAGAATTCAATCGGCCTGCCCAGAGGGGGGACGCTGTCTCAATATGGAAAGCAGAACTTCCGGCTTTATAGGCTTGACCAGGATTTCGAAATCGTGGCCGCGTTCTCGAGCGGCTTTCAAGAGGTCGAGAGTAGCTGCCTGACCGGAAAACAGGATTATCCGGCAGTCTGGAAAAAGAGTGCGAATTCTGATTCCTGTCTCCACCCCGTCGAGACCTGGAATCACCACATCGCTCAGAACAATGTGCGGCCGCACTTTTTGGGCCACGGCGATGGCGTCCAAACCGGTGGAAGCAGCGACAGCGTCGAAGCCTTCGCCGTTCAATATCTCGACGAGTGTATCCGCAATCGTCGATTCGTCATCTACCACGACTACCTTCCTGCGCTCCGAACCGCTTGAAAAGTCCTGACTACCGGCCGCCGGTCCGCCGTGCTGCCAAGGCGGCGGGTCGAGAGTAAATATGACGGTGCTGCTATGTGCATGTATCATTCGATGGTCACCCCATCCGTATGCGTTCAAGGTTTTGATTCTCGTCCTTAGCCGGCCTTAGCGGGCAGGAAAATAGAGAATATCGTGCCCTTCCGGTCCGCATCAGTTCGGCTTCGAACGCTAATACTTCCGCCGTGCTTACGAACCAAATTCTGCGTTAACCAAAGTCCCAAACCGGTTCCGACATTCCCTTTTGTAGTATAGAAAGGGTCAAAAATCTTCGTTATTTTCGCCCGGTCGATACCCGCGCCGTTGTCCATCAAGGTGATTCGGACACCGGCGACCCCGCCGATTTTCCAATCGTGACCTTTACTGGCTTTAATCACGAGAGTACCTCCCTCCCCTAATGCCTCGATTGCATTGATCACCAAATTAGCGAAGACCTGCCGGAGCTCGCCGGCATATCCGAGAATTTGGGCGGGTTTCCGATATCGCTCCCTCACCACGACCTTCTTAAACTTGAGCTTTCCATTGTAGAGGCTCAACACCCCGTGAAGGATATCGGAGACCTCCAGCTGCACGGGTGTAGAAGAGTCGCGGTAGAAGCCTAGAGTATGCTTCGTAATCTCGGCGATACGTTCGAGCTCCTCGTCCGCTACCTTTAGGTATGCTTCCACTTTTGCAGGCTGCTTTCGGGCCAGATAAAGCAGATTGCTCACCGCTTCCAGCGGGTTGTTGATTTCGTGAGCGATGCTCGCCGCCAAGCGTCCAGTAGCCGCGAGTTTCTCGCTCTTTCTCAGTGCTTCCTCGGATCGGCGCTGTTCCGTTATGTCGGTATTGGTTCCAAACCAGCGGACAACCCGCCCGTGCGCATCGCAGACGGGGACGACAATTGTCAGAAAATCCCGCAAGGAACCATCCCGGCCGCGGAGTGGAAATACCATCTCGAATGGCCGGCCGGTCTCAATGGAAGCGCGCCATTTTTTCAGCACCTCGGGGAGCACCTCCGGATCGTGCAGAGATTGCCAGTCCCAGCCCTTGGTCTGTTCCGGCGTGGTTCCGGTATATTCATACCAGCGCCGGTTGTACCAAAAAATGTAGCCGTCAGGCTCCGCCATCCACGCCAGCTGCGGAACGGAATTAGCCAGCGTTCTGAATTGTTCTTCACTTTCCTGCAAGGCCATATCTCTCTTCTGAATCTCAGTCAACATTCCGTTGAACGCATCGATGAGCAGGGCTATTTCGTCGCTGCTGCCGCTCGGATTTGCGCGTACCCCGTAGTTTTTGTCGCGTGAAACGATCCGGGCCGTCTCCGCCAATTCGGTGATAGGCATTGATATCACTTGCTGAGGAATTCGCGAGACGAAAAGGGCGGCCACGAGCGAGAGGATCAAAATGGCGGCCAGGATAATAAGATAGTCCTTAAATCGATCGATCAGAGCCTGCACGTCTGAACGGATGTACACGGTGCCGATCATTTTTCCGTCGAAGACAATCGACTGGACGACCGCGAATTGCCGCTCTCGAATCCAACGGTTCCCAATGTCTTCGGCAGCGATCAGCGGCAGCGCATGGTGCTCATCCTTTGGGTCCCGCCAGTAGCCCGCAAAGAACTGCCCGTCAGGGGTGTAAATGCCTGCGTAAATAATGTTCGGAGAGGCGTGCAAGGCAGCGAGAGTTTTTGCAGCCGACGGGGGATCGTTGAAAACCAGCGGCGAAATGGCGTTGGACCCGATGATCTCAGCTTGAATGGAAAGTTCTTCCAGTATGGTGTGCCGAAAATTATTTACGTCATACGCCAGGAAAGAAATGCAGGCTAACAGCACGGCAGTTCCGCTGACCAACAGGTTTAGAGCCGTCAGTTTTTTTGAAATCGATCCGCGGATGTTAAGCATTCCAGCTCACGTCACCCTCAAGGATTTCGCCGCACGGAAGTGGCGACCTTCACCAATTGAGAACTGAGCGTCAGTCCCGCTTTCTCGGCGGCAGTCATATTAACGGCAAATCGAACCTTCTCATCTTTCAATTCGAACTGGATCATTCCCCCGCGGTCGCAAAAGTTGGCAATGTCGCTCACGGTCAGAATTGGTTTCGATTGAAGTTCTTCCAATATTTTGCCCAGGCGATCCGTTTCCGACGAGCTGATGAAGAGGATGCGGCAACCGGTCGTATCCGCCGCGTTGGTCACTCGTTTCGCCGACAAATGCATGCCGTTAACGTCCTCGCCTTTGATGGTGCTCTCGAGCAGACCGCCGAAGGGATTTTTTCCGAGCACGCAAATAAGAAAAGGCTCGAGTTGATCTCGCGTCTCGCGAGCCTCCGGCCATTGAACGAATTTCCCGAAGTTGTAAAGGTAAACTGCCTTCACTTTGTACTCGCCGGGTTTCGGCTGCTGAGCGCGGATTTGCGACACGAACATGCCCAGGCACGCTACCAGTAGCGCCGCGATATGGACGGTTCGAAGGTCCACGAATCCGCGGGGCCTTTTCCAGCGAACGATTTGTCGGCGGCAGGGCATTTTATCGAGCTAGTAAGTCCAAGTTACCTGGCCGTACGCGCTGCGTTTGATCTCTACCAAGGGCCCAGGATCGCCGGCGTACTCCGCGTGGAACGGCTGAAACAGATTCAAGCCCGCAGCGGACACTTTAAGGTGATTGCTTACGGTCCAAGAGAACGTCACATTTGCAGTCGAGTACGACCGCACCACCTGCGGAGGCGCGGTCACCGTCTGGCCGGGGAGAGCGCTCACGTACCGGTAGTCGAGGTCCAGCGTGGTTTTCTTCGGAAGGTCGAATCCGGAGAGCAGAGTGACCTGGTGCTTGGGACTCGAGCCATCAATTATCGGCGCGGTGCCGATGTCCTGTGATGCGGCGGTTTTTTCCAGACCCATGTGCAGGAATGAATAGGAACCGCGCAAACGCCAGAAGCTGGTGGGCTTCCATTCAGGAGCGATCTCGACTCCGGTGGTCTCACCGAGAAGCCCATTTCGAAATTGGGCGGGCAACAGCAAATAAGTCTGCTGCGGAGTGACCACAACAGTTTCCGGCCCGGTGATTTCCTCACTTAGGAGATCGTGGTAATGGTTGTAGAAGCCGGCGATGTCCACGTAGACATTCGAACCAATCGACCGCCGGTAGCCAAGTTCCCACCCGTTGAGCTGCTCGGACCCGAAATTAGGATTGGCATTGAAGCGCGCGAAAAACGGCAGGCCGTCGGTCGCAGTGCCTAGATAGCTCGAGAGGAAGAAGTCGCGTTCGACGTCCGATGGTGTCCGGACCGCGTGCGTGAAGGCGGCCCACACGGTCTGCGTCTTTGTGGGAGTCCACAGGAGTCGCACGCTCGGTTCCCATTGGAAGCCGGTGTAATTTGTGCGCAGCAATTTCGTGCCGACCTGGACCGATAGACGGTCTTCGACCAGGGAAATCTCATCCTGAAAAAATGCTGTGTAGAGTTGATCTGTCCTTTCATTGGGCACGAAGGTAAGACCAGAGACAATTTCGAGTTCACGGCCGCGGCTGGCGCGTGCTCCCAGACCCCAACTAAGCTGGTGGCGCTTCATTAAGCGATGGCGCTGGAGATAATCGACGTCAAACGTGTCGCGAAGCTCGCCGAAATTCGGTTCGTACCGATTGGTCCGATCGTAATAAGCCTGAACCTGAATGTCATCGCCCTCCCCAAACACTCTTTGCCAACGAGCCAGGATATTGCCGCCCGAAAGTCGCGCGTCGGCGTCGATAATCTTCTCGCTCGGCGGGATGTAGGTGGCGGCCGCTACACTCTCGCCGGCCGCTTCGTCATACAGGTCACCCTGAACCGTGAAACTATCGCGTTGGTTCGAATTCCAATCCAAGCGGAATCCGGCTTGGCCCGCTTGCCAGGCGTCGAAGTTGCGGCCGTCCGAGTGATATTCGGATGATCGATTGAATCCCATTCCGTACACTCGGTAGCTGAAATTGTCGCTGCCTGCTCCGAAACGCGTGTTTGCAAAACCCTGTTCTTCGTTTCCGCCACCGGCACTAAAGAGTCCTCCATGCGTGTCTTGACTTTTTTTGGTGATGACATTGATGATTCCGTTGACGGCGTTCGGTCCCCAGATCGTGCCGCCCGGCCCGCGGATCACCTCGATTCTGTCGATGTCGTCCATTAATGTGTTCTGAACTTCCCAGTAGGTTCCGTCAAACAAAGTGGAGTAAACGGTCCGGCCGTCAATGATGACCAGAACCGAGCGGGAAAGTCTGGTGCCGAATCCTCGTATTCCGATCGACCACTTGTTGGCATCAATCCGCGCGACTTCTACACCAGGCGCCAGGCGAAGAGCTTCCGGAATACTCGTGGCGCCCGAGCGCATGATGTCGTCATGCGTAATCACAAAGATTGCGGCGGGAGTATGCCAAACTTCGACGGGTTCTTTGGAAGCGGTGGTGACTTCCACATCGCCGAGTTGCGAGAGTGTCAGTTGCTTCAGCGGCTCGTTCGTTTGATCGCCCTGCGAGTCCTGCGACCAGCATGGCTCGGCCATTCCCAACGAAAGCAGAAGGCAAAATACTCCGAGGGATACATTTCGAGTTTGAATGCGAAATATCATTTCGTTGTCTCCCGATGGTCCCGAACTATGAATTCTGAAATTAAGAAACAGATACCGCAGGTGTTCGATTGTTCCGCGCTGGACGTATAAATTAGGGCTCTAAGTGGAAAGAGAGGTAGGGGCCGGGGAGGATGTGCCATTATTTTCGCGCTCTTACCCACGCGTGATTTGAAGGAACAAATAAAAATGGAGTGCCACGGTAAGAAAAAAATTCGAATTGTATTGGGCCCAGCACACTTTATTCATGGCTCAGATAAGGGCCTTAATTGCTTCCAAGAGCTCTTTCGTGCTGTACCCTTTCAAGATCCATCGATTGGCTATGCCCACGCTTTCCCCCGGCAACTCCCATAGTCCGGACAGCATAATTACCGGTAGAGTCGGGGCCATTTTCTTGATCTCGCGCGCGGCAGCCACGCCGTTCATCCCGGGCATCCAGTAATCCAGCACGACCAAATCGACTTTGGAAGATTTCAACAATCCGAGGCCTTCCGCTGCGCTTGCCGCTTCCAGTACTTGGTAGCCTTCAGATTCCAGGAGCAGTCTGCGCGCGTGCAGGACGTCTGCTTCGTCATCAATGCAGAGTATGGTGGCCATCGGGTCCGCGGCAAATCGCCCTAATAAACTCCGAAGGATACAGTCAACTCCGCCATGTGCAATACAGGCATTACTGTAGGCAACGCTTTCACTAGGTAAGCTAGCGGAGGGTCAAAAGTTGCGATGAGCCAGATTCCGGGGCTCACGGCATTGTAACCGTGCGCCCCGAATACTAGCCTGGACGCCTTAGCCGATTCTCGGCCTCAGGCAGCGCTCCGGGATGCGGCGAGGTCAAAACGATCGAGGTTCATCACTTTGGCCCAGGCCGCAACGAAGTCCTGAACGAATTTCTTGTGCGCGTCCGAGCTTCCGTACACTTCTGACAGAGCCCGAAGTTGCGCGTTTGAGCCGAAGATGAGATCGGCTCGCGTTGCCGTCCAGCGGACTTCGCCGGTCTTGCGATCCCGTCCTTCAAACGTATCTTTCGCGTCCGAGGTCGCCTTCCACGCCGTGCGCATATCGAGCAGGTTGATGAAGAAATCGTTGGTCAATGCCTCCGGCTTCTTGGTGAAGACGCCCAACTTGGTCTGTCCGTAGTTGGTATTCAGCACCCGCATGCCGCCGATTAGGACGGTGAGTTCCGGCGCGGTGAGCGTGAGGAGCTGCGCCTTATCGAGCAGTTCGACTTCGGCTGATGCCTCAGAGTTTCCGTTGCGGTAGGACCGGAAGCCGTCGGCGGCCGGTTCGAGCACGGCGAAAGACTTCACGTCGGTCTGCTCCTGGGAAGCGTCCGTGCGGCCTGGAGCAAATGGCACAGTCACGTTGACGCCTGCATTCTTCGCGGCCTGTTCGACGCCTGCGCAACCAGCCAGGACGATCAAGTCGGCCAGCGAGATCTTCTTACCGCCGGACTGCGAGGCGTTGAACTCGCTCTGAATCTTTTCCAGTGCCTTTAGAACATTCTGCAGCTGCGCGGGCTGATTCACCTTCCAGTCCTTTTGTGGGGCGAGGCGGATGCGCGCGCCGTTTGCGCCGCCGCGCTTGTCGGACCCACGGTAGGTGGAGGCCGACGCCCAAGCGGTTGTGACCAGTTGCGAGACCGTCAGCCCAGAGGCAAGAATTTTTGCTTTCAGGGCCGCGACATCCTTGTCATCGACCAATTTATGATTTACTGCGGGGACAGGGTCCTGCCAAAGCAGTTCTTCCTTCGGAACCTCCGGACCAAGGTAGCGAGCGCGCGGTCCCATGTCGCGATGCGTTAGCTTGAACCACGCCCGCGCGAACGCATCAGCCAACAAAGCTGGGTTTTCGTAGAAACGCCGCGAGATTTTTTCGTAAACGGGATCGACTCGCAAAGAGATATCGGTGGTCAACATGGCCGGTTCGTGACGCTTGGAAGGATTGTGGGCATCCGGCACAGTGTCCGCCGCTTTGCCTTTCGGCTTCCACTGGTGCGCGCCGCCCGGGCTCTTCGTAAGTTCCCACTCGTACTTGAACAAGTGCTCGAAGAAACTGTTGCTCCATTTCGTCGGCGTGCTGCTCCAGGTCACTTCGAGGCCGCTCGTGATTGCGTCACCTGCGATGCCGGTGGCGTAGGCGCTCGACCAGCCCAGGCCCTGCTCCTCAATCGGCGAACCTTCCGGCTCTTTGCCCAGGTGGGTGCCGGGTCCGGCGCCGTGAGTTTTCCCGAAGGTGTGGCCGCCTGCGATCAGCGCGACGGTTTCTTCGTCGTCCATCGCCATGCGCGCGAAAGTCTCACGGATATCCTTTGCTGCGGCAAGCGGATCCGGCTTGCCTTCCGGGCCCTCGGGATTCACATAAATAAGTCCCATGGTCGTAGCGCCCAAGGGATTTGCGAGATCGCGATCACCCGAATAGCGTTTTTCAGTCCCCATCCAGGTCGTTTCCATTCCCCAGTTGACGTCCAAGTCCGGTTCCCAAACGTCCGGACGTCCGCCGGCAAAGCCGAAAGTCTTGAAGCCCATCGTTTCCAGCGCGACATTGCCCGCGAGGATCATCAGATCGGCCCAGGAAATTTTCTTGCCGTATTTCTGTTTGATGGGCCAGAGCAGGCGGCGCGCTCGATCGAGGTTGACGTTGTCCGGCCAGCTGTTCAGTGGAGCGAAACGCTGCTGACCTCGGCCGCCGCCTCCACGACCATCACCAATGCGGTACGTTCCGGCGCTGTGCCACGCCATGCGAATGAATAGCGGACCGTAGTGACCGAAGTCGGCAGGCCACCAGTCCTGCGAATCGGTCATCAACGCCGCAAGATCCTTCTTCAGCCCGTTGTAATCCAGGCTCTTGAACTCTTCCGCGTAATTAAAATTTCTGCCCATGGGATCGGACAGCGATGAGTGCTGAGCGAGCAGATTGAGATTCAACTGGTTTGGCCACCAGTCACGATTTGTCGGGTTTGCGCTGCTGCCGTGATGGAACGGGCACTTCGCTTCAGAAGCCATATGTACTCTCCTCCAGACATTGAAATTCAGCCGAGCAAGTTCGTTGAAATCCATGCTGCGATTTCGACCAAATTAAACTAACATGCAAATGGGACATAGTTCCAATACATTACTCCCATTTTAGGTATAGGCATACCCTATGGAAGTTAATCAGCTCCGATATGTTTGCGCCATCGCGGACACGGGCAACTTCAGCCGCGCCGCGGAGCGCTGCCAGATTACGCAGCCGTCGCTTTCACAACAGGTGCTGAAACTCGAGGAAGAGTTGGGTACCAAGCTTTTCGACCGCCTGGGTCGCAGCATTCGCCTCACCGAGGCGGGACGCGCTTTCATTCCTCGCGCTCGCACGATTTTGGAGCAGATGGAGGCAGCACGATCCAGCGCGGCCGATCAGAATACAGACCTTCGCGGCAGTGTCGCTGTCGGCGTGATTCCGACTGTCGCGCCTTATCTGATACCGAGTTATGCGGCCGGTTTCGCCAAGCGGTACCCCGACGCGAAACTGCGCATCGTTGAAGAAACCACTTCGGTCCTGATAGAAGGTTTGCGCGACCTCTCTATTGATGTGGCCATTCTTGCACTCCCGCTGCGCCACAAGGAGCTGGACCTGTTCCCTATCCGAACCGAGCCGCTCTTTGCGGCATTGAGCAGACACCATCCGCGTGCCTCTGCAAAATCGCTGGCCCTCAAAGACCTCCGCGGAGAATCGTTCGTCATGTTGCGCGACGGCCACTGTTTCCGGGATCTGAGTATTGACACCTGCACCCGCGCCCGAGTTACGCCTCACATTGTATTTGAGAGCGGACAGTTCAGCAGTCTGCTAGGAATGGTTGCCGCCGGCGTCGGCGTCTCGCTCGTCCCTGAAATGGCTATTGATCGCAATGTTTCCTGCCGCTACGTGCGCCTCAGTGATCCTCAGGCTACTCGAACTATCGTCACCGCTGTGGTGCGAGGGCGCAGTTTTAACCGCGTTCAGCAGGCCTTTATAACCGGTATTAGAGGCAAAGCCACCTAAAGCGTCGTGTCTTTGAGGCGTCGGCCGGAAATGACCGCGAACGAATCCTGAAATGCTGGCCTCTCTAATGAATGATGGGGGCGGGAGATTCGGGGGAGCCAGCGCGAAGCGCGACGCGCACGACTAGCGAACGCCGGTCGCGTTTGCGCCAGCGCGAAAGGATGGGCGCCCAGGTCTGCTGGATGGAACATGGCAGGCTGACCGGCTCAAGACGAACCAACATAAATGACGATGAAGATTTCAGGAGACGCCGCGCTTTGGGGCTCCCGGTTAGGCGGACGTGCTCCGTGAGGGCTTGTCGCAGCCAGCCGCGCTCGGGCTCTTCGATTTCGGCGCGGCGAACAAATTCGGAGTTGTAATCAGTTGCGGCGAGCGATTTGCGCAGCGCGTACACCAGACCGCCCGTCATGCCCGATCCCATGTTGATCCCGGCGCGACCCAGCAGGATTACGATACCCGCAGTCATGTACTCGCATCCGTGCTGGCCCACGCCTTCGACCACGGCGAGAGCGCCGCTGTTGCGGACGGCGAAGCGTTCACCGGCGCATCCGGCAATGTAGAGTTCGCCGCCGGTGGCTCCGTAGAGAACGGTGTTGCCGGCGAGGACGTCGCCGCGCTGTGAAGCTTCGGGGCCCGCAGTGATGGCAATCGTGCCGCCGCTCAAACTTTTACCGACGTAATCGTTCGCTTCGCCGGTGAGGCGGAAGGTCACGCCGGAGATCAGGAAGGCGCCGAAGCTTTGTCCGGCGGCGCCGTGAAATTCGCACTGGATGGTGCGGCGTCCGAGGCCCGAGTATTCCGTACGGCGAAGGATTTCCCCGCTCAGGTGCGCGCCGACGCTACGGTCCGAGTTGGCGATGGCGAACTCGAGCGGCTTTATGGATGCGGCTTTGCTGGGGCCCACTGCGCGCGATAGTTCCTGGTGAAGTCCTTTGCCCTCGATGAGCATGCCCGTCGACTGCGTGGCGGAGCCGGTGATAGGCGCAAGTAGCTCCTCGAAGGCTTCAGCGGCTTCTTGATCACGCGGCTTCAGCATATCGGCTGCGCCGATGATGTCGTTCAGCGAACGCGCGCCGAGCTGGCTCAGGCGCTCGCGAACTTCGGCGGCAACGCCTCGAAAATAGGCCATGGCCATTTCCGGTTTGCCGGTGAAACGCGCGCGATATTTTTCGTTCTGTGTGGCGATGCCCGCCGGGCAGGTGTTCAAGTGGCACTGTCGTGCCATCACGCAGCCGATGGCGAGAAGCGCGGCGGTGCCGAAGCCGTACTCATCGGCGCCAAGGAGGGCCGCGATGATAACGTCGCGGCCGAATTTGAAGCCGCCGTCGGCGCGCAAGCGCACGCGCCCGCGAAAGCCGGTGAGCAAGAGCGCTTTGTGCGCCTCGCGCAAGCCGACTTCCCACGGCAAGCCGGTATTTTTGATGGAAGTAAGCGGTGAAGCGCCCGTGCCGCCTTCGAAACCGCAGATGGTGATGACGTCCGCGCCCGCTTTAGCGACTCCGGCAGCAATGATTCCGACGCCGGCGCCGGAAACGAGTTTCACCCCGATGCGCGCGTGGGGATTGATCGCGCGCAAATCGTAAATGAGCTGCGCCAAATCTTCGATGCTGTAAATGTCGTGATGCGGCGGCGGAGAAATCAACGACATGCCGGGCACGGCGTGGCGTATGCGAGCGATGAAGGATGTGACTTTCAACGCCGGGAGTTGGCCGCCTTCGCCGGGTTTGGAACCTTGCGCCATTTTAATTTCCAGCTCGTCGGCGCGAACGAGATATTCCGCTGTGACCCCGAAACGCGCGGAGGCAACTTGTTTCACGCGGTTGCGCGCTTCCGGCTCAAAGCGGTACACATCGGCGTCTTCGCCGCCCTCGCCCGTGTTGCTGCGAGCTCCCAGGCGATTCATCGCAATCGCAAGAGTGCGCACGGCTTCAGGGCCCAGCGCGCCGAGCGACATGGCCTGCGTGCTGAAGCGCGCGAGAATCGCGGTGTCTGGCTCGACGTCATCCAGCGAAATAGGAAGTTTGCCGGGAGCGATGGCGATCAAGTCGCGAACTGCTACCGGCTCGCGCGTCTCAGCAAGTTCCGCGAAGGCCTGATACGCCTCGGGCGTGGGCGACTGAATGTATTTGTGCATGCGGCGCACAAGCTCGGGCGAACTTGAGTGTTGTTCGCCGGTCTGGCGGAAACGGTAGAGACCCGCGTCGCGCATTTCAGGCGACTCGGGCATGAACGCCGCGGCGTGACGATCGAGGCTGTCGCGCAGAATGCCGGCGAGGTTTTTGCCGCCGAGCGCCGCGCTAGCGTCTTCGAAGAATGCGTCGAGAATGTCGGCGTCAAGTCCCACCGCTTCAAAAAGGTGACTGTTTCGATAGCTCCCGATCGCAGAGATGCCCATCCGCGCGATCACTTTGCGCAAACCCGCTTCCATCCCGGTCCGGTAGCGCGCTGCGCCGCCCGGACTTAATTTCTCCGACATTTCCAGCGCGAGATAGGGGAAGACGGCACTTGCGCCGACGGCAACAAGCATAGCCAGGTGATGCGTCTCGATCACTTGCCCGCTCTCGACAACCAGCGGAATCTCGCAGGCGTCGGATTCAACCAGAACTTTCCAAACTGCGGCAAGCGCAAGCATCGCGGGAACGGCGGCGTGCCCGGCGAGGATATTGCGGTCAGTCAGAATAATTAACTGAGGCCGGGAATCCTCACCAGCAGCGGAACGGGCTTCGTTCCGAAGACGATCGAGTGCGGCGAGCGCCCCTTCGACGCCCGTACTTGATTCGAAGGTGAAATCAAAAGTTCGGACCGGACCGCCGATGTGCGATCGAATTTTTTCGATTTGTCCGGCATCGAGAAGCGGCGATTCGATGAAGAGCGTTTTGCCCAAAGGGACATCGAGAGACATGACGTGCGCTTCGCGCAGCGGATCGATCGGCGGATTGGTCACCTGTGCGAAGCGCTGCTTGCAGTAATCCCACAAGGGGCGTCGGCCGGATGAGATGAATGCGGGCGGAGCGTCGTCACCCATGCTCCAAACCGCTTCCTTCCCTTCCATGCCGAGTGACTGGAAAAGCATGCGGAATTGATCTTCGCTCCAGCCGAGAGCCGAGGCGACGCGCTTGGGATGTTCTGTAAACGCGCCGGAAAATTCCGTGGACGGCTCGATCTTGCGCGCGGGTAGCCAGTTTTCGCTTCCGCCACCGACGTGCAGAATTTTAGCGATTTCATTGCCGCGCCAGACCAGACCTTCGGCGGGGTCAATGATGATCATTTCGCCCGGTCCCAGGCGCATGCGCTCGTCAATGCGTTTGTCGTCGAAATTGGAAAGTCCGGCTTCGGAGCCGGCCATTAGCAAGCCGTCGGAAGTAATGGTGTAACGCAGCGGGCGCAGGCCGTTGCGGTCGAGTTTCGCGCCGACGTAGCGACCGTCGCTGAAAACGAGAGCAGCCGGACCGTCCCACGGTTCCTGCTCGCGAGCCTGCGTTTGCAGGAACAGTTTTAAGTCCGGGCTGAGATCGGGGTCTGCTTCCCATGCAGGCGGGACCAGGCGCAGCATCGCGGCGGCGATGCTGTAGTCGCGGCGCAGATGGACTTCGAGAGCATTATCGAAACTGGCGGAATCGCTGACGCCCGATTCGAGAAGCCGGCACCATTCCGGGGCGCCCATCTCTTCCAGGATCGATTTTTCACGCGCGCGCATCCAGCGGCGGTTGGAGCCGATCGTGTTGATTTCACCGTTGTGCGCAACAAACCGGAACGGCTGCGCCAGAGACCAGGTGGGCCGTGTGTTGGTGGAATAGCGCTGGTGAAAAACGGCGAAGGACGCCTGGAATTGGGAGTGAGCGATGTCCGGATAAAACTCGGGGACTTGCCAAGGAGCGAGCAGTCCTTTGTAAACCACGGAGCGCGAGGAGAGCGAACAGAAATAAATCCCAGGAGTTCCCTCGGTTTCGACCCGTTTTCGCAGCAGAAATAGCTGGCGTTCGAAAGCTTCGCCGGTTTCGTCGGAGCCGAAAAAGCTTTGCTGAATGGCCGGAACCGTAGCAGCAGCGGACGGGCCGAGGATCGAGGAGTCCACCGGAACATTGCGCCAGCCGCAACATCGCACGCCGCAAAGCGCGGAGAGCTTTTCCACCGAAGCGCGCGCTTCATTTTCCTTGCCGGGTGGCAGGAAGACCATGCCGACGCCGAATTCAACTGGAAGATTGATGCGCTCTTCTAGAGCGCGAGCCCGAAAGAACTCTTTCGGAATGGGGAGCAGCAGACCGGCTCCGTCACCGCTGGAGCCATCGGCATCCACTCCGCCGCGATGAGTGAGGCGAACGAGTGCCGTGAGCGCTCGTTCGATGACGTCCCGCGAGCCGAGGCTGCCCAACTGGGCTACGAAGCCCACACCACAAGCGTCGTGATCCGGATGGCCTCGAAAGCGCGCATTCCCCATGTTCGATTACTACCCCCTCGCACCGCTCCAAGTACAATCGCGATAATGGATGGAATGCATTCAAATTTCCCATGCTTACAAGCGCCCACTCCAACGCTACGCTCCTCGGCACCCCCGGCAGAACGGGACCCAAGATTTCCTGTTTCACAATCCGCAGATCAGGAGACGCAAGGCGGTTACCGGAGAAGTCGAACTGTGTGATATAGGGTATCGCTGCAGCACATCGTCCCATGGAGGGATCGAGATGGATTGGAAACGGTTGATTGAGTTTGCGATGTCGGGTAGCAGCGATTTGGAGCAATATGCCATCCTGCTGGTACGCGTTTCGATCGGGCTGTTCTTCGCCATCTCCGGGGCAAACAAATTGTTTTCCGCCGGCGGCACCAAAGAAGTCTACGACACGCTGGTGAAGGCCGAAATTCCGTTTCCGCGCCAGACAGCTTATTTCGTGGCGAGTGTCGAGTTCGTTTGCGGATCCCTGGTGGCTGTGGGGTTTCTTTCGAGCCCGGCCTGCGCGGCGCTAATGATCGATATGATTGTCGCCATCCTGACCAACACGCTTTCCACCGTGCCTAAAAAGCTATCCTCGCTCAACTGGCTCGACGATGTCCTCTACCTTCCGGAAGTCCTGTACGTGCTCTTCTTTATCTGGCTGATCTGCTCCGGTCCGGGAAAGTTCAGCGTCGATTACTGGCTCGCCGGCAAGTTACTGGGATGATCGAGGTGCGGCACCGCTTTTGACTTTGCGCTCGATTCAGCGCTCAAAATTCTTTGCGTCGCCGCGCAGCTTACACATTTTCCTTCAACCAAATTTCCAACCTTCCGAGACTCGCGTTATACGATCGCAGCCCCACGAAAAAAAGTATCGCGGCCAGAATCGCTGCCATCCCCGGGACAATCAGCAGCGAATAGCGCACCGCTGCGTCATATCCAAATACGCGATCGGTGACCAGCGCGATCGCCGTTGGCCCGAGGCCCAGCCCAATTATATTTACGACCAGAAGATACATGGCAGTAGCTTGGCCGCGCATGGCATTCGGCACCGCTTCCAAAATCGCCGCCGGAATCAGGCAAACGGGCATGCATACAAAAAACGTTGCGGCGTAGAGCAAAGCGATCACCGCCGTGGCGTTCGACACCAGCGGATAAAGACTCCCCGCCACGAAAAATCCCGGGCACGAAAGCAGCGCGACGCGCATGTACGCATCGCGATACCCGCGAATCATCAGCCACGAAACCATTTTCCCCGCGCTGATCATTCCCAGCGAGCCCGACACAATCTGCGCCCCGCCGAAAAGAATCCCCGCACGCGAAGCCGACATTCCATGATTGCGCACCAAAAACGTAACCGCCCACGCCGAAGTCCCGTAGGAAGCCAGCGCTGTCACCGCCATGCCTAGAATTAACGACGCCAGAGTTCTCCGGTTTGCCCCAAAGTAGCGCCAGATTATTTTCAGAGGCAGGCGCTCCACCCTCGCGCGCGCGCCGCTATTTTCGAGAACGCGCGCCCCCTTGCGCGAAGGATCGCGCAGCGTGAACAAAATCATCGCGAACGCCACTCCCGAAACACCCAACAGCAAAAATAACGTCTGCCATGCGCGCACCGGCCCGAGCAGCGGCAATTGAAAAACTTCCCGCGTCCCGAACGATCGCAGCAACAATCCGCCGAAAAGAAATGCAAATCCGCCGCCCACGAACGTGGCCGTGGTGTACACACTGAACGGCACCGACCGTTTCGCCGGAGGGAACGAGTCCGAAATCATGGAATAGGCGGCGGGAGTCAGCGTCGCTTCGCCGATTCCAACTCCCATCCGCAGCACGAACAGTTGCGCGTAGGAACTCACCAGCCCGCATCCGCCGGTCATCACGCTCCACATCAGCATTCCGCAAATAATCAACCGCGGCCGGTTCACCCAATCCGCCAGCCGCCCGAACGGCAGCCCAAGCAGCGCGTAGAAAAGCGCAAAGCTGAATCCAATCAGCAAACTCATCTGCGTGTCGCTGATCGCCAGGTCGCGCCGCACCGGCGCCACCAGCAGGTTCAGAATTTGCCGATCGATGAACGAAAAAATGTACGCGCACAACAGGATCACAACCGTGTACCACGCCCAGCGCGTCGTCGGGTACGCGTGAAATTTTTCTGCTTGCGCCACGTAGCGGGCAGGCTCTCGATCGGTGGGTAAAGTCTCTTTCCGGCTGGTCATTTCCGCCGCGGGGGAACTTTCAGCGGCCTTTTCATCGCATCATCCATCGTTTCTTCCGTCGCTTCCGACGGAGCTTTATTTCCTTCATTGATGAGCCGGTCTTCCATTTCGTCGTCCCGCGTTCGCGCCTGCGGAAATTCAAACCCGCAATGAGAGCACTTCACCGCCGACGTAGACGTCTTCCCGCACTTCGTGCACTGTCTCGCTTCCATAATCCCTCCTAACGCGAAGCTCTCCCGTCGACTCTCGGATTTGTTTTACTGTAGTTCCACTTTTGTCCCCAATCCCGCGTATAAATAATTTTCGCCGTACGCTTTCTTCAGCCGCGCAAATGCCGGTTCGCCCGTGCAATGTCCCGGAGCGATTCTCTCCACTTTCCACTTCGTCTTCAGATTCTCCACCAGCACGTCGATTTCTTCCACCGGCGTGGTAACCAGGTGCAAACCGCCAAACACAATCTCCGTCCTGGGATCCACGGCGCTTGCCGCTTGCAGGATCGCTTCAATGCCCGCGTGCGAGCATCCATCCACCAGCAGCAATCCGTTCGGCCGTTTGATCGCGAGCGTCAATTCCGGCAGCTCCAGCGTCCCTTGCTTCTGCGAAACTGTGCGCACCAGAAAAATTCCCGGCGAGACTTCCGTCGTTTGATTCACCAGCACAAAGTTCCCGGTGTCGTACAGCTTGCCCGACGTGAAATGATCCGGCTCCGCTCCGCCGAAATACCGCATGCTCGCGGGCAAGCTGTCATCCGCCCGCAAATACGACTTCGAAAACGGCGCTCCGCCAAATCCATTGGATCCATCCGAGGGCACATATACCGTAACGTTCGGATTCACGCTCAGCACATATCGCAATCCCGTTGCATGATCCGCGTGCCGATGCGAGATCACCACGAAATCCAGTTTCGTCAGATCGACGCCCAGCGCCTTCACGTTGTGCTCAAAGATCGTCGCATTATTCCCGGTGTCGAACAAAATGCGCTTTCCGTTATGCTCCACCAGCGCCGAAAATCCCCAATCCTTCGTCAGCTCCTTCGATTCGCCGAATGCATCGTAGAGAATCGTCACCCGATCCTGCGCCCGGCAAGGCGCCGCGACAGCGCACGCCAACACACACGCTACAATTTTCAGAACATGCATTCGCACGCAACACCTCCAAGATACTACTCAACTTCAACGCAGACCTTCGCCCGGTTGAGATTGTGAAACCGCCTTTTGTCGCATCGCTCCCGAAGGCGTGCCATCGGTACTAGCGGGCGGAATCCTCGCATTGTAGCGCATCTTTTTGCAACACTTTCTCGCTCCTCGTATCAAATACCCTTGGCGTTCGTACACCATCAGATACTAAACGCCAACGGTACTCTCGCTGGAAACGCCCGGACCGCAAATCTGTTGTGTCCTCAGAGCGACAGAGGTAGCATGCACGCGCCGGAAAATTCAAAGCGGATGTTTCCGGCAACTTTTCAAGAAGAACTCTTGCGCTGCACCGTGTTTCACGCAGGCGGCATCTATAACCGTTGCGAGGAAAGGCCACGCATATGGACTTCGTGAGCATCCCGGCCGGCAGCTTCATGATGGGCTGTTCCGCTGGCGATGACGAATGCTTCCCGGACGAAAAGCCGCTTCATCAAGTGACCATTACACGCCCTTTTGAGCTCGGCAAATTCCAGGTGACACAGGCCGAGTATGAAGCGGTAACCGCCACCAATCCGAGCTATACCCGGGGCCCCACTCTTCCGGTCGAAGGAGTGAGCTGGGAAGACGCGCAAAAATTCTGCGAAGTGCTCAATAGCAAAAAGGACCGCTATCATTATCGCCTGCCCAGCGAAGCGGAATGGGAATACGCGGCACGCGCCGGTGATAATTCCTGCCGTTACGGCTCGTTAGTTGACATTTCATGGTTCCACGACAATTCGGACGGCGCTTCTCACCCCGTGGGGCAGAAGAAGCCGAACAGATTCGGGTTGTATGACACGCTCGGCAACGTTTGGGAATGGGTCCAGGACTGGTACGGGATGACCTACTACAGTCAAAGCGCCGAGTTCGACCCCAGGGGCCCAGCCTACGGAGAGTTTCGCGTTTCGCGCGGCGGCTCTTGGCGCGGAGTCGTTAAGGGGCACGCGCGCGTCTCCTCTCGTTACATCCTCAAACCCAAGGTCCGCAGCATCGTGGTCGGCTTTCGCTGCGCCCGCGAGCGCCTCCCCTAGTTTCTTGTATTTCTTCGGAGCTGGTACTGTGGAGTGAGTCGTTTACTCAGATATTCCGATCCCATGTAGCACGGATTTTTTTCAGCAACGCCGGATAGATAATCCATTTTCGGAAGGGATCGATCAAGGCCATGTAAAACGGCGTAATCCACGTTCTCCGCCGCACGTAGACCGCGAAGTAGAATCGATAGCCATCGGCCCTTTCAGCGAGGGCGCTGAGCGCCGCACCATGGACGGTGCGATTCTGTATTTCAACCAGCTGCTCGTTTTCGAAACGATAGACCACACGGAACAGTCCTTCCGGCGTTCCCGACGCGACAAAAGAACGAGCACGATCCTCTTCCGTTAGTCGACTTCCAAACGAGGTTGCCAAGGCATCCTTCGGTTCGGCCTCGAGTCGAAAAATGCGTCCAAGAAAAAACCGAAGAGCGAAAAGCGCGCGGGCCGCTGGCGGAAATCTCTTGGTCTCGGCATGAGATGCGCCGGATCCGTCCCGGCTCGCCCGGCGAAGAAATTCAGAAAGGGTAACCCCAGCGCGGCGCGTCGGCAGGTCGACCGCCCAGACGTCATGCAGCGGGACGTCGGCGAGAAACGTGTGCACGCGAAGCGGCAGAGCGTGAAACTCCGATGCAGAAATCTGCGGCATCTTTTATTCTCAGTTCCTATTCACTGACCGGAATTCCCGTGCCGTCTATGCCTCCAGCTCATCCCAAACGGCCTGTCCTCCATCATAGCTTTCTGGGCATAGTCCGCCAAAATTTCGAAAGCCATGCCCGCCGAAACGTCCGGCGTCCCGTCACTCTGCTGCAACCCGCCAGTCTTTATTAAATTTTCAAAACTGTGCAATTTGGAACAGTTTCGGAGAAGTAGGTCGCTCTAGCATTGTGCACTTTTTGAGGACACCGATGACGAGCGCGAAACTCGGACCGCCGACCGATGGTGCCGCACCGCCAAGCCAATCCGGGTCTGGTGATTCCAAGAATCCCATTGAGGAACGGAATTCCTTTTTTGACACGCTGCCGGGACGGACAAGTGACGATCCGCTCCAGTCGAAATCTAGGTCATTGCATGAGGGAAACTTAAGGGCTGCCTTTCGCGTTGGTTAGGCCTTTCATTTGCATAGTTTCGCTCGCATAAAGCGCGGAACGTTTCCGTGCCACCGAAGCGAGGAAATAGAACAATCAAGGAGGGAGTGAAAAATTGCGGAATCGTGTGACGCCAATGCTGACAAATCCTAGAGCTTCTCGAGTTCTTCTATTGTCAGTCCTATGTACTTGTCTATTGGTAGTCGCGTCTACTGCGGGCTACGGTCAGCAGGCTCCCGACAAGGGCGCGAAACCGCCCAGCCCGTCAGCGGCCAGCACAGCTTCGCCCTCGGCTTCACCCGCGGCTTCCTCCGAAGCTCCGCAATATGTTGGAGCGCAGACCTGCAAGGCCTGCCATGAAGACCTATACAACGGCTGGGAGAAAAGCGCGCACTGGCAGCAGACGTACCAGGAAGGCGGGATCGCCAAGCACGGCTGCGAGGATTGTCACGGGCCCGGTTCGGCTCATGTGGCGGGCGGCGGCGACAAAACGAAGATTTTCATTTTTGGCGAACACTCAACCAAAGAAGTCAATGCGCGCTGCCTGACCTGCCACGCCAGCGGCGCGCAGCACATGAATGCAATCAACTCGGAGCATTCGAAAAATAACGTCAGTTGCGTCTCCTGCCATTCGCCGCATCACGGCAAAGAATCGGATTTTATGCTTGTTAAGTCCCAACCCGAACTTTGCTATGGATGCCATCTCCAGCAAAAAGCCCAGTTCGATATGCCGTTCCATCATCGCGTGAACGAAGGGCTGATCCAGTGCAGCGATTGCCACAACGTGCACGGCACGGTGAAGCCTCACCAGGTGCGGACTTCTTCCACGCAGGATGCGGTCTGCTTCAAGTGCCACACGGACAAGCAAGGGCCGTTTGTTTTCGAACACCAACCTGTGAAGATCGACGGATGTGAGTCCTGCCATTTGACGCACGGCGGACCCAATCCCCATATGTTGAAACTGAGCAACGTCAACCTTCTCTGCCTGCAGTGCCACACGGACTCAAGCTTCAGCGGGGCGCCGGGAGCTCCTTCGTTCCACAATCAGGCTAGCTTTTTCCAATCGTGCGTGTTGTGTCACTCCCAAATTCACGGTTCTAACTTCGATCCGACCTTCTTCAAATAGGAGCCGAGATGACCTTGATTTCAGCGAGAGGGCCGACAAAACCGGAATGCAGCTTCGGATCGCAGGGAGAAAAGCCATGAAAGGCTGCCCGGGAGCTCGCTCGATTCCTTTTGCGATCTTGGTCGTGGCGCTTTTCCTTTCACCTGCTGCTCGGGCCCAGGACGACTCCGGACAATCGAAAGGAATCAATTCCGGCGATTACAATATCCATTCGTCGATCGAAGCCGGGTATCGAGCGAGCGAAATCAACGGTAACCAAAACACCTACGATACCTTCGAGAACCTCAATTCAGGTCTCCGACTCTTCGACTACACGCTAGAGATGCGCTCGCTCGATCACAATGGTTTCTTGTTCGACAACTTGAGTTTCAGCAACTTCGGATACGGCGGCGATCCGAACGACGTGACCCGCCTGCGTATCGGAAAGAATAAATGGTACGACTTTCGGCTGCTGTTCCGCCGCGACAAGAACTTTTGGGATTACAACCTGTTCGCCAATCCGTTGAACCCGGCCGCATTGAACCCGGCTGGTTCCCCGACGACCGGCTGCATCGTCAGCCCGCCTTCGGTGCTCAATGCAACCCCCGTCCCAGGCGTCCCGGGCCTCCCGGCGTTCTGCTCTTCGCCGGCGGTGGCGCAAAACAATTCGCTTCATGCACTGGATCTTGTGCGCCGCATGCAGGACTACGATCTCACGCTGCTTCCGAATTCGGCGGTGCGATTCCGGCTGGGATATTCCCGGAACCGCGACGAGGGACCCGGTTTCTTCACCACGGATGGGGGAACGATATCGGACTTTAATGAGAACTATAGTTACACGACGAATGCGTATCGGGCGGGAGTCGATTTCCGCGTTCTGCCCCGAACTACGCTTTCCTTTGACGAATTCCTCAGTTATTTCAAGCAGGACAACGTCGTCACTGATAACCCGGTGGCGAATCCGCAGAATTTCGGATTCGTCCTGGCAAATCCCACGGGGCTGGGCACGCCGAACGGCACTCCCGTGGACCTGGGAAACATTTGGAGCACGCAAACGCACGCCGAGGCCCTTCCCTGTGCGGCGCCGATCGTGACTGGCACGACCAACACCGCCAACCCCGCGTGTAACGGATTTTTGTCCTATAGCCAGGTAGGGAATCCGCGGAACTTCATGCCCACCGAACGGTTCCGCTTCCAATCAAACTATTTCAAGAATTTTGAAATGTCCGGCTCGGTGGGTTACAGCACCAGCAACAACCAAATCCCGGATTTCCTTGAGACAGTGAACGGATTTACCGCACGCACCGGCGAGCGCGGAAGCACGACGGGAGGGCCGGCCGATGCAAAGCGCGTTTCAGTCAATGCGAATTGGTCCGGCGTGTATGCCATAAATGACAAATTGAGGATCCTCGATGAGTTTCGCTATGACAACTGGCGCATTCCCGGAGTGTGGGACACCAACGAAACCGCCACCTTCGGAACGGCTTCACCCGCGGCGGGTGTTGTGGGCCTATTGCTGCCACAAGCGACGTTTAACTCGACGACCTGCCCGGCCCCCTTCAGCGCGCCAACTTGTCCGCAACACAGCAGCAGCTCTGCCGCCGATATAACAAACGAGATCGCTACGCAATTCCTTGGGCAGAACATCAAGTCGAACACACTTGAACTCCAATACGATTTCACCAGGCGGTACAGCGCGCACATCGGCTATCTCTACACGAACCGGAAGATCTCCAGCATGGACGCCACTTTTGACGTCGGAGAGTTCACCTTTCCGGGCGGGCCCGCTGGGCCGCTCGCGACCCAAGCGAACCCTGGAAACGATTTTCTCGCGGCACGTGGTGACTGCGCCCCTTTGACACCGCCGACAACGCCTCCGACACTTCCGGCTGGCTGCACGCTGCTAACAACGGGTCCGCTGGCCGGTGCGATTCAGGAAGGTTCACCCGGGAACCCGCTTCCGGAGGCTGGCAACGACACTTCTCGCAATATTACTAGCATTAACGAGCAAGCCCTGTTGCTAGGCTTCGTCGCACGCCCTATTGATGCTCTGCGAATCACTACCGATTTTGAGTTCGGCTACAACGACCAATCCTTCACGCGGATCGATCCGCGACAAGTGCAGTCTTATAAGATCCATGCGAATTACAAACCGCGGCCGTGGGCGACCGTAGATGGCGCGGTTGAGATTCATGAAAACCGCGACAACGTGACAACGGTCAACAACCTGGAACACGACCGCTCGTACAGCTTCGCCACGATCTTGATGGTGAATCCACGCTTGTCCGTCGATTTCGGGTACAACTACTGGGATGTTTACACGCAGTCCGAGATTTGTTTTAACTATTCCATCACTTACGCTTTCCCGAATCCCGCGCCTCCTCCCGCTACGCTGACTGGAATTGCGAGCAGCTCTCCTCCCGGAGTCGCTACGACTGCTTGCCCTATTGCGGGCGCGTCCGTCGGCCCACCGCCAACTGCAACTCCGCCTGGAACCGGATTGGGGGCGCTTTCCACTTACAGCAGCACCGATCATTTCGCTCACGCTGCGGTGATGTGGAAACCCATGAAGCGAGTGACAGCGATGCTGGGTTACGGCGGCAGCTTTGTCCGCGGCAACACGATTTTCCTGAATCCGCTCACGCCTTCCGGCACGCTCGATTTCAATTATCAACGGCCGTATGCGTCGATCGCAATCGATGTCTATCGAAACGTCACCTACAAGATGTCTTGGAATTATTACGGTTTCACCCAAGCGGGAAACACCAGCCCGTTCGGACTTGCAGCGATCCAATCAGCGAATTTTAACGGCAGCAATGCCACATTCTCGCTGCGGTATGCATTTTGAAGCGCGTGGATCTGGCACATGATGGCTGTGTCTCAGAAATTCCTTTGGGAGGGATGAAATGAAATATCGAATGGCTCGAACGGGGTCCGCGGCTCTTCTGTTGGGAGCTCTCGTACTGGTGGTTGCCGCACCGTCACATGCGCAGGATGGCGCCGCTCTTTACAAAGCTAAGTGCGCCGTATGTCACTCAGACGACGGAAGCGGTAGCGGGGCGACCGGGAAGCAATTGGGCGTGAAAGACCTGCGTTCCGACGAGGTGCAGAAGCAAACGGACGCGCAGTTGAGCGATATCATAACGAACGGCATGGGCAAGAAAATGCCGGCGTACAAGGGCAAATTGACGGATGATCAGATTAAAGGTCTCGTCGCCTACATCCGCGGCTTAGCGAAAAAGGCGTAGCAAACTCCTGTTCCGGCACTGAATCACGCCCGCCTTCGCGAACGAGCCCGCAAGAGGCCTCGTGATTGGGATTCTGATTCGCCAAATTGCGTTCAGCAAGCCTTGTGGACTCTCCACATTCTTGGCGGGAGGGAGTCCGGCTCAAACGGTATGGTGTTAGACATGCGCTAATTCACTTCAATGGTGGTCACACTCAACGCAGGCAGCGTTATCGTCAGAGACGAGCCGCTTACGGCCATCGTTCCGATGGACACCGGCTGTATAGGATTCTGACCCTGAGTAGAAGCCGCCGTCATCTGAAATAGCCGAGCGGTGCCGGAGAGTGATTGGCCGTTGATCGCGGTCACCTGCGACGTAGTAGAACGATTGATGGCCACGAATACGAATCTTCCCGGTGTGGTGCTGTCGGAACTCGCGTAAACCATCACGTTTTGCACGTTACTGGATGTGGATTGCAGCGAGGTGTTGCCGAAGTTGGCGCCGGCTCCATCGAAATCGCGGAAGGCGCGGAAACCCGCGAGGGCGTAGGGATAAGTTCCATTCGGAGGCCAGAAGCTCGCCGCGAAAAGACCCTGCGCGCCGAAAATGCCTAGATTGTCTGCTTGAGCGATAGTGCCCGCGATGTGGTTCCAGCCGCCGTTTTCATATTCCGTGATGGAAATCTTCATGCCCGGAAATTCGGCGTTGATCTTGGCCTGCAACCGTCCGAGGAGGTTGATCGGTGTGTTGCCAAGTTCCTCGTAGATCCACGGATTGCTATTGGTGGAGTCGGTAAAGGTGGGATCCCAAAGCGCTCGAGGACTCTGCACGATTAGCTGGACCTGTGCATCGGTCAAGGTTGTTCCGCTCAGGTCGGTAGCTCGGTTCCCGTTTGCATCGTACTCTTCGACGTACCAATGGAAATCGTATACATCAACCAGAGGCTTGCCGTAGCTAGCCGACGCGGTGCTTAACGCGGCGAGGTATTTGTCCGGGAACCAATTCGCGCCGCTCGGCGTAGCGCTCAATTCTCCCTGCCAATTGTAGATGCCCTGAAATCCGTAGTGAACCGGCCCGAAGATCACCATGTTGGGAAACTGGTCTTTCAAAGCTTCGGTGAGTGTGATGGTCTTCGCGATGTAGCTGGCCGAAGTGACGGGATTCGGCCCCTGGACTTCCAAATGCGTCGAGTTCCAAAGCTCCGGCTCGTTATCCAAGCTGACGAAGGTGGGGTGCGCGGGATTTGTCCCAAAGATGCCCATCCCGGAAAATTTCTGATCCAAAGCCCAGACGAATTCGTCCATGTACACGTTGGCGTCGGTGGTGGGAGGCGTGAGCGTGAACGGAACGCTGGAGACTGTGCTCTTTTGGTCGACGACTTGTTTGAAGCGCGACAAATCTGGCGGGTCGGCAACGCTCACCGGGCCACTCTCGTCACCAGCTACCAAACCTTGAAGCTGGACGGTGATCAAGCTCGCCAGGCCGTTGGATTGGTCGCCTGCGATGAAACTTCGCACTGCTTCTGCCGGGACCGTACTGCTGCTTAGGTAGTCGTCGTTTTCGTATAAGTAGTCGCTGCCCGCATTCGACGCGTTGGTCTCCCAATTATAGGCGGTCCAGCGGTTGCCGCCATCGCGGTCGAAAGTGAGCTGCGGTGGAGCGCCCGTGATTCCAGAATAAAAATTGATGCCGTAAATCCAAGGCGAGATGGGTTTCGTTTGCGACGGATTGATAGTAATCGTCACGTTGGGGGCCACGCCGGCGGGTGTCGCGCTGGCTTGCGCGGAATTGGCGCTCTCACCGGAGGCGTTTACCGCGGATACCACGTAGAAGTACGTTGTTCCGTTTGTCACCGCGCTATCGGTGTAGTTCGTAGCGGTGGGAGAAGCGAGCGTGGTGCTGAAGGGTCCTCCGGTGACCGTGGATCGCTTGACGTTGTAACTGGTCGCGCCCGTGCTTGCATTCCAGATCAGGCTTACCTGCGCGTTCCCTGCAGTTACTTGCAATCCCGTCGGCGTTGCGGGAGGCACAGCGGGAGCTGCCGGTGTGGCATTTACTTCCGACGAGTTGGCGCTTTCGCCGCCGGAGTTCACGGCTGAGACCACGTAGAAATATTTGGTGCCGTTTGTGACTCCAGTATCGGTGAAGCTGTTGGAAGCGGGTGCGGAGATTTGCGTCTCAGCACCGCTGCTTGTGGAACGCTTCACGTGATAGCTCGTCGCACCCGTGCTCGCATTCCAGCTCAGACTCACTTGTGCGTTCCCCGCGGTTGCCGCCAAGCCCGTCGGAGTTGCGGGTGCAGCCGGGACTGGGGTTGCACTCACTTCCGATGAATTCGCGCTCTGTCCGACCGAATTAAAGGCAGAAATAACGTAAAAATACTTCGTCCCGTTTGTCAAGCCGGTATCGGTGTAGTTCGTGGCGGTCGGCGCTGAAATCTGCATGTAAGGGCCGCCTGAGGTGGTGGAACGCTGGACGTTATACCCTGTCGCGCTCGAGCTCGCCATCCAGCTCAGCATCACCTGCGTGTTCCCTGGTACGGCCGCTAAACCCGTCGGGACGGCTGGGACAGTTGCCCCGGTTTTTCCTCCGCCGCCACTGATGCCGGCACATCCTGCTTGCAGGAAAAGGAGCACGATCAACGAACTGAGCACAAGAAACGGGAGTCCGCGATTTACAAACTTCATGTGTTTCGCCTCCCATCCAGCGCGACGCAGAGCAACGTTCAGCATGTTCCGGGCCATGAGACTCGAATAAATGATTCCTTAGAAACAGGTTATGAGACCGGCGGGGAGCGAGCAAGCTGTCCTCAGGGACAGAAAAGGTTCAGTCCGGATGGCTCATTTATGGCTGGAATTGGTTGCTGCGATGATCGAGGACGACTAGCTCTCGGCAGGGGCGAAGAAAACCAATACGATTAATTCTTCCTTAATCTCATGAAAGTAGTGTTGTACGCCCGCCGCCACGAAAATAATGCTGCCTTCGCTGACCGCATGCTCCTCGGCCGCGACGCGCATGCGAGCTCGTCCGCGAACAACGTAATACAATTCATCCTCTTTATGCGGGCTTTGGGAATCTTTTCCCTCCGCGGGCAGAGCATAAACACCCGCGCTCAGAGCGGGAACGCGCAGGAACTCAAAATATGATTTTCCGCCTTGTGCGCGGAGCTTTTGCAATTCAGCGACATGAAAGAAATTTTCCGGCATTTATGGTTCGCCCTTCTTCAGGAGTGTGGCGAAAACAATCAGACAAGCTTTCACTGACTGACGTCAAATGGAAGAAACTCGTGCTTTTTTTCGAGGAACAGTAGCGCCTTTTTGTTCGAGAGGCCGCCGCCGTAACCAACCAAGCTGCCGTCGCTCCCAATAACGCGATGACAAGGAACAATAATCGGGATGGGGTTGGAACCGTTGGCCAAACCTACCGCGCGTGCTGCGTTCGGGCTTCCGATGCGGTGCGCCAATTGGCCGTAAGAAATCGTTTGACCATAAGGAATAGCACACAGGCTTTTCCAGACACGCAACTGAAACTCGGTGCCTTCGAGAGACAGTGGCAGATCGAAGTTTTTTAACTCTCCATCAAAGTAAGCTCGCAATTGGCGAATGGTTTCAGCGAAGGGCGCGCGATCCTGCTGCCAGCCAGATTGCGGGCGTTCAGGCCGCTTGCCCCGCGCAAAACTGATCAGCCGCAAACCGCGTTCGTCCGCAGCAAGGAGCATCGTGCCCAGGGGTCCGTCGTAGTTTGTGTAACAGATCTGCTTCATGGCCGAGGAATTTCCTTCATCTTCTTGGCATCGAATTCCCGTATCAATCGCAAATCCTCTACTGCGACGATTTCGCGGAAGCGGCGCCGAGAATTATGCGGCTCTTTTTCTCCTGCACAAAAACCACCACGTGCAAATTTTCCGGCTTCCAGCGCGGTTCGAATTTTACGCGAGAATCGCCTTTAAACGACATCGATGGCGCGTTTCCATCCGCGGTCCCTATCTTGTGCAACGATCGCAGAGTTGCAGTGTGACGCAGGACGTGTCCGGCATTTTCTCCGCGATTCACCGAAGACTGCAAGCCGTCTTCTGTCACCGCCAACCAAATCTCCGCAACATCCCCCTGAGTGTTTCCGGCAAGTTTCCCGACTGAGACAGTGAACCGCTGCGAGCCGTGCTCGTCTGCCTTTTCCGAATTTATCCCGACAGCCGTCTGCACGCGATGTGCCGCTTTTTCGATCTCGATGAGAGCCTCGCGTCCGTTACTGCCCACCAATTGGCTGTGCCCATCCACAATCATCTGCGGCGTGTATTCCGTCTGGTTGAAAATCGTCCGATAAACGGTCTGCCTCTCCGTCCACTCAGATGAAGAGTATGGATCGTTCCATCCGTCGTGATTCCAATAGTCCACGTGTTCTTCCAGCGCGATGACCTCGGCTCCCGCTACGGGCTGTTGCGCTTCCAATTTCTGTAGTAGCTCGTCGGCGGGCGGACAGCTGGAGCATCCCTCTGAGGTGAATAACTCCACGATCACCGGCTTGCGGTCCGATTCTCCGGTTGGTGTTTGCGCTGCCGCGTTTGCAACGAAGACGTTGCACAAAATAAAGGCTGCGAGAGGCAGCCTGAACACTATTGCTGGGAACCTCTTCATCTCCTCTATCTCCTTCGTTCCAGTATTGTGAATGTCTAGATTGGCGCGAGGTTGCTCGTTCCCTGCCGGCTCCGGGCATATTTCGAGAGTATTTCGGAAAGAAACTTCTGGATGGAAATAAACGTTACTGACGCGCCGTCGGCGTCACCAGCTTCTCTACCACAGGGACTGGCAACGGACCCTGATCGAGCACAAGGTCGTGAAACTTGAGCATGTCGAAATTTTTCCCCGCTTCCGCCTGATACTTATTGCGGAACGCGAGCCATTCGCGCAAACCTACAAAGTATGTCGGTAACTGAGTCGAGCTAAGTTTCGCGCGCACCAGCTTGCCTTCAGCTTCCGCCTGGGTCTGAAATGCGTCCTTGGTCATCAAATCCATGGCCTGTTCGTCGGTCATTCCCATCGTTTGCATCTTGACGTCGAGAATTGCATTGGCCAGCAATCGCAGGCGGATTTTTCGCATCACCATCCTGAAGCGCGGATCGTTGTTCAGAAAGCCTTCGTCCATCATCACCTGCGCGATGTACTCGGCCCAGCCTTCCACGTAAGCACCGTTGGCGTAGAGCGACCGCAGCAGCCTGCGCCTCTCGGGCTGAATATTGTTCAGATGCTCGAACTGGACGTAGTGGCCGGGCAGCGCTTCGTGAATGCTCAGCCACTCCAGCGTGTAATTGTTGTACTCGCGCAGCTTGGATTCCACTTTGTCCGCGGGCATCTTGGGATCGATGGGAGTTACCCAGTATTCCGCTTCGGCTTGAGGCTCCAGCGGCGGCGCGCTATGGAATCCCGCCACCGAATAGATGCCACGCTCGAAGAGCGGCGTCGGAATCACTTTCAAATTGTCGCGCGTGCCCAACGACACGATCTTTTTCTCGCGGATAAATTGCTTGATGCTTTCGAGATCGGCCTCGATGGTCTGTTGCAACTGGTCGGGGCGCGGATGTTCGTCGGATATCTTGCGCAGCACTTCGGTGATGATCAAATTCTGGCGCTCGTGAACGCTAAGGTCAGAATGATCGCTGTGATCCGGGTACATTTTTGCGTGCATGGGCAGCGCCAACTCAAGCATTTCGGCGCGCACCGATCGCAGCCCCTCTTCGGCATCGGCGAGCACTTGTTCGGGGGTGACGTCTGTCTCCATCACCAGCCTGAATTTCTGATCGTAAAAGTCCTTGCCTAGCCGCCAGGTCAGACGCGAAGGCCGTTTGGCCAAATCGTCTTGCAGCCATTTAGAAAAATCCTTCAGCGCAGCGATGGCCGGCGGCGCGACCTTGTCATACTCCTTTTTCAAGGGAGAACCGGCCGGAATTTCCGCGGCAATCGTGTTTTCGATGAGGTCGATGTTGCCGTCGTTCTCCTGAATCGCGGTCGAAATGAAAATGGGATCGGAATCGCTGAGGTATTTCTTCACCTGCGCTAAAAGACGCGGAATCGCGTCCACTCTGGAAAGAACGTGGCCCACGCGAACGTCGTGCGACGCGTAATTCTGCGTCAGCGGAAGAAAGAGCGCGTTTCCAATCAGCTCCACCGGAACCGTCGGATTGTGGCGATAATTCTGAATCTTATCGAATTCGAGCAAGTTGAGCCCAATCTGGTCGTCGATGAGTTGCCAATCGGCGGCATCCTGAGGGTCCAGCGCAGATACCGGCGTCTCGTTGTGAAATCGCTCGCGCCAATTCGCGTAGAACGCGCGCTGCTCCGCCATGGCTTCCAAACTCATATCGTCCAGCAAAGCGTCGAGTTCAATCACCTTGCGGGTTTTTGAATCCTCATGCTTGTGGTAGCCGGCTTGGGAAGCGCTGGTGGGAGAAAGAGCCAGGGAATCCTTCATGAATCGATCGCTCAACTCCGCAAATTTCTGCGCGGCCGAATGGCCGGAAGGTTTCGCGTCCGGATTGGTTTTTTGCGGATTGGAAGGCATCGCAAACACGAGCAGCCAGAGAATAGCGCAAACCGGCAAAGCCATCACGCGAGTCATGGTAATCCTTTCAAGTGAGCCGTCGTACGAACTAGCTGGGGCGGCGGAACGGTATCGGTACGGCGGTTTTCCTTCGAGTTGAGTATCGTCTTAGCCGCGCGCGGGCCTGCTCCGCCCAAGTTCCGTTTGGCGCGTGACGCAGGTAGAGCGTCCAGTGATCGCGGGCCGCGCGGCGCTCGCCGCGCTTCTCGTACGCCAGCGCGAGGTTGAAATGTACATCGGCGTGGCCGGGCATCGCGCGAGCAGCGCGCTGCAAATGGTCCACAGCCTCGTCGTACTCGCCCAGCTCCTCAAGAGTGCAGCCCAGGTTGTAACGCGCGATGCCGTTCAATGGATCGAGCGCAACCGCTGCAACGAACGCCGCGCGTGCATCCGAAAGTTGGCCCACCTGGTAATACGCGACTCCCAGATTGATGTGCGCTTCGATCCAATCCGGGGCAAGTTCCACGACGCGCAGATAATTTTCGATAGCTTGCGGCAGCGTGTCCTGTTTCGTTTCACAACTCAGCGCGTTCTCGAAGAATTCCTCCGGCGTGGGACCGGCCATCGAATGCAATTTCGCAGGTCGCGTCGGCATATCAAACGGAAAAGCCCACTGCTGCCGGAAAGGATTAAACGGTCTGTCGGCTCCCGGCGGGACCACCAGCACATCGCGCCCCAGTTCCACGAGACGAAGGTTTTGCAGCGGCAAAGAAAATCCGCCGAATTGCTGCTCGACGAGAGCAACCGCGCGCCGCAACTTGCGCGCGGGCACTCGATTCAGCGTGATTCGTTGGATCGACCGGAGGGCAACCAGGTCGCCAAAACTATAGAACCGCTGGCCCCATCGCGTTTCAGGCCGCACAAGACGCAGCCGCTCCCAATAGCGCAGACGCCCCGCCTCAAGTCCCAAGATGCGCCCAACTTCGTTTCGAGTATATCGGTCTGCCAAGCCGGGCTCCCCTGCGTCGCGCCTACTTTCCCGAACGATTATGCACCTATTGTCAAACCGTGTGTGGTCGAGTTTCGTGTGAGCATTGATTCCTACGCACAAGCGGCTGCCGCCGCGCGATTACCATAAGCATACATTCACTAGCACGCCCCATCCGGCCCGCGGGGTCCCCTTGTTAAACTTGTCTAGATCATCACCCGCCACGATGCCTCTCGATAGCGCCGAGCGATTGTATCTGGAACGCCAGGTCACCCTGGCCCGAGCCGTCCTCGTGGCTCTTGCGCTTGTGGCTCTGCTCGAAATGTCCGGCACAACGCAACGCCCGGCGTCGGTGCTGTTTCTTGCTGCCTACCTTGTCGTGGCGCTGGCTGTTGTGGTCTATCAGCGCATCGTCGGCGAAGGACATTTTCAGATTCCGCTGGCTGCCGATGTGGCGATTCTGGCGGTCTTTCTGGCGCTCACCCCATCGGTTTCCGCCTCCTGGTTTTTATTCCTTTTCGTGGTTTTTGCGCTGGCCACTCGCGGAAGCACGCGGGCAATGCTCGGCCTTGTGAGTGCGGCGTCGATAGCGATTATTTTGCGCGTAGCCGCGACAGAAACCTTTAGCTGGCGCGGACTTTGGCGCTGGCTCTCCATCGGGCTAGGCGCCTTGGTTTCGGGACTGGGAATGGGCTTCTTAGGCGCGAGAGAAAGAGATCACCTCGAACGCCGCCAGTTCCTGGAAAAAATCACGCAGTTATTGCAATTCGATCGCGGCTTGACCGAGTCAATTCGCCAGACGCTAGGCGAACTGATTCTCGAATTTGGATGCGAGCAGGCCTGCCTGGCGATCCGCGACGATGAACTCGAACGAATTTTCGTGTGGAAGGTTCGCGCTGCTGAGCGTGAACCGACCGGCCCGGAAACTTTATCGCCCTCGCGCTCCGATACTTTCCTCGCCGACGCGTTTGAGGTATCTCTGTGCTGGGAATATAAAGACGGCAAGAATGGCGGTTTTGGATGGGACCGGCGTACCGGCCATCGCGTTCGAACGCTACTGGCGCCTCCGCCATCCACGCGCGAAGAATTTGGCGCTCGTTCGCTCCTGGCGGTTACGATCGATGCGAGCGGGCGTCCCACCGGCCGTGTGCTGCTCATAAATCCGGAGAAGCGCTTCACGCCCGCCGATCTGCGCTGGCTGGAACAAATTGTCCGCCACATCGGTCCTCCCATGGAAAATGTTTTTCGGCTGCGCCACTTGCGCGCACGAGCTGTGGAGTCAGAGCGCAGCCGAATTTCGCGCGACCTGCACGACGGAATTCTTCAAACTTTGCTGAGCTTGAATATCCAGCTCGACGTCTTGCGCCGCAAATTCCCCTGGACGCCCGAACAAGCGGGCAAGGAACTCGAGACGCTGCAAATGACCGTAAAGCAGGAAAGCGAGGAGCTTCGCAGGATGGTGACGGACCTGCGTCCGATACGCGTGGAGAGCGCCGATATGCGGGAATTGATGTTTGGCTTTGCGGAACGTTATCGCAACGAGTCAGGCTTGGCGGTCGATCTGTTCATAGAAGACCGCAATTTGCGGCTTCCCGACCGTGTTTGCCGCGAAATGTTCCAGATATACAGGGAAGCACTTAACAACGTAAAAAAGCATGCGTCGGCCAGCCACGTCGTGGTAAAACTAGGGCAAGACGAGGCGAAAGTCTCTCTCGTCGTGGACGATAACGGTCGCGGCTTCAGTTTCTCTGGGCAGTTTACAAGCGAGGAACTGGACCGGCTGCGTCTCGGGCCAATTTCGATCAAAGAGCGAACACGAAGCGTAGGGGGAACGCTAACGGTGGAGTCGAATCCCGGGCACGGGGCGCGTCTTACGGTAGAAATCCCACTGAATTGAAAATGACGAAAGCGAAACAGGTGATTCGTATCCTGGTTGCGGATGACCACGCTATCTTTCGCGACGGTCTCCGCAAGCTGCTCGAAGCAGCCGACGAGATCCAAATTGTCGGCGAAGCCTCGAACGGGAATGAGTGCGTCAAGATGCTGGCGAAGCTCAAGCCCGACATCCTTCTGCTCGATTTGCGCATGCCGGAGAAAGACGGCTTGGGCGTCCTGGAGGAAGTGAACTTCGAAACTCTGCCGACCCGTGTAATCGTGCTGACCGCAGCCGAAGATGACCGCGACGTTGTTCGCGCCATGCGCCTTGGAGCGCGCGGAGTGGTTCTGAAGCAGTCCGCCAGCGACTTGTTGGTGAAAAGTATCCGCAAGGTTTTCGACGGAGAAATCTGGCTCGACAATCGCATGACCGCCGAAGTGATCGACGCGTTCAAGAAGTCCGCCGAGTCCGGCCAGCGCCGCGAGAAGCCGCTGCTCAGCGAACGCGAGAAGGAAATCGTTCAGCTCGTAGCACAGGGATTCCGCAATCGTGAGATTGGCGAAAAGCTTTTCATCAGCGAACAGACGGTGAAAAATCATCTGCATAATATTTTCGACAAGCTCGGGGTTTCCGACCGGCTCGAACTTGCCCTGTACGCTATCCATCACCGCCTGATCGACCAAGCCTAATACTTCTTTCACCTTCGATTTTCTTACCAAATTGTTTCCACCTTGCTACTTTGGTATTCAAACCCTGTCTGCATCGAACGCAGAAATTAAGGTATGCTTTCATAAGGAAATCACTGTGAGTTCCGCAGCAATTGCCGGCGCACCAGATAAAAAAAGCCCGCGGATTTTTTCGCGCGAAGCAGTCCTGTTCGGGTGCATCGTTTTGCTCATTTTGTTCGTACTTATCACCGCTGCAATTTCGCGCATGTACCACAAGAAAATCCACGGCTTGGCGGATAATTGGTTTGACGAAGGCGAAACCAGTTTTCAAGCAGGCGATGTGCCGTCCGCTCTAATCGACTACCGCAACGCGCTGGTCTATTCTCCCGGCAACGCGAAATTTCAATTTCACTTGGCGCAGGCGCTGTCGGCTGCAGGGCGTGGTGACGAAGGCCGCTCGTATTTGCTGAACCTCTTGTCGGAGTCTCCCGGCAGCGGAGACGTGAATCTCGCCTTGGCCCGGATCGCAGCGCACAAGGGTGTGACCTCCGAAGCGATTCGCTATTACCATGCCGCGATATACGGCGAATGGGAGAACGATCCGATCGCGATGCGCTGGCAGGTTCGCCGGGAACTTTCCGAATATTTGCTGGACCGCGGAGAAGCGCGGCAGGCCGTGCCTGAAATCATTGCTCTCGCCGACAATACGCCGGCGGATGATCCGGAACGCCGCAAAATTGTGGGGAATTTATTGCTGCGAGCCAAACTCTGGCCTCGTGCGCTGGACGGTTTTCAGTCCTTAGTTTTCGCGAACAATCAGGACCTCGATGCACTGCTCGGGGCTGCTATATCCGCTCTCGAACTTGGCCAGTATGATCTTGCGCTAAGTTATTTCGACCGATTGCCGGAGGAGAAACGCGAGGCTCCGGATGTCGTCGAGATGTATCAGACCGCCCGGCAAGTTCACGCCGTGAATCCGTTTGTCGCAGGTCTTTCTCGCGAAGATAAGGCGCGCAAGGCTGCGGACGCGCTATCGCTCGCCGGCAGGCGCCTGCTGGCATGCGCCGGCCAAGAAGGCCAATCGCTATCGGTAACGCCGCCGCAAACCCCGCTTCAAAAGACCTTCGCCGACAGCAAAGAATTGGAAGCAAGAGGAAGTTTGCAATACATCGAGAAGCATCCCGAAACCATTGAGGACGTGATGGCCCACGTTTTCGAAATGGAAAATGCCGCCGCTGACGCCTGCGGAAATCCGCAAGATGCCGATCGCGCGCTCTGGCTTTTGGGGCGCAGACGCGGAGTGCCAGCCCAGTGACTGAACCCATCGGTGTCGCTTCGACCGCCCCTTCTCCTCCATTGTCAGCCGCGCCTTCGAATTCGAACTCCGCTTCCGGCTTTCGCGCTCTGTGGGAAACCTGGACACATCGCATCTTTACCATGCGGGAAGATCAGTTTTTTCTCTTTCTCGCTGTGCTGATTGGCATCTTGTCCGGCTTGGCCGTGGTTTGCTTCCGCATCGCAATCGAGTGGACGCAAATCGAACTGCTGGGCTCCTCACTCGCTCCTTCGACCTTGCGGGTCATTCTTGCTCCCACGCTCGGCGGTCTGGTAGTCGCGTTTCTTGTCATTTACGCTTTCCCACGCGCACGCGGCAGCGGAGTAAACCAGACAAAATCCGCAGTGTACGTTTCCAACGGCTATATTCCGTTCAACACTGTCATCGGCAAATTTGTGACCTGTGCGTTGGCGATCGGCTGTGGACAATCGCTGGGGCCGGAAGATCCCTCCTTGCAGATGGGCGCGGGGATCGCTTCGCTCATGGGCCGCCGGTTGCGTTTGTCGCAGGAGAAAATCCGCTTGATTGCGCCGGTAGGAGCGGCCGCGGGTCTCGCCGCCGCGTTCAATGCGCCAATTTCCGCCGTGCTATTCGTTCTCGAAGAGGTCATTGGAACATGGAGCGCAGGCGTGCTTGGCGCGATCGTTCTGGCCGCCATATCAAGCGTAATGACCATGCGCGCGTTTCTTGGGCCCGAGTCCTTGTTTAGGGTTCCAGCCTTTCGGGTAGCTAAGCCCGTGGACTTGTTAGCATACATCGCGCTGGGAATCGTCGGTGGATTAGCATCTTTGATTTTCCTGAAGTGGCTGGCCTACGCGCGGCCTCGCATCCAATCCCTTCCTCGCTGGACGCAGCATTTTCAGCCGGCCGTCGCAGGATTGTTGATCGGCCTAATCGGCATCCGATTGCCGCAAGTGATGGGCGCGGGCTATCCCATCATCGACCAAGCAATGCACGGACAATTCACTTGGAAGCTGCTTCTGGTCTTGGCCGCGCTGAAAATTCTCGCCACTGGCTTTTCATTTTTGAGCGGCACCCCGGGCGGAATGTTCGCACCCAGTCTGTTCATCGGCGCGATGCTCGGCGGCGCCGTCGGCGCAATCGAACAGCATTTTTTTACTGGTCTTCCGGGTACGGTCGGTACGTTTGCACTGGTTGGAATGGGCACGTTTTTCGCCGGCTTTCTGCGCGTGCCAATCACTTCGGTTTTCATGGTGATCGAGCTTTCCGGAAACTATACGGCTATTCTGCCCGTAATGATTTCAAGCCTGATCGCCTACGGAATTTCGCGCTCGTATGTGAAGGTTCCGCTGTTTGACATGCTCGCGCGCCAGGACGGACTGGTCCTGCCTTCGGTCGAAGAACGCCGCGAACAGTTAGTTCTTACGGTGGAAGACGGTATGCGCCTTGATGCCGCCGTGGTTTTGGAACCCGGGGAAAAGATTTCGGAAGCGCTCAAGCGCGTGGAAGCTAAGGAGGGGACTTTGTGCTTCGTGCGCGCGCGGCCGGGAGAATGGAACCACGTCGAGCCTGCCGAGCTCCAGCGACTGGCCACCGACGCTTCCGAGCATTTCACTGTTGCGCAAGCCAGTTCCACAGGCCCGTTGCCGTTCGTTTTCCGGGATATGTCGCTCGAAGAGGCGCTCCACTGGGCAGGAGATTGGCCCGCCCTTCCCGTTCTGAGCCGCGCCGATCTGAGCAAGCTCGAGGGCGTGATAACGCTGGACGACATTCTGAAGGCGTTCCGCAAGGTCCCAGTTGCGTGAGCCTTCCCTGGAATCCAGCGAAAACGTTCGCCTTTGGCGCAGTTTGCTCGCTAGGTCTAGTACTTTGGTCCTTATAGGTTGCCAAGAATTGAGGCTTTCGCTCTATTGGTGGAAAGGGGCCTAGGCTCCACGATGGTCGAGTACCTAGGGAGGTAGTTTCCTGTGGCTTTAAAAGAGCGACGTGCAACACGAAGATTTCTAATGCGCTTGCCGCTCACCGTCCGCTGGACGGATGAAAGCGTGGTTGGCGAGGCTGCAACGGAATCGCGCGAAGTAAGTTCGCGTGGCCTCTATTTTCACTTGCCCAAGGGTTTGCGCAGCGGTTCGCCGGTAGAGATCGTAATGACTCTTCCGCACGAGCTTACTCAGGCGGGTCCGGTTCGCGTCCGATGTCTCGGACGTGTTCTGCGATCCAGTCCTGAAAATGCGGGTGAAGTAGGAGTGGCAGCAGCAATCGAGCGTTACGAGTTCATGCGTAACGGCGAATCCGCCGCATAAAGTTTCTTACCCAGACCCTGCGGAGATGGGTGAGAAGAGCCGGGTGGCTGGGGTCCCTCAGCCTAAGCCCCCGGCTATTTTTCTATGCTTTGAATAATTTATTCCACGCATCACTCATCCCGTCGGAAAACTCACGCAGCGAAAATGCCTCACTATCAATTGAATTCCTTCGTGGGCGGGGTTTGTTCGGAACCGACTCGTCCCGCAACGATTTCGGCGCGAGAGTAATTCTCCGCGCGCACGTGAGAACCGGCCAGCCGTCGCAACATCGAGATTTGCCCGATGTGGGTGAGCATGTCCGCGAGCCCTCCTTGGAAGAGCTTTTCGGGCGTACAACCCAGCGCTGCGTCCGAGGCGATATAATCGTCTAGCGCCTTCAAACCGGCGAAAAACCTCTTCACCCCATCGTCCCAAGCAATCGGTTTCGAATCGCTCCACGTCTCTTTCCCGCTGGCTTGCGAAAGAGCCCAATCCAATAGATCGCCGATGTGCGCCAGGATTTGGCCAGGAGTGCGAGTAGTCTCGGAAGCGTGAAATTCAGCGAAACCGGCAGGAGCGCCGCGCATCGCTTTGCCGCCGCGGTAGGCGATCGTCGCCAGCACATGACGCAGGAATTTGCGGCTGCCGTCGGTTGAAGCGTTAGCGTTTTTCGTATCCATGTAAACCTCATTCAATTGGCTGGAAGATTTCAATCACAGAGCCCGGATATTGTAAACCCTCAGGAGTCGTCGAAATGAGGAAACTAATTTGCGAGAGGCGAAGTTCATTAGGCTTTCGAACTATACTGATGGCGTGAATCTTGAAACTGAGCTGCTTCCCGCGTTGCGCCGGTACTGGGGCTATGATTCTTTCCGCCCTCTGCAGGAAAAAATTGTCCGAAGCTTGCTGCAAAAGCATGACACCTGCGTAGTGATGCCAACCGGCGGCGGCAAATCTCTGTGCTATCAGCTACCCGCCGCCCTGCTCACCGAGCAAACCGTGATCGTAATCTCGCCTCTGATCGCGCTGATGCAGGACCAGGTGGCTCAACTTACGCAGATGGGTATCGCGGCCGCGTTGTTGAACAGCTCCGTGGCGGGAGCGCGCCAGGCTGAAATCATGCGCGAAGCGAAAAATGGCCGGTACCGGCTGTTGTACCTTTCACCGGAACGGCTCGCGCGCGCGGATACCATCGAGTGGCTTCGAACCGTGCCCGTCTCTTTTTTCGCGATCGACGAGGCACATTGCATCTCGGAATGGGGACACGAGTTTCGCCCGGAGTACCGGCAGATGAGCTCTCTCCGCGCGCATTTTCCCGACCGGCCGATTGCAGCTTTCACCGCCAGCGCCACGCAGCGAGTGCGCCACGACATCATTGACCAGCTCCAATTGCGCGACCCCGATAAATATATCGCGAGCTTTCACCGGCCGAACCTGCGTTACATCATCAAGGAATGCGTGGGCCAGCAGCACTCGAGCCTGCTGCTGAAAGCGCTGCGCCAGTATGCGGATGCCAACGTAATCGTCTACGCGCCGACCATCAACAAAGTGGAAGAGACAGTCGATTTTCTAGAGGAGCATGGAATTTCAGCCATCGCGTATCACGGCAAAATGGATAACGAAACGCGTAGGGAAAATCAGGAACGCTGGATGTCGGATGAAGTTCGCGTTCTGGTGGGCACCATCGCTTTCGGACTCGGCATCAACAAAGCAGCCGTGCGCGCCGTGATTCACCTATCGCTGCCCAAATCAATCGAGCAATATTATCAGGAAGCAGGACGCGCGGGCCGCGACGGGCAGCCTGCCGACTGCGTCGTGCTTTGGCAGAAAAAAGATGCCGGGCTGCTCGCGTATTTCATCGGGCAGTTGACCGATCCAGCGGAGATAGATCGCGCCTGGCAGCGATATCACACGATTCGAGATTTCGTGGAGTCCGGGAGCTGCCGCCATCGCCAGATTTGCTCTCATTTTGGCGAAAACCCGAAATGGCAAGAATGCGAAGCTTGTGATGCCTGCGGTTTCGCGCTCGATTGGCTTGCAGATCCAGTTGAAGCCAAGCGCCCAACGCCCCAGAAATCCCGAGTACCGGCTGCTCCGCTCGCCCGCTCTGACACGCCAAGATCCGCCCCCAAGCCCGCCATTGCAGAAGTGGACTCCGAACTCCGCGAATATCTTCGCGAATGGAGGCGAGCAGCATCGAAGCAACAGGGTGTTCCGGCTTATGTGGTGATGCATGATACATCGCTCGACGAACTTTGCCGAAAACGCCCCGCTTCGATAAGCCAGCTTCTTGCTGTCTCCGGATTCGGTGAACGAAAGTCCGAGCTGTACGGCCAACAGATCTTCGACGCGTTCAAGAGATTTCGCGATGGCGCTCGCGCTGCCCCAGAACCAGAGAAAACATCACGAACTGCCCGCCGCCGCAGAACGCGAAAAGCGAGATAGCGCCGGATGCCGCAACGCATGAGCTTCGATAGGACGCAATACTTGCATCGCGCCGTTTTACCTATGCCCTCGTTCTAAAGCACCGCTTTCAAAGGCCCTCCTCTCACCGGTTGCAACCGGGCGCGAACTTGCGTAACATTATTTCCTAGCGTTCTCTGGTGAGCGTAGCTCAGCTGGTAGAGCATCGGTCTGTGGCTGTGAGCGTCATTACTCCCGTCCTTTGTTTTCAGTTGGTTACAATCCTGTCATTCGGTCGAATTCGGGTCATTTGGTGGGGTTTTGGACGAGTTTGGGTACGGATTGGGTACGTTTCGCCTATTCAGATCGATGAGCGTCCGTTTGGCTAATTCGTGCGCACTCTGCGGGGCAAGCCTGTAAGCCGGATTCTGATTTTGAGTTTGCAAATAAACAACTTGCATAGAATCAACAGGCGAGTTGTCTTCTGTGACTTGTGGATACGCTAAGTTCTCATGCAAGGAAGCTAGTCTGTCATGTTTTTGAAATGGTGTGCAGGCGATGCGATGGTCCCGGCTTCTGGTTGAAATTCCGTCAGAAACCATTTGTCCGGTAATCCGACTGATCGCTGTAATCGCCCCTGAAGGCCGTTGCCGTGGTTTCATTTGGTGCGCATCTTCACGTGCTGGTATCGCGAGTCCGCGCTCAATAGCCGTCGCAATTCGGTTTTTACGACACAATCCTGCTGGATGATGATCTCGCTGATGCTTGCAGGGTCGAAGGGCGAAAAAAATACGTCATCGGCACCGCGCTCAAGTCGCGCAAGTAACCGGATGGCCCGCCACTCGTTCTCGTACGCATACTTCATACGTTTTCGGAACATTGCTTCTGCACCGCTATTATCGAGAACACCGGCGAGTGCGCTCCCAAACGGTTCATCGCTGTACGAGACCTTGCCAAGGCTACCCCGGCCCTTCAACAACTGAAATCCTCCATGAGTGGTGGCAAAACCGATAACGAAACCCGTTCTCTTGTCAGCGTATTCCATCCACATTTGATCGCAGTCTGACGTTTCCGTCAAACAAAAGACTCCTAGCTCATCAATGACAGGTATTTTCAAGTTCGTTAGCGCCGTTTCTTGAAATCGAGGACTGTCGGCTAGATATTGTGCGTGGACATCACCGGGTATCCCCAGAGTGGGTATCCCCAGCGGAAACCCGACTGAGGTCGCGTATCTCCAAATCTCGATCCCCGTACCAAAGATTTCGTACTCCGGCCGTAGTTCATGCTCATCATCAAAAGCAGTGCGTTGGCTGAATCGTACCCGACATTCGGGAAGCACATGAAAGCGTTTGGGCGACAGGAACTTGTACAGGATGGGCGGAACTGGATATTTCCACGGCTGCATTCGATCCCTCGATTCGCCTGCGCGGAGTGTTAACCATGTGATGGCTAGAACCGATGGGCTAGGGGAAATTGCTCAGACTTTCAAAAGGTTGACGGCTTTCCGCCACAAGCTTCCACGGCATGCTTAAAGGCTCTCGCGAACCTGCCGACATACTCAGTATCGATAGAGTCTAAACTGAAAATGATATAAGTGCCCTCAGGCTCGGAATCGGCTTCCGACTGCCAAGCGTATTTACTCCTTATTTTCTTCTCATCATTTCGCGTGTGTATAGTCAGCAGGGCAGGCAGCTTAAGAGGTATGCCCTTTGTGAAGGTAGTAGCATCCGGGTCGATGTCGCTTAGCTCGAAGAAGTGGTCCATGTGCCACGGTTTCTTGTCGGGCGCAGGCTCACCGTAGAGGAAAGCTTCTTGGTGAGTTGAGTGAATGAAATGAACCTTGCAGCCGTCAAAATCTGCTAGTCTGGTCGAGCGAACTTCATGGCCGACCGAGTAGTCTCCGCCGCCATTTTCCAGCGTAGTTTGCATCCAATGCAGGGTCTCTTTTGCGGTGGGATTATTCCTAGCGGACGACTGTCCGAATGCTGGCGATACAGCTAGAACGATGAGCGCTATCAGAGTCGAACGGTTTCTGATATTACCGCACGTCGGCCGATAACTCATCTGGCCCTCCACTGTTGTGGAAAATGTAGCACGCAACGCAGGCGTAGGCCAGAGCATCGCCCGCTGGCTCCTGCCGCCCCAAACGAGTAGAGTGACGTTCAACGACTGGTGCCTGGTCTCAGCTGGGCCGAGGACGTAAGTTGTATCGTCGGTTTGAATCCAATAGAAAACCTTTGTTATCGGGACGCCAACCATCGTAGTTCCGATGGCAGCAACCGCAGCGCCACCTGATTGGGAAGTAATGTCATCCATTTGACTGAAGGCCTTAGCGAATAGACGCAGGTACCGGGAATGTTTGCCTCGCCGAGCAGGACGGCCTCACATTGTCTGGCAGATACCCGGGGTGTGAATTGATTCTATCAACTCCCGCGCCGGTTCAGGATTCAAGATACGTTGAACGTCCATATCAACTGTTGGTTTTGAGGCTTGTTGCTCTGCGCGGCCGACCAATGACCACTTCCATAAGGATTTGGAAGCGATGGATTTTGCTCGCCATTTATGAGAACCGTGTATGACGCGCTGATCTGTAACGATGGACCGCCGTTTGAACACGCGTTGCAAAAACTCGGGTTAAAAGCCGTAGAGCTCCAAATTAGCGCCTGTAGTCTCATGACCCAAATGCCCTTGGCTCCGTTTGGAAGGGGGCTGCTCGTCCGCTCGAAGGTACCGCCCCAATGTGCATTGTGGGCGTCTGTAAGGAACTCGCTGGCAGGCACACCGTCAAGCTCTCTCTCTCGCTCTCCCGGAGGTGTAATGAGGACTTTAATGTACTTGGTATCTGGCTGAAACTTAACAGGGTACTGTGTGAAATTTCCGTTGCCTTGATAATAGGGACAACACGCGGTGATTTCGTACTGAAAATTTACAAGGACAGAGTGAACCGGGATCGCCGTCACCCCAGCGGTCAGTCGGTTCAACGGCCAGCCGACAGCATTAACCACATAACTATACCCGGCTACACGACCCATCCTTCCAAGGCAGTCTCTTCGCGAAAGTCTGTCGGTCATGGTTCACCTCAAGCCTTCATCACAGCGCGTCACGTAGTTCATCGTATACTTAATTAGAATTAATGTGTCAAGCTGAGTATATAGTAAGCGACGTTGCCCGAAGTTCCGATTCGTCGCGTTAACGGATACATCGCAACTGGAGCCCGTGGAAAATGTCAAAGCCATTCGCCTCAGCGGATTCCGCCATTGTCTCCATTTCGTGGATGCTAACGACGTTTAGCGGCTCTACCGCAACTCCAAGACGCAACTTCTCCCGGTCAAGCGCTCGATTGAAAATGCGATTGAGCATCCAGTTGACCAGTGGCCCACGCAAGATCGGGTCCTGAACAACCAGCACTGGAACGATCCGAGTAACGTGGTTCGTAGGGATGTCTTGTAGGACCTTCCGCTGCGATGACTTCATGGCGAATATCGATTGAATCTTGCGGGCGAGCTGGCGATGAGGATTTTGGGCAAGTCACGATTAGCTGGATGGTTAAACACTTTGGGACTTTAGTCTGGCTGTTCTTAAATTTCGATAAATTTGATCTTGTTGTGGCCGACCACGCGGAATCAACCCCCGCACCCTTTGCAGAAAAGAAAATCCGGTGTCATGCGGGAGGGTGCGCCGCCTGCGTTGATGACCCCACTGTTATGCGAAAGAGTTTGCCACCTCCACCTAAAAATTCAATCCGTGACTTGAATCAACTCCGGTGTTACGCGGAAGGATTCGCTACGCGCCGAGAACGAAAGCCTGAAGGCAAATCAGGAGCACGTCAAAACCCGAACCTTTTCTGCAGAAACCGCAGAAAAGATTCGGCACCCCCGCGAGTTTCAATCGTGCATAGGTTCAGTCCGGTGCCGCGCGGATGGATTCGCCACCCGCCTCGTTCGATGAGTTGTTCGTGTAAGACGACACGCTCAGCGAACTCAGTCGGTTACCGACTGGATCGTACGAATAGCTCTCCGTGGTGTTGGTCGCTTGGGTCACTTTCGTCAGCTCGTACAGCGGATCATATGTATAGTTCGACGTTACCGCCGACAGCTCATTCGTTTTCGCCGTCCGGTTTCCCGCAGAATCGTAGGTGTAGGCGGCCCCGTCAATAGTACTTGAGGACACCTGGTGCAGCACCGAAAGCAGGTGAGATAGATTGTCATAAGTGTAGTTTGTGGTCACCCCGTTGGGCCGCGTCATCTGCGTTCGGCGGCTCAGTGCGTCGTAGCTAAAACCAAAGCCGGTGCTGGAGAACGCTGTGGGTGGCGTCAGCGTGCTGAGCCGGTTGAGCGTGTCGTAAGCATAGGAAGTCACGCCGCCCTGCGGGTCAGTCAGCGTCAACCGGTTCGAATTTGCGTCGTAAGTGTAAGAGTTTGTGAAATTATTTGACGGTAGGAACGTGTACTGCGTGGTGGTCCCAATCAACCGGCCCATGTTGTCGTAGGAAAATCCATATGTGCCGGTCGCATCGTTCACCTGCAACACTTTGCCCACAAGATCGTATGTGTATTCCACACTGGTCGAATTCGGGTAGCTCTTCTGCGTTAGCCGGTTCAGAGCGTCGTACACGTAGGTAATCGTATTGCCGTTGCGATCAGTTTTGCCGGTAAGGTCATTGTCCGCATCGTAGGCATACTGCTCGTAGTGCGTCGAGGGGAAAGTAGTCTCGGTAACCCTGCCGAACGCGTCATAGGTGAACGATGTGGTGTGACTGTTCGCGTCCTCAATGCTCAGTAAATTGCTTTCCGTGTCGTAGTTGTACTGCGTGACATTATTTGACGGATCGGTAATGCTAGTCAGCCGGTCCGCATCGTCATACGCGTAGGTCGTCTTCTTCCCGTTTTGATCTGTTGCAGTGATCCGCCGCCCGCGATAATCGTATGTGAAGCTGAATCTACAGACCATTTCCAGGCGCGGTCTTCTTCGAGGCGTCGAGCGTCAGTTCACGCTTCAAGTTGTAAGTGAGCGAATCCCGTGTTTCAAAGTTATCGGTGAACTTGAGTTCCTCTTGAACCAACATCTGATTCGCATGTTTCAGTGAGACATCTACGAACGTTGGTACGTTGGAGCAATGGTGCCCCGAAAGTGGCGACCAGGATTTCAAGGTGCTGAAGTCCACGTCGATCCGGAACTGTCCGTTGGACACTACAGAGGATTTGGAGAAGTCTCCCCTTGGAGTTTTGAGGGCCACTGTCACATCTACGTCTGTTCCTGGAGGCAGATTTTCAATTTTGCCCTGTACGGTAACCATTCCCCTCGCACATTGAGCAAAAGCGCTAGGTGCTGAGGCAACTACGGCTACTGCTATCACAAACGTCCAGTAAAGTTTCTTCATCGCTTCCTCATTGGGGACATCCGAAGCATGACTTCTCTAGGCCGTATGCCTTATCCTCGCCGCCGCTCGTAAGATGGACGGCCTCGTGGGCTACCGTGGACGCCAATGTACAGCATAGAGGAGTAAAAGCATTCGGTCCAAGCGACACCACGTGACGAATTCGCAAGAAACTCAACAGTCCGGTTTGCCCGCAGTACTTGGGATTCATCTTGGGGTCGTACACGAAGGTAGCCCCCTGAATCGCATCCGCTACCTTAGCCCCATCCGCCCCTCCACAGTTGGGGCAGTTTGCACGTAACTTGGCGATTGCTTCGTTAATTGCGTTCATAAGTTGGACTTGCTGATCGCCTGAAAAACCCTGCAACTGGTATAAGCCGAAAGGATCGTTGTAGCTTGCTGCGTTGTTGCGGACATAAACGTACATGTCCAGATTGTCCCGCACGCCTAGAGGGTCTTCGCTGATAAAACGCCCAATCGTCGGGTCGTAGTATCTGGCGCGATAAAAGTATATTCCAGTTTCCGGATCAAATTCGCGCGCAGTATATTGAAAACGGTTCACAATCGAGCCGGTCGACGCGGTCAGATTACCGAACGAATTATACGTGTAGGTGTTGCCCAATGCTCCGGCCGAAGTAGTCAATGACGTGATGGAACCTAAGCCATCCTGCGCGTAGTAGCTTGTAGTGGTGGACCGAAGCTCAGCCAGAGGCTCGTCGATAGTTTGTGTCGCGGTGTAGCGGGCGAAAACGTTTCCGTTTTGGTCAACGTCGGCCACGGCATTATTTCCGTCGTATAAGTAATTTGTCGTGGTTGTCGTCGAGCCTTGTGTGAAAGCTTTCTGCACTCGGTGGGCGAGCCCGTCGTACTTGAACGTCACGGTGCCGCCCGTTCCAGGGAGGACTACGCTAGTCAAACGGTTCTCATAATCCCACGTGTAATTCGTCGTGTTTCCTGAAACTGTCTTGCTTGTCGTGTTGCCGTTTGCATCGTAAGCATAGCTCGCGGCGGAAGTCGAAGTCAGCTCGTTCGATGAGTTGTTCGTGTAGGAAGATACGCCCAGCGAACTCAGTCGGTTACCGACTGGATCGTACGAATAGCTCTCCGTTGTGTTCGTCGCTTGGGTCACTTGCGTCAGCTCGTAGAGCGGATCGTATGTATAGTTCGACGTTACCGCCGACAGCTCGTTCGTCTTCGCCGTCCGATTCCCCGCAGAATCGTAGGTGTAGGCGGCCCCGTCAATAGTACTTGAGGACACCTGGTGCAGCACCGAGAGCAAGTGAGACAGATTGTCGTAAGTATAGTTCGTGGTCACTCCGTTGGGCCGCGTCATCTGCGTTCGGCGGCTCAGTGCGTCGTAGGTAAATCCAAATCCGCTGCTGGAGAAGGCTGTCGGCGGCGTCAGCGTGCTGAGCCGGTTCAGCGTGTCGTAAGCATAAGACGTCACGCCGCCCTGCGGATCAGTCAGCGTCAGCCGGTTCGAATTGGCGTCGTAGGTATACGAGTTTGTGAAATTATTTGACGGCAGGAATGTGTACTGCGTCGTGGTTCCAATCAATCGCCCCATATTGTCGTAGGAGAATCCATATGTACCGGTCGGATCGTTCACCTGCAACACTTTGCCCACAAGATCGTAGGTGTATTCCACACTGGTCGAATTTGGGTAGCTTTTCTGCGTGAGCCGGTTCAGAGCGTCGTACACGTAGGTAATCGTATTGCCGTTGCGGTCGGTCTTGCTAGTGAGGTCGTTGTCTGCATCGTAGGCATACTGCTCGTAGTGTGTCGAGGGGAAAGTCGTCTCAGTAACTCTGCCGAAAGCGTCATAGGTGAACGATGTGGTGTGACTGTTCGCGTCCTCAATGCTCAGCAAATTGCTTTCCGTGTCGTAGTTGTACTGCGTGACATTATTTGCTGGATCGGTGACGCTAGTTAGCCGGTCCGCATCGTCATACGCATAGGTCGTCTTCTTTCCGTTTTGATCCGTTGCAGTAATCCGCCGGCCGCGGTAATCGTATGTAAAGCTTGCGGTCGTCGTGTCGGGATAGGTGATCGTGAGCAGCCTGTTTCCGGAATCATACGCGAACGTCGTTTGATGGTTGAGAGCATCCGTGACGCTGGTCCGGTTGCCGCGAGAGTCGTATGCGTAGGTCGTGACGTTGCTCTGCGGGTCGGTGATTGTGGCGATATAGCCCACCGAGGTGTACGTGATAGTCGAGATTCTTCCTAGAGGGTCTGTGATCTGCGTGAGCTCACCTAGCGAGTTGTAAGCAAACTGCGTGATACTCGGCGGGGCAGTGCCGCTCGGACCCGGCAAAGTAACAGATAACAGGTTACCGTGAGAGTCGTAAATATTCGTGGTTACGTGGCCGAGCGGGTCGGTCATTGCCAGCACTTCGCCGAAGCTGTTGTAAGTGTACGTCGTTGTGGGGGCCGTGCCACCGACCACCGGCTGAACCGTCTCCAACACATTCGCGTTCGAATCGTAGGTGTAGGAAGTGACGTACCCCAGTGCGTCTGTCAGGGAAGTCACGTTCCCGTAGCTATCGAACTGGTTTTGGATAGTTCCGCGAACGGTGCAACTCGAACATCCGGAACCTTGCGCTGATGCGACATACCACTTTCCGCCAACCATGCCCGCCGAATAGCTGGTTTGATGGCCGAGCGAATCAGTTAATTCTAGTGATCCGGTGACCTCAAACGTCGGCCCGAAGACGGTGTCGTTGGCGACTTCTACGGTGACTGGGCCGGTTGAAGCTCCCGTAGGCACCGTCGTTGTGATCGACGTATCGCTCCAACTAGTCACGGTCGCGGTTGTGCTGTTGAACGTTAACGTACTATTGCTCTGCGACGGGCCGAACCCGGTTCCGCTAATGGTCACTGACGAACTAAGCGGACCTGACGAAGGCGAAACACCTGTGATGGTGGGCGTTTCCAGAACCGTGAAGCTCACTCCGTTGCTTGCGACTCCATTCACCGTGAGCGTGACGGGACCGCTCGTTGCATGCTGAGGCACGGAAACGAGAACACTCGTGTTGCTCCAAGTCATGGCGTAAGCGGCCAAACCATTAATCTGGACCGTGCTGCTGCCCTGTATGGCACCAAAACCATAACCACTCAACGTTATCTGGCCGGCAACTGGTGCGGCGGGCGGAGTCACGCTATTTATCACCGGGTTGTAGGCCGTGAACACGACGTTTGAGTTGCTCGCCACGGAATTCACAGTTACGACGACGGGTCCGGTCGTGATTGTAGTCGGTACAACTGCCACAATCTGCGTGTTGCTCCAGCTGGTCACCGAAAGAGCGGCAGTCCCGTTGAACGTGACCGTACTGGTGCCCTTTGTGCTGCCAAAACTTGTTCCGTTAATTGTTACAGACGTTCCCACCGGTCCGGCCACCGGAGACAGAATGGATACAAAAGGCATAAGCCCGCTCGTAACAGACACATTGTCTAATGTTGCCGTTGCTAATTCGGACGTGCTGTTGCTGGTTACGCCCAAACCGACGTACACGTCCTGCGCCATGGTGAGCGTCTGGGTCGCTCCCAATTGCGTCCAGGTCGATCCGTTCGATGAGCTGTAAGCGTTGAATGTGGATCCGCTTCGCACAATTTTGACCCAGTAAGGCACGGATACACCGCCCTGCCCCCCGTCGCTTGTCGTACTCGCTCCTGTGCTCGGACGATAATAAAAACAGCCGTCAGCAGCTAAGCCCAAAAAGCAGGCGTATCCGTTCGTGGCTCCAGCGTTGAGGGTCTCTCGGATCATCACTCCAGCTGCCTCGTAGCTTGACCCACCGGTCAAAGTCGCCACGCGACCAACAATCGTGCCGTCTCCGGGTAGAGACTGGTAAACGAAATGGAAGCTGTCGCTGGTCGCACCACTATAGATTCCTTGTCCGGCTCCCTGTATCGTGAACACGCCACTTGCGTAGCTCGCGCTTCCTGTCATGCCTACTTGCCCAATATCTTGATCCAGCCATCCGGCGGGAAGCGGATGTGTGGTCACCGTGAAAAACACGGGGTTGCTGTCGTTCATGGCAGGAGCCACAGAAACTACGAGGTATCCGGACGTTGCGCCAGACGGAATCGTGATGCTAATCGATGAAGCACTCCATGAATTGATCGTCACCGCCGCATTATTGAGCTTTACCACACTGGTTGTTTGCGACGCTCCAAAGCCTGACCCGGAAATCAGTACTTGATTTCCAACCGAGCCAGTCGTAGCAGAGACGGTAGTAATGACAGGACCCGCGTTCGTGGCTGAGCTTACCGAAACATTGTCAAATGTGGCAGTGGCGAGGCTGGAGGTGGTGTCGCTACTGACGCCCAAACCGATGAAGACGTTTTGGGACATTGTGATGGTTTGACTCGTTCCGATTTGGACCCAGTTCACTCCGTCAGGAGCCATGTAGGCACTGAACGTACTCCCGGCTCGCACTAGCATTACCCAATAAGGCAGGCTGGCAGTGCCGTTTGAATTGGAGGCGCTTCCTCCTACCGTCGTCCGATAGCGGAAATATATCCTGCCCCCGTAGTAGTCCCCGTCTGCCATCATGTCGGCCGGATTCAGCGAGTTCCGAATCATTACACCAGCCTGCGCGCTTGACCCCACGCTCACGATTCGCGCGACAATAGTTCCGTTACCCGATAGAGGCTGGTAAACAAAATGAAATGCGTCAGCCGTTCCTGAAAATCCTCCGCCCGCCCCTTGCACGGTAAACACACCATTCGCATAAGTGGCGCTCCCGCGCAGACCCACCTGTCCCACATCCTGATCTATCCAACCACTCGTCAGCGGTTGAGTGGTCACTGTAAAGAACACCGGGTTGCTGTCATTCATGCTGGGCGCGACAGATACCACCATATATCCCGATGTGGCGCCTGACGGAATCGTGAAGGTGATCGAAGAGCTGCTCCAGGAGACTATCGTTACTGGTGTGGCGTTCAAGGTTACAAGACTGCTTCCTTGCGAAGCTCCGAATCCAGAGCCGGAAATTACAACTTGGCTTCCGACGGATCCGGTCGTCGCGGAAATGCTGGAAATGACAGCGCCAGGATTGGCGTCCGGGTATACCGACACATTGTCAAAAGTAGCCGTAGCAATAGCCGTGGTGCTGTTGCTGGTTACACCCAAGCCGACGAACGCATTCTGCGCCATTTCTAGCGATTGAGTGGCTCCGACTTGAACCCAATTCACCCCATCCTGGACTACGTATCCAGCGAAGGTGCCTTCGAGGCGAACCAACTTGACCCAGTACGGCGGGCTTAAATTAAGGAGCGCTGCGGTCGAGGTGCTTGCCCCCGTGCTGGGGCGATAACTGAAAACTGCGTCGGGATATAAAGGCTGGAGTGATGTATATCCATTTGTGGCGCCCGCGTTGAGAGTCTCTCGGATCATCACTCCCGCCGACTCATAGCTCGACCCGCCCGTCAGACTTACCACGCGAGCTACGATCGTGCCGTCTCCGGATAATGGCTGATACACGAAGTGGAAGCTATCGCTTGTCACCCCACTAGAGATTCCTTGTCCCGCTCCCTGAACCGTGAAAACCCCGTTCGTGTAGCTCGCGCTTCCTGCCATGCCTACTGGCCCAATATCTTCGTCCAGCCATCCGCTGGGAAGCGGATGCGAGGTCACCGTAAAAAACACCGGGTTGCTGTCGTTCATGGTAGGTGCTACGGAAACTATTAGGTTTCCGGATGCTGCACCGCTCGGAATCGTGATGGTAATCGACGAACTGCTCCAGGAATCGATGGTGGCGACTGAACCGTTTAGCGTCACTACACCCGCTGCTTCAAATCCGGACCCGTAGATCACCACCTGATTTCCCGCTGATCCCGTTGTCGCGGAAACGCTCGCAATGATCGGTGCCGGATTTGCGGTCGAAGTCACTGAAACACTATCAAACGTAGCCGTCGCGAGGGCGGTCGTAGTGTTGCTCGTTACACCCAAACCCACGTACGCATCCTGAGCCATATCGAGCGTTTGGGTCGTCCAAACCTGAACCCAGTTTAGGCCGTCCGGCGCAGCATACCCACTAAACGTGCTCCCGCTTCGAACCAACTTGACCCAATACGGCATCTGTAGGCTGGGTAGCCCCGCGCTAGAAGTACTCGCACCCGTGCTGGGCCGGGCAGTGAAAGTCACCGATGAAGACAACCCCCAGAAGGATACGTAACCGTTTGTAGCTCCCGAGCTAAGAGTTTCCCGGATCATTACACCCGCTGATTCGTAACTTGATCCGCCGGTTAAGCTCACAACCCGGGCGACAATTGTCCCGTCGCCCGTAAGCGGCTGAGACACGTAATGGAAGCTGTCGCTTGTCACGCCACTGTAAATTCCTGTCCCCGCACCCTTCACCGTAAACACGCCGTTTGCGTATGAGGAGCTCCCCGCGAGACCCACAGAACCAATGTCTCCGTCGGACCAGCCCTGAGGAATTGATGTAATCGTGAACGAAGAGCTGTTCGCATGCTGGCTACTTACGGTGACGGAAAATGATCCTGACGACGCACCGGACGGCACTAGAACCCCGATCGTCGTGGCACTCCAGGTGATGACCGCAGCGCTGGTTCCATTTAGCGATACGCTACTGCTTCCCTGCGTCGCTCCGAAGTTCGTTCCGGTGATCTGTACGAGCGTGCCGACTGGCCCTGAGCTTGGCGAAATGCCGCTGATCGTCGGCGCTTGTGCCCAGACTTCGCCGCAGCTTAAGAGGCATAGTGAGAAGGCTAGAAAAACTACTCGCACCCACTTGTTCCCGCGCATCTCAGCTACCTCCGAACTTTGGACCCAACAGGTTTGGTCGTATATATTCAGATTGCGGCGCCGGACAGCAAAGACGTCATTGCGTAGCGTAGGAGATCGTGACGGCCTCAACGCCGTTCGCGCGCGACGAAGTCAAGCCCCGGCCGAGACTATCGTAGGTATGAGACTCAATTATCTTGGCGTTGGAATCCACAACGGCTGAGATCAACGAGTTGCTGTTGTATTGGAAGTTGAATGTCGATAGATCTGGCTCGGTAACCTGAAGTGCGCGCCCCTGGCCGTCGTAGGAGTAAGACACAGTGACGCCGAAGTCGGACGTGACGCTGCTTACTAGCAAACTGGAACCGTTTGGGTAGTTGAAATATAAGTGCCGTGAAACGGGATCGGTGACAGTTGTGAGGCGACCAACGGCGTCGTACGTCAATTGCGTCTGATTCCCGTTTCGGTCGATGATTGTCAGAAGGTGCCCACTCACATTGTCAAAAAGCCTTTGTTCTCCATTCTTGAGAGTTAGAGTCCAATAGGAAGGCCCTTCGATTAATGTAGCTCCCGCATTCGCCGGAGCGGCTGTAGTCCATCCTGGCCCCCCGACTCCAAACGACCAAAAGCTCCCATCGCCGCGCGCATACTTGATGTAGTTATCGCTTCCCACAAACACGCGCTCTTCGTAGTTTGACCGCCAATTGGGTCCAAAGAGGCCGACCTGCGTGGCACTTTGGCTCGGAGGCCACATGCTGTTCCAAGTCCTGACTAACTTCAGGCCGCCCGATATTCCGGGTAGCGACACGTCTTGCTCCTGGATATACGTGTTGCCTGTTGCGAGTGAGATCGGATTGCTAGCGACCGGCGTGCTGTCTGTAGCACACTGGCCACCACAGCGCGTCTCCGCCGCCGCAGCGACAGGAGCGCACAGAGGCGTCATTACCTGGCAAAGGATCAACCAAGGACCCTCCACGTAACAGTTGAACCATCCTGGGCAGGGCCCAATGCTATAAGCGTTTATTTGGCAGCCGTTGCCAACCAAACCAATGCAGCCAGGACCTGCTTGCGCCGTTGCGTTATCGCAGAAAGCAAATTGAAGAACTACAAGCGCGAACAACACAAGAACGATCTTCATCTCGACGCCTCCACCTTCGAAAATAAGTAATTTAGAACGATAATGGCCTCTGGAGTAATCGACAACGGGAACCCGTATAGGACGACTGCCCCGACGATGTCAAGGAAATAACGTAAACGACACAACAATTTGTCAGACGGTTGAAAGGAAGTCCGTGTTAACACCGGTACTCAATCGGCTAGTGCTCTCAAACACTTCTTTTTGAGGCGCCGCATTCATACTTTTGGGCAAGCGGAATTCTTTGTGATTGTCGCCCTCATTTCGGAGGTAGCCGAAATGACTCGCGCTCTCTTCGCTATCCCGGAAAAGTCGCATATGACTCCCCTTGGTTCCTGGCCCCACCCTTTGGACTCACGGGACGAGACGCAAATTCCTCCCAAATTTCCCCGCAAATCGGACCCATTCTCGGTGGATTCGCGCGTCGTAGCAGGAATTATCACGAGTGATCAGGTTGCACGTGAGTTGATCTAAGCTCAGAGAAGGACTACACTTTTCGTCCTTCCTGCTCCATGCTGTACCGCCGCGCTCAGTGCGTGGAGGATACAGTCACGACCGAGGCCGAATCGTTTTATTCAAAATGTTCTTATGCGGCGACTCCGCGGATCAGCTCAATCGATAAGGGATGTTCAGTGAATTAAGCCGTGGCGGTTTTGGAGCGTTGCAGGCCTCTGCAATCAATAGGAACTCAGCGAAGGTACGCTGGGTTTTTTGATCCTGACGCGCGCGGGAGAACTTACATTTCGCCAAAAACAAAAGTCGTGCGTGTAGCCAAGCAAGCCCGCCGACGGAAGGATGTTGGGGGGTTTTGATTCACAATTACGATTCCAAAGGGACCCCCTGTAATTTTTGGCCCGCTCAAAGCCACGTAAGTCTGATCGCCGCCTGCACCCCGAAATGGTTTAGAACAATCGGGAATCGTAAACGAGGCTTGGGGCTGACGGGGTGGAGGCGAAATTCAGTACCGACGTACCATTGAAATAACCCAAGCGATTTGGGATACTGGCATCGTGAACAAAGCAATCCGCGAATATCTCAGACAGATAGGCACGAAGGGCGGCTCTGTGACTTCTTTCGAAAAGGCGCGGTCGGCTCGCATGAACGGCAAACTCGGCGGACGACCACGAAAACGAAAGGTAAAAAGATGAACGCTCTTACAACTGAACAGGTTAGGGCGATACTGACCGCTGCACGCGAATCATCGACACGCGATTGGTGCATGTTTCTGCTCACATTCCGTCATGCACTGCGCTCACAGGAAGCTCGCAGCCTCAAACTGGACGATATCGATATGGAAGCCCAGACCATCGTTGTTAATCGCTGCAAAGGCTCGAAGTCGGGCGTTCAATCGCTTGATCGCCACAAGGGCGAGCCACTGCTTGATGAAGTCCTGGCGTTGAAGTCTTGGTTCAAGGAACGCCGCGAGGATGGCTCAAAGACCCTGTTCCCGAGCGCGAAAGGTGGCGCAATGACGAGGATGCAGTTCCTGCGGCTGTTCAAAGCGTATGCGATGGTTGCAGGCGTTCCTCCCGATCTAGCGCATCCCCACGTTTTGCGGCATTCGCTTTGCTCGACTATGGCGGCACAGCACGCGGATATTTATGCTATACAGCAGCGGGCGGGTCACAAGAACATCTCGAACACGATGATCTACACCCACGTCAGTGACGAGCAAGCATCGGAAGCCTGCCACGAATCCCTGATGGCCGCCTTCGGTTGAAGTGACAGTCTAACCATACTGTAACGTCCGGCCGGCGCAAGTCCTTTGAATCCCTCTCCAGCCCACTCTGAATCTGGGGGGACTTCTTCTCGTAATGTCACATTTTGACAAGCTAGGATCGTCTGTAGCACCCCATCGAACTCACCGAGCGCCCGTTTCGTTCCTCCCTGCCGCCACCAATCTTGGCCGTAAGGATCGCCGGAACCACCGCATGGCTGAACATCTTTCTTTTCAGTTCTTGCCGCCCCGCGGATCGCGCTTAGTTTGCCCGTCTGCCCAGGCGCTGGGCTCGGCTGAAATTTGTGGACAGCCTCTAAGTCTGACCAATCGCAGCCTTCTCAATTCCTGCGCCGAGCCATACACGGGACCCACAGCAAGTGTAAGTAGATTTAACTAACGTTGTAACTACTTCGTAAGCGGCATAGAAATAATGCGTTGGATGCGGATAAATCAATGAAAAAAAGCTAAATAGATCGCTGTGGGTCATGGTAGCAGTTTTTTCCCGTCATGGATGTGGTCGAGAAAAATACAAAAAAAGGCGGTTGTGCCAGGCTACTGAATGCTCGACCAATTGCCATTAAAGGACTTATGCTGAACCGTGCCGGTGAGAGTCCTGCATCAACGACTTGTTACAGCGCAACACTGCGGGGAGCTGCGGGGACCTTTCGGCGGCTTCTTTTTAACTTCACTTCATACATTCCTCTACTTCCTAGTCCTTTTCCTGCGCGAATATGTGGAAATATCTCCCCGCAGTACCCGCAAGTCCCTATGAGATGCTGGATTTCCGGTGCGTCGAAATCAGGTGATACTACGCTATCGCGTGCTTTGGCTTTGTCGCGAGCGCAACAACGTATTCGTCCCCGTCTGGGAATTCCGCTCGCAATTCGAGCTTACCGCCCAAAGCCTCGATCACGTTGGCTAACGTGCTTAGGTGCATGTCGGCTCGGCGCTCGAGTTTTGAAACGGCCGCCTGATTGACGTCGAGCCGGTCCGCGAGTTCTGCCTGCGTGACCTGTTTTGTTTGTCGGAGTTCGGCAAGAGCAATTTCCTGGAGGATTTGTTGGGCCCCTATGCTATTGCGCGTGCGGCGTTCGGGCGCCATCTTCGCCCTCAGTTCAGAAAAATTCTTAGCCATTTGATTTGCCCTCCCTTTTGACCGTCTCCAAATGCTTGTCGAAAAGGCTGTCTGCCACCGGAACGAATTCTTCGTACCAGCGGTTATTGCCGGTTTTATCTCCACCGATGAGCAGCATGGCGCATCGACGAGGATCGAACGCGTACAGCACCCTGTAAGGCCTTCCGCTATGCTGGATAATCAATTCTTTCATGTTAGGGTGACGCGAGCTCTTAATCTGGTCAGCATGTGGGCGTCCAAGAGCCGGGCCGACTGACCCAAGGAGCTCTACTTTGACGTCCACCGAATCCTGCTCAGCTTCATCTAGACCGTTCCACCAGGCTTCAAACTCGTCGGTGAATTCAATCTCCCATGCCACAGATGGAATATGCCATAGAGGGAATGCCATGTCAAGCGAAAACTAGATGGCGATTTCATTGGCACAATTGACAGGATTGGCGAGAATTACGTCCAAGAATGGTATTTACGACTTCGGTTCACCTGTTCTGAGGTGAACCGTTCCCCCCTGTTTTGCTCCTGTTCTCAGGCCGCTCTCACGCAGAGAACGCCGCCCGTGATCGTGCCGGGCTTAGAACCAGTGCGTGTACCGGTTCGCAATCCAGTGCGGCGGCCTGCATCTTCAGAACATCTCCTCTTGTTTCTCTGGCTCAGGCTCGGATTCGATGGCGGTAGGCGCCGACTCCGTGTCGCGAAGTAGCGACAACTGTTCTTCAGTGGGAGCAAAACGATACCGGTTGCTCTTGGTGTGGCTATCGCGCACAATTTCCAGCCCAAATCGTCGCCGATAGGATGAGAGGGATCGTTGCAACCGCATCCCTAAATATTGAGCCTTACCACTCCAACTTGTCTCACCCATGGAGTACGAATGGGCAATGTTGACCAGCTCGTGATTTAGCTGTTCAGCCGTCATCGTTGTCGGTTTCCATCCTGGCTGTGACATCCAGATCGACAGCGCCTGCGCCACATCTTCCCCTTCAAGGGCCGCTTCGATTTGCTCTTCATGCCAAGCGTCAATCAAAGTTTTGGCCTCTGTCTCCCATCCTTCATGTCGCGCCACACGCAAGAGAACACTCGCGAATCCGGCCAGGCGCAAACTGGTCCTCGGGGTATAGTCACGCTCTGCGTCAAGGGCCTTCAGAACCATTTGAACGCGAACGAGCAGCTCACCCATTAGCTCAGCTCGCTCCCAATCGATCTCGTTGTGCAAATCTTGTTCACTAATATTATTCTCCGAGGGTCGCTCTGTGATATGCACATCGATGCTGCGATTTGAGGTTTCGGTTTCATTCAGCATTTTCGTGATGCCCGCCACAGAAAGAGTCGCCGTCGAAGTGCGTTGAACTTGTCCCATGGTTGTGTACAGTTCTCGCCTTGTGACTCGGAAACCCGTCACAGTCTGGCAGATCAAGGAACGAATTCCCTTCGGAACTCCGGTAGTGTTGTCGATTGCGAGAAAGTCGTTGTTGATGACAGCGTTCTCGAACTCTTTTGCATCTTCGGCTAGGCGTTCGACTCTGAATTCTGGTCCAAACAAAGTACGTCCGATGATCTCCAGCATGGTAGTCTTGCCGCTGCCAGATGGTCCTACAATTTGCAAAATAGGCTTCTCGACAATTAGACCGGACAACATCATGACGACGATCCACGTTGAGATCAAAATCATCTTTTGCTCCACCGTGAGCCGACTCGGCTCGAACTGAATGCCGTGGAAAACCTTAGCGAGCATGTCAGACGGTACGAGAGCACGAGATATCCCGCCGGTAAAGAAAGACAAATTGCCTAGGTCGACCTTGTACTCTTGATATTTTTCGTTGAACTCAAACAACTGTCCGTCCGTACCGTTGGGCACCCTTTCGATTCCATCCTTTGTAACCCGTAATAACTGTCCCAGCTGTTCACAGATGTAGGCCGTTTCGGTTTCTGGATTATAGTAAAAGAAGTGCCGAATCGAGGTTTTGTGGCCGTCTTGTATGGCCCGAATACCGAGAAACTTCCCGATTCTTTTTTCTGCCTCCATTCCTGTTCCGATGCCGTACTTAATCAGCAAATCTGCGAATCGCGC
>JBEKHP010000020.1:0-72715 GCA_050012235.1 Candidatus Acidiferrales bacterium | reverse complement strand
GCCGTGTTATTTTTGGATTTGGACGGCTTCAAACACATCAACGATTCCCTGGGACATCCCATCGGAGACAAACTGCTGCAATCCATCGCAAAACGCCTGGTGGATTGCGGACGCAGCTCGGACACGGTAAGCCGGCAGGGCGGAGATGAATTCGTCGTGCTGCTTTCAGAAGTGGAACAATCGGACGATGCTGCCAGTACAGCGAGAAGGATGTTGCAAGCGATCGCGGAGCCCCATTCCATCGGGCAGCATGATCTTCACGTGACCGCCAGTATTGGCCTGAGCATTTATCCCGACGACGGCCTGGATGCCGAGACGCTTATCAAGAACGCAGACACGGCCATGTACCAGGCGAAAGAAAATGGGCATCAGAGTTATCAGTTTTTCAAGCCGGCCATGAATGTTCGGGCCGTGGAGCGGCAATCTATCGAGGAGAGTCTGCGGCGCGCGTTGGAGCGGCAGGAATTTGCGCTGCATTACCAGCCGATAGTCAATCTAAAGACGGGCGAGATTTCCGGAGCGGAAGCATTGTTACGTTGGAGCCATCCGACTCGAGGGCCGGTTTCTCCGGCCCAATTCATACCGGTTGCCGAAGACTGCGGCTTGATCCTGCCAATTGGCAACTGGGTGTTGCGCGAGGCGTGCAAGCAAGCACAAGCGTGGGCAGTTGCAGGCCTGGCTCTGGGCACCATCGCGGTGAACATCTCCGCAATTGAGTTTCGGGACGAGCACTTTCTGGAAGGGGTATTTCGAATCCTGAAAGATACGGGTCTGGATCCGAAGTCGCTTGAGCTGGAACTGACCGAAAGCGTTCTGATGAAGCGCGCGGGGTCGACGGAGTCCATCCTGAAGGCGCTGAGAGCGAGAGGGGTGCAGGTAGCGGTCGATGACTTTGGCACGGGTTACTCCAGTTTGAGTTATCTGAGGAGGTTTCCGATCGACGCGCTGAAGATCGACCAGTCGTTTGTCCGTCAGATCACCACAGCTCCCGACGAGACGACCATCGTGACTGCCGTAATCAGCATGGGCCGCAGCCTTAAGCTGCGAGTCGTTGCGGAGGGCGTGGAGACGCACGAGGAGCTGGCGTTCCTTCAGGCTCACCAATGTGACGAGGCGCAAGGATACTTTTTCAGCCGGCCGCTGATTCCTGAACAATTAGCCAAGCTGCTCAAGACTGGGATTCCCGAGGCAGGTATTCTCGTTCACCCCTGAAAATTTTACTTTAGAAAGTGGTGGGCCTGGGGAGAGTCGAACTCCCGACACACGGTTTAGGAAACCGTTGCTCTATCCATCTGAGCTACAGGCCCGCGAGAAAAGCTTAACATAAGCTAATCGGGGCGAAGAGCCAGAGTGCCGGCGCGATTCAGGTTGCAAACGCAGATTCGTTCCCATCTCCCACAACTTGCATTTGGCAGAAGGGCGCTCTTAGAGAGAGCCGACCACGGGGCCTGCCAGTTCGTCGCAGGTCAGGCGATAATTCTCGTACCACGTCTCCGTAAAAACAGCGTGAAGCTCCGCAGCGGTGCAGCCGCCGGCTTTTAGGTCGGAAGAACTGAGCTCACCCCAGGTATGGACTTGGGTGCCTCCGGAGGAGAGCGGTTCGAATTCGACCCATTGGCTCATGGTCATTCCAAGACAACGGGCGATCCAGCCGATTTCGCGGGCGGGTTCACAACAGATGAGCAGGTGGTCGATGACGGTCTTGAAGGGCCGGACGATTCCGATCTGCATACGGCTTCCGACTTGCCAGGGTTTCCCCTCGGACCAATTCATTTCTCCATAGACGCTGGCGAATTTGTGCCAAAGCTTCCAGTTGGAAAAAACGTCCCAGGCGAGGGACGGGGTCGCGTGAGTCTTTACGGTGTAGTGAAAATGGTGCATGAGTGGTTCTTTCGCTCCTTTAATTTCGGACAGTATGTCTCTAGAAGTGCAAATAAGGGCCGAGCAAACTTATAATTTGTACATTGTTGTTTTAACAATGTAAAGGTTACAATGCGGCGCAAAGGCCCACTCCTAAGGAGCCCCATGCCGAGAAAACCCGATGCCGAACTGGAAAGCCGTGTGCTGGACGCCGCTTACGAGTTATGGAGCAAAAGGGGAGAAAAAGCTCTGACCATGCGGGCGGTGGCGAGAGCGGCCGGAACAACAACGCCCACGATGTATCAGAGGTTTCGTGACAAAAGCGATCTCATGATGCTGCTGCGCAACCGAGCTTTGGAGAAGCTCGTCTCCGTACTGCAGCCGGCTTGCTCGCCGGCGGCTACCTGCGGGCGCTTCCTGGATTTTGCCTCGAGCCATCCGCACCAGTACCGCCTGGTTACAGCAGACTGGGCCGTGCGCTTATCGGGCCGGGAACGAAGGCCGACGTTTGAATTGATAAAGAAACGTCTGGCGGTGCAACTGGGAGGCGCTCCGGAAGAACACGCGCGGCTGGCATTGGCGTTGGGGGCGTTGATCCACGGGACGGCTACGATGCTGCTGGCCGAAGGCGTGCACCAAAAAGTGTCGCGGCAACTTCGCAGTACGTGCAATGAAGCTTGCGATACGCTGATTCAATCGGCGGCGGCGAAGCGAGCGCGGACGAAGATTTAAAGAGTGATTTCGCTCGCGATCCTAAAGCGTGATTTCAACGGAGATTCCGGGATTAACGTTGGATGGAAAATTTTGAGGCGTCGAAGTCGTAGCCTTCGTCCCGGACGGTTTCAAGTGCAGCGGCACGGAGAGCCTGGTCGTCTGCGTTCTTTGGCAAGTCGCAATGACGGCGGAGGACTTCTTCGCCCTCGGTGATGCGAATCATCCACTGAGATTTGGCGGCATCCCAAGAGACTTCCACGCGGTCGGCAAGCATACTGTCCTCCGTTACTCAGGTCGCAATTTCAGGGGCATTGTACGCCAGTAAAGAGCTTAAGGAAACTTTCCGCTAGGCCGAGCGCGGCCTGGAAAGGGAAAGTTTCGCGCGCGGAATGCGGAAGCAGGAGTATGCTCTGACCGTAAAATGAGCACGCAACTACCAACCTACCTGCTGGGGCACCTCTTCACCACGGAAGAGATGCGCGCGATTTTTTCGGATCAGCGGCGGATTCAAGCCATGCTGGATTTTGAGGCCGCGCTGGGGCGGGCGCTGGCGCGCGCGGGTGTGATTCCGAAGGCAAGCGCTGGGGCGATTGCGTCGAAGTGCGACGCGAAACTTTTCTCTATGGAAACGCTGGCGCAGGAGGCGGCTCTGGCCGGCAACCTGGCGATTCCCATGGTGAAGCAGCTCACGGCACTTGTCACCAAGGCCGATGAGAAGGCTGGGGGATTTGTTCATTGGGGAGCGACGAGCCAGGACGCGATTGATACGGGGACGGTTTTGCAGTTGCGCGATGCTCTGGAGCTGATGGATCAGGCGCTCGAGAAATTGTGCGACGCGATTGCACGAATTTGCGAGACGCATAAAAAGACGCTGCTCGCGGGACGTACGTGGCTGCAGCAGGGGCCTCCGGTTACGCTGGGATTGAAGGCGGCTGGGTGGCTTGCGGCAGTCGAGCGACATCGCGAGCGAACGCGAGAAATTCGCAAGCGGGTGCTGGTGCTGCAGTTTGGAGGAGCGGTAGGCACGCTGGCAGCGCTCGGCGATCGCGGGCCAGCTGTAGCGGCGGCTCTGGCTGAAGAATTAAAATTAGCGCTTCCGAATTTGCCTTGGCATGCGCATCGCGACCGTTTTGCGGAAGTGGCCACGACGATGGGACTGCTGGTCGGCTCGCTTGGGAAAATTGCACGCGATATTTCTTTGATGGCGCAGACGGAAGTTGGCGAAGCGGCGGAACCTGCGGCGCCGGGACGCGGCGGTTCGTCAACCATGCCGCAGAAACGAAATCCGGTGGGTTCGGCGGTGGTTTTGGCGGCGGCGATCCGAGTGCCGGCATTGGTTTCGGTGATGCTGACGTCGATGGTGCAGGAGCACGAGCGCGGATTGGGCGGCTGGCACGCTGAGTGGGAAACGCTGCCCGAAATTTGCACGCTGACTGCGGGAGCGCTGGCGCACATGACACAGGTTTTGAGCGGACTGGAAATTAATTCGTCGAAGATGAACGCAAATCTGGAAATCACTCACGGGTTAATTCTGGCTGAAGCGGTTGCGGTCGCGTTGGGCGAGAAAATCGGGCGGATGCCGGGGCACAAGATTGTGGAGAAGGCTTCGCGGCGAGCGATGGAAACTTCCCGGCCGTTCCCGGATGTTCTGATGGAGGATGCGGAAATCAGGAAGCATTTTTCCGCGGAAGATATTAAACGCCTGCTGGAGCCGAAGAATTACACTGGGTCGGCGGAGGCGATGGTGAAAAAAGTTTTGTCTGAGCGGGAGCGAGGGCGATGAGCTGCGACGCGGAGACTGCTGAAGATGTCATTCGCTGAGATCGGCGATGCGCGATTGAATTATCGATTTGACGGGCCGGAAAACGCGCCAGTGATCGTGCTTTCCAATTCTTTGGGCACGAATCTGTCCATGTGGGACCCGCAGGCGAACGTGCTGTGCGAGAAGTTTCGCGTGCTTCGCTATGATACGCGCGGGCACGGGCTTTCTCCCGTGACTCCTGGGCCCTACAAGATTGAACAGCTGGGCCGGGACGTTGTTGCGTTACTCGACGCGTTGAAAATCGACAGCGCGTATTTTTGCGGGCTTTCCATGGGCGGCGCGACCGGAATTTGGCTGGGCGTGAACGCGGCGAGTCGCGTGAAGGGGCTCGTGCTGTGCAATACAGCGGCGAAAATTTGGACGGCGGACGGGTGGAACGGTCGCATTAAGGAAGTGAAAGAGCGCGGGATGGCTGCAATCGCGACGACGGTGGTCTTGCGCTGGTTCAGCGAGAATTTTGTGAAGAAATCGCCGGAGGTGGTGGAAGCCATGCGGCAGATGCTGCTGCAAGCGCCGCCGGAAGGCTATGCGGGGTGCTGCGCGGCGATTAGAGATACGGACCAGAGAGGTGACCTCGCGCGCGTCAAGGCGCGGACAATGGTGATTGCGGGGGCGCTCGATCCGGTGATTCCGTTGGCGGATGCAAAATTTGTGGCGGATGGGATTTCCGGCGCGAGCTATATCGAGCTGCAAGCCGCGCATTTGTCGAATATTGAAGCTGCGCCGCAATTCACCGAAGCGCTGCTGAAGTTCTTATCCGGGCCGGAGGCGAAATAATGGATGAGCGCGAGCGATATTCCGCTGGGATGAAAGTGCGGCGGGCGGTCTTGGGCGACGCGTACGTGGAAAAAGCGCAGGCGACGAAGACTCCCTTTAGCGAGCCTTTTCAGGATTTGATCACGCGGTATGCGTGGGGAGAAATTTGGACGCGTCCCGGGCTGCCGCGGAATACTCGCAGTTTGCTGACGCTGGCGATGATGGTGGCGCTAAATCGCGGCGATGAATTCCGGATGCACGTTCGCGCGGCGGCGAATAATAACGTGACGCGCGAGGAGATTCAGGAAGTCTTGCTTCAGGCTGCAATCTATTGTGGAGTGCCGGCGGCGAATGCTGCGTTTCATATCGCGCAGGAAGTTTTTGCGGAGATGGACGCGGGGCGCTAACCTTCGCGGTTGGCGACATAGCGGCTGGCGGCAACCGAGCTTTAATCCTGTAGAGACGTGCACGCCGGAAGCGGCAAACAAAATACATTTCTGAGTGCAATTATCCTTGGAGGTTACCGATGGCGATTGAGAGGGTGGGGGTCGTGGGATGCGGGCTGATGGGATCGGGAATCGCGCAGGTGGCGGCGAATGCGGGATGTCAGGTAACGGTGCGAGAGGTTTCGCCGCAGCTGGTGGAAAAGGGTTTGCAGTCCATCGATAAGAATCTTCAGCGGCTGATGGACAAAGGGACATTGCAAACGGCGGAACGCGACAAAGTGCGAGGACGACTGAAGGGCACGACGAATCTGGAAGATTTGAAGGACTGCGATATTGTGATTGAAGCGATCATCGAGCAGCTTCCGGCGAAGCGCGAATTGTGGGGCGCGCTGGATAAAATTTGCCCGAGGACGACGATTTTCGCGAGCAATACTTCCTCGCTATCGATTACGGAGATGGCGACGTTTACGCAGCGGCCCGATCGTTTTCTGGGATTGCACTTTTTCAATCCGGTGCCGGTGATGAAACTGGTGGAGGTGATTCGCACGATCGCGACGGATCCGAAGGTGAACGAAGAAGTGGTCGCGTTCGCGCTGCGGCTGGGCAAAACGCCGGTGCGCACGACGGACCGCACGGGATTTATCGTGAACCGTTTGCTGGTGCCTTACTTGTTGGACGCGGTGCGGGCGCTGGAGGAAGGCGTGGGGTCGGTGGAGGACATCGACAACTCGATGAAGCTCGGGTGCGGGCATCCGATGGGGCCGCTGGCGCTGCTGGATTTTGTGGGCAACGACACGACCTATTACATCGCCAACATCATGTTCGATGAATTCAAGGAGAAACGCTTTGCTTCGCCGCCGCTGCTGAAGCGCATGGTGCTATCAGGATGGAACGGCCGGAAGGCGGGACGTGGGTTTTACGATTACTCCGACCCAGCCAAGCCGAAGCCTATGCAGATGACGTAGCGTTCTTACTCGCTGCGCTTGGTTTCTGCGGCAGTTTTGGTAGCGGAGAGGCGCTCGATGACTTCTCGGGGGAGGGGGCGGGATTTCATTTTCGATGCATCGTGCGGATCGGGGGCGGTCCAGACGCGGGTGGCGAAGCCTTCTACTGCCAGGGCGGCTGCCTTAAGAATGTGATGCTGAACTACGAAGCTGCTTTTGCCGAATTTGGTTACGGTGGACTCTACGATTAATTCGTCGCCGAATTTTGAGGGCAGGATGAAGCGGGCGCGCAGGTCCACGATGGGGAAGCCGATTACGCCGTGCTGCTTGAATAAAGTTTGAATGGGCATTCCGGCGTCGAGGAATAGCGCGGTGGTGCAGTCGTCGAACCAGGCGAGATATTGCGGGAAGAAGACGATGCCTGCGGGATCGCAGTGGCCCCATTCGACCAGCAGTTTTTTTCGGCTTACCAGCATTCTTCGCAGCTCTCCGAGTACAACCTAGACGAGGCCGCATGGTAACATTCGCGGCTCGGGGCGTCCAAAAATTCAGAGAGAACACTTAGTACTCCTATGCGAACACAGATAGGAATTGTCGGGGCGGGGCCGGCGGGGCTGGTGCTATCGCATCTGCTGCAACGGCAGGGCATCGAGTCTGTGGTGATCGAGAGCCGGAGCCGGGAATATTGCGAAGAACGCGTGCGGGCGGGGGTGCTGGAGCAGGGCACGGTTGACCTGCTCGAAGAAATCGGCGTGGGCGAGCGGATGCGGCGGGAAGGGCTGATTCATTACGGAGTGAACCTGCGATTTTCCGGGCGCACGCACCATATCGACTTCAGAGAACTGACGGGCGGACGCGGGATCATGATTTACGCGCAGCACGAGGTGATCAAAGATCTGGTGAAGGCGCGGCTGGCGTCCGGCGGACAGATTTTTTTCGACGTGGAAGATGTGAGCATTCGCGATTTCGGCGAGACGAAATCTTCGGCGAAGCCGACCATCCGGTTTCGTAAGGACGGCGAAGCGCAGGAGATCACTTGCGATTTCATCGCGGGGTGCGATGGATCTCACGGTATTTGCCGGCCGTCCATTCCGGACGGCGTGCTCACGCTGTACGAGCGGATTTACCCGTTTGCCTGGCTGGGAATATTGGCGGAAGCGCCGCCTTCGTCCGAGGAACTGATCTACGCGTATCACGAGCGCGGGTTCGCACTGCTCAGCATGCGGTCGCCGCAGATTAGCAGGCTCTACCTTCAGTGCAAGCCGGACGAAAACTTGGTGGAGTGGTCGGACGAACGGATTTGGGAGGAACTGCATACCAGGCTGGCAACCACAGAGGGCTGGAGGCTGATCGAAGGGCTCATTATTCAGAAAGGCGTCACAGGAATGCGCAGCGCGGTGATTGAGCCGATGCAGTTCGGCAAACTATTTATTGCGGGAGATGCGGCGCATATCGTTCCGCCGACGGGAGCGAAAGGGCTGAATCTGGCGGTGGCAGATGTTCGCGTGCTGGCTCGAGCGTTCGGCGAATATTATGCTTCGGGGAAACAGGATCTGCTGGAGGCCTACTCGAAAACTTGTTTGCGGCGCGTTTGGAAAGTGCAGCGGTTTTCGTGGTGGATGACTTCCATGCTGCATCATTGGGAAAGCGAGAATGCGTTTGACCACAGGCGCCAGCTGGCCGAGCTTGATTACGTCACCAGCTCGCGCGCCGCTTCACAAACGCTGGCCGAGAACTATGTTGGATTGCCGATGGAATAGGTTGCGCAGGTTGCGGTGAGACAGCGATGAGTTTACGTGGTGCGGAGATCACTTCAGCGCTTACAACTTCCACTTCTTTCGACTGAACCAAATACCTGTGAGTCCAGAAACGAGCATTAACAACGATTCCGGCTCGGGCTCGGGAACGGGCGGGGGAATCGGCGGTGTTACCGGCGGGGTAACTCCGTGCGACGGAGGGCCGCCGCCTCCGCCAATAGGAGCACCCGGGAAACCAGAGCCGCCGCCGGAGGATCCGCCGCTCGAAATTCCGGAAGTCGGCGGTGGCGTCAGAGCAACGTCACCCGGGGCAAAAGGTGGCGCACCGAGGAAGGCAGGCGCTCCGCTTAGAGCCTCGGCCGTTGCGGGCGGGGCTGTTTCGAAGTCGGGTTCGACAGCCATCATGGGGCCAGCGGCAACGTCGGCGACGCGGTTTCCGCAGCGAGTTCTGGCCATGTGATCGCCGTCGGTGATTATGGCTTCACCCTTGTGAATCGTGAACCGCTTCTTGGACCAGAACACTCGATTGCCAAGGCGGTAGGACACGTAGAGAAAGCGGTCTTGATCCAAGCGAACGACTCGCGCTCTTGCGACGTCGAAATCACCGTAATGCTCGGCGACAACAGGGTCGCGGGTAACCGAGTTCCTCAATTCGGCGGCGCTTTCTACGCCACCTGGAATCACGGAGTAGGGATATATCGGGCGAGCGGAGATATTCCCGTCGAGCGAGATTTGCTGAGGATCCTGGTTATCAGCAGCCGATAGGAATGAAGAAGAATAGGCAGGCGCGATTTGATTGGAGTCGGTCGGAGCAAGCGCACTCCAAACCGAGAAACTACCCAAGGTCAAGACTGCCAGTGCGCCCAGGCGGCGGAAGTCGACCTTTCGCGCAAACTTGGCCCCGAATGTCCGAAACTGCTGCATCTCCCCTGATTTGACAACAGAATGGATTTGCCGGGAATCTGTGTCTATAGGGGATTATGCATTTGTTTAACCATATAATCCAGTTCTGAAATTGCGTATTAACTGGGTAGATTTGTGCTCTCAAGCCTGAGGCATGACACGGCTTACCTGGGAGCGGGATTCCGATGGAGTTCGAAATTGAAGAAATCCGATTTGGGAATGGCAGGAAGCTAATTTCCCGAAATGGTACTTCGCTTTAGTTTCGGGCACCGGTCGAAGCTCGACTAAATAGCGTCTGGAATTATTTCAGCGGCGCGGCTAAGAATTCCGAGGAGCGATGCGGCTCTTCAGATCCACTGGCTGGAACTCTGAAACGCACTGCTGGGCCTGATTCTGGTTTAGGTTCCAGAGCGCGTAGCCGACACCCAGGAACGGACCTACGATCATAGCGATGACTGCCAGCAAAAACAGAACCAAGAACATGAGGACAATCACAATAACCGGCATTGGACCCTTTCCTCCTTGCAGCGCGTCTAATTCTTGACAATAAATGACCGGGTTGGGGCCACCTCTTTAGACGTATTCAATGAACCCCCGGATTCCGGAAAAGTTGCGGTTTTATAATCATTTATTGCGTGGTGCGACTGCTATGCATTGCATCGGCAAATGGGTGTGCGGCTTTAATTTTGCTTTCGAGCCGCAAATTTTGTCGAGCTGAGCGTGGTTTTTTTGGCGTCGCGTGCGTGCAATAATAATGCCGCGTTTGTTTGGCGTTAAACTGCCTGGGTTTCTGCACTTTCCAGGCCGTCCCAGGGGTTTCTTGAATGTGGATAGTTCGGCTGGCATTACGCAGGCCTTATACATTCGTAGTGATGTCGATTTTGTTGCTGATACTTGGTCCCGTCGCCATTCTGCGCACGCCCACGGACATTTTTCCAAATATTGATATTCCGGTGGTCAGCGTGATCTGGAACTACACCGGACTATCGCCCGAGGAGATGTCCAACCGAATTATTTTTAACTACGAGAGATCGCTTACAACCACGGTAAACAATATCGAGCACATCGAGTCGCAATCCTTGAGCGGCATTGCGGTGGTGAAGATTTTTTTCCATCAGGGCGTGCAAGTGGCCAATGCAATTGCGCAGGTCACAGCGATATCGCAGCCGATCGTGCGGACCTTGCCTCCCGGAACCACGCCGCCTTTCATCATCACCTACAACGCTTCGACGGTTCCCATCCTTCAGCTTGGTCTCTCGGGCAAGGGACTGTCGGAACAGCAACTGGGTGACATCGGATTGAACTTTCTTCGTACCGGGCTTGTGACGATTTCGGGTGTGGCAATTCCTTACCCCTATGGCGGCAAGCAGCGGCAGGTTCAAGTGGATCTGAATACGACGGCGTTGCAGGCAAAAGGGCTTTCGCCGCTGGACGTGGTGAACGCCATTACCCTGCAGAATCTGATTCTGCCGGCGGGCACGACGAAGATCGGGATGTTTGAGTACCAGGTGGACATGAATGGGGCTCCTACCACAGTAAACGAACTCAACAACCTGCCGATCAAGACAGTTGGAAGCAGCACCATCTACATTCGCGACGTGGCGCACGTACGGGACGGTTTTCCGCCGCAAACGAACATCGTCAATGTGGATGGAAAGCGCGCGTCGCTCATGTCGATTCAAAAGAACGGAAACGCATCCACGCTCGACATTATTTCAGGCATTAAAGCTTTGCTTCCGCAAATTGAGGCTGGGCTTCCGCCACAGCTGGAGATTAAGCCACTTTCGGACCAGTCCATTTTTGTTCTGGCGTCGATCCAGGGAGTGGTTCGCGAAGCAATCCTCGCCGCGTGCCTCACGGGCTTCATGATTCTCGTATTCCTGGGAAGCTGGCGCAGCACGCTGATCATCGCGGTCTCGATTCCGCTTTCGATTCTTACGTCGCTTATCGTTCTAAGCGCGTTGGGCGAAACCATTAACATTATGACTCTCGGCGGCCTGGCGCTGGCGGTGGGAATCCTGGTGGACGACGCCACGGTCGAGATCGAGAACATTAACCGCAACATCGACCAGGGCAAAGAAATCGTGCAGGCCATTCTGGATGGAGCTTCGCAGATAGCGGTGCCGGCGTTCGTCTCAACACTTTCGATCTGCATCGTGTTCGTACCGATGTTTTTTCTTTCCGGAGTGGCGCGGTATTTGTTTGTTCCGCTGGCGGAAGCGGTGTGCTTCGCTATGCTCGCGTCCTACCTGCTATCGCGGACGCTGGTGCCCACCATGGCCAAGTATCTGCTGGTGGCACAGATTGAAGAGAGCCACGAGGAGGCGCCGAAATCGCGCAATCCGTTTGTGCGAATTCAACAAAAGTTTGAACAAGGATTCGAGAAGCTTCGGGACGGCTACCACCGGCTACTGGAAACGTGCGTCCGCCACGACCGCATATTTCTGATCTGTTTCTTCGGTGCCTGCTTGCTGTCTTTTCTACTTTTGCCCATGGTAGGGCAAGACTTCTTTCCCACGGTGGACAGCGGCGAATTCAAGCTTCACTTGCGGGCGCCGACCGGAACGCGGATTGAAGAAACGGCGGCAATTTGCGAACGCGTGGACGACGACATTCGCCGGTTGATTCCCAAGTCAGAGTTAGCCACGATCATCGACAACATTGGCCTGCCGTACAGCGGTTTTAACCTTTCTTACAGCAATTCGGCGCCGATCGGGCCAGGCGATGCGGACATCCTGGTAGAACTATCGAAGAAACACCGTCCGACGGAAGAATACGTTCACGATCTGCGTACGCGGCTGAGCGGCGATTTCCCCGGCGTGACATTTTATTTTCTTCCTGCGGATATGGTCAGCCAGATCCTGAACTTCGGGCTGCCGGCCCCGATCGATATTCAGATTGTCGGTAGAAATTTAATCGGCGACCGAGAGTTTGCGGACAAGCTGATGAATCAACTGAAATTCGTACCCGGGACGACCGATCTCCGAATCCAGCAGCCATTCGACCAGCCGAAGCTGCATTTTGACATTGACCGCACCAAGGCGCAGGAAATCGGGTTTACGCAGCGCGACGTGGCGAACAACCTGTTGATCTCACTAAGCGGAAGTTTTCAAACCGCTCCCAGTTTCTGGCTGGATCCGAAGACCGGGGTGACCTACAACATTGCGGCTCAGATGCCGCAGTACAGAATCGACACGCTTCAGGATCTCGAAAACATTCCGATAACGGGCGCGAATCCGAATGCGCCGCCGGCGATTCTTGCCAGCCTCGCTTCGGTCAGCAGAGGAGCGGAGATGGGCGTTGTTTCGCACTACAACGTTCAACCGGTCATCGACATTTACGGAGCGGTGCAGGGCCGCGACCTGGGCGGTGTAGCCCGAGAGATCGCCCCCATCATCGAACGAAGCAAAAAAGATCTCCCGCGCGGGTCGCAACTCATCGTGCGGGGCCAGATTTCCACGATGCAAGCATCGTTCTCGGGACTATTGTGGGGACTCGTATTTTCGATTCTTCTGGTCTATCTTTTGATCGTCGTAAATTTCCAGTCCTGGCTGGATCCTTTCATCATTCTGATGGCACTGCCGGCGGCGTTGGCCGGCATCGTTTGGTTGCTGTTCATTACCAGAACGACGCTTAGCGTACCGGCTCTGACGGGCGCGATCATGTGCATGGGCGTGGCGACAGCGAACAGCATTTTGGTGGTTAGTTTTTCGCGAGAAAGACTGGACGAAGGCAAGACCGCGGAGGAAGCTGCACTGGAATCCGGATACACGCGCTTTCGGCCGGTTATTATGACGGCCCTGGCGATGATTATTGGCATGCTGCCGATGTCACTGGGGCTGGGTGAAGGCGGAGAGCAAAATGCGCCATTGGGGCGCGCCGTGATCGGCGGACTTTTGTTTGCGACTGTCGCTACTCTTTTCTTTGTGCCGGTTTTCTTTAGTATCGTGCATGGATGGAGAGCGGAGAAAGCGTAGCTTGACTTCATCGTGGCGCGCGATTGAGTCCGCGCTCGGAGCGCATCATCTAAAGCAAGAGTGACAAAAAGGAAGAAGCATCGATGACTGAGCAGCCAGAGAAACAAGTCCCGCGAGCAGGAGCCGGCGACCAGCAGCCTTCGCCGCAAGCGTCCTACGATAAGCCTCCGCAAAAGCCGGGAGGGGCGGGCCACGGGTTGGTGATTGCGGTACTCGTGTTAATTATCGTGGCGGGCATTGTGGTGATGGGCGTGGTACCACGTTTAAGAGCCAAAGCGGCGTTGCGCACTGAAACCCGCGATTTAGCTATTCCCACGGTGGTCGTGATTCATCCCAAACGAGGCGATCCACAGCAGGAGATCGTGCTTCCCGGAAATATGCAGGCTTTCGAAGATGCTCCTATCTACGCGCGGACGAACGGATATCTAAAGAAATGGTACGTGGATATGGGCGGGCACGTGAAGGCGGGGCAGCTGCTGGCAGACATTGAGACCCCGGAAGTTGCTCAACAACTGCAAGTGGCGCGTGCTGAGCTGAGTACAGCGCAAGCGAACTTGAATCTCGCCAAGATTACGGCGGATCGATTTGACAGCCTGAAGAACACTGACTCGGTCTCGAAACAGGACGTGGATAACGCGCACGGTGATTTCGAAGCGAAGAAAGCCACAGTAGCGTCCGCGCAGTCGAATGTAAGGCGTCTGGAAGAGACGCTGGCATTCAACAAAATCTATGCGCCCTTTGACGGCATCATCACGGCGCGCAATACGGACGTGGGGCAATTGATCGACTCCGGAAGCGGCGGAGCGGCCAAGGAGATGTTTCATATTCAATCGACGCGAACGCTGCGCGTGTACATCAACGTTCCACAGCAATATTCGCAGGCTGCCAAGCCCGGCCTGTCTGCGGACCTGACTCTTGCGGAGTTTCCGGGCCGCCGGTTCAAAGGACAACTCGTTCGCACGGCTAACGCGATAGAACCAGCGTCGCGGACGCTGGTGGTGGAAGTGGACGTGAACAACCCAACCGGTGAACTGCTGCCCGGTGGTTATACGGAGGTTCACCTAAAACTTCCGGAGACGGTGCCGACGTTTATCCTTCCAGTGAATACGCTGATTTTCCGGGCGCAGGGGTTGCAGATTGCGACGGTCCAGGATGGGAAAGCGTCGCTGGTTCCCATCGTGCTAGGGCGCGATTTTGGCAGCGAGGTTGAAGTAGTTTCCGGGCTAAGTGGACAAGAGAATGTGATGGTGAATCCGCCGGACTCTCTGGTGGAAGGTGAACAGGTGCAGATCGCACAGAATCAAGAACAGACGGGTCAACCGCAGATGGCACGGCCGCAATCGAATCCGCAACAATCGGGCGGGCCGAAAAAGTAGGCACGGCTGCGGGCCGAGCGCGTGTTGGCATCGGAATCTGATTTTCGGATTTGCGATCGTTGGGTTGAAGCGTAATTTTTTGCAGGAGAGAAGTCATGAGACGTTTTCTCTGGGGAATCGTGGCAATCCTATTCGCCGGCCTAGTGTCGATGGTGGCGTACCGCACCGTCTCTGCCGCACGCGAAATGCGGGCCTTGGCGCAAACGTCGGGCCAAAGTGGGCCATTCACCGACTTCCGAATGGAAAAACCTGGAACTGTTCACCACATCACCGCCGCGGAATTGCCCCAGCCCTACGCAACGTCCTCTGCGGAGAATAGCGCGCACATAGTATCGCGACCATCGAACGCTTGGCCGCAGGCTCCGGAAGGATTCAAAGTGGAGCTTTACGCCGGCGATTTGAAAAATCCCAGATTAATTCGCACAGCGCCTAACGGCGACCTTTTTCTGGCGGAGAGCGGGCCGGGCCGCATTCTCGTGTTCCGAGGAATTACAGCCGATGGAAAACCGGAAACCACGGAAACTTTCGCGACCGGGCTCACACGTCCGTTTGGTATTGCATTTTATCCGCCAGGACCGGATCCGAAATTCGTGTACGTCGGTAATACGAATTCGGTGGTGCGTTTTGCATATCAAAACGGCGACCTAAAAGCTCGCAGCGGCCCTGAAACCGTGATCGAACACCTGCCCAGCGGACTCGAACGTGTCGGCGGAGGCGGGCATTGGACGCGCGATATTGCGTTTTCGGCGGACGGAAAGAAAATGTACGTGGCCGTCGGTTCCCGCAGCAATATCGCGAATACCGATCAAGACAAATCGGAGTACCACCGGGCCAACATTCTCGAGGCCAACCCGGACGGCTCGGACTTGCGTGTGTACGCGTCGGGAATTCGCAATCCGGTCGGCATCGCGGTTGATCCCGCGACCGGCGTGCTGTGGACCTCTGTGAATGAGCGAGACGACATAGGCGACAACCTGCCGCCGGATTACATCACGCACGTGCAAGAAGGCGGCTTTTACGGCTGGCCGTGGTATTACACGGGCGGAAACGAAGATCCCCGGCTGAAAGGCAAGCACCCGGAGTTGAAAGACAAAGTGATTGTGCCCGACGTTCTGCTGGAACCGCACGATGCCTCGCTGGAATTGACCTTCTATGAAGCGAACCAGTTTCCGGAAAAATATCGCGGAGGTATTTTCGCGAGCGAACACGGTTCCTGGAATCGGTCGGTGCGTACGGGCTACGAAGTGGTGTACGTGCCTGTTAAGGATGGCAAGGCGGGAGGAGAGTACGAAGATTTCGTCAGCGGATTCGTCACGCCCGACGGAAAAGTGTGGGGCCGGCCGGTGGGAGTTGCCGTTGCCAAAGATGGTTCCTTAATGGTCAGCGATGATGGCTCAGACTCAATTTGGCGAATCAGCTATGCAGGCAAATAAGAGAGTCACATTGCGCACGGTTGAACCAGCAAGAACGGGTCGGCGCTGGTATCCCGGCCGTTTGTTTTTCCTTGGAGTTTTCTTGCTCGGCGGATGCACGGTCGGGCCAAAGTACGTGCGGCCTAGCACAGACGTCCCTGCCGATTACAAAGAAACCAAAGATTGGAAGGTGGCGCAACCCAGCGCCGAGGCGATAAAAGGAAAATGGTGGGAAGTTTATCAAGATCCGCAGCTCAATACTCTGGAAGAGAAAATTGATGTTTCAAATCAAAGCCTGAAGTCAGCCCAAGCACAATTCCTGCAAGCACGCGCAGCGGTCCGTATCTCGCGGTCATTTCAGTTCCCTACTGTGACTGCCGACCCTGCAATCGCGCGGGAACGGTTCTCCCAAAATCGGCCTCTGGGAGTCGTCGGAGCCACACAGACTTTTAATGATTTCCAGGTTCCGGGACTCGACGCGACATACGAACTGGACGTTTGGGGCCGCGTTCGCCGCACGGTGGAGCAGAGCCGATCGCAGGCCCAAGCCAGCGCCGCCGATCTCGCCAGCGTAGGCCTGAGCCTGCACGCCGAACTGGCTACAGATTATTTCCAGCTTCGGGGTCTCGACGCGCAAATACAGCTTCTGACCTCGACTGTGGAAGCGTTCCAGAAGGCTCTGGACCTTACGCAGAGCCGATTTAACGGCGGGCTCGCTTCGGGAGTGGACGTGGCGCAGGCGAAGACGCAACTGGAAACCGCGCGGGCGCAATTAAAGGATCAAGGAGTTCAGCGCACCGCCTTCGAACATGCCATCGCAGTCCTCACCGGACAGCCTCCGTCAACTTTCGCTTTGGCGCCGTTGCCTCTGGACACACCGCCGCCGACGATTCCCTCAGGATTGCCATCCGACTTGCTCGAACGGCGACCCGATATTTCCGCCGCGGAGCGGCGCATGCAGGCGGCCAACGCGCAAATCGGCATCGCCAGAGCGGCCTACTTTCCGACGATTACCCTGACGGGACAAGGCGGCTTTGAAAGCATTGCGGCCGGAACATTGTTTCAGGGCCCCAGTGGTTTGTGGGCGGTAGGCGGAACGGCGCTTGAAACATTATTCGATGCTGGACGCAGGCGCGGTGCGTCGGAACAGGCGAAGGCAGCGTACGATCAGTCCATCGACGATTACCGCCAGACGGTGCTCACCGCGTTTCAGGAAGTGGAAGACAACCTGGCGGCATTGCGCATATTGCAGGACGAAGCACAAACCGAGGATGTCGCGGTGGGAGCGGCGAAACACTCTGTCGAATTGTCTATCACCCGGTATAAGGGCGGCGTCGCAAATTATTTGGAAGTGACTACGGCCCAGAACGCCGCGCTTATCGACGAGGTCACGGCTCTAACAATTCTCACGCGGCGGATGACGGCAAGCGTCCTGCTGATCAAGGCTATCGGAGGCGGTTGGAACGTCTCCCAAATTCCGCACGTTTAACTTCTATATTTCACCCCACGGGCACGAGTCCTCTGATTTGCTCGCTCCGAATTGCACGTTCAATCGACGGCTGGGACTTGTTCCGCTGGCCTCGGTGCTCGGGCTATGGTAAAGATGTGCGAACGCTCGCAAACTGCAGCAAATTCGCGGGAGGCATTTTGAAACGCCGCAAGGCTGTGAAATCGGGAGTCACGCTGCGCGACGTGGCGCAAGAAAGCGGCGTTTCCCCGGCTACGGTTTCGATCGTTTTGAATAATGCTCCGCTGGCCCGGTATATTCCGCAGTCCACGAAAGATCGCATCGAGCGCGCTGCGAAAAAACTGGCTTATCGGCCGAAGACGGTATCGCGTTTTCTCAGCGCCAAGCGCAATCGCACGGTTGGCGTGATGGTGTTCGACATCACCGATCCATTTTGCACTTTGATACTTCGCGGAATCGAAAACACGCTGTATCAGGCTTCCTATTTGCCGATTCTCACGGACGTGCACAATCAACGCGGGCGTTTCGAGCGCTACCTGGAAATGCTGCTCGCGCGCCCAGTCGAAGCGCTGGTCTTCGTCGCCAACTGGCTTTTTGTTGACATCGAAGTACTCGCGGACCTGGAGAAAAGAAATATTCCCGCCGTCATGATTGGCCGCGAACTCAGCAGCGGCTCCATCAGTTCGGTGATGACGGACAATGAAGCCGGCGCGCATTTAGCGATGGAACATCTTTACTCGCTCGGCCATCGAAAGATTGCTTTCATTCGCGGGCCAAAAATGCTGGTGGATAGCACCCCCCGTTGGCGCGGCGTGCGTTCGTTCGCGCGCTCGGTGGGCTTGGAAATCGACCCGGCTCTGGTGGTGGATTTGCCTGACTCGCTCGATCCGAATTCCGGTTTCGAGGGTGGGTTCAAACTGATTGAAGAACTGCTGAAGCACAAGAAACGTTTTACCGCGGTGATGGCGTTCGACGACATGACGGCTTTTGGAGCGATTCGCGGACTAGCGCGCGCGGGATTGAAGGTTCCCGAAGATTGCTCGGTAATCGGATTCGACGACGTGATGCCTGCCGGGCTGTCGGTTCCGTCGCTGACCACCGTGCGCCAGCCGATGGAAGCGCTGGGAAGCGCGGCGGTGGGAATCGTGCTGGAAGCCATCAACGCAACGATCGAAGAGCGCGAATTTGAAGTGGTTCGCCGAAAACTTACACCCGAGCTCGTAGTGCGAGAGTCTTCGCGGTCGGTCCCGTGGGCCGGTGCGGATTGAAGCTAGGCGGGTGTTTCTCCTTGACACGGCGGGCAAGGTGGGAATAATACGTCGGTTTAATAAACTTTAATAAAATCTGTTCGAAAATTGCAGCGTTTCATTTTGGTCGATCTCAGTTGCCCTTGCTCAAATGCGAAGTTTTTGGAGAACGGGGAATGTCTTTCAAAGAACAACCCGCCGTTCGGCTCATTTTGCCTTCATTGTTCGCGATCTTTCTTTGTCTGGTTCTTTCCTTCGCGCCGCGCACCGCTTCCGCAAACACGCCTGAGCCGTCAGAGACAAAAATATTTTTGCATGAAGGATGGGCGCTGCAGTCTTCTTGTTTATTTCTCGCGAGAGGCGAACAGATCTCGGCACCGGGATACAAGACGAACGGCTGGCATTCGGCGACTGTGCCGACAACTGTGGTGGCTGCGCTGGTCGCCGACAAAACTTATCCCGACCCGTATTACGGCAAGAATTTGCGCGACATTCCGGGAACAACGTATCCCATCGGAAAGAATTTTTCGTTGCTCTCGATGCCGGAAGACAGTCCTTTCCGCTGCGCGTGGTGGTATCGGATCGAATTCACGCTTCCTGCGTCTTACAAAGGCCGGCACGTCTGGCTGCATTTCGGCGGAATCAACAATCACGCGAATATCTGGCTGAACGGGAAATTGGTGGCCGGCGGAAAGGAGATAGCCGGAGCTTACCGCACGTACGAATTCGACATCAGTCCGATGGTGAACCGGGATGGGCCGAACGCGCTTGCGGTGGAAACCATCGCGCAGACTGAAAAGGATCTCGGAATTAACTGGGTTGATTGGAACCCGGCGCCTCCCGACAAAGATATGGGATTGTGGCGCAGCGTTTATTTGCAAAGCAGTGAGGCGGTGGCGATTCGCCATCCGATGGTGGTCACGCACTTCCCTACTGCCGCACTCGATGAAGCTGACCTCACGGTGGAAGCCGAATTGCGGAACGCTGGCGACAAAGAGATTACTGGTTTTCTGGACGGCCGGATTGAAGATGTGAAATTTCGGCAGATTGTGGTTCTGAAGGCTGGAGAAATCCGCGTAGTCCGCTTTACCCCCGGTGAATTCCCGCAACTTCGTATCAAGAATCCCAAATTGTGGTGGCCCTATCAAATGGGAGCGCAGGATCTTCACGAACTGAATCTGCGTTTCGTTGTGGGCGACGATTTATCCGACGAGCAGAGCGTTCGCTTCGGGATTCGCGAGATTACTTCGGAACTGAATTCGCAGGGCGCGCGGCAATTTTACGTGAACGGAAAGAAAATCCTGATTCGCGGCGGCGGGTGGTCGCCGGATATGTTGTTTCGTTCAGATCATGCCCGCCTCGAAACGCATTTTCGCTACATTCGCGAGATGAATCTGAACGCCATCCGTTTGGAAGGAAAACTGGAAACGGATGAGTTCTACGATCTCGCGGATGAGCGAGGCGTGCTGATTATGGCGGGCTGGTGCTGCTGCGATCATTGGGAACTGTGGAAACAATGGCGGCCGGGCGATTTGGAAATTGCCTCCGCGTCGTTGCGCTCGCAAATCCTTCGGATGCGAAGCCACCCCAGCATGCTGGTGTGGTTGAACGGCAGCGATATGCCGCCGCCGGCGGATGTCGAAACGGAATACATCAAAGTGCTGAAAGAAACCGACTGGCCGAATCCTTATATTTCTTCCGCATCGGAAAGGCCAAGCTCGCTGTCGGGAAAGTCCGGCGTCAAGATGACCGGGCCGTACGATTACGTCCCGCCAAATTATTGGCTGATTGATACGAACAAATATGGCGGAGCCTTTGGCTTCAATACCGAAACCGGACCAGGTCCGGCCGTTCCGCTGGTGAGTTGCCTGCGTAAATTCATTCCCGCGGATCATTTGTGGCCGGAGGATGCCTTCTGGAATTATCACGCGGGCTTGGAGGGCTTCAAGGATTTGAGCCATTTTGACGGCGCCATGAATTCAATTTACGGCGCTCCTGCCGGACTTGACGATTACGAAATCAAATCGCAAGCCATGGCCTACGACGGCGAGCGCGCCATGTTCGAGGCTTATTCCCGCAACAAATACACTTCCACCGGCGTCATCCAGTGGATGCTGAACAACGCATGGCCTTCGTTGATCTGGCATCTTTACGATTACTATCAGCAGCCGGCCGGCGGATATTTCGGCACGAAGAAAGCTTGCGAGCCTTTGCACGTTCAGTATTCGTATGACGACAACAGCATCGTGGTGGTGAACAGCTTGTACCAGAAATTCACCGGACTGAGCGCCACCGCGCATCTCTACGACGATTCGTTGCACGAAAGGTTTTCGAAAAAGGTTCAAACGGACGTGAATGCCGATGGCGTGGCGAAAGTTTTCACGCTCCCGGCGGAGGCTTTCAGTCCTGCGTCTCCTTTATATTTCGTGAAGCTCGAGCTTCAGACCAGCGACGGAAAAACCGCGAGCACTAATTTTTATTGGCTGTCTGCGAAGAAGAACGTGTATGAATGGGCGAAGACTACCTACAAATACACGCCGGTATCGGCGTACGAAGATTTCACCGCGCTTCAGAATTTGCCCAAGGTGAAACTTGACGTTAGCGAAGCTAGGACCACAGCCCGTGATGGCCCTGCGGTTCACGTTACGGTCACAAATCCAAGCGACCATTTGGCGTTTCAAGTGCGGTTTGGAATTCAGAAAAGCGGCCAGACTGAGGAAATTCTTCCGGTCTTCTGGGACGACAACTACATCGAGCTGATGCCCGGCGAATCTCGCGAGATTACCGCGCGATACCTTCCTACGTCGGAGATTTCGGGTCCTCTTGAACTCACCATCGCGGGTTGGAACATAGACACGACGACTATCTCGCTGAAGGAAGCCGGCGCGACCTCCGCACAAAGCTTAGGCGGCGGGCGCTGATGCCCAAGGAACAGTCGAAGCCCGCTCCGGCTGCGCCGCGTAGCTTTCCGAATTCCATGCTTAGCGAAATTTACGAACAGCCGCACGCGATTCGCGAATGCATCCGTCGCAACGCTCGAGACGAGTCCATTTTTGCCGACACGCTGCAACCCATTGACAGCGCGATTTTCGCTTTCAAGAAAATCATCATCGCGGCCAGCGGCTCCAGCCGCCATGCGGGTTTAGCCGGCGAGATCATGATGGAGGACCTAGCGGGAATTGCGGTGGACGTGGAATACTCCAGCGAATATTGCTATCGCTCCACGCACGCCGACTCCGAGCCGATCGTGGTGGTCATCACGCAATCGGGCGAAACGGCCGATACTATAGCTGCACAGCGACAGGCGCTCAGCCGCGGCGCTAAAACCGTAGCGATTTCGAACGTTGCCGATTCCACCATCGCGCGCGAAGCGAGCGCCACGCTGCATACGTTTGCCGGACTGGAAAAAGCCGTGCCGGCTACAAAAAGTTTTACGTCGCAGTTGACGATTCTGTATCTTCTCGCATTATTTCTGGCGCGCAAACGCGGCCGCATCACTTCCGGAGTGGTACGCGCGCATCTGCATTCTCTCCGCGCGCTGCCTGAGGAAATCGAAAAAGCTCTGCCTTCCTGGGATGCGCAGGCTGCGGGGTGCGCTCGCGAATATCAGCATGCAAAAGCATTTTTGTTTCTCGGACGCGGCGTTCATTATGCAATTGCCCGTGAAGGAGCTCTAAAGCTGAAGGAAATTTCATACGTGCAAGCGGAAGGCCTTCCAACCGGAGAACTGCGGCATGGCCCCAACGCTTTGGTGGACGAAAACCTGGTGGTGATCGTTCTGGCCACGCGTGATCTCGCCGACCCGGACTCCGTGCTGCGATACCAGAAGACTCTTTCGGTGCTCGAATACATCAAAGGCCGCGGCGGAAAATCAATCGCGATCGCGTCCGAAGGGGACCGCGAAATTGCGACGCTTGCAGACCGCGTCATTCACGTTCCCGCCACAACGGAATTGCTGCTGCCGATTCTCGAGGTTGTGCCGCTGCAGCTTTTTGCTTATCACTTCGCCACGCTGAACGGCTGCGATGTGGACCATCCCAGGAACCTCGTAAAATCGGTCACTACCGAATGAGCAACGAAGCAATTTCGCCCTCGCCTGCGCCGGTCACACTCAAACGCACTCTGCACCTTTGGGACCTGATCATCATCGGCATCGTAATTATTCAGCCGATTGCGCCAATGGGCATTTACGGCGTAATCAGCAACGCTGCTCGCGGGCATGTAGTCACTACGATTCTGATCGCCATGGTGGCGATGCTTTTCACCGCGGTCAGTTACGGCAAAATGGCGCGCGCCTATCCGAGTGCGGGCTCGGCCTACACTTACGTCGGCCAGGAAATTCATCCTTCGCTTGGGTACGTGACCGGATGGGCGATGTTGATGGACTACATTCTGAACCCGCTGATCTGCACGGTGATTTGCAGCAAGCTGACACAGAATATCCTGCCCGGCGTGCCTTACTGGGCGCTGGCCACGGCATATGCGGTGGGTTTCACCGTGCTTAATCTGCGCGCGGTGAAAACCTCAGCGCGGATCAACGACGTTCTGGCGGCGGGGATGTCCATCGTCGTGGTGATATTTTTTGCATTCGTAATCCGCTTCGTTTGGGGGTTGCACGAATACGGCGCCGGCTTTTTCTGGCAGCCCTTCTACAATCCGCAAACGTTTAGTTTCAGCGGAGTTTTTCGCGGCACTTCGATCGCGGTGCTCACCTATATCGGTTTCGACGCGATCTCTACATTCTCGGAAGAGGTGGAAAATCCGCGGCGAAATATTATGCTGGCGACGGTTTTGGTCTGCGTGATCACGGGAGTACTGGCATCACTGGAAGTTTATGCTGCGCAGCTGGTGTGGGGCTCGAGTGAATTTCCGCCGGACAAAGTGGAATCTGCGTTTCCGCTGGTGGCGTTGCGAGCCGGCGGCTTCTTTCTCTTCCACCTGCTGAACTTTACAGTTTTGATCGCAAATATCGGGTCCGGAATGGGCTCGCAACTGGGCGCGTCGCGCTTGCTTTATGGAATGGGGCGCAGCAACGGCCTCCCCAAGAAGTTTTTTGGCGCGATCGATCCCAAGAACCATATCCCGCGAAACAATGTGATCTTCGTGGGCGCTCTGGCGCTGGCCGGCGCGTTTCTAATCAGCTACGAGCGCGGTGCGGAATTGCTTAACTTCGGTGCACTGATCGCTTTTATGGGAGTGAACGCTGCGGCTTTCACCCGCTACTTCTTGCGCGCCAAGGAAAAGCATTGGACCGACCTGGTCTCTCCGCTTCTTGGGTTTCTAATTTGTTTTTTCATCTGGCTGAATCTTAGCCCGGCCGCGCAAATTGCGGGCGGCGTTTGGATGGTAATCGGGATAGCTTACGGAGCGGTTAAAACCAAAGGCTTCCAGTCCGACCTGGTGAAGTTTGACGTTCCGGCTGAAAACGAATAACGATAGCGAGTGGGCTAATCGGGCTCTTGCGTCACGATGTGGACATCCACGGCAGGAGCATCGCGCAGAAACCGGTTGATCGCATTCATGTAGCGCAATTTTCTCCAGCCTTCTATCGCCGACCTGCCGAAGATAACCTGCGTCACGTGCTTATCTCGCACGAACTGGGCTGTGGCGTCGGCGATATTGTCACCTTTTAGGCGCACCGGCTTGGCTCCCAGGCTTTCGGCGAATTGCAAGTTCGCGACCAGAGCCTTTTCCTCCTGCCCTTCGGTCGGCCGGTCGTCAACATGTATGGCGTAAAGTTCCGCGTCCATACGGCGGGCCATGCGCGCCGCTCGCGCCACCAGATATTGCGCTTTCGGATTCCCGCTGATGCACACGGCGATGCGCTCGCGAACGGCCCAACTTTCGCGGATGTCTTTTTCCACCATGTAGGATTCCAAGCTGCGATCCACCTGCTCCGCCACCTGCCGGAGAGCCAGCTCGCGCAAGGCGATCAGGTTACCGCGGCGGAAAAAATTCTTAAGCGCTTGTTCCACTTTTTCGCCGCCGTAAACGTCGCCGCGCTTCATGCGGTTCTGCAGTGCCTCGGGAGTCAAATCGATCATGACCGTTTCGTCCGCCATTTGCAGAACCCAGTCCGGAACGGTCTCGCGCACCTGCACTCCGGTGATGGCTCGCACGGTGGGCGCGATACTTTCGATGTGCTGAATGTTTAAGGTTGAGAGCACGTCGATCTTCGCCTCGATGATTTCGAGCACGTCCTCATAGCGTTTGCGATGCTTGCTGCCGGGAATGTTGGTGTGCGCGAGCTCGTCCACCAGGACCACCTGCGGATTTCTTGCGATGATGGCGTCCACATCCATCTCTTCAAAAATCGTGCCTTTGTAATCCATTTTGCGGCGCGGGATGCTTTCCAATTGCGGCGCCAGTTCCGCAATACCCTTTCTTCCGTGCGTCTCCACCACGCCGATCGCAAGGTCTTCTCCGCGGTTTTTTCTGCGGATGGCCTCGCTCAGCATGCTGTAGGTCTTTCCGACGCCGGGCGCATAGCCGAGAAACAGCTTCAATATGCCCTTGGTTTTTTTCGGCGGCTCCGAAACCGCGAGCCATTCTTCAGGAGTTTTCGGCATTCGGTTTAATCTCTTTTGCGAACGACTGGTAAAGCTACGATAGAATGGCACACGTGCGCGAGCCATTTCTCTATCGATTTCTCCGATTCGCAGCGGCCCTGGCTCTAGTACTCGGAATTTCTTTTTTCTACCGCCACGTCCTTCCGGTCAATCCGACTACCGTTGCTCTCACATTTGTTCTCGCTATTTTAGCCGTTTCCACGGTGTGGGGCATTGCCGTCTCGGTGTTCATGTCCATCGCGGCAATGCTTGCGTTCAATTATTACTTCCTTCCGCCGGTGGGAAAATTTACGGTCGCCGATCCGCAGAACTGGGTCGCGCTTTTCGCTTTTCTGGTGGTCTCCGTCATTGCAAGCACTCTATCCACTCAGGCGCGGCAGAAGGCGGAAGACGCTTCCGCTCGCAGGCGAGAGATCGAAAAATTATATGCCTTCAGCCAGGTTCTGCTGGAATCAGGCAACGTGATTCAACTGCTCAACCGCATTCCCGCGCAGATCGTCAATGCCTTCGAGGTAGGAGCCGCGGCATTGTTGCTGTCCGAAAAACAGAAGGTGTACCGCTCGGGGCCGGTGATTCCACGCCTCGATATCGACAGCCTGAAAGCCATCGTGGTTCGTGAAGAACCGGTGATCGATGTTCCAAACAGCCTTTGCTTCGTTCCCGTGCGGCTAGGGGTGCGACCGATCGGCAGCCTGGGAATTTCGGGCTCGATTCTTTCGCGCCAAACACTTGAGGCCATCGGTACGTTGATCGCCGTGGCTATGGAGCGCGCCCGCGCCATCGAGCAACTCGGGCTGACCGAGGCAACGCGCGAGGGTGAGCGCTTGCGCACGGCCTTGACCGAGTCCGTCACCCATAACCTGCGAACTCCGCTCACGTCGATTAAAGCTTCGGTGACAAATCTCTTGACCAACGCAGGGCTTAGCGACGCGCAACGGCAGGATCTCCTTGTGGTCATCAACGAAGAAAGTGACCGCTTGAACCGGTTGGTCGGAGAAGCCGCCGAGATGGCGCGTCTGGATGCAGGCGAAGTGCAGCTAAAGCTTGAATCCACATCCATCGAGAACTTGATCGACACCGCTCTAATCCGCTGCAAGTCCACACTGGGCAATCGCACCGTACGAGTGGTGGTATCACCGGAACTCCCGCGAGTGCGAGTAGATCTGGGCCTGATGAAGGAAGCTCTTTCGCATTTGATCGAGAACGCAAACCAATATTCTCCAGCGGACGAACCCATCACCATTACCGCCGAGCTAAGCGGCGATTTTCTCACCATCAGCGTGGCCGATCGAGGCGCGGGAATCGACGACCTGGAGCAAAGCCTGATCTTTGAGAAATTCTATCGCGGCAAGGATCAGCGCTTTCTGGTTCAGGGGACCGGCATGGGCCTGCCGATTGCCAAAGCGATCGTCGCGGCTCACGGCGGGGCGATGAGCCTCACTAGCCAGCGCGGCCAGGGGTCAGTGTTTTCCTTTACCTTGCCGGTCGATCAAAGCCGCCCGTCACAGCCATGAGCGACGCCACCATCCTGATCGTTGACGACGAACCTCAAATCCGCCGGGTTATGCGAACCACCCTTACTTCGCACGGATACTCGGTGGTAGAAGCCGCCAGCGGGGAGGAAGCTCTCGAAAAGCTTCGCGCTGAACGGCCCGATCTGATTATCCTCGATGTGAATATGCCGGGAATCTCCGGCCTTGAAACCTGCGCCGAAATTCGCACTTCCAGCGACGTACCCATCATTATGCTGACTATACGAAATAGCGAGCGCGACAAAGTGCAAGCGCTCGACGCCGGCGCAGACGACTACGTGGTGAAACCGTTCGGGGTGCAGGAATTGATGGCGCGGATCCGCGCCGCACTCCGTCGCAGCGCACCTGGGGATGCCACTCCGGCGTTCTTAACGGACGATCTCAAGATTGACTTCGACAAACGCGCGGTCAAGGTGAAAAACAATCCCGTACGGTTAACTCCGAAAGAGTTCGAGCTGTTGCGGCATCTGGTCGCAAATCAGGGAAAGACTCTGGCCCATCGCCGCCTGCTGCAAGCCGTGTGGGGGCCCGATTACGGCGAAGAAACGGAGTACCTGCGCGTATTCATCAATCAACTGAGAAAAAAGATCGAGCCGGACCCGCACAAGCCGCGCTACATCCTCACCGAACCATGGGTCGGGTACAGGTTCGATCCTCCCAAAGTCAAGACGTCCGCCGCTGATTTGGAGAAATAATATTCATTGCAGCGCGTGAATTTGGTCCAGGTCCAGATTGAGCTCCAGGACGTTTACGCGGGGCTCGCCGAGGAAACCGAACTGGCGCTGGCTGGTATGAAGGCGTACGAGCGCTCGCAGGTCGTCCTGACTCATCTTGCGTTCTTTGGCCACGCGAGGAATCTGGAACTCCGCCGCGGCCGGAGAGATGTCCGGATCCAGTCCTGACGCCGAGGCGGTGACCAGATCTATCGGAATCGGCGCGTTTGGATTCTCGGCGTGGAGCGTCTGTACGCTCGCGGAAACGCGGTCGAGCAGCGCTTTATTCGTAGGCGCGAGATTCGATCCGCCAGATTGTGTCGGGTCGTAGCCTGCAGGTCCCGCTGCCGAAAGCCGCGAATGAAAATAGCCCGGAGACGTGAACGGCTGGCCGATCAGACGCGAACCCACCAACTTTCCGCGAGACTCGATCAATTCTCCGTTTGCGTGGTGGGGATATAACACTTGCGCGAGCCCCGTAACCACGAGCGGATAGACGATTCCGAGAAGCACGGTGGTCGCCAGAGTCATCCAAATCGCAATCAGGAAATTTCTTTTCACGTTGTCCTCATGCCAGACCAATATGGGTGATGATCAGGTCAATCAGCTTGATACCTAGAAATGGGGCGATGACGCCACCCAATCCGTAAATCAACAAATTGCGGCGCAGCAGCGCTTCCGCGCCTGCCGGGACGTATTTCACGCCTCGGAGGGCCAGCGGGACTAGAGCGATAATAATCAGCGCGTTGAAAATCACGGCGGAAAGCACGGCCGACTGCGGCGTCTTCAGCCCCATCACGTTTAGCACGCCGAGTTGCGGAAATGCTCCCGCAAACATAGCCGGAATGATGGCGAAATATTTTGCAACGTCATTGGAAACAGAGAATGTGGTCAGCGCGCCTCGAGTGATCAGCAGTTGTTTCCCGATTTCCACGATCTCGATCAGTTTCGTGGGATTGGAATCGAGATCCACCATGTTGCCCGCTTCTTTCGCGGCTTGCGTGCCGGCGTTCATCGCCACGCCGACGTCCGCCTGCGCCAGCGCGGGAGCGTCGTTGGTGCCGTCTCCGGTCATGGCCACGAGTTTGCCCTTGGCCTGCTCGCGGCGAATTAGCGCGAGTTTGTCTTCCGGCTTCGCTTGCGCCAGAAAATCGTCCACTCCCGCCTCTCGCGCGATGGCCGCAGCGGTCAACGGGTTGTCGCCCGTAATCATCACGGTGCGAATCCCCATGGCGCGCAGTTGATCGAAGCGCTCGCGCATACCGCCTTTTACGATGTCCTTCAGATAGATGGTGCCGAGGACGCGGCGGTCTTCAGCCACCAGCAACGGCGTGCCTCCCGCGTTCGAAATGTTCTTGACTGTTTCTTCCACCTCTTGCGGAGCGCGGCCGCCAGGCTGCGAACAGTATTGAAGGATGGCGTCCGGCGCACCCTTGCGGATTTCGCGCCCGTCGAGGTCGACTCCCGACATTCTGGTTAGCGCCGTGAAAGGAATGAAAGTCGCGGCGTAGGAAGAAAGCTCGCGGCCGCGCAGGTTGTATTTCTCTTTCGCCAGTACGACGATCGAGCGGCCTTCCGGGGTTTCGTCAGCCAGCGAAGCGAGTTGCGCCGCATCGGCCAGGTCTTGCTCTGTCACTCCTGGTGCCGGGACGAGTTCTGTTGCGCGGCGATTTCCCAGCGTGATTGTGCCGGTCTTATCGAGCAGCAAAGTATCCACATCGCCTGCGGCTTCCACTGCGCGGCCGGACATGGCCAGCACGTTCCTCTGCACCACTCGATCCATTCCCGCGATTCCGATGGCTGAAAGCAGTCCGCCGATGGTGGTAGGAATCAAGCAGACCAGCAGCGAGATCAAAACAAACACCGATTGAGGAGCGCCGCTATATACGGCCATGGGCTGAAGCGTGACCACCGCCAGCAGGAAAATAATCGTCAGGCCGGCGAGGAGAATGTTGAGCGCAATTTCATTCGGAGTTTTCTGGCGTTCGGCGCCTTCGACAAGTTTGATCATTCGATCCAGAAATGTTTCTCCCGGATTTGCGGTGATCTTCACAGTGATTTGATCGGAGAGCACGCGAGTGCCGCCGGTAACTGCCGAGCGGTCGCCGCCGGATTCGCGGATGACCGGAGCGGATTCTCCGGTGATCGCGGATTCATCCACCGAGGCCACGCCAACGGCCACTTCGCCGTCCCCCGGAATGAATTCTCCCGCCGAAACGACTACTAAATCCCCAACTCTCAACTTCGATCCAGTCACTTCTTCCAGCGTCCCATCCGCTTTCATGCGGTTGGCCATGGTTTCCAACCGGGCTTTGCGCAACGTTTCGGCCTGCGCCTTTCCGCGCCCCTCAGCCATAGCTTCCGCGAAATTCGCAAACAATACGGTGAACCAGAGCCACAGCGTGATCTGCAGCTCGAATCCGAAATCGCCGTTGTGCCGCAGCAAATCGCTGATGAGTTCAACGCTGGTAACGACGGACCCCACCTCGACCACGAACATGACCGGGTTTTTCATCAGCGTGCGGGGATTGAGTTTTACGAATGAATCTTTAATCGCCACGGCGACAATGCCGGAGGTCCACAGAGATTTCTTTCCTGCGCTGGAAGTGATGGTCATCGTAGCCTTAGAAAACCTTGCCTGCGTGCATCAATAAGTGCTCCAGAATCGGTCCCAGGCTAAGCGCCGGGAAAAACGTCAGCGCGCTCACGATCAACACGACGCCAACCAACAGAGCGGAGAACAGCGGCGTGGTTACCGGAAAAGTCCCAGCCGATTCCGGCACAATCTTTTTTCGCGCCAGATTTCCCGCGATGGCCAGCACCGGAATAACCATGAAAAATCTTCCAAGCAACATGTCGAACGACATGCTGACGTTGTACCAAAGCGAGTTCCAGTTTCCTCCGGCGAGTGCCGAACCGTTATTCGCCGCGCCGGACGTGTAGGCGTACAAAATCTGGGACAAGCCATGAGGCCCGGGGTTTGAAATGCCGGCTTTTCCGTAGGGCGTCACGACTCCGATGGCCGTGAACACAAGAATAATCAGAGAGAAAATCAGCACCGAAAGCATGGCCATTTTCACGTCGTACGCTTCGATTTTCTTGCCGAGGTATTCAGGCGTCCGGCCGACCATCAATCCAGCGATGAATACGGCCAGGATTACCATCACCAACACGCCGTAGAGACCCGCTCCCACTCCGCCGAAAACCACCTCGCCCAGCATCATGTTTATCAGCGGGATCATTCCGCCCAGCGGCGTGAAGGAATCGTGCTGGCTATTTATCGCACCACAGCTCGCATCCGTTGTCACCGTGGCAAACAGCGCGGAGTTCGCTATGCCGAAGCGCACTTCTTTTCCTTCCATATTGCCGCCCGACTGAGTGGCGCTCACTTTTTGGTCCGTGCCGGGAAGCAGCGGATTCCCTCTTGATTCGGCCGTGTAAGCAAAGCTCACGCCGGCCACAAAGAGCACAGCCATGGCGCTCCACACCGCCCATCCGTGTTTTTGGGAACCCGTCATGCGGCCCAGCGTGTAAGTAAGTCCCGCGGGAATGGCGAAAATCAGAATGATCTGAATAAAGTTTGTGAGCGGGTTGGGGTTCTCATAAGGATGCGAGCTGTTGGCGTTGAAAAACCCGCCGCCGTTCGTGCCAAACATCTTGATAGCTTCCTGGGACGCCACCGGACCCTGTGGAATCAGTTGCTCGGTGATTCGCTGTTGTGTCGTTTTTCCGTCTGCTCCGGTCACTTGCAAGGTCTGCGGGTCCAAAAGCTGGGTGGTAACGTAGGGCTTGAAATTCTGGATCATTCCTTGTGATACGAAAAACAACGCAATCACAATGCAAGCGGGCAGCAGCACCCACAAGATCGAACGCGTCAGATCGACCCAAAAGTTCCCGATGGTTTCTTTCTCGCGCCGGGCAATCCCGCGGATCACGGCGATGGCTAGGGCGATGCCCGTGGCAGCGGACATGAAGTTGTGGTACGCCAACCCGGCCATCTGGGTGAAATAACTCATGGTCGTTTCGCCGGAATAGGCTTGCCAGTTCGTATTGGTGGTAAACGATGCAGCGGTGTTGAAGGCCAAATCCTGCGGCACATTCGCAAAGTGTTGCGGATTCCACGGCAGCCAAAACTGAAAACGCTCGATCAGGTAAAGAAGGACCATCGAGACGCCGCTGAAAAGAAGCATGGCTATCGCGTATTCCGTCCAGCGCATTTCTCTTTTCCCGTCCACGCCCGTCAAGCGATAGAGCAATCGTTCGAGCGGACTCAGCAGCGGGTCGAGAAATGTTTTTCCGCCGTCGAAAACACGCGCCATGAACACACCCATCGGCTTGGTCAGCGCAAAAACGATGAGCAAGAACAACCCGATTTGAAACCAGCCATTCGCGGTCATAATTAGAATTTCTCCGGCCAGAGCAGCGCGGCCACCAGGTAACCGAGCAGCAGCACGCAAACTCCCAATAAAATTACATTCCCCGTCATCGCTCGCTCCCTACTTCAGCCGGTCACAACCCCACACATACGCAACTGCTGCGACGAAAAAACCAATCGTGCAAATCACAAATATGAAATCGCGCATCGTTTCTTGCTCCTCAGCTCACCTGGAGAAACCCGCTGTCCCGGCAATCTAGAATTTCACCATGATCGACATGTCGATGAAATGCTCATCTCTGCGAAGATCCGGGAACCAGACGCTGCTAATCCCGCCGCCGCACGCCGTTTCTGCCGCCGGCAGAGTCGTTTGCCCGGACGAGGCACCGGTAATGCAAGCGTAGTCTGTAGGTGAGCCGTTGTTTCCTCCTGGCGGCGTAATTCCGCCCCGGCCTGACCAGTACGGCACATTCGCATGGCGATAGTCGTACTCCCAGCGAAAAGTGATGTATTGCTTGGGCATATAGTCAAAGGTGAAGGATGAATCCCAGGCCTTAAAGGGATCGCCGGGATTCTCGGTAAAGTATGGCGAATTCGTCGAAGCGGTAATGGCGCTCTCTCCGTTGATCGGCGGCAGTAGGACCAAATAACGTCCAGGATTGTTGATCTGTCCTCCGCCCAGGGTGACTCCGAACAAATCATGGTGGAACCAGAAGCGGTTGTAGCCCATGTAGCCTATAAAACTTTGCTTGGGACCGCCTTTGTGATTGCCGTAGCAACTGACTCCACCGCCGTATTCGCAACCCAGATCGCCGGTCAAAGAGAACGCCATCTTGTCGAGCGTCCGGTCCGGCCGGTCGTAATACTTCACTTCCACGCTGTTGTCAGTGTGAATGCGATTACGACGTGGCACGAATAGATCGTCCTGGCCCAGACCGTAATTGTTCGAGATGACGTTAATCCATGGTTTCGGCGTCCACTTCAGTTGGCCCCCGAGACCAGGTGTGTGATTGGCCGAGGCGTACGATTGCCATCCATTGATAAACCACGGCTCTATCTTCAAATGCTTTGTCGGAAAAATTTGAACTCTCACGCCAGTGAAAAACCAAGGCGTATTGGAAGAAACATAAGACGGTTGGTAGGCCCAATTGTCGAAATTGTAATAACTGAACAGCCCGATGTAGGAGAGGAAGATTCCCGCATCAACGTTAACGCCATTTAATACGTCGAAATGGTAGCCGCCGTACGCCTCTGACAAATAGCGATAAGCACTGACCAGGTCCCACTGCCCGTGTCCCGGGCTGGGGTCGTTACGTGGCGTGGTAGCCGAATACATCCCAAACTGGGTCATAAATCTTCCTCGAACGTTATCCCAGTGGAAGTCGCCGCCGATCCCCAGTTGCTCCAGCTGGACTTCTTGCGACCGGAAGAGTTCACTCGACCCGCCTATCGAGTGGTCCGTCGGATGGTTGAAGTCGAAAACATAGTTAGTGTCAGTTCTGATCTCCGGCGTAAAAAATTTGGTATCCCAAAATATGTCCTTGGTGCGGGGGTTGCCGTTTAGCCAAGTCCAGTCCGCATCCGAAAAGGGCTCTATTTTACCGGACGCAGCAGCCGGGGTTTGCGACACCGTTGGCTCGCTTTGCGCTTGAACGGCTACAGGTGCGGAGGTAGCTGCACTAATGGAGGAGGAGGTTGATACCGCAGCCGAGGCCGGCATAGGTACGGAAGCTTTTGCAGATAGCGGTGCCACCGCGGGACGCGCCTTCAGCTCCGCTTCGAGCTGCTCGATGCGTGCTTCCATAGCCTCGAGCTTTTTCGCTACCGCCGGGGGTATTTGCTGATCAACATCGCTTGCCTGTTGACCGGAGGCCTGTCCGCTTATTTGCGCGAAGCAGGGATGCAGCCCCAGCGACAAGACGAGCGCGCAGAAAAAAATCGGCAGCTTCAGGTACGGTAAGAATTTCGACATGGAAATCCTCTCCCTTTTCAAATCTACGTATCTCAATCGGTGTGCGCTTTTGGCCCCGTGCTCTATGACCGGATCACTGTCGGTCGGGTGCCCGAATTACCCGGTGGCGCTTTTCGTCGCGTACGAAATGCAGGAAAACGACGAGATAAAAGCACACCACCGCTGCGCCAAGAACGAGCAAAATCAGGACCATTCGGCTTATCGCCTCCCGCCGACCTCAGGCCGCCCCTGGTCTTAATTTCTGCACGTGAGACGCACGGGACATCCGACGTTATGGCGTGACGGAACTCACTCACCGTTTCGATATGGGTCACACGTTGCCAGGGGCATCGTCTTTACAGAAACCGAAGTGCCGAAAAATCCTACTAGGCAGGCATCAGGGAGTCATAAGCGGGACATAAGGATTTCGTAAGGAAGAAACCGCGTACGTTTCGATTCGGAAGGGTCAGCCCTCAAGCTTGAATTTGGTCGCAGCTAGCGCGTACAGTCTTCGCCACAACAGGCGATTTATGGTTACCACCATCATAGCCATCAGAATCGTCGCCGCCATCAGCACGCGGTAGTTTCCGGTGTCGGTAGCGTCGCTGATTACCGAGCCCAGGCCCGTGACCGTGTATGTGTGGCCTTTGAAGCGAAAATATTCCGCGATGATGCTGGCATTCCAGGCGCCGCCGGAAGCGGTTACAAATCCGGTGACGAGGTAAGGAAATATTCCCGGCAAATAGAGTTCGCGCCATCTTTCAAGCTTGTTAAAGCGAAATACATTGCACACCTCTTTCAGATCCGTCGGTATCGCCATCGCTCCCGCGATTACGTTGAACAGGATGTACCACTGCGTTCCCAAAAGCAGAAGCACGATGGACCCGATACCCAGACCGCCGCCGACTCGGATGAGCACGAGCAGAATAATCGGGAATAGCGCGGTGGCCGGCACCGACGCGGCGATCTGCGCGAGCGGTTGCGCAATCGCCGAGAGTTTCGGTTTTAGTCCTACAATCACTCCGACCGGAATTGTCCACAGCCCTGCCAGCACTAAAGTAAACGCTACTCGAAGAAGTGTTGCGCCGGCACCCACGAAGATCCCGTGCAATTCCGTACGGGTAAGTCCTACCAGTAAAATCAACATCTTCACGAAAGCGTAGGCCACGCCTGCTAGCATCGCACCCAAGAGAACTCGCGAGATCCATGTGCCAATCGTCCCAGGCTTTCGGTTCTCACCCGCCGCGGCGTGCCTGTTCGCAAAAAATAAACTCAAAAACTCGCGTGCCGGTCTTACAGCTACGCGCGCCAGAAAAGGTAGAATCTTCGAGCGTTGCAGGAAATCCAGAACGAACGAATGCGGCGATTCCACCGATTCCACTTGTTCGAATTTGAATTTCTCCGACCAGGCGATTACCGGCCGCCAGATTAGCTGATCGATCAGCACGATGATTCCAATCATCACGCTCAGGCCCCAAACGATCGCCCGTGTATCGCCGGCATTGGCCGCCGTTTGCAGATAGGAACCCAGTCCGGGAAGACGCAGATCGCGGTTCCCCAAAATAAACATTTCGCATGCCATCAGGAAAAACCATCCGCCCGCCACGGACATCATCGAGTTCCACACCAGTCCAATGGCGGCGTACGGCAGTTCCATCTGCGTAAATCTCTGCCACCAGCTCCAGCGGTACACCTGCGCTACTTCGCGCATTTCGCGCGGGATGTTTTTCAACGAGGAGTAAAAGCTGAAGGTCATGTTCCAAACCTGGCCGGTAAAAATCAGCAGGATGGATCCAAGCTCCACACCCAGTTGCCTGGTGGGAAATAGCGCGACCATCGAAAGCATCACTCCCGGAAGGAAACTCAAAACGGGAATGGACTGCAATGTATCGAGCAGCGGAATCATGAATTTTTCAGCTCTCGCGTTGTACGCAGCGATGTAGCCATACACGAGCGTGAAGGCCAAGCTGAAGAGATAAGCAATCGCGATGCGCAAAACGGAAAACATCGCGTACTTGGGCAGTGCACTCACCCGCAATTGGATTGCAGTTCCCGCATTCGCCGGCGCCAACCAGTAGTGCGTCATGGACAGCAAAGCGTAAAAAAGCGCAAACCCCGCGAAAATAATCGGCAGGTCCTGCAAAATGGATGGCACCCTTTTGGGAATAGTTCCCCAGGTCAAGACGCCGGCGGATGTTTTGTGGCGGGTCATCAGTGCAACGGAGCGGCTTCTTGAGAGTTTGCGGCTTCTCCGGCGAGAATTAATCTCAAGCGGTCGCTCGCCGAGTCATAGGTGAAAATGTCCGCGTAACGGCCCCAGTTCAATGCCGTTTCTATTTGCTGCTCCACGTCGTGCGCGGGAAGTCGCTCGTCCAGTAAATCTCGAAAAAATTCCACCGGCATGGTGTGGTCGGACTTATTTTCGAGGACTTTGACGATGTGTTGCATCAGCGGCACCTGAGTCAACGCTTCCCGGTACAAACGTTTTCGTGTGGGAATATCCGCTTCAGCAAAGGTGCGCCCTTGCGGAGTGATCTTGACGTCGCCTTCATGCGCGGTGGCAAATCCCAGCATGGTTGCGGCATCCAGAATCGGCAACAGGTCGTCCACCTCCAGCAAAAGCGTCTCAGCTACGTGATACAGATCCTCTTCTCCTCCGCGGTCCATCAAAAGTTCGAGCAAACCGGCAACGCCTCCAGGCCGCGCGTGCGGAAGCATTGGGGTAGGTTGTTTTGCGGTGGCTGAAGGAGGCGCAAGCGTGAGCTCCGGCTTGGTCATGACTTTATAAATGTAATCCACGTAAGGGAAGAAGGCGGCGGACTTGCGGTCTCTGGGTTGCGGCAACGCAATGCGAAAATCCGCTCGGATGCGCGCGGGATTGCGTCCCAGCACGATCACGCGGTCTGCTAACAGCACGGCCTCCTCAATATTGTGAGTCACGATAAAAATACTGCGCGTGGGGATTTTCTTCGCCAGCCATAGCTCCATCAAATCGCCGCGCAGGTTTTCCGCCGTCAACACGTCCAACGCCGAAAACGGCTCGTCCATGAAAAGGACTTCTGGCTCCACAGCCAATGCGCGCGCGAAGCCCACGCGCTGTTTCATTCCTCCGGATAATTCTTTCGGGTACGCGGTCTCGAAGTTTTTCAACCCCACCGCATCCAGAGCTTTCAACGCGCGGCGATGTCGCTCTGCGTGTTCCATGCCGCGCGCGAGTAACGGCGATTCCACGTTTTCCAATACCGTAAGCCAGGGAAACAAAGCGAAGCTTTGAAAAACGATGGCGACGTTGGGGCTGCACTCACCTACGGGCTCTCCATGCCAGAGAACTGTGCCCGCCGTCGGCGCCGCCAACCCCGAAAGAATCCGCAGCAGCGTGGATTTGCCGGAGCCGGAAGGTCCCAGCAGCGCGATAATCGTGCCGGATTCCAACGACAAATCGACGGGTGCGATCACCTGGATCTCGCTTCCATCCTTCTGCGCAAAACTTTTTTCGATCCCCCTGGCTTCAATAATCGGCTTCTCATCAGCCGCGGGCCGCGCAGCAACTTCCTTCGCCAGCCCCGCTTCGGCAGTTTGAACGGCGGCCGGTTCGGTAGCGGAGCCTGCCTCAGCGAGTTCGTCCATCAGCGACGTCCAGGCTTCTTCCGGCAGAGCATCCAGAAAGTGGTCCCGCTCGGCTAGATTCATCGCTTCTACAATCGCGGCCATTTCCTGCACTGGCCTTGCATGCAGCAAAACGTACGCATGGAAGTAGGGCAAATGGTTGATGATCGAAGCCGCCAGTGGAATCGGCAATTGCCGAAACAAGAGCTGTTGCTCTTCAAACCGCAGGGCCATGATCAGATCAGCAGCGGCGGCGGGTTTCAGTTCTCGCAGCAGTTCGAACGCGGGTTCCCACTTCCCTTGGGAGATGAGCTCTTGGAGTCTTTCGGCCATCGGCGGAGTCATATTTTCACCGCACAGCCTACTACGTTTTTCTGAGGATGAAACTGTGGAATCGTAATCCCGTGGATTGACGGAGCTTAGTCGATTGTCCTCACGTTGTTTTTTCGGCTCGCGTACCAGCAGGGGCTATATCCGGAATGAGGGAAAAGCGACCGCGCGCATACTTCCGTTTGCGGCTGATCGAAATAGACTTCCGCTTTGCCGTCCTTGAGCGCGCTCGCGTAATAATAAGTCACCGATCCCAGAGCATTGCCCGCGGCCGGGTTGCTCGACCGGCGCAAAAACCACGCCCAATCAGCCACAAAGATCGCCAAGAACAAAGCAATGGCCGCCGCAGTTATGCGTTTTGCGTTCATCTGTTGGAGTTCGCCCAATCATTCTACAGCTTATTGGGGGGATGAAAATTCTCGATTGCGGGGACCCAGCTTGCGGAATGCTATAATTGCTTGCGGCGGTGCGGATCGCGGCAAGAAGATAGAAACGTCCCGATTCTCGTTCTCGGCTGACGGCAATCCCATAAAGGCTTAGCTTCATGCAGAAACGCAAGCGAGCTGCTAAAACTCCAAAAAGCCGGTCGTCGCAGGTTCAAAATAAAGCATTGCGGGCTCGCGTCCAAGAACTCGAAAAAGCTTTGCTGGCGATTCAGCGCGGCGGCACCGAAGCTCCCTCAACGAGCGGTTCCTCGCACCCCTATCGCGTGCTGGTGGAAACAATCAATGAAGGCGCGGCCACTCTCGACGCGGAAGGAACTGTGCTCTTCGCCAACGCGCGTTTCGCCGAGTTCTTGAATCTTCCGCTTAAAAGATTCATCGGCTCGCCGCTTCAGAACCACGTCCCTGCTTCCGCACAGGAAAAACTTGGGGAACTGATTCAGCTAAGCCTCCAGGAGGATACCAAGGCCGAAATTAGTCTGGGAACATCTGATGGCAGGGCACGCCTGATCCAATTTTCCTTTAGCGCCGTGAAGGATTCCCGTCCGCAAACGATTTGCGTGGTGGCGATGGAACTGACGGAGCTGGCCCAGGCGAACGAAGCTCTAAAAGCCAATGAAGATATGCTCCGCCAACTTTCCGGCCGTCTGCTCCAGCTTCAGGATGACGAACGCCGCCACATCGCTCGCGATCTCCACGATATCACCGGCCAAAAGCTCGCTTTCCAATCCATCGTTCTCTCTCAGCTAATCAGCGCTGCCACCGATGCCGGCACGAAGAACGCCCTGATGGAGTGCCAGCAGTTGACCAGCCAAGTTGGCGAGGAAATCCGCACTCTCTCGTATCTGTTGCATCCGCCGCTGCTGGATGAACTCGGGCTTTCCTCGGCAGTGCACTGGTACACGCAAGGCTTCGAAAAGCGGACAGGAATCCATGTGGGAGTAGAGATCCCCCGCGATTTCCTCCGCCTGCCTGCGGATGTCGAAACGACTCTGTTCCGCGTTATTCAGGAAAGCTTGACCAACGTTCATCGTTACGCAGACAGCCAGAAGGCTTTTATTCGCGTTGAGCGCGTCGGCGATGAAGTGAAACTCGAGATCGGTGATTACGGCAAAGGGATTCGCGCCGAACTTCTGAAGTCTTCTCGGGATTCCGTGGCACCGCTCGGCGTCGGTATTCAAGGCATGAAGGAACGCATGCGCCAGCTTTCCGGCCGCCTGGAAGTAACGTCGCGTCCGAACAAGGGCACTATCGTGACTGCCACAGTTCCCATTCGCGAGCAGCGCCCCGAAACGGCGCGAGACTCGAACCGCTCTAGTGAAGAAACTTTCAATTCCAATGGCGAGACGCTAGAACTTGCCGCAAGCGCCCGCCGAAGAATTCTGATCGCCGATGACCACGAGGTCCTTCGGCGCGGCATACGCACCATGCTTGAGTCCGAAAAGGAATGGGAGGTCTGCGGCGAGGCCATTGATGGTCAGGAAGTTGTTGAAAAAGCGGCTTCACTGAATCCCGACCTGGTAATCCTGGATATAAACATGCCGGTTCTAAACGGAGTTGCTGCCGTGCGCGAGATCTTGCACCACCGTCCGCAAATAAAAGTACTCGTTTTCAGCGTTCACGATTCCGACCAAACGATTCGCGAAATTCTGTCGGCCGGCGCACACGGATATTTGTCAAAAGCGAGAGCGGGTCAGGAATTAGTGCAAGTCGTGAAATTGCTTCTCAGCGGTGAAACCTTTTATCCGAAGAGGTCTGCAAGCTCGCAAGCGTAACCCGGCGCGTCGCGGTCACAATGACGATTCGTTCGTGGGACCAAACTACAGCAACTTAGTGTCGGCTCTACAGCCTTCCCTGCATGGCCTTTCTAGGCCGAGTAACCGTATAGTCCTCCGCCATGCGGAATGGCGCCTGCTTTCATCCGTTTGCGCCGATTGGCATTCAAGGAGAAAAGCCCCATGCTCAGGACCATTCTGATCGTAATTGTAGTTTTACTGCTTCTAGGAGCCCTGCCCACTTGGCCCTATAGCGCAGGCTGGGGTTACTACCCTAGCGGCGGCCTAGGCCTCATCCTCATCATTCTCGTGGTTCTAATACTCGCAGACCGTTTATAACCCTTTAACGACGGCCTGCGAACGGGAGCATTGACGTGCTCGGTCTCTGAGGTTAGTCTCACTCCAGACCGAGCACTGTGCTCCAACCCACTTGGGAGTGATTTATGCCCAGTTCAACTTGGAAAGGCTATCTAACTTTTGGACTAATCTCGATCCCCATTCGGCTCTCCCCGGCCGCCCGCACGGAGCGAATCAGCTTCAATCAGCTCCACAAAGTTTGTCATACGCGCTTGAAGCAGCCTTTGTTTTGCCCCACGTGCGACCGCATGGTGGAGCGCAGTGAAGTGGAAAAAGGATACGAGCACGAAAAGGGTCAATACCTGCTCTTCACCCAGGAAGAGCTCGACGAAATTGAGCCGGAAACCGCGCACACCATGGAGATTCTCGAATTCGTCAAGCTCGACGAAGTCGATCCGGTCTATTTCGATGCATCTTATTACATCGCGCCGGAAGACGCTGGCCAGAGGGCGTATCAACTTCTGACCGAAGCCATGGAAAAGTCGGGATACGCGGGTATCGCGAAAATCGCCATGCACAATCGCGAATACATCGTCATCATTCGACCGCGCGAACACGGCCTCACTCTGCACACCATGTTCTACTCCAATGAAATTCGGGCCGAGGCTGAATACGGACGGACCGATAAGGGCCAGATTAAAGACCAGGAACGCACACTCGCTCAGCAGCTGATCGAAAGCCTGGCTGCTCCTTTCGAGCCCGACAAGTACCACGATACTTACCAGCTCGGCTTGCAGAACCTGATCGAAGCCAAGAGCAGCGGGCGGAAGATCACGGCGACGCCGCATGCGCAAGCCAAAGCTCCGGTAATCGATTTAATGGAAGCTCTGAAGAAGAGCCTCGCCAAGAAAACGGCGGCAGTGGCGGAAAAGAAACCGTCCGTGGATCGAGCGGCGAAGTCCGAGCGGAAGCAGGGAAGAAAGACAGGCTAACTTTCTACCGCTGCAACCAATGTAGAAACGCGCTCGTAGAGTGCTCATGCCCAGCGTTTAATTGCTGCGAATCCCCTCCCAGCTCTACAGTTCGGACCCAATATGCCAAATGCTTTGCCCGATCAAGCCAAGAGAAACCCGACGCAGTACAACATCGAAGCCATCGCGAAACTGGAACAGGACGCGCTCGAACGACGGACTGTAGGTGAACGAATCAGCGAGGCGATTGCAAGATTTGTCGGTACCGTAACTTTTCTCTTGTTGCAGATCCTGCTCGTACTCGCGTGGATCGCCGTCAATCTGAACGTCGTTCCGGGAGTGAAGCCCTTCGATCCGTTCCCATTCGGCGTCCTGGCTGTTGTCGTTTCATCGGAAAGTGTCGTGCTCACTATTTTTGTTTTGATTAGCCAGAACCGCATGACCCGCCAGGCGGAAAGGCGCTCGCACCTCGATCTGCAGGTCAGCATGCTCGCCGAACAGGAACTTACCACCATGCTCGAGATGCAGCGCAAAATGTGCCAGCACATGGGCGTGGATATCGCCGCTTCGAATCAGGAACTTCAAGGCTTTGCCAACGCCACCGATGTGCACAGGCTAGCTAGCGAATTAGAGGACAAGCTTCCCGGGCAATAACCTCCGAGCACGCACTACGGGAATCTGTTTTCTGTTCTAAGGACTTCACCCGATATCTCCTCCTTCAGGCGCTGCGTATCATTTTGGCGGAACAAGTCATTCGCACAAAAGCGAATGGCGGCAAAATGTCGAGTGATTATCCTAAACCGTTTAAGGAGACTCAAATGGAACACAAAGACCTTATGGAACTGTTTGTTGATGAACTGAAGGATCTCTACAGCGCAGAAAGCCAGCTAATCAAGGCTCTTCCGAAGATGGCCAAAGCCGCCACCTCCGAAAACCTCCGAGCTGGATTCGAACACCATCTGGAGCAGACCAAAGAGCACGCTCGCCGAATCGAGGAAATCTGCACTGAGCTTGGCGAAAAACCGACCGGCAAAAAGTGCGGTGGAATGGAAGGACTTATCGGAGAAGGGAAAGAAATGATGGACGAATTCGAAGGCGATGTGTTGGATGCGGCCTTGATCTCAGCGGCCCAACGCGTCGAGCACTACGAAATCGCAGGCTACGGCACCGTCCGTACCTATGCGGAACTTCTCGGCAAAGATCGTGCCGTGGAACTTCTCGAAGAAACTCTCGAGGAAGAGAAGGAAACGGATCAGAAATTGACGGAACTTGCTGTCACGATCAACGTCGAAGCCATCAGTCCCGAGGGTTCCGACGAAGAAGAGGAAAAAGTTTCCGTTGGTGGCAAAGCCAAGTCCCGAGCCGCACGAGCTTAATTAAGTACCTTGTTGGCGGGAAGGCATTTCGCTGGCAACTCTACGCGAACCTTCCCGCCAATAGCTCCGCTGGAACTATTCGTTTTCTCCCCGTTTTATGCCACTCTTTGGTCCGTCTTAGACTGTAAGCACATCCAATAAGATAGAGGGCCCAGCAGAATGGCGGATCGGCATCGAGTGGTGATTCTCGGCGGCGGGTTTGGCGGACTCAGCGCCGTTCTCAAGCTTAAGCACGCTCCGGTCGATGTCACTCTCCTCGATCGCTGCAATTACCACCTATTTCAACCTCTCCTCTATCAAGTGGCTACTGGTTCGCTCTCGCCCGCCAATATAGCCGCTCCGTTGCGGCAAATTCTACGACGCCAGAAAAACGCGAAAGTTTTGCTGGCCGAAGCTGTGCACATCGACGCCGCGAATCGCCGCGTCATCTTAAGCGACGGCGCACTTCCGTATGACACGCTGATCGTCGCTACGGGATCGACACATCAATATTTCGGCCACGACGAATGGGAGCAGTTTGCTCCCGGTTTGAAAACAGTGGAAGACGCCACGGCCATGCGCCGCCGCATTCTGCTCGCATTCGAAGCTGCTGAACGCGAACCCGACCCGGCGAAGCTGAAAGCGTGGATGACGTTTGTAATCGTCGGCGGGGGACCGACTGGCGCGGAACTTGCCGGCGCACTGGGCGAGATCGCTCACGACACGCTCACGCATGATTTTCGCGACATCGATCCGTCGCAAACGCGAATCATTCTGGTTGAAGGGGCGGACCGCGCTCTTCCCACTTACCCGCCCAAACTTTCTGAAGCAGCGCGCAAAATGCTCGTCAAGCTGGGAGTTATGGTCCGCACGGGCGCGATGGTCACCGATATTCAAGCCGACTCCGTCACAATCAAAGACGGCGATCGCACCGAATTGATTCCCACGCGCACGGTGCTGTGGGCGGCGGGAGTCTTGGCTTCTCCGCTCGGGCGCATCCTTTCGAAAGAAGCGGGCGCACCGCTCGATAAGGCGGGACGCGTGCTTGTGAATCCGGATCTGACCATTCCCGGACATCCGGAGATTTTCGTTATCGGAGATCTCGCAAATTTCAGCCATCAAACCGGGAAACCGCTTCCGGGAGTGGCACAGCCCGCCATTCAGGAGGGCCATTACGTCGGGAAATTAATTCAGGCGCGCTTGCGGAGCAAAGAGTTGCCGCCGTTTCACTATTTCGATAAGGGAAATCTTGCGACGATAGGACGCGGCGCAGCCGTGGCTGATCTAAACTGGCTGCAAATTTCGGGTCTGCCGGCTTGGCTGATCTGGATTTTCATCCATCTGCTTTACATCGTCCAGTTTCAAAACCGCCTGCTCATCCTGCTGCAATGGGCTTGGCTTTACATTACCTTCGATCGTTCGGCTCGTTTGATAACAGGCGAGAATCCGCTTCCTCTGGATTTGTAGATCATAAGAGCGCGCCGCTGCCGGCTCAAGGCAAGCCGGCGTCTCCTTGTTTTTTCCATGGAGGATGGCGCGGGAATGAGCACGCAGGCCGTAGGAATATCAGAGCGCCGCGAAGATATGATAGCTCGCGAAACCAATCGCCGCTCCGATTGCCGAGCCCGCCAGGACATCGCTAAGAAAATGCATTCCGAGGATGATTCGCGAAGTAGCGATCAAAAATGCCACCGCGAGCAGGCAGCCCTGTAAATCAGGGTAGAAAAGCCCAATCGACAGCGCCAGCGCAAAGGCGGTGATGGAGTGTCCGGATGGGAAAGAATATTTGTCGGGCGGCAAGATCAAGGACCAGCAATGCGGCTCAATTTCACAGGGGCGTTGCCTCCGGCTCGTTCGCTTGAGCGTTCTGAAGAGCAGGATGCCTACCGCGGCGGCCGACGCGCCGGCGCCAATGGCCTGAAATCTGTGATCGCCGCCATAAAGCACCAGAATCATCCCTAGTGCGTACCACAGCCAGCCGTCCCCCAGCCGCGTGGTCACGATCATAAAAATGCGAAACCATCGCGGAGCGCGCCAGCGGTGCACCCGGCGCATCAGGCGATGATCGTTCGATTGGATCTGGTTCCAGACAGCTTTGCCAACCGTCATATGAACTCCTCCGCCGCGGGGTGCGGCATCGAGATCCAACGGGGATATTTTCGGAGCTTCGATTCGCCGAGAATTTCTTCCGCCCAGCGGCGGCCAAATTTCTTTTCCTGGTAGTAATTCAAATAGGTGATTGCCGGGATCAGTGCTCCGAGCGGTGAAAGCAGAACCGTCCAGGATTTTTCGCGCATCATTTCGGCCGCGATCACGAACACGTCGCGCGTGAGTTTCTTGAAGCTGCCTGATTCTCCGGCCACGCGTCCCATTCCGTTGCGCAACCCGGCAAAGAATTCTTCTTTGTCGCGCGCGCCGGCAACTTCCGTGTAAGCGGTTCCGGCAGAGGGCAAAGCGTGAGCATCGCTTCCACCGATAGCGATCTTGTTCCAGCGCTTCGCCAGCTGCGCGGCGTGCTCGTTGGCGCTTTCGAGCATGTGGCTGTTGTGCGTTTCCACGGCGGGAAAATACTGTTGAAACCAGGCGAAATCTTCGACTTCACGTCGTCCCGTAACGCTGGAGAAGACGTGATTGATGCTGAAGAAAAGCCGCCGCTCGGTGAGATACATCAGCAGGGAGACCAAGTCGTTGCGCCGCCTTAGTAGCTGCGTATGCTGCCGTTCGCTCAGGTCGTAAACGCCAATGTGAGCTTCGGTTCCGCTCGGCATTCTGCAAGTGAGCTCTTCGCTGACGAAGAAATCGGCATGCCGCCGCAGTTTTTCCGCGCCTTCTATCGAATCGTGGTCGGTGAGGGTGAACAGGTTCATGCCGCGTTGTCGTAAAAGAGCGTACAGTTGCTCCGGATCGCTATAGCTCTCGCGGCAAAATTTTCGCGCAAAGGGGGTTGTACAGGCTCCGGAAAAGTACGAGTGGAGATGAAGATCGCACTTCACAACGACAAGGGTAGAAGATGAGCGTTACAGGAAGATGACAATCATGCTAATCTTAAGAAAATACAGCTACTTAACTATTTAGACACTCAAATCAGAACATTAACATTCCTGTAGCAATACACGACATTTCGGCTGCCAGACTGCGCCGGCATGGAGCGCATAGAGTTTTGCTTTTTCGACGCTGGCGGGGGCCATCGCGCGGCGGCTACTGCCCTTGAAATGTCCATTCGGGCTCAGGGGCTTCCCTGGGACGTGCGCCTGACGAATCTACAGGAGTTACTCGACGAGCTGGATATCCTGAAAAAGCACGCCGGCATCCGCATCCAGGATTTCTACAACACCATGCTGCGGACAGGGTGGACTCTAGGCAGTACCCAGCTTATGAGGGTGCTACAAGTCGTAATCCGAGGCTATCATCGGGCTACCGTCCGACTGCTCGAGCGCCATTGGAAGGAGACGCAGCCGGGGATGGTTGTGTCATTCGTGCCACACTTTAACCGGGCGCTTTACGAAAGCTTTCATCGCGCCTACCCGGAACGACCCTTCGTCACAGTGCTTACGGACGTTGCCGATTTTCCGGAGCATTTTTGGATCGAGCGCAATCAGCAGCAGTATTTCGTTTGCGGCTCGAAACGCGCTGTTGCACAGGCGCACGAGCGCGGTTATTCAGACGACCGCATATTTCGCGCCTCGGGAATGATCCTTCATCCGCGCTTTTATGAAGCTTCGGTAGAAGACCGCATCGGAGAGCGAAAGCGTCTAGGGCTTCGCCCGGACCTGCCGACCGGCCTGGTTCTCTTCGGCGGACATGGCTCCAAAGCCATTTTGGAAATCGCGGACCGGCTGGACCGTTCTCCCCTGGAGCTTCAGTTGATCGTCATCTGCGGAAAGAACGACAAGCTCGCCGCCGCGTTGCGCGCTCGGAAGTTTCGGTTTCCGATTTTTGTCGAAGGGTTTACCACGCGAGTGAATTATTACATGCAACTTGCGGACTTTTTTATCGGCAAGCCCGGCCCTGGGAGCTTGAGCGAAGCTCTGGCGATGCGCCTGCCTGTGATCGTCGAACGAAATGCATGGACGCTGCCGCAGGAACGTTATAACGCGGACTGGGTTCTCGAAAACGAAGTCGGCGTTGTGCTGGATAGCTTTCGCGATATCGAAAAAGCCGTTGCGCAGATGATTGAACCGGCAGCTCTGGCACGATATCGCAGCAACACCGAGGCAATGAAGAATCAGGCTGTCTTCGAAATCCCCAACTTCTTGAAGAAAATTCTCGAACAGAGCCGCGCGGGAGCCGTTGCGAACGACCACGTAGTGTTCGCTGACCGGCTTACTTAACGCAGGACCAGCGCATCCAACCCGCCTCAAACGTCCTTGCATCGGCCGCTACACGGGGCGCATCGAATATCCGTGATGCCGATCGATTCTCGTTCTCGTGGCGCGTGACACCTGCCCCACTCGACCGCAATCGTGCATTATGGCAACATAGGTGTTCGAATTTTGTCAGAATCGAATGAAGGGAGCTGAAACCATGGCCAAGGCTACATTCGCAGCAGGATGTTTCTGGGGCGTCGAGGATGCATTCCGCCAAGTCGAAGGCGTCACTTCCGTGACCGTCGGCTACACCGGCGGGACCACGAAAAATCCCACCTACAAGGATGTCTGCGGCGGACGCACAGGGCACGCAGAAGCTGTGCAGGTGGAATTTGACCCGGCCAGAGTCTCCTACCTCGAACTCCTCGCCGTTTTCTGGAAGAGTCACGACCCGACGACTTTGAACCGTCAGGGACCCGACGTCGGCTCGCAGTATCGCTCGGCTATCTTTTTCCACGATCCGCAGCAGGAAGCCGCGGCCCGCGCGTCAAAGGACGTTCTGGTTAAAGAAGGAGTCTTCAAGCGGCCCATCGTGACTGAAATCGTTCCGGCTTCGGAATTTTATCGCGCCGAGGAATACCACCAGCAGTACTTCGAAAAACAGGGAATCAAATCCTGCCACATACAATAAAGCGGCAAGCGCACTAGAACTTTTTCTCCGAACTTTTGAAGCTCCGAAAACGACTGACTATTGCTTTCAGAGGAGGCCCGGGTGTATGTTCCCCGCTGGCAGCAGCTCAGAATTGGCGTTTTTAGCTGAATACTGCCTGGAACGGAGGAATTATCCATATGCTTCGCCAAATGAGTTTACGAATCCTTGCAGGGGTCGCATTGTTGCTGGTGTCACCGTTTCTCTTGCCGAGTCACAACCAGGTCGTGGCTCAAGACAACTCCAAAACGATAGAGAGGACCACTGTGCTGGCGCATCTGCCAGTGCCAGGATCAGCGGTAAGACAGATTTTCTTGCAACAAGAGAATGGGACGCAATACCTGTATTTGCAACAGAACGTGCACTTCACTGTGGTGAATGTCACCGATCCAAAAAATCCGCGCATCGTTGAACGCATAGCGACGGGAGCCAAGTTGACTGAAGTGGGGTCGGGCCTCGCCATCGCAATTAGATCCGACAAGCCGGGGCCAGCCACTGTTCCAACGCAGAGCGTAAGGCTCCTGGATCTCAGCGATCCGAAGAATCCGCGCACAGTAAAGTCATTCGACGGCGTCACCAGCATATACTCCGAGGATGGACGAAAGTTGATCTACTTGACGAATAGTGAAGGATTGTGGATCGTCAAGCACTCCGAGACGCACCCGTTGCCGATGTGTGATTCGGAATCTTGGGAGAAAGCCCTCGCCCAGTGCCAGTAAAACGCGATTCGCCATACCCGGAATGCATCGGCTGCCTTCGCGTAACTCTCCGCGAGCTTTTTTAGCTCAAGCACCATTTTGGCGCAGGGTTGGTAGCGATACCGGGACTCGAACCCGGATTTGAGCCTTGAGAGGGCTCCGTCCTAACCTTTAGACGATATCGCCATTGGGCGGGAATCGAACGCAATTTTCGCATGGGTGAATGAGCCGTGCAAGCACTCGCGCCTCAATCCTTGCCTGTCGCCTGATTTTAGACTTCGAGCTTTCCCAACGCGCGTTGCTATAGTTCTGCTTCAAACACTCCGCACCGCCTGGACGCGATCCGACGCCTATACTCCCGGAAAACGCTTAGTAACGCACAATTAACATTCCTGTCACAGAGGATTCAAATACGACACATAAGGTTCCTGCGCTGCGGCTTGTGTCCGTGGTGCGCGCCGGGCGCCAGGGTGTCCCAGACACGAGTGACGTTTTGATGGGATATTGCAATAGTTAATACGTGTAAGTACTAGGTGACATCGGCGAGGATTTTCTGTATGGATGTCCTGTATCGGGGGGCAAGAAGGCTCCAGGAGCGATCTTTCCTGGTGTGCTGCAGGGGATGCCGCCTTAGGTATAACAACGGGAAGCTCTTCCAGAAGTAAGAACTTCGATTGAGAAGTGAAATTCAAGGAGGAAGGGGATGCGATTTTTTCTGACGTGGCTTTTAGCGATTGGCATGATTGTATCGCCGGCGTTGGCAGGAACGGACGGGGCAGGGGACGCAAAGAATAGTACAGCGTCCAACACGACCAACACGACAACCGCTGCGGAGAAAGATAAGACTGGAGACACCACGGCGACTGCTTCAAAGACAGAGGCGGCAAAGCCCGCAGCTTCGAGCGTCGAGAGCGAGATTCAGCAACTTCGCGACCTCATCGAGGCTCAAACCAAGCTGCTGCAAGCACAGAGCGAACAGTTGAGGGAACAACAGCAGCGCATGCAGGTGCTGGAAAGCGAAGTGAATTCCAGCAGCGCTCGTGACGGCTTCGTGGCCACCACGGACAGCGCGGATCCCGATAGCCACACCGCTGGGGTTGCTTCCACTCCGGTGAATGGCATCCCGACCAGCCGGGGCAACGGGCCGCAGGGCGGAAATGAATCGCCGGCGTCCCTTCATTACAAAGGCGTCAGCATTACGCCGGGTGGTTTCATGGCGGCAGAAACGGTTTTCCGCAGTAAGGCCGAAGCTGCAGACATCAACACCTCGTTCAACAGCATTCCCTTCCCCGGTAACTCGGGAGGCCAGACGACGGAATTCAACGCCAGCGCCCGTCAGTCGCGCCTGAACTTGACTCTTGAGGGCAAGCTCGCGGCCGTCAAGCTTACCAGCTACACCGAGATAGACTTCCTCGCCGCAGGCATCACTTCGAATAACAACCAGAGCAACAGCTACACTCCTCGTATCCGCGAAGCATTCGGCCAAGCCAAATTCGATAATGGCTGGACCGTCACGGGCGGGCAACAGTGGAGCTTAATTACCGAAGATAGACACGCCATGGATAACCTCCTCGGCCCGGGAAGAATCGGAGAAGCTACGCCTCTGACCATCGACCCCCAGTACAACGTCGGTTTCAGCTGGGCGCGACAAGAGGCTCTCCGTGTAACTAAGAACTTTGGAGTATTAACGGTCGGGGCTTCGGTGGAAGCATCTGCGACCACCGCGACGGTTCATGGGAATCCAACGATAACCACTCTTAGCACCACCAACTCGGTCTTGGGTGGGGGCTCGGTCGCAGGCGTACCTGCCGCTCCGGTAACCACGTCGACCCTAACGACCACAGTCTTTAACAATTTCCTTATCGGCGCTCCGGGTCTCAGCTCGGGACTCTACAATCCGACTGGGACGTACGGATACCAAAAGTCTCCGGACTTCGTTTTCAAGGCCGCTTTGGATCCAGCCCCGTGGGGACATTTCGAAGTCTTCGGAGTAGTTTCAGAATTCCGAGATCGAATCTACCCGTGCTATTTCGCGAACGGTGGCTTCACTTTCCCCACGCTCCCGGGCGAGGATCCCGCGACCGCCCCGCTCCCGATTCCGGCGACGACCTGCCCGCTGACGGGTACGACAAGCCCAACGGGTGGCGCCTTTAACGACGCACGGACCGGTGGCGGAATTGGCGCAAACGGACGCTTGCATCTGTTAAACAATAAAATCGAAGCCGGCGTTCACGTGCTAGGCGGCGACGGTATCGGCCGCTACGGCACTTCTGGCTTGCCGGATACAACCGTACGTCCTAGCGGCACGCTTGCGCTGCTGAGGAACTATCAGGCCCTCGGCACGCTCGATTTGCACCCCATGCCGAAGCTGGACGTTTACATGAACGTCGGCGGGGAATACTCGGGCCGGGATTTCTTCACGTATACGAACCAAGTCACTGGTGCCACTGGCCACTCAGGATACGGCTCGCCCTCCATTCGAAATGACGGGTGTTTCGTTGAACCGCTGCCTGTGGCAACTCCAGGTAATCCTCCAAATACGACAGCTGTCCTGGGATCCACCGGGTTTATCCCCGGCTCCCTGGCCAATTGCGCTGGAGATACCCGGGTGATTATCGAAGGGTCGCTGGGATTCTGGTATCGCTTTTACAGCGGCGAAAAGGGTCGCGTCCAGTGGGGAGCGCAGTATTCCTATATAACTCGTAACACTTGGGTCGGGTCAACTGGTACGGCAGGCGTTTCAGCGCAGCCACACGGTATCGACAATATGGTCTTTACGTCGTTCCGTTATTACCTGCCTTAGATCGATTGGGCGCGGGGAGGTCGTTGAAGACCTCCCCGCGTTCGATCTTCCGCTTGTCGATTGCCGACGCCTGAAGCAAACCTTCCCGCTCGTAAATCCGGGTAAAAGTTCATACGAGTGTACAAACCTGTGCACGGGCTGGTACTGCCGGCTATTTCCAGAAATGAAGTCTAGCCAGCGACGGAGGGTTCGCGGGAACTCGAAATCATTGAGGGGCGGATGCGCCGGAACAGGCGCACGCTGAAGAATCTCTCTCTACAAGGGTCACAGCGATAAGCCGGAAAATGCAGCCAGCGCTTCAAACCAAGCAGCGATCCGCGATCCACGCGTTCGCGGGAAATGTGTTCGAGGTCGAAATTCCCGCACTTGGGGCAGTGGGTAAAACGCTGAAAAGCTGCCGCGACACGCCAGGCATAAAATCGGCGCTCGCAGGTGTGGCATCGCCAGGGACGCAGGCCGAGCGCTGAAAGACTGTAATCCAACACGCCGTCGCGATGCGATTGAAAGCAATTAGCACTGCGGCATTGCGGACAGATCATCGCGTGGAGTCGCTCCGTATTTCGTCCGCAGAATACATAAAACCTTCGCGCGGAGCAAGTCGGAGCGATTCCGTTCCCCGGTGGTGCGCGTGTAGAATACGGTGGGAGAGGAATCCAAATGCCCGACTACACCGCCGCGCACGCCCGCGCGGGAATTGACGCCAAACTGCCGGCTCTGGAGACTTGGCCGAATCATTTCCCGGGCTACGAAATAACCATTCGATTTCCGGAGTACACCTCGGTCTGCCCCAAGACCGGACTTCCGGATTACGGCGCGATTACAATCCAGTATGAGCCAAAGAAACTTTGCCTCGAATTGAAGTCCCTGAAAATGTATCTGCTGGCCTACCGCGACCTCGGAATCTTTTACGAAAACGCGGTGAACCGGATGCTGCGCGATTTTGTAGCGGCGGTGCGTCCCGCCTGGTTTCGCGTGACCGGCGAATTCACGCCACGAGGTGGGCTGACTACCACCGTGGAAGCGCAGTGGCCCGCACGGGGAAGAAAGAAAAGTCCGCGCCGGGCATAGACTTCCGGCCAAGCGTCAGCCATAATTCCGTCCCATGAGCGGCCGGAGCCGCTCCGCGCCAAGGAGGCTCGATGAGTTCGAATCCGAACACCCCCGTGGAAGTTACCCATGTCACGGAAGCAGGACTGCCGCGTTGGGTGACGCTGCTTTTCGTTGTGGCTTTCGCTTTGGTCGGCTACCTGCTATACGCGGGTTACTCGGCACGCCAGAATTTTCACAAAGGCTTGGACGACGCAGATAGGAAGTTTCAAGCGCTCGCGGCTGAGGTGGACAAGACGAATTCTCGCGTAGCGGACCTGAAAGGCCAGCTCGACGTAACCTCGCAAAAACTGGGATTGACGCAAGACGAACTGGCGCGCGCGCGCAGCTTGGCGCAATCCATCAAGAAGGATCAGCTAAAGAGCGACGCGGCGTTGAAAGAACAAATCGGCGAGGTTCAGGCCGACACTACCACCAAATTCGGCCAGGTGGCCACCGAACTTAACGGAACCAAGAGCGATGTGGCCGCGACCAAGGCCGACCTCGAAACCACGAAGACCAAGCTACAGAGCACCATCGGCGACTTGGGTGTGCAGAGCGGCTTGATCGCTAGAAATCATGACGAAGTGGAAGAACTCAAGCGCATGGGAGAGCGCGACATTTTTGAATTCACTCTGGCCAAGTCTTCGCAGGCTCCTGAGCGCGTGGGTCCCATTCAGGTGCAGCTACGCAAAACCGATACCAAGCGTTTTAAATACACCTTGAATGTTGTGGCGGACGACAAAACCATCGAGAAGAAAGACAAGACCGTGGGCGAACCGATACAGTTTTACGTCCGCGGAGCTCGCGCGCCCTATGAAATCGTCGTGTTCGATCTCACCAAGGATACCGCGAAGGGATATTTGAGCGCGCCCAAGTCGGCGCGTGCGGCTCCGCCAAGCGCACCAGCCGGCGCGCCTGCGAGTACGCCGCCCGGGAATTAGAACCAAGAATGAAAGAGTTACGTCGCCAGGCTTCGTTTCGATAAATCGCAAACTTGGGGGTGAGCGCGTGAACGCGGAACGATTGAGCCTTGCCGTGTGGCAGCATACGCATTTCCGGCGGTGTGCCGGCTATCAATGCTTTCGCGTCCTGGCCGCCACCCTACTGCTCGGTCTTTTTGCCGCTAATTCTCTATTCGCCCAGAGTCCCGCGATTTCCGATCGCCTCCCGCCGAGCACACTCTTTTACCTGCAATGGCGCGGCAAATCGTTCCTGGGCGATGCGGACAAGAAAAACCACGTGTTGCAGCTTCTGGAAGATCCGGACTTCGAGGCTCTGCGTCAGACGCTCGCAAAAGATTTTTTGCAGCGCCAGCAAAAGGATGGGTCCGCGGCGCCTCCGGTGCAACTATCCGATCTGATTTCTTTGCTCGACAATCCCGCAGCAGCCGGCTTAATTGTGGGTCCGGCGGATTCCAAGAGCGTTTCCCCGGGCGACACGTCTGGTCTCGGTGGTTTGTTCCTGGTCTATGACGTTACCGGCAAAACCGATTTGGTCCAGAAGTTGAAGGCAGTCGCGGAGGCCAACAGCAAAGAGAAACCAAAGATTACAACTTACAACTTCGGCGGGACATCCATCGAAGTCCGGGTTCAAGGTGCGGACGCGAACACTTCGTACAGCGCCCGAGCCGCAAATTATCTTCTCTTCGCCACTCAAAAAGAAGTGATTGAGGATCTGGTAACGCGCTATGGCGGCGCAAATAAACCGGCGACTTCGGTGGCGCAACTGCCGGAATACCAGTCCATTCGCCCTTACGTTGGCTCCGACGCCGCCATCGAATATTTTGCGCGTGTTCCGGATCTGGACAAATGGACCCCCTCCAGTTCGAATGCTCAACAAGCGGCTAAATTTATCCGGAACCTTCATTTGGACAAAATTCACGCGGCCGGCGGAGGTATAAGTTTTTCCGGCGAAGCGCTGCGCTCACATGGCGCGATCCTCGGAGACACTTCGGCGGGCAGTCTTTTCGATTTCGTCGGTACGAGCTCGGCGAAATTCGAAACGCAGCCGATTGTGAGCCCCGGCTCGTATTTCAGCATTTCGCGGTTTAACTTTGCGGCCTTTTATCAAACGCTGCGCGATGCCGCATTCGGAATCGCAACTCCTCAGCAGGCGGCGGGCTTGGGCGCAGCCGAAGGCATGGCGCAAGGTTATCTGGGAATGTCCCTAGCGGACGCCTTCCAACTCTTCACCGGCGAGGTCGCCTCTCAACTTTCATTTACGGCGGAGGGAGAGTCGCAGCAGATGTTTGTGCTCACGATTCAGAAGCCTCAAGACGTGCTCAAAATCCTGCGAGTTGGCCTTTCTAAAATGATTACTGCGGAGGATACTTCGGGCGACACAACTTACCTGAATCTGTCATACCCCACTCACGATGCGGCCACCGGGCAGGATCGTCGCAGCTTGTATTATCTCGCCGTAACGCCGCAATTTATCATCGCAGCTCCCCGCAAGGCGATGGTACGCGACGCGGTGGCGCGAATCAGTGCAAAACCTGCCGCGACTCCTGAAGCATCGATTATGTCCAATCCTGATTTCATTCGCTTGCGTTCGCTTATGCCAGAAAAACTTACCGGCGTCGGCGGTGCGGATATGAGTCAGATACCCTGGGATAAAGTAATCAGTCGCTACGCTCAACAGTTGGCGCAATCGAATCCGAAGAATCCCCCCTCGACGCAGTGGCTGCAGTCGATTAAGCCCGGCATGTTTAATCGTCATCTGCACGTGATCGCCAACGGTTGGTGGAAAGATCCCAACGGCGTCTACTTTGATTATTACGTCCAGTAAGCGATATTCAGGCGCTCGCAGCTTTCCGGTTATTTTGGCGGTTTCTGCGGTTTGCTATCCACTTTCGCGCGCGCAATGGGAGATTGCATGAGCCGGCAGTCCGCAATCTTTTTGACGTTCGTCTGTACTTTAGCTCTCGGCTTCAGCCTCGAGCCTGCGCTCCGCGGGCAATCGCCAGAGGCTGCGGCCCAGGAAAACACAGCACCAGCTCGGTTTGCTTACAGCGGCAGCGCCGCGCAAACCCCCGCCACTTTTATCGCCAACCTTTTGTTTCTGCCCGTCCGCATTGATTTGGGCAAGCCCTCGCTTTTCGAGCTGGATTCTACGGCAGCCGCAACGTCGGTCGATCCTGGCATCGTAACGGACCCGGCGCTCCCTGGCGACGCATCGAAGACAAATATAAGAGATTGCATCCTGAATCTTCCGGGCGTGGAATTACCCATGAGCAATCTTGCGGTCGCAGCTAAAAAGGATTTCGCGACTCAGATGGGTGTGCCGTATCAGGGAACTTTGGGAGCGGACTTTTTCGCCCGCTTCGTGATCGTGGTGGATTATTCGCGACAGACAATCCAGCTCTACGATCCCGCCACGTATACCTATTCCGGTGCAGCCAAGGGAGTTCAGGGAACTTTCGCCGGAACGACCCCGGTCGTTAAAGCCAAAGTTTCCATCCCCGGGCAAAAGACACTCGAAGCCGATTTCGTTGTGAACACGACGCTCGATTTCCCGATCGTGTTCTCCAGGACCTTCAGCGACGACCATCGCATTTCGTCGGCTCATTTCAAAACGATTTCCGCGTCCTATCCTTCGGTAGATGGAGGCGCGAAGATCTTGCTGGGTCGATTAAAGACGATTCAGCTCGGCGGTTATACCATCGAAGATCCGGTCGCCGCGTTTTCTCAGTCTAATCCGCCTTCCGGGCAAGGCAAAAATATCGCCGGCACGATCGGCGCCGGTTTTTTGAAGCGATTTCTGGTGACTTTTGACCTTCCTCATCAGCGAATAATTCTCGAGCCGAACTTACAGTTCAACAAGTTCGCCGAAGAAGACATGAGCGGGCTTTCGATTATCGCAAAAGGCCCCGGCCTCAGGACCTTCGAAATTGTTCGGGTTCAGCCGGGAACGCCGGGGGCGGCAGCCGGCATCCACGATGGGGACATTATCGCTGGAATCGACGAAGAACCCGCGGCGGACATCACACTCACTTCTATCCGCGAACTCTTTCGCCAGGTCGGCCACAAGTACAAGCTCACGATCGAACGGAACGGGAAGACTCAGGAAGTCGTAATTCAGATGAAACGCCTTATTTGACCGCGCTTTTTCGGGGACTGCCACTCCAGAAACTTTCTAATGAAATTTGCGCATGGTCTGAGCCATGTCGTGAAGGCGGGCGTCCACTCTGGCGAAAACACTTCCCAGCCCGAATTTTCCGTTGGAATTGTGCTTGCCGGCGCCCACACCGGTAAGTATTTCAATTCCCTGCTCGACGGTGCCAACCGGATAAATATGAAACTGCCCGTTCGCCACGGCTTCGATCACTTCGTCCCGCAGCATCAGATCGTCCACATTTTCCGCGGGAATCAGTACGCCCTGCTTTCCGGTTAGGCCTTTCAATTTGCACACATCGTAGAAGCCTTCAATTTTCTGATTTACGCCGCCAATGGGCTGAATGTCGCCGTGCTGGTTCACCGACCCCGTCACGGCAAGCTCTTGCCTGATCGGAAGCTCCGACAGCGCGGACAGCAATGCATACACTTCGGCCGAACTCGCGCTATCGCCATCCACGCCTGAGTAACTCTGCTCGAAGCAAATGCTCGCTGAAAGCGAGAGCGGTTTGTCCTGCGCGAACGTACGCCGCAAGTAACCCGAAATAATCTGCACACCCTTATCGTGAAAACGCCCGCTCAAATTTGACTCGCGTTCGATATTGATGATTCCAGTTTTGCCCAGCGAAGCCGAAGCCGTGATGCGCACTGGTTTGCCAAACGGATACCCGCCGATTTCGAGCACGCTCAGCCCGTTCACCTGGCCCACGCGCGTGCCGGTGGTATCGATGAACAACAGATTCTGGTCGATCATCTCGCGGATTTTCGTCTCGGTCAGGTTGTGGCGCTCCACTTTCGCATCCAGCGCCTTGCGAACGTGCTCGGCGGTTACGACTTCCTGCTTCAGGTTCCGCGCCGCATAGCAAGCTTCGCGCGCTAGATCGGCAAGATCGAAAAAGCGCGCGGTGATTTTTCCCCGTCGGCCCGCCAGCCGAACTCCATGCTCCAGAATCGCGGCAAACGCGGTTCGATCGAAGGGACAAAGATCTTCGTCGTTGCAAATCTTGCGCAACCGCCCGGCATACTCCCGGATGATTTCGTCACTCCAATTCATTTCCTCGTCAAATTCCACGCGGACTTTAAAAATCTTGCGGAAGTCTTCTTCGAAATCGTAGAGCATTTCGTACATATCGCGGTCGCCGATCAATATGATCTTTACGTGGGTGTCAATCGGCTCCGGCTTCAGCGCTGCAGTGCTGAAGGGAAAAAATACGTCCACCGGCTGAATTTCGAGCTTTCCGTGATTCAGCGTGCGCTTCAGCGTGCGCCACACTCCCGTCTCCGTCAGCGCATCGAGGGCATACATCACCAGGTAGCCGCCGTCGGCGCGGAGCAGAGAACCGCCGCGCAGGTCCATAAAATCGGAGCTCCATCCGCCGCGCGCATCGTAGCTGCGATGAATCGTGCCAAAAAGATTTGCGTACGTCGGAATAGTCTCGAAAATCACCGGACATTTCTCGCGCTCGCCATGCGCCAGAATCACGTTCACTCCATACACGCGAAACGGGTCGCGGTCCGTGCGTTCCGCGCGCGGCCCTCCTGCGCCACCCTCCGATGGCGGCTGATCTTCTTCGCCTTCGCGTTCCTTGAAAGGCTCCAAATTGTCGAGAATGTGATGCCGTACTTCCTCCAGATATTCCGAGATTTGCGTGGTGGGATATTTTTCCTTAAGCTCCTCGATCACGCCATCCACCAGTACCGAAGCAGCTTCTTGTTCCAGATAGCTCATTTCGCTGGCTAGTTCGCGCGAAAGAGAAAGAGTCTTGCGATAAACAACGGTAAACTCTTGCCGGAACTGATCGTACTTGCGCTCCAGCTCTTCCGCTGCGGCGCTTTCCAGTTTTCCGTCTTGCACCAGCTTGGGAATTTCTTCGATCGGAACCATCGCGCCTTCCAGCACCGGAAAAATTTCCGGCAGCGCCACGGCGCCCACTTGCATGCGCCCCAGAGCGAATTGCTCGCGCGCGATGCGCCGGGTGAAATCGTCCATCAATTCCTTTTCACGCAGCGTGAACCGCTCCACGATCCGCGTTTTCTGGCGTTGGAAAGGCTCGCCTTCGAACACCTGCGGGATGCGCCGGCGTAGAAAATCGATGCCGGTCTCCACTTCCTTCTTGAATGCGTTTGCTTGCCCGCGCGTCAAGGTCAGCAGGCGCGGCCGGTCGCTGTTCTTGAAATTGTTGACGTAACAGCGGTCCGGGGCGATCTCGCTCTGCGGATGCATATCTTCGATCATCCGCACAATCATTCCGCCACGGCTTGTTCCGGAAAGCCCGCAGACAAACAGGTTGTAGCCCGGCGCCGTCAGTTCCACGCCCATGCGCAGCGCACGCAGCGCTCGATCCTGTCCCGAATCGCCGGTGGAAGGCTCTACTTCAGACGTCGTTTCAAACGGGATTCGCGCCGGGTCGCAGTGCCATCGCAGTTTTTCCGGCGGCAAGCTCGCGTATTTAGAATTGGTATTTTTCTTCATCGTGCTTCCAAAGGCCGCTACTCTAGCACGCCGCCTAATTTGTGCCCACCCGCTTTGGACTTTGTGTTTCTAGCAGACGCACCCGGCGCGTAGAGATCCAGCATGCTTGCCCCGGCCGCCACCACAATCGGCCCCAGCACGACGCCGAGCATTCCGAAGACGCTGATTCCGCCCAGCACGCTGATAAATACCACCAAGCCACCCATCTCCGCGCGGCCGCTGATCATCCACGGCCGGATGATGTTGTCCACTAACCCCACGATCACGCTGCAGAAAACCATCAGAGCGATCCCCGTTCCGACGTGGCCGTCCACCATCAAGCTGACTGCCGCAGGCACCCAAATCAGCGCCGAGCCCACCACCGGAATCAGCGAGAAGAATCCCATCATAACGCCCCAGAAAATCGGCGCGCGTATCCCGGTCAATCCAAACGCCAACCCGCCCAAAACGCCGTGCGCTACGGCCGCCACCAGGCTGGAAGTTACGCTCGCAAAAATTAATTCGCGCGCTTCGTCAATCATTTTGTCACGATGCGATTTCTCGAATGGCAGCACTTCACGTAACCGCGCCACGATCGAATCACCATCGCGAAAAAGGTAAAACATCGCGAGAATCATCACCGCGAGGTGAAACAAAAACACCGCGGTGTTGCGCAGCACCGCACCGAGCCGTGAACCGAGATACTCTGCACCCATATCGGCGTACCGATGGACCACCGTAGTCAGGCTGCCGGGGTTCGCATCGGGAAACCGCGCTTGAATGCGAAGCCACAGATCGTTCACCCAGGAAAAATGTCCACTCTGAATTTGCTGTTGAACTTCCTGAACCGCTTCCATGCCTTGATGAACAAAGCCGCCGGTCACCAGCAGCGCCGGCACAATCAATATCAATATCACTCCGGCGGTGCTCGCGACGGCAGCGAGAGTGGGATTCCATTTCCGGGCCAGTCGCGCGTAAACCGGGTACGAGACCACCACGATGACCACCGCCCAGGCAAGCGGAGCAAGAAACGGCTCGAAGACAAGAAAAACCAAATAAGCCAGCACCAAGATGATGCCGTAGAACAAGGCCGTGCCCAGGCGCCTTTGCGTGGTCAATTCGACTGTCAATTAGACCCTCTTTCGATAGCCGTCCAAGAGACTGATAGTGTCATTCGGCGGGTTTGTCAACTGCGGGATGGTATATAATTCGCTCAGAGTTAAGCGGTTCGCCATGCCCGATCCTCTCTGCCAGCACAAACGCACACAACTCATTGCCAAAGACGACGACGCGCAGTACGTCGAATGCCTCGACTGCGGCGAAATCTTTGAAGTCGGCGAACTGAACGACGGCACCGGCTCCAGCGAATCCCTCTCCGACGCCTGAATTGCATCTTTACTTTTGGCAATCAGCCTAAAACACGGCTTCCTCGGCACGCCTTCCGGGGAGTAGAATGCCCGCAAATGTGCATTCTTTCCGATGCAGGAGGCTTCATGCCAAAATTCCTTCGGGTTTTATCGATCCTGCTGCTGGCAGGCTGCACAGCTTCTGCCCAAGACGCGCAAAAACCCGCTCCGGCCGAATTCAAAATACCACCAGAAGCTTCAAAAATAGCAAATCCGGTTAAGCCTGCCCCGGCGTCGATCGCCCAGGGAAAGAAAGTTTATGACGTTGACTGCGCCGTGTGTCACGGGCAGGACGGCGACGGCAAAGGGGACTTGGCGGCGGACATGAAATCGAAAATGGCGGATTACCGGGATCCGTCCGCGCTGAAAGACTTCACGGACGGCGATCTTTTTTACATCATCAAAAACGGGAAAGGCGAAATGCCCTCGGAAGGCGACCGTGCCAAGCCGGATTCAATCTGGAACCTGGTGAACTATATCCGTTCGTTTGCCAAGAAAGACTCTTCTCCCAAGCCAAAAACGTAGTCCGCGTGACCCTAAGCCCGCCAATTTTCGACTTGGAAAACTGCGAGTCAACGAATCCCGAGCTTCTCGATTATGCGATTTACATCCGCGGCGGAAACATCGTAGAGCGAGTGCTCGTCTTCTTGCTCCAGGCGTCCGCGAAGATATTCAGCGGCAATGTAACTTGCTTCGCGATCGGACAGGTTTCGTCCCGCGCGAGCGCGAAATTCCACGAAGCCCGTGTGCGCCAATCCCAGCACAACTCCTTTTCCATCGACTAAAAACTTGCAATCCATCGTATCGGCATGCCGCGTTGCGATTCCGTTCCAGCAATGCGAAAACCGGCAGCGATAGACGTAATCGGTGACTTTCGAGGGAATATCGAACGCTCCGATGAAGTCGCTCATCGCTCCGACATTCGGAATAGTGGGATAAGAAGTTTCAACCATGTCAGCTTGCACGTCGGTACGAGATAACGTCCCGGGTCGAAAACCGCGCGTTACTTTCGCGCGCCTACCGCAACCGGCTGCGCCGTGCCCTGATAGCTGCGGATTGCGGCGGCCACACCTGCACCCGCCGGCACGCGGCGTCCCTGATCGAGCATGACTTTCTCAAGCGCAGCCAGGAACAACAGGACATTTGTGTTCTGAGACGAATAGCCCATCAACCCAACCCGCCAGATTTTTCCCTTGGTCTTGCCGATGCCGCCGGCGATCTCGATGTTGAATTCGTTCAAAAGTTGCTGGCGCACTTTCCCGTCTTCAAGCCCGCTGGGAATCTTTACCGCAGTCACGGTTACCAACCGGTCAGCGGGATTCGAAACAAATAACTCAAGTTCCATAGCTTCGATCCCCGCAATCAGGGCTTGCTGATTGCGCAGATGGCGCTCCCATCGCGCTTCAAGCCCCTCTTCCAGCACGATACGCAGCGCCTCGCGCAGGCCATAGATCAGCGATATGGGCGGCGTGTGATGGTACGTGCGCTCCGAACCCCACATGGTCATAATCGGCGTGAAGTCGAAATACCAACTCTCCACCGGCGTTTTGCGCGCGCGTATCAAATCTTCCACTCGGCTGTTAATGGTGATCGGCGCCATGCCCGGCGGCGCGCTGATCGCTTTTTGCGTGCCGCTGAAGCAAATATCAATGCCTTCGCGATCCACGTTGAGCGGTATCCCTGCGAGCGAGGCCACCGTATCTACGATAAGCAGCGCCCCGAGCTCGTCCGCGACCTTGCGAAAATTCTCCAGCCGCTGCACCACTCCCGTGGAAGTTTCGCCTTGTGCCAGCCCTACAAACTTGATTTTCTTGCCTTTACCCGCGCGGCGAACGTCTTCCGGATCAACCGTGCGTCCGAGTTCGCCCTCCACACGAATCACTTTCGCCGGACTGCGCTCCGCAATCACGGCCATGCGCTCGGAAAACATACCATTCACGCACACAATGCACTCGTCGCCTTCTTCCAGAGGATTCAGCACCGCTGCTTCGATCCCGCCCGAGCCCGAAGCGGAAACGGGATAGGTCACGCGATTCTTGGTTTGAAATACGCGCCGCAGCAGCACTTGAACGTCGTTCATCATTTCGATGAACCAGGGGTCCATATGCCCCACCAGCGGCGCCGACATGGCGCGGTACACGCGTGGGTCCATGCAAGAAGGTCCCGGAGTCATCATCAAACGTGCCGGCGGAAGGAGCTCGCCAATAATTTCAGTCATGATCTTATTCCTCGCAGCATTTAAGTCAGTTTGCCTTCAGGTGCCTGCTCCGCCTAGCCTCGCCACAAATAACCACAGCTTCGGACGGGGATCCGGAACAACCAGTCTCCCTAAAATGGCTCCTCTGGGTCAACCTCCATTATGGCCCCATTCCGGGACAACAGCCCTTCTCCGGCAGGTACTAGCAAGGCCATTCCTTAGCAATCGGAATTTCGTTCTCGCCTCGCCGTTAACTAATTGGAACAAGTAGGGGTTACCAGTTTTCGCAACTCCGCGCGCGCCGAGTTGAATGGCCTATACCCGTGTGCTAGATTTCCAGATTAGCCCTATTAATCATGATAGAACAAAAATCCACGTCGCCGGCGAAGCCTAAAATCTCCCGGGTCGAAGTCTATTGGCACACGGTCACGTATAAGACCGTGGCGTTTGGCATCATCGCGGTCATCGTCGCGATATTCGCTTTGTCCTATTTCGCCTTTCCCGATGTCTCCGGAAAGCTGATGAAACGTATTAACGAAGCGGTGTCGGCGCACGATGCCAGCGTTGCCAGCATCAACGCGCGCCAAGCTCGCTTTGTGAACCTCGATGGAAAAGTGCAAGTAAAGAAAGTGAATTCCGTTGAATGGCAGAGCGCCGACTATCAGATCACGCTCGATAAAGGCGACCTGATCCAGACCGGTCCCGAGGGCGTCGCGCGCATGGCCTTTGCCGACGGAACCACCTACACGGTGAAAGGCGACACGCTGGTAACCGTGGAGGAAAACATCGTCGAACAGGACCACGCTTCGCAAGTCGCCGTGCACATCAGCTCGGGCCAGGTGGATCTCGCTACCGGAGCTTGGGAAGTTCCGGGCTCCAAGGCGGAAGTGTCCTTTGAAAATGCAGTCGCATCTTTGCGCGCGAACAGCCGCGCCGCTGTGAGCAGTGACCCTGCAACCAAGCAACAACAAATAACCATTGCTTCCGGAAGCGCGGAACTGGATCGTGGCAGCGAGCACCTGGATATCGGCCAGTTTCAACGTGCCACGTTTGCTACCGGCGGGCCGATTACCCGAACAGACGTACTGGCCCCGCCGCAATTGGACGGGCCGCTGAACCTCCAGGCCATCACGGTCGCGGATCCGAAACATGATCCCGTCCATTTCTCCTGGAAGCCCGTGCCTACGGCGAAGTCCTACGAGTTCCAGGCCAGCACGAACGCCATGTTCAGCAAAGTTGTGATGGACAAAAAAACAAATTCAGAAGGTGTGGACATCGTAGGTCTCGATCCCGGCGATTATTACTGGAGGGTGCGCGCCATCGACGCGGAAAATGCCGTGAGCGACCAGAGCGATCCCTACAAATTTACTTTGGTCATACAGGGTAAAGAGCAGGACATGCTGCTGGAAGTGAACAACACCGTGTTGCAAGGCAATGTAGTCGAGATCATCGGGCGCACGGAACCCGGCGCGGCGCTGATTATCAACGGCGAACCGGTCGCCAGCATTCAACCGGACGGGCAGTTCCGCCATTTTCTGCCGGCGATGCTGAAGGGCAGCCACGAAGTCATCATCACAGGGCAAAATCGCCGAGGCGGAACAGCAACCAAGCGCTTGCAGGTCGTTATCCCGTAATATAGAGCTCTTGCACTCGCGGTTTCGGAAGGCCGCCAGTATCGCCGCCGCTGCGGCACGTGATTAGAAGGCGAGGGGGAAGCGGGACGTGACGAAAAACGGCTACAACATGCGGTCGGTCTTCAGTCTCTTCTCATCCGACCTGGCCATCGACCTCGGTACCGCCAACACGCTCGTATATGCGCGAGGAAAAGGGATTGTGGTGAACGAGCCTTCGATAGTGGCCATTAACAAAAATACAGGCGAAGTGGTGGCCGTCGGCCGCGAAGCGAAGGAAATGCTCGGACGCACTCCCGGGAATGTGGTGGCTATCAAGCCGATGAAAGACGGCGTAATCGCCGATTTTAAAGTAACTGAAAAAATGCTCACCTATTTCATTCAGAAAGCTCACAACCGCCGCGTGCTGGTGCATCCCAGAATCGTGATCGGCGTTCCCAGCGAGATTACTCCCGTGGAAAAACGTGCGGTGCAGGATTCCGCCTATCGCGCGCGAGCCAGCGAAGTTTATCTCGTCGAACAAGCCATGGCCGCCGCGATCGGAGCGGGCCTGCCCATCGAAGAGCCCTCCGGAAACATGGTGGTGGACATCGGCGGCGGCACCACGGATATCGCCGTAATTTCTATGAGCGGTATCGTTTATTCGCGCTCGGTTCGCGTTGCCGGGAACGAAATGGACGAAGCGGTGATGCATTACCTGAAGCGAAAATATAATCTACTGGTCGGCGAACGCACCGCGGAACAAATTAAGATCGAAATCGGCTCGGCCTACCCTCTGGAAAAACCTCTTACGCTGGAAGTGAAGGGGCGCAATTTGATCGAGGGCGTGCCGCGCACCGTCACGATTGACGACAGTGAAATTCGCGAGGCGCTCTCCGAGTGCATTTCCACAATTTTGAATGCGATTCGCGTGGCGCTGGAGCGCACGCCGCCGGAGCTTTCGGCGGACATCAGCGATCGTGGCATCGTCCTCACCGGAGGCGGCGCGCTAATCAAAAATCTTGATAAGCGCATCCGCGAAGAAACTGGTCTTCCGGTTTCCATCGCGGACGATCCGCTCGCTTCCGTCGTGCTGGGAACTGGAAAGATGTTGAGCGACTTCCGCTTGTTGCGGCTCGTCTCCATCGATTGAGCCATAGGCTGTTGAGACCATGATCGACACTTTTTCACGCCACCGCCCGCTGAGCCTGCTCGCAATCGTTATCCTCGTGCAGGTACTTCTGCTCGCCTTTCAAATCAAACGGGAAAACAACGTGCGGCTGGTTCGCTATTGGGCCGTGGAGTTGATGACTCCTCTCGAGCGCCTCGGAACATGGACCTTTTCTCAGGTCGGAGGAGTTTGGGGCGGTTACGTGGGCCTGCGAAACACGCGCGCTGAAAATGAGCGTCTGCGCAGCGAATTGGACAAACTGCGCCTGAGGACCCGCGAGCTTGAAAGCCGCTCCGCAGAAGGCCAGCGTCTTTCCACCCTGCTGAATTTTCACGACGCGCACCCCGAAGCCCCCATGCTCGCCGCGCAAGTGATAGGCGCCAGTGCCGATCCCACTTCTCACACTCTGTTCATCAATCGCGGCGAACGCGATCGCTTGCGCCGAAACATGGGAGTAATTACGCCCGACGGCGTGGTAGGAAAAATCGTCGAGGTCTTTCCTTCTACCGCGCAAGTTCTCCTCATTAATGACAAGGACAGCGGCGTAGGCGCTCTTTTCGCCGTTTCGCGCACGCACGGCGTGGTCAGAGGCAGCGGCGATCCCGAGCCGCACATGGAATACGTCGTCAACGAAGAGAAGCTTCAGCCCGGAGACGTCATCGTCACGTCTGGTGAAGACCGCATTTTCCCCAAGGACTTGCTGATTGGTACCGTCGGAGCCACAAAGCCGGGCAACCCGTTTCAAATTATCTCGGTGCAGCCTGCCGCACGGCTGGACCGCCTGGAAGATGTAATCGTGCTGCTCTCGTTACAGGAACTCGCGCCGAAAAAGTCGGAAGAGGGTTCCGAAGCGGCTGGCGCAGCTCGTGACGGAGCGCAACCGCCGCAATCATCGGCTGCTGCGCCAAAAACATTTGGAATTGTCACCGATCCGAATAAATTTAAGCCGCCTGTGGCTCCCGTTCCATCAGCCGCCCCGGCGAACGAAACTCCCAAGGCGAAGCCGGCGGTCCCGCAACAATAAAATGGCACATACGATGAATATCGGCGGGCACTCGGAACCCAACATCGAGGTGCACAAGTTTTACAGCGGCGCCGTTCTGGGGACCTGCCTGCTCGCTCTCGTGTTTCAAGCTTTCCTGCACAAATACGGACGCTGGTCCGAACTCATAGATCTTCCGCTGCTGGTTACCATTTATTTCGGGGTAAGCCGGCGCAACCCGGTGTCGGGATTATTTCTCGGAGCGGGCATCGGCATATTGCAGGACGCTCTCAGCCACGACAATCCGATCGGCATGTACGGCATCGCTAAAACGATCGTCGGCTATCTGGCCTCGTCGGTCGGCGCGAGGATTGATACCGAGCATCCGCTAAGCCGCTTCGGTCTCATCTTTCTATTTTTTCACTTCCACCAGGCCATCCTGGCGCTCACCCAACGCGTTCTGCTGAACCATTCTGCGCCTTTGTTCACCATTCATCTCTTTGTAGATTCCCTCGTCACCGCAGGTTTCGGCGTAATTCTTTTTGCGCTTCTCGATCGCCTCCGCAGATCATCTTAGCTCGAACTCAAGAACGGACGTTCTCGCGAACGACGGAGCGCGGCTCGGTTTCTCAACGGACGTCGATTCTTGACCCGTCGTTCGGCGTTTGGCCAGCCGCGCTGAACACCACGACGTAGTCAAACACCGATGCTCGTCCGCCCACGCTGCGGTATTCGTCCCATTTTGCGGGGACATTCGCACAATCCAGGCAGATCACCGCGCAGGGCGCCGGGTGTCTCTCTCGTTCCGCGTACCGGCTGGTCAGGTTGTTCACACCGCTGTACCAGACGCTGCGCCTCAGCCCATCGGCGTGAGTCATCGCCATCAGCGGATATACGAAGAACGACCGGGCATCGTGGCCCGCGTCCGACGGAGCGACGTACGAATCGAAAGCGATGTTCGCGCAATCGAGTTTATTCACGGCGTAAGCCGCGGCAATAAATGTTGGAGCTAGAGCTTCATGCGTATCGGTAAAATACAGAAAGGAGCGCGGTTGATAAACGTCGTCTCCGTGGCTCCATCGCACCAGCGAACGGTGATGATTGGTCAGCGCGAAAGGCAACGCAAAAACAAGCAACAGAACTCCGATTGCCGTTCCCATCCGTCGTGGGAACCGTTGATCGAGGATCAGTCCGACCAAGGCTGCTCCGAGCACGAACAACGGTAATTCGTGACGGCTGGACCAAAGCTGCCACCGTACCAGCGCGGAAAAGAGAAAGAAGGCGCCGACCAGACCCAGCGCATACCATAGTTCGCTGCGTCTCGTTGCTCCCTCGCGTTTCCAGAAGGCCAGGCCGATCGCGATCATTAGGAGCAAGAAATGCAGCGGATTGCTCGCACTGATTTCGCTCAGCGACGTATGATTGACGCGAAACGGGCCCCCTTTCTGCCAGATCACCTCCGGGTCGTCCGGATCGGCGCCGATTTCCTGGATGCTCCAGCGGACTGCCCGTTCGATTCGCAAATTGATGCGCTCGCTCGGCGTGCCTAACTGCAGAGAAGCATTCCGCAGCACGTTGGTCAACGTTCCCTTCAAGTTAATTCGATCCACGGTTTGGTGCACACGCGTTCCGCCGTCGGGCAATGGCACACCCAGCGGGGAACCCGTCAGTTCATAACAGCGAATATATTGAGGAATGTTAACGGCGATAACCAGCAAGAGGAGCGGCACAGCGCGTTTTAGATATTTGATCCGCGCGGGAGCAGAGCCCATCCACCAACATGCCAGAACCAGGAAAGGCAGATAAGCATAGGCAGTTCCCTTGGTAAAAATTGCCAGTCCCGCCGACAATCCGGCGCAAACCAAATTGAACCAACTGGGATCTTCGTTCCAGTCCAGCAAAAACACGACCGTCGTTGTCATCCAAAAAGCAAGAACGTAAGTATTCATGGGTCCCGAGTCCTCAAGAACGCCCTCGGGTATCGTCACGCAGACCACCGCCGCAAGAGCCTGGCCCCGCGGGCTGGCGCCCAATGATTTCGCGATCAGAGAGACGCCGATCAAACACCCGGTCATGCTGAAAAACTGGACCATGTTCACAAACCGGTCGTTGCCCCAGAGCAAGTACGTGTGCATCATCGCGTACTCAGCCCACGGTCCCCAAATCAGTTGGACGTAATCCGGCGTCGGGTAAAATCTCACGCTGTGATTGCTCATCCACATGACCATGCGGGGCAGATGATAGTCCATCGCGTCCCACATGCTCGGAGGCGCAACCACGGCAGTAATGCCGTTCAGCAGCGCGATCACTCCGCCTCCGGCCAACAACCATTTCGTTGCAATGTCCAGAGTTTGAGCCGGAGATTCCGCCGGATGTTCAGTTTCCGAAATGCTGGGCGTGCGGAATTTCAGGAAGAGGAATTCGCCAACGCAGATAGCCAGCCAGGATAGCGCCACAGCTGTGCGAGTGAGATGCTGCCCAACGCTTAAGCTCTCGGTAATTACCGCGACGCAGGTGCCGCAGAATACGGCCGCACCCAGGATCGCCCTGCGCCAGTCAACGCGTTCCTTGCAGAGGATGCGCCAGAAAAGCAGAAATGCCGTAACTGGCAGAACCAAAAACATCGATTGCTCCAGTAGGTCAAGCCCAGGTAAGAGGCGAAGTACTGCCACAGAGGTGTTCCCGCACACGGAAGATTACGGTGTGACGGTCAGCTTTTGCGACTCTTGTGTGCGCCCTACCGTGGATGCCGTTACCGTAATTCCCAAGTCGGCGTCTGGTTTTCTCAACTCCAAATTCCTTATCGTCTCTTGAGTTTCTCCGCCGGCAACTTGCACGTAGGGCGGCAGTGAGTTCAAATTTCCAGCAGGGGTCACCTCCAGCTTCACCCAGGTCCCTGAGGGCGGCGCCGGAGCGTCCAGCGTAATCGTCAAGTCCACGTTATCGTGTCCCTTCACGCTGCTGATGCTTCTCCCGTCCCTCGTAAACTCGACCTGATTCACCGGAATCCGCGAGTACACATTTACTACATTTCGCTCTGCGTATTCCCGGTCCCCCGCGGGCTCTCCCGAGCAGTGAAACGTAATCTTGGTCGTGACAATTTCAGTCCCGGCCTGCTTCGCCACGTGCTCGTCGTCCCAGAACAAATAAATGCCGCTTTGAACCACGGGAATTTTCTGAAGCATCCTCATCTGCACGTTTGTATCCGGCTTGTGTTCGCCCGAACCGTCGTTCCAGTCGATCGTCGCCTCAAAACGATCGGCGTAAGCACACGGATTAATCAGTTGGCCTATAGGAGCATGCGATTGCGCTTGCCGGTAGGAAATCCCAGCTTCAAAGTTTGTGACCGTCAGAAACATATACTTCGCCTCGCCGCGCGCCGGTCGCAAGGAGGTCTCGCCGAAGCCCAGGAAAAGAAATGTAATCAGTACTGCGCTGGCTCGCAAACCCTTCCGCTGCATCGCTCACACTCGCTAAAATCGATTTGAAGACGCCAGGAATACTAACAACTGCGATAGCGGGAGTAAACAAAGTTCGCCGCCAGGCCTTTGGTTCAGGTAACGGACTAGACATGCGCGCCTTGCGGCTGCTCCACGTAAAGTGCTAATTTAAATACCACTTCGAGATTTGCTCTCAACTCGAGTGAAACGCGCATCGGGTTCTAGTACGGCCTGCCGCAGGAGTGCATTTGCCATCTTGGAGCGTTAACGACCAAAAAATACCCCAGGGTCGGCTGGCGCTAGTCTCTTATGTCTTCGTCGTTATAGTTGCGCTCCTGATGGTCGGCTTTTGGAAGCTGCAAGTCGTGCAGTCCGGCCACTTCGCCGATCTCGCCGAGCGCAATCGCGTTCGCTCCATACCGATTATCGCGCCGCGCGGACCTATGCTCGACCGCGAAGGCCGCGTGCTCGTCGATAGCTACCCTTCGTTCAGCATTCTGCTCATGCGCGACGACATGAAATCGCTGGAGAAAAGTCTTCCCCAAATCGAAGACGGCCTCGGAATCGACCCTGCCGACTTGCGGCAACAACTGGAAGCGGCCAAAGCCGAACCGAAATTCCTTCCGGTCATAATCAAGCCTGCCGCGAGCCAGGCGGACATCGCCTTCGTGGACTCGCATCGCGCGGATATTCCCGTCCTCGAGCTCATGATGGTTCAGCGGCGCAGGTATCCGCACAATTCCATGCTTGCCAGCGCAATCGGTTACGTCGGCGAAGTGTCCGTGCAGGACATGGACGACAGCGAAGGGCAATATCGTCCCGGAGACCTCGTCGGAAAAGCAGGGCTGGAGAAGGAATACAACGATCAACTGGAAGGCACCGACGGAATGAAGCGTGTCGTCGTCAACAGCGTGGGCAAGGTCATGCGCACCCTCGACAATGTGGAAGCCATTCCCGGCAAACCCGTTCAGCTCACCATCGACTACGATCTGCAGGCGATCGCCGAAGCGGACATGGTGGGCAAGCAAGGTGCCGTGGTAGCAATGGATGCGCGTACCGGCGAAGTCCTCGCCATGGTTAGCCGCCCAACTTTTGATCCCAATGATTTCGCCGTCAGAGTCCCCAAGGAAGAATGGCAGTCGCTCAACACCGATAAAAGAACGCCTCTCCTGAATCGCGCCATCCAGGCACAACTGGCTCCTGGCTCCGTGTTTAAGATCGTTATGGCCACGGCCATGCTCGAATCCAAACAAATTTCCGAGAATTTCACCGCGTATTGCCCGGGATATGCGGTTTTCTATGGGCGCACATTTCACTGCTGGAAACCGCAGGGACATGGCGTGGTGGGCCTCCACGCGGCCATCGTCGATTCCTGCGACGTTTTTTTTTACAACGTCGGAAAGCTGCTCGGAATTGACACCATCTCCCATTACGCCTCCGGCCTCGGTCTCGGCCGGCGCACGGGGATTGACTTGCCCAGCGAAGAACCCGGACTCATGCCTTCCGAAGAGTGGGTCGAACGCGTCTATCACCACAAATGGTATGCGGGCGAAACGATTTCTGTGGCCGTGGGCCAGGGCGCGGTAACAGTCACTCCGATTCAACTAGCCCGCATGGCCGCAGCCGTCGCCAGCGGCGGCACGTTAGTGCAGCCTCACTTGCTGAAAAATTTCGCAAACTCGAAAATCGATCATTTCGCGATCTCCGACAATACTGTCGAGCAGGTCACCCAGGGGCTCTACGGCGTCGTCAATGAAGGCGGCGGCACCGGATATCATCTCCGTCTGCAAAACATTGATTTATGCGGAAAATCCGGCACAGCTCAATTGATGAGCTACGATGCCGCAAAACGCCTCGGCACCAAGACCATGGACGGTTGGTTCGTCGGCTTTGCCCCGCGCCGCAATCCGGAAATTGTCATCGCCGCAATCGTTCAAGACACCATGGAGCACGGCGGCGAAGCTGCCGGACCAGTCGTGCGCGACATCGTGAAAGCCTATTACGACAAGAAGAACGCTCGCACGCAACAACAAGCCAACGCGAATTCGCCCGCCCAATCGAATTCCACGCAGCCTCTTGTTGCAACAGTCGGAGCCAAGCGTCCATGAAAGACCGCCCGCGCACTCAGGATTTCGATTGGGTTTTGCTCGCTATCGTCGCCGCCATCACCACTCTCGGCGTGATGGAGATTTATTCTTCCACGCACGCCAGCGCCATGGCTGGAATGCAATGGAAGCAACTCATGTGGCTCGGCGTCGGCGTCGCCGCCATGTTCGCCATTTCGCGCATCGATTACCACACCTTGATGGATCAGGCCCCCGTGCTGTACATGTTCGGCCTGGCCACTTTGCTGGTTGTCCTGGTAATCGGCCATTCCCGCTTCGGAGCCAAGCGCTGGGTCTCCCTGGGCGGTGGCCCCAATTTCCAAGTGTCAGAGTTGATGAAGTTGATTATAATCATTGTGCTGGCTCGGTTCTTCAGCGAAGTCCGCACGGACCGGCTAACGCTTATGGATCTGGTGAAAGTTGCCGCGCTCACCTGCATTCCGGTAGGCTTAATCTTGATGCAGCCGGATTTGGGAACAGCGATGGTGTTGGTTCCCGTGGCCGTTGTCGGCGCATTTCTTGCAGGAATTGAGTGGAAGCATTGGGCCGTCGGGTTGGTGCTGATAGCGCTTTTGATTCCAGTGGGCTGGAATATGCGGCACCACTTGAAGCCTTATCAGCAGCAGCGCATTGAGACATTCCTCCACCCCGAGGAAAACCCGCGCAGCGCCGGGTATCAGGTGCTGCAGTCTGAGATTGCCGTCGGCTCGGGTGGATTTTGGGGAAAAGGTTTCGGTAAAGGCAGCCAGAATCAGCTGGGCTTCGTGCCCGTGCGATATTCTGATTTCATTTTGGCCGCGCTTGCCGAGGAACAGGGTTTTATCGGTGTTTGCGTCGTTTTGCTGTTGTATCTTGGCTTGATTCTGCGGCTTGTGGACAACGCGCAGAAAGCAAAAGATCGTGCCGGGATGTACATCGTGATGGGAGTGACCGCCATCCTCGGCTTTCATGTTCTGGTCAACGCTTCAATGGTGATAGGCTACATGCCGGTTACCGGAATTCCCTTGCCGCTGATGAGCTACGGCGGGTCGGCAA
>JBEKHP010000019.1:0-159505 GCA_050012235.1 Candidatus Acidiferrales bacterium | reverse complement strand
TTTGGCAAGGGTGAAAAGGTGGGGTAAGAGCCCACCGCCCGGGTGGCAACATCCGGGGCACGGAAAACCCCGCGTGGAGCAAGGCCAAATAGGAGGGGAGGGCTGGCCCAGCCCGTATGCAATTCGCTCGAAGGAGTGAGCTGCTGCGACCCTCGGGTAGGCTGCTTGAGTCCCGAAGCGATTCGGGACCTAGAGGAATGATCATCGCGCAGCGCGAACCAACATTCTGGCGCAAGCCAGGATTAAGGGCGCGCGGCGGACAGAATCCGGCTTACAGGCTCACCCGCCACTATCGCTTTGGCTTCGATTTCTCCGCAGTAACACCCCACGCGCTCCAACACCGACTGCCCTGCAACAGCCTGCTGGTGTTCGCTTACGAAGCTTTCCGCATGGAAGGCTGTTCGATTTCGATGCTGAGAAGAATGTGGATACGCTTGAGAATCATGAGCAGGGTGAGAACAAAATTTGCCGTGAGATAAATCAGTATGAACGTCAGAATTGGCCCGGTGTGCACCGGGTTCTGCGGGTCTCTCATTCTTAGCTGCGCAACTCCGACCAAAGTAGCGATAACAATAGAAATTGATACCAACACCGAGAAGGCGATGTTGTCATGCAGCTCTTTCACAAATCTCGTCCTGGTTTTCGCGAGAGCGTTCGAATGCGAGGTAGCTGCCGAAAACGTGTAGATGAGAATCAACAGGTTGAGCAGCAGGCCCGCAAAGATTGTAAACGCCGCTATGAGCGCATTCAGCGCGTCAACGTACAAACCCCAACCGTAGTGCCATCCGATGAGCGCGGCGGCAAGAGGAAGCAGGAAGAAAAAAGCTATATCAGACCAACTAAGCTTGCCGGTGGAATGGTCCCTTAAGGTTTCGAAATGGCACTTAATTATGCGGAATACATTTATTTTATTCATCGTCGTTCTTCTTGCCACAACTGCGCTCTTATTTGCTCGACAAGAGTAGTCGCCAAACTATCGAATCAAACTGCGGGTTACCTGCGCTCGGATTCGGAGAATTGCATTACGCGTAGGGCGAAAGCAAGAGGAAATTTCGCACCAAGAAATTCCTGCTCCTCGCCGTTTTCAGAACCAATGAAAATGCTGCGGGCCGGGCTTGGGCTTTATCCGACTGACCGCCAGGGAGATCAGGGCGACCGCTGCCAACACCGCCAAGCCGAAGTAGATGTCTATGTAGGAGAGCAGCCTGCTCTGGGTAATCACATTGTTTTGGAAAAGCTGGAGCGCTCCGAGCGCAGGATCGCTGCTGCCGCCGCCATTGCGGTGAATCAGGTTCGCATACTGCTCCAGCGTGGAGTGGGTGGTGGCGTTCAAGCGATTTGCGATGTCCAGAAGCCGCGAGGAATGCAGCGTCATGCGGCGATCGAACATGACCGTTGCCGCAGTGACTCCAAATGTATTTCCGATCTGGCGCACGAAGTAGTAGCTGGTGGAAATATCGTTGAGATCGACGATCGGCACGTTACTGGTGACTATATTCGAGGCTCCGATGAGAGCGGGAGCCAGGGAAAACCCCTGAAAGAAAATGGCCGGGGCCAGGACGGCGGTAGGGGTCGTGGGCGTCCAGACATAAACGATGGTGGCATACGTAACGATCAAAAGCAGCAATCCGATGGCGGTGGTGCGCGCACCTGCCAGGCGGGGCAGGAACACGTGCAAGGTGAGCTGGATCCCCGCGCCAAGACCGAGCGTGTACATCGAAATAAAACCGCCCGCTTGAGCGGTGCTGTAATCCTGGACGAAGCGAAGGTACTGCGGCACCACATAAAGCCCGGCGCCGAAGAACGCTCCAACAACTAAAATCACGAAGCTGGCGGTGCGCAAGGAAGCTTGCCTCCAGATCCTGCGCAGATGAAACACGGGCGTGGTGTATTGGGGACGTGAATCCAGCCACAGAAACGCAATAAAGAGAACTGCCGAAGCGAGCAGGGCCGGCCCGATCCACGACGATTCAAACCACAAATCTCGCTCCCCGCGGCTGGTGGCGGTTACCAGGCAAGCCAGCGAGATAATCAGCAGGACCGCGCCCCACACATCAACCTGGGCCGCTTTGTTCCGCTCAAACAGGAAACCCGGCGGGACTATTTTCCAGATAAGAAACGCTCCGAGGGCCAGAAAGGGAAGATCAATCAGGAACGCGTAATTCCAGTGAAACGTATCGGTGATCCATCCCATCGAAACCGGATACGAGATCTCGAATGCAGAGAGAATCAGATTGAGATAAGTGAGCGCGACGATGCGCTGTTTTCCGGGAAACATCAGCGCGGAGAGGATGACGACGCGCACTAAAAACGCGCCCCCGCCGAATCCCATAATCAAGCGTGAGACCAGCAGCAGTTCCAGGCTATGCGCGCTCAGCACGCAGCCCACCGCTCCCACGGAATATAACCCGATGCTGAGCAACATGTGGCGTCTGGTGCCGACGACGCGCGTCATCCAAGCCGCCAAGGCCAGAGAGCAAAGAAAGCCGACGTTATATAGGGTCACGACCCAGCTGATGACATCGGAACTTGCGCCCACGTTGCCCTGCATGTCCGGAAGCAGCACGTTGACTGATAGCCGGTTCGAAATTTCGATGGCAGTAACCAGGGCCACGCTCAACAGGATGGCCATCCGGCGGCGGTATGACAGCCGCGACAGCGTGCTGTTCAGAAACAGCTCATCTTCCAGTTCCCATCGCTCGGCACTTGGTGAAATATTTTGACCCAGGAAGCCCATGCGGATCCTTTGCGCTCAGCGAGTGTAAATGGTCGCTTCCACGTTCATGCCCGGACGCAGCACCAGATTCGGATTCTTATTCGGCTTCACCAGGATTTTCACCGGAATGCGCTGCACGACTTTTATGAAATTTCCGGTGGCATTTTGCGGCGGGAGCAGCGCCTGCCGTGAGCCGCTGGCGCCGGCAATGGAGTCAACCACGCCTTCGAATTCCTCGCTATAAGTATCCACGCGGAAGCGGACTTTCTGGCCGGGCGCGACGTTTGCCAACTGGGTCTCCTTGAAATTCGCGGTGACGTACACTTGATCGAGAGGCACGATGGTGAAAAGCAATTGTCCCGGCGATACGTACTGTCCCAGATCGACGGACTTCTGAGCGACCTGTCCTGTAATCGGAGCGGTTATGTGTGTGTAGGCGAGATTCAGCTCGGCTTGTTGCAGCGCGGCCTTGGCGCGCTCGACCGCGGCGAGCGCCGATTTGTAAGTAGCTTCGGCGATGGGAACTTGTTGCTCGCGGGCCTTCGTCTCCTTGAATTGAGACTCCGAGCGTGACACACGCGCCTGGGCGGAACGCGCATTCGCGCGCGCAATCACCACGGCTTGTTGCGCAGCGGAAAGCTGTTGCTCGGCCGCAGCCAGATCGCTTTTCGCCACACGCGCGGCGGCTTCGACGGAATCGAATTGATATTTGGAGACGTCATCGGTTCCGAGTAGCGGAGTATAGCGAGCCAGGTCGGCTTGCGCGCGTTCGTTGGTGGCGCGCTTCGCGGCTACGTTAGCCTCGGCCACCTGCAGATTCGCGGTGGCGGATTGTTCGAGTTGCGCCTGCGAACTGGCATAGTCAGCGGAGTCTGATTCCTTCTGAGCCACAGCTCCACTGGTGCTGTGAGTGGTGGTTTCGCGCGTCATACCGATTTGGATTTTCGCGGAATTTGCCTGGGCTTCCGCGAAATCGAGGTTGGCTTTGGCCTGCTCCACTTCTGCCTCGTAGGTGCGCGGATCGATTTGCACCAGGACGTCGCCTTCTTTGACCGGCGTATTGTCGTTGATATAAAGGCTGACGACATAGCCGGGGACCTGCGGCGCGACGGCGGTGATGTGGCAATCCACTTGCGCGTCATCGGTGGACACGCGGCCGGTGAACACGTACCACACCACCGCGAGCAGGACTACGACGGCCACGATAGCGCCCTTCACGAACGGGTTCAGATTTCGCAACCAGTGGCGCAACGAGAAAGAAGCCTGCGGGACTTGCGGCGTGGCGTCCGCCGCAGTACTGGGTTGTGGCGTTGGCGTCGAGGGAGTGGAGCTCATGATCGGTTCTCTTTTACTTTGTGTACATAGCTTCGATCTCGCCTGTAGCCCGAGCCAGCGCTGCTCTGGATAAATTGAATTGATACAAAGCGCCAATGCGATTGTCGCTGGCGCGCGCTAAGGCGTCCTGGGCGGTGACGACTTCGACGTTGGTGGTCACCCCCGCTTGAAAACGCCGCTGTGCCTGGGCCACTTCCTCCTCCGCCAGCGTGTAGCCTAGATTCGCTACGTCCACCGAATTTCGCGCCGCGGCGAGTTCATCGAGAGCCGACTTTACATCATTCACGATTTGCGCTTCCACTTGGCGGCGAATTTCCGCGATATGTTGTTCTTCCAGTTTTGCGTTTGCTTCTTGGGCGCGGATTCGCCCGCCAGTGAAGAGCGGAAATTGTAACTCGATTTCGTAAGCGTAAGCCGGAACGCCGTTGTCGAAACGGGAGCCTTGGTAATACCAGAAGCCCGAGAAATTCAGTTCCGGCAGGCGCTGCTCGCGCTCCGAATCGGTCGTCAACTTGGCGATGCGTTGCTGGGAATTCAGCGACTGAATCTCCGGCCGCGCGCTCAATGCCTGATCGAGCAGCGCCTCACGTTCGAGAACTGGAAGATCGTAAAACTCCAGGCGGTCAGTCACTTCCAGATCCTGGTCTCGGGGCAGATCGAGCAGTTCCGCCAGGCCGTACTTGGTGGTGTGAGTCTGCGTCTCGGCGTCGATCAGATTCTGGCGCTCATTCTGCAATTCGACGTTCGCTCGCACCGTGTCGATATTCAACCCGATCCCTGTTTTCTGAAGTTCGCCGGCTTGTTCGTAGAGTCTTTGTGCAAGAGCCACACGCGCTTTGGCGGCGTCTCGCGTCGCCAGCGCTCGTAAAACGAGAAGGTATTGGTCCACTACCGCGTTGACCACCGTTTCGCGCGTGGTTTTTTCGTCCGCGCGCGCTTGGCGCGTTCCTTCCCGGCCGATTTGGTATCCGCGAATCTGCGGCAAGTTCAGCAGAGTCTGCGAAAAAGTGGGACCAGCTTCGATGAGCTGATAAGGCCCGGCATCCGTTCGTTGCTTGGAACGTTCGATGCTCTGAATGTTGTACTGAATCACGGAGCCGGAAGCCGCCAGGTTGGCCTGCGGAAGGAGAGCCGCGCGCGTGATCTGGCTATTGCGATCGCTTTCGGACACCAGCAGGTGCGCGATGATGCGCTGTGGATTTTGCTTTAGCGCCAGTTGCACGGCTTGCTTCAGTGTCAGCTGCAACGATCCGAGTGGGGCCGGCGGCGTCTGCTGCGCAAAAGAATTTGGCGGAAACGATCCCTGCAGAATGAGCAGGAGCAAGACGGATATTCGCCGGAAACTCGCGGCCATGAGAACCTCCAAAACGCGCGAAAGTCAGGAAAGAAGAAGGGACATTATAAGAGAAACTTTAAGATTCCTAGAGGCAATCACTGAATTTCAAGGGGTCGCCGATGGCGGGAACCACGCTTGCTTAACTCGGCAGCTTGCACGTCCGACCGCATGTTTATTCAGTCGGGGCGAATTCGATCCGGTTGCGTCCACGGTGTTTCGCGGTGTAGAGCGCCGCGTCGGCCTGGTTCACGAGTTGACGAAACTCCGGAGCCTTTTTCCCTTGAAAGCCTGAGATGCCGAAGCTCGCGGTGACTTTGACGACGCGCCCGCCGAACAAGAATTCCTGATCTTCCCATTCTTTGCGAATGCGCTCGGCCACGAACTCCACATTCTCTTTGTCCGCGTGAGTGAGAACGAAAAGAAATTCTTCGCCTCCAATGCGTCCGCAGATATTGGAACGCCGCGAATTCGTTTTCAGAATCTCGGCAAATCTTTTGAGAACTTCATCGCCGGCGTCGTGCCCGCTGGAATCGTTCACGCTCTTGAAATTATCCAGGTCCACCATCACCACCCAAAAAGGAAAGCCGTGGCGGGCCGCGCCGCTAAGCTGCCGGGCGGCCCATTCATCAATGGCGCGGCGGTTGGGAAGGCCGGTGAGTGAATCCGTCAGCGCCAGATCTTCGAGCAGGCGGTTTTTTGCTTCCACTTGGCGGTGCAATTCCACAATCCTGCGGCCTACCTCGGCGCGCGCCAGCAATTCTTCGGGATGGAATGGTTTGGTGAGGTAATCGTCCGCGCCGGCAGCCAAACCCTTTACCACGTTTTCTTTTTCGGAGACGCTGGTCAGGATGATGATGTAAGTATAGGAAACGGGAGATCCTGCGCGGATTCGCCGGCACAACTCAATGCCGCTAATATCCGGCATCACCCAATCGGTGATTACGATGGCGGGGGTGTGCTCGGCGAAAAGCTCGATGGCTTCGCGGCCGCTTCGCGCAAAAAAGATGGAGAAGTCGGCTTCGCGAAAAGCCTGCTCCACGAGCTTGCGATACACGGCTGAATCATCGGCAACCAAAACTTTCAGGCGATCTTTCGCGGCGCTCACTTAACCTCTAAATATAGTGCCTTAAAAGTTAACCGTGCTGCAGAAGCGATAAAGTTTGAACCAAAGATGCTAGCACAACGTGGGCCGAGAATCGCAGAGAGTTGCGACATCAGCGCAGGCGCGAACGCTCGTCAATTTTCACGAGATGAAGGATGAGATAGGTTTTCGTGAGGCTCCAGGCAAGGCTCGCGGCCGCCGGGTGGTAGCTGGGCCGAGCATCGCAGAAGAAGCCGTGGTCGGCATTTGAGAATTCCACATTCACATAAGTTTTATTCCGGAGCTTAAATTCGTCCACAATGGCGCGAGTTTGTTCCGGGCTGATGTGTTTATCGAGGCCGCCCCAGAAAAACAGAATGGGCGCATGCAGATCGGCCACTCGTGGAAGCAGCGCCGGAGCGATTTGCCCGCCGTAAAATGAGATCGACGCCTGCAGCGGAAGAGTTGCGCCGGCCAGAAAAGAAGCGCGTCCGCCCATGCAGAATCCGATGCTGGCGATTTTGTCAGGCAACACATGCGCGCTACTTTTTAGCCATTCATAGGCTGCTCGCATATCTTCGATCGTGCCTTTCTCGGTCATGGCCTGCAAATGCGGTCTCACGGCAGCGAAGTCGTCGTATTTACCCTCAAAGCCCGGAGCAGTGCGGTGGTAGAGTTCAGGAGCGATCGAAACGTAGCCTTCGCGGGCGAGCCGTTCCGTGACGTCTCGTATGTGAGCGTTTACGCCGAAAGCTTCTTGGAAAACGAGCAGGCCGGGATGCCGGGCATCGCCTGAAGGACGCGCTACGTATGCGTTCATCACGGTTCCGTCGTCCACTTTCAGCGAAACCGTCTCGGTCGCAATACTTTCCATCAAATGGCCTCTTGGCTCGCGCTCTATGGAAACATACTTAGCCCGCTAGTGCTAAGTGGAAATGTAAGGATTCGTTCGAAGGGGATTCTATAGATTTGTCTCGGTCAAAGGTATACGAATCAATTTTTGGTTGGTTTGCATCCAAACTACACAGGGAGGCTCTCCGATGAGCTTGAAACAATATGTGACGCTGGGACGCTCCGGACTTCGAGTAAGTCCGCTGGCCCTTGGAACCATGACGTTCGGCACCGAGTGGGGTTGGGGAAGCGAGCCGGCAGTCGCGCACCAGGTGTTCGATCGCTATATCGAGCAGGGCGGGAATTTCATCGATACGGCCGACGCCTACACCATGGGGAAGAGCGAAGAGTTGCTGGGACAATTTATTGCGGAGCGCGGTTTGCGCGAGCGCGTGGTGCTCGCCACAAAATTTACTTTTAATTCCGATCCCAGCAATCCGAATGCGGGCGGGAACGGCCGCAAAAATATTTATCGCGCGCTGGAAGGCTCTCTGCGCCGTTTGAAAACTGATTACGTTGACCTCTACTGGATGCATGTGTGGGACAAGATTACGCCGCTGGAAGAAGTGCTATCCACGTTGAATGATCTGGCGCGTGCGGGAAAAATTCGCCACTTCGGTTTTTCGGACGTTCCGGCGTGGTACATAGCGCGCGCGCAGACAATAGCGGAATACGAAGGCAAGGAGCGGCCGATCGCCCTGCAACTGGAGTACTCGCTTGTCGAGCGGAATATCGAACGCGAACACGTCCCCGTTGCGCAGGAGCTCGGCATCGGAATCTGTCCGTGGAGTCCGCTGGCGGGCGGTTTTCTGAGCGGGAAATACAAGCGTGAAGCGAACACCGGGAAAGGCGATGGACGGCTTGACCAGGCGAAGTTCGCTCAGCTCTTTGACCGCTTCACCGAGCCGAATTGGAAAGTGCTGGACGTTCTGCTTGATGTGGCCAAACAGCTCGACAAGAAACCGGCGCAGGTAGCATTGAATTGGGTTTCGACACAGCCAGGAATCACTTCCACGATTATCGGCGCTTCGAACGTTCCGCAACTCGAGGACAATCTAAGCGCGATTGATTTTACGATCCCGGCGGAGCTTGCAAAGCGGCTGGACGACGTCAGCGCGATTGAAAGCTTTCACCCTTACAATTTTTTCGGGCCCGCTATACAAAACAGGATCATCGGCGAGAGTCCCATATACGCGTGGAACGTCGGCCGGCAGCAGCAGTTGGCCCCGGCAAAGGAATCCGCCGAGAAGCCGAAAGCGAATGCGGCGGAAAAGTAGGCGGGACTCGACTAGATGAAATTTTATCGAGGGCCCGCGACGGATCACTTTGACGGGCAGCATTTTTATAATTCAGGAACCGGCTTGCGCGGCAGCGGCAGCGTTCTCCGCTGGCTGGCGAACCGCAAACCGGGACCGTGGCGCAAATGGATCAACGAGCCCTCGGGCGCGCCTCCGCCCGAGCGAGTCACCGGCGACGGAGTCAGAGCGACGTTCGTCGGCCATTCCACCGTGCTGATTCAAACTGCCGGGATAAATATTCTCTGCGACCCGATATGGTCCATGCGGGCTAGTCCCTTTTCATGGATCGGCCCGCGCAGGCATCGCGCGCCGGGTATTCGCTTCGAAGAACTGCCTCCCATCGATATTGTCTTGCAGAGCCACGACCATTACGATCATCTCGACATTCCCACGGTGAGAAGAATCGCTTCGAAGTGGCACCCGAAGTTTTTCGTGCCTCTCGGCGTGAGCGCTCGATTGGTGCGGAAGAATGTTACTTCGCTCGAACACATCAGCGAACTCGATTGGTGGCAATCCGCGGATATGCAAAACAATCTTAAAATTACTTCCGTCCCCGCCAGGCATTTCTCGGGGCGCAGTTTGAGCGATCGCAACAAAACTCTTTGGTGCGGCTACATGATCGAAGGCCCTGCGGGCGCTATTTATTTCGCCGGAGACAGCGGCTACGGGTCCCACTTCCAGGAAATCCAGCGCCGATTCCCGAAAATTCGTCTCGCGTTTCTTCCGATCGGCGCTTACATGCCGGAATGGTTTATGGGGCCAGTCCACGTTTCTCCCTCTGACGCAGTTCGCGCTCACGAAGAATTGGGCGCAGCCACCAGCATTGCAATTCACTTCGGGACGTTTCGCCTGGCGGACGACGGCGAAGATCAGCCGGTGATCGACCTGCAGCGCGCGCTCGATGCGCGCAAGTCCCCGAACCCTTTCTTAACCCTCGCCTGCGGCGAAGGACGCGATATCCCGCAGGTATAATCGATGCCGTTATCACGGTCACTTCAAATGCTGTTTGGATTTACGCACTGGCGGCTTGCGCCGGGCTGGCTTGTCCGAGGGATATGTAACTTTCTTACCGCGCACCCGCGCAAACGAAGTTAGTTTGTGCTTGTTCGCACGCGTAACGCTCATTATGTGTTTCACCGGAAATTTCCGCGCTGTCAGCGCGTCTGCTACAAGCGATCGGTGACAACGCCAAGGTACTGCTTCGGCGCACATCAAGGCGCTCGGCTTAACTGCGGAAAGCCTGATCGCACGTTTTAGCGCAGCGTCGAAGTCGGGTGTCTGCATGTAATCCGCATAGCCGCGAAAACTTGCGTTGTGCCAGCCGATGTTTTTTGAATCTGCTTTGGTGCGGCGCAATCCCCCAAGATCTTTCAAATGCACGTATCCAATTTTGCGGGACCGCAGGGCTGGGCCCAGAGTTTCGCGATTGTATTGAGGATTGCGGCGGGAACGAGGTATGGTGCGGATGTCAATCACGCGCCGAACTTTATGCGCGTGCAGCAGCTCGATCAACTCATCGAGAGAGCGCGTCGAATGGCCGATGGTAAAAATCGTTTGTTTCTTTGGCTTCTTGCGAGTGCTCATACACCACGGATTTATCATACGCCACCGCGCTTCGGCCCGTCGAACTGTGAGCCCAGAATTTTGCTTCGGCAGCGGCGCCTGAACGGTGATAATGGAGCCCTTTCCAGAGGCCCGACAGAGGTTCCTGGAAAATAGACTGAGGACGCGATGCCGGAAATCAAAGCTTTGTTTTGGGACAATGGCGGGGTGATCCTGACGAACGGCTGGGATCGCCACTCGCGGAAAGCAGCGGTTGAAAAATTTCATCTCGACTGGACCGATTTCGAGGACCGCCACGAGCTGATGCTTGACGCTTTCGAGACCGGGCGCGCGACTCTGGATCAATACCTTCATCGCACAGTTTTTTATCGCGACCAGCCTTTTACCTCGGCGGATTTCAAGGCTTTCATGTTCAATCAGTCGCAGGCATGTCCCGAGCCGCTGGCATTCTTGGGTCAAATCGCACGCAGCCGCCGCTTTCTGATGGCGTCACTGAACAACGAATCGCGCGAGATCAACGAGTATCGTATTGAAAAATTCAAGCTGCGCGATTACTTCGAAGCTTTTTTCAGCTCGTGCTACCTGGGCGTTCGGAAACCGGATCCTGAAATTTATAGTCTGGCGTTGAAAATTACTCAGCAAAAACCGTCGCAGTGTATTCTGGTCGACGATCGCGGCTTGAATCTGGAATGCGCTCGCGAAGTGGGAATGCAAGGCATACTTTTTAAGGATCTGCCGCAACTGCGCAGCGACTTGGCGCGCTTTGACATTGTAATTAAGGAATAGTAGGCACAGGAAACGTCACTCTATGAAGTTTGAAACTCGCGTACTTCCGGATCTGGTCTCGCTCAGCCGCGCCGTTCTGGAAGAGACGCTTCCAATTATTGAAGCAGCAGTTACGAAACGCGGCCGGTTTGCGATCGCGCTATCGGGCGGGCATACACCGGAGAAAATGTTTTCGCTATGGGCGCAGACTCCGCAATATCGCGACAAAACTCCCTGGGATCGCGTTCATTTATTTTGGAGCGATGAAAGATATGTTCCCGCGGACGATCCGCGGAGCAACTATCATATGGCGCGCGAAACGCTGATCTCTCTCGTCCCCATTCCGGCGGAGAACGTGCATCCGATTCCGACGAGTCTGGCGCCACCTGAGGAATGTGCTAACGCCTACGAGGCCGAGCTCCGGAAATTTTTCGGCACTGCGCCGCCCGCATTTGACGTGCAGCTCCTCGGGATTGGCGAAGAAGGCCACACGGCTTCCTTGTTTCCCGGGTCACCGGTGTTGGATGAAAAGCTGCGCTGGGTCGCCGCAGTTCGCGTAGCAGCCCAGCCTCCGCAGCGCATTACGCTTACTCCGGTGGTTCTCAATCAGGGGCGCAACACCTTTTTTCTGGTGGCTGGTGAAGGCAAACGAGCCATCTTGTCAGCCATTCGCGATGAATCTAATTCCAAACCCAGCCAGTATCCCGCCGCGAGGATTCATCCCGCAACCGAGCCGATTTGGTTCTTGGACCAAGCCGCGGCCGGTTGAAATCCTCGCACTGGCTTTTCTTGAAGCTTTTCGCAGGCAAGAACGTCTAAATTATAAAGGCGACACGACTCCCAAAAAAGTAGGCTTGGAAGCTTCAGGCACGTGGCGGAAGTGACGATAAGAGAAGTAGCCGAAGCGCGTGTTTGACGAAAGAAACCATGAAGAGATCGTTGGCGGAAAATAAGACGAAATCGATCACAGCTCTTGTTGCGCTGCTCGCGGCATCTCTGGCCGGATTCTCGTGCACTTCAAAGACCGCGGCAAACGCCCCGGATCTTGCCGTGCCTGTAAGCGTGGCAACGGCCGTGAAGAAGACTGTTCCGATCGAACTGAGCGCCATCAGCACAGGCGAGGCGTACTCTACGGTCTCGATCAAGGGACAAGTGAACGCGGTGCTCAAAGAAGTGCATTTCAAGCAAGGCGGCTTCGTAAAGAAAGGAGAGCTGCTCTTCACCCTTGACGCGCGTCCTTTCCAGGCATCTCTCGCGCAAGCGCAAGCGAATCTTGATCGCGACAAGGCGCAAGCCGGCCTGACTACCGTCCAGGCCGAGCGTTACAAGAAACTTTACGACCAGGGCATCGCTCCCAAGGAACAATACGACCAAATGCTGGCGAACGCCGCGGCGCAGCAAGGTTCCGTACACGCCGACGAAGCCGCCGTTGAATCCGCAAAGCTTCAACTCCAATATTGCGCGATCTATTCTCCGGTTGACGGGCGCACGGGCGCTTTGCAGGTGTATCCGGGAAACTTGGTAAAAGAAAACGACGTTCCAGTGCTGGTGGTGATCAACCAGATCGCTCCTCTGTACGAAGATTTTTCCGTGCCGGAACAATATCTCGGGCTCATTAAAAAATACATGGCCGGAGGCCAACTGCGAATTGAAGCCACGCCTTACGGAGACACATCGCCCGAATCCGGCTACCTCAGCTTTGTTGACAACACGGTGGACAACACCACCGGCACCATAAAATTGAAAGGCACTTTTGCCAACGCCGACCATCGTCTCTGGCCGGGACAATTTTCGACCGTGTCTTTGCGTTTGTCCGAGGAGGAAAATGCGACCGTAGTTCCCACGCAAGCGGTGCAGACCGGACAAACCGGCGATTTCGTTTTTGTAATCAATTCGGATCAAAGAGCTGAATCGCGCCCGGTGAAAGTGGCGCGAACGCTTGGCGCCGAATCCGTAATCGCGAAGGGTATTGAGCCGGGCGAGACCGTGGTGACGGACGGCCAGCTTCGGCTGATCCCCGGCGTGAAGGTTCAAATCAAACCCGCGGCGCAGGGAAACTAGGGAATCTGCGATGAATATCGCCGAGCCATTCATTCGCCGGCCTGTGATGACCACGTTGGTCATGGCCGCGATTCTTCTCTTCGGAATTCTCGGCTACCGCGCGCTCGCGGTTAGCGAACTTCCGAACGTGGACTATCCCACGATTCAGATCGCCGCCAATTTGCCCGGCGCGAGTCCGGACACCATGGCGTCAGCGGTAGCGACTCCTCTCGAAAAGCAATTTTCCACAATCGCCGGCATCGATTCGATGACGTCATCGAGTTCGCTCGGCACCACAAGCATAACTTTGCAATTTGATTTGAGCCGCAACATCGACGGCGCGGCGCAAGACGTACAAGCCGCCATCGCGCGCGCTTCCTCTCAGCTTCCACCGAGTATGCCGACCCCGCCCACATATCAAAAGGTGAATCCCGCGGATCAGCCGATCTTGTATCTCGCCATGGGCTCGAAGACGCTGCCGCTTTACACCGTGGATCAGTATGCCGAGACGCTGATGGGCCAGCGCATCTCGATGGTGAAAGGCGTGGCGCAAGTACAAGTGTACGGCTCGCAGAAATATGCCGTGCGCATACAGCTCGACCCCCAAGCTCTGGCTACGCGGCAAATCGGAATAGACGACGTTCACACCGCGGTGCAAAACGCGAATGTGAATCTGCCAGTCGGCACGCTCTACGGCGAAAATCGGGCGTTCACTCTGCAAGCGAACGGGCAACTCACTCATGCTTCGCTATATCGCCCGCTGATCGTGGCTTACCGCAATGGCTCGCCGGTTCGGCTCGAAGACCTGGGAAAAGTTTACGACAGCGTGCAGAACGATCGCGTCGCGAATTGGTGGAACCGTACTGATTCCGTGGTTCTGGCCATCGAGCGCCAGCCGGGCACCAACACCGTTGAAGTGGTGGACGCCGTGAAGCAGTTGCTTCCGCAATTTCGCGCCATCATTCCGCCCTCGGTGCAGATGCAGATCCTTTACGATGCGTCCGAATCGATTCGAAATTCCGTCGCTGACGTGAAATTCACGTTGTACCTCGCTATCGCGCTCGTGATCCTGGTGATTTTTCTGTTTCTGCGAAATCTCTCGGCCACCGTAATCCCCAGTTTTGCACTGCCGATGTCCATCATCGGCACGTTCGCGGTGATGTATCTGCTCGGCTACACCGTAGATAATTTGTCGCTGATGGCGCTGACGCTTTCGGTCGGCTTCGTGGTGGACGACGCGATCGTGATGCTCGAAAACATCGTCCGGCACATGGAAATGGGCGAAGGAGTGATGGAAGCAGCGCTCAGCGGCTCGCGCGAAATCGGATTTACGATTTTGTCCATGACCATTTCGCTCGCGGCGGTGTTTTTGCCGGTATTTTTCATGGGCGGAATCATGGGGCGTCTGCTTCACGAATTCGCGGTCGTCATCATCACTTCGATTCTCGTTTCCGGAGTTGTTTCGCTTACGCTGACACCGATGTTGTGCAGCCGCTTTCTTCGTCCCGCCGGTGAAATGAAACACGGCCGTGTGTATATGGCGCTGGAGAGATTCTTCGACCGGCTTCTGAGGATTTACGACGTTTCGCTGCAGTGGTCCCTGCGCCACAAAGTGTTCGTAATGACGGTGGCCGGAATCATTTTGATCATCACCATTTGGCAGTTCGTGGTTATTCCCAAAGGATTTCTGCCCGCGGAAGATAGATCCCAGATATTCATCTCTACCGAAGCAGCTCAAGGGATTTCTTTTGATTCCATGAGGCAGCATCAGCTCGAATTGAACAAGATTGCGTTCGATGATCCTAACCGCAGGGATTTCTTTTCGAGCGTGGGAAGCTTTTCCGCCAGCAACGGGGGAATCATATTCATTCACTTGAAAGGGCGCAACGATCGGCCGGCGACCGAGAACCCCGCCATGTTGCATCTTGAGCAGAAATTTGGCGACGTGCCTGTGGTTGGCGGCGCACTTCGATCTGTAGCTCCGCTCTTCGCGCACCATCCCGACATTGATGAAGTAATCGAGGAATTGCGCGAGAAGTTTGCAAACGTTACCGGGATTAACGCCTACATGCAAAACCTGCCTCCCATTCAGGTCGGCGGGCAGCTTACCAAGAGCCAATACCAGCTTGCCTTGCAAAGCCCGGACACAGAGGAGCTCTATCGCGATTCAGCGTCTTTCATGAAGGAAATGGCCAAGCTTCCCGGTCTTATGGACGTGGCCACCGATTTGCTCATCGCGAATCCGCAGGTGAACGTCAACATCGATCGCGACAAAGCTTCCGCGCTCGGCGTGTCGGCCCAGCAAGTGGAAGACGCTCTCTACACCGCTTACGGCCAGCGCCAAATCTCCACGATTTATGCGCCCAATGACGAATACTGGGTGGTGATGGAACTGGAAAACAAATATCAGGCCGACCCTGCGGCACTCTCGATGCTCTACGTTCATTCGAGCAGCGGAAACCTGGTTCCCTTGAACGCAGTCGCGAATCTGACTACCAATCTCGGACCACTCACTGTGAACCATCTCGGCCAGCTTCCCGCTGTGACGATTTCATTTAACTTGAAAAACGGAGTCGCCATCGGCGACGCCGTGAACAGCATCAACAAACTCGCTCGCGAAGTTCTGCCTCCGACCGTCACCACCGAATTTCAAGGAGCCGCGCAGGCATTTCAAGCTTCCTTGACCGGACTGGGAATATTGCTGTTCATGGCGATTCTAGTGATCTACATCGTTTTGGGCATTTTGTACGAGAGTTTCATTCATCCGATTACGATTCTTTCCGGTTTGCCGTCGGCTGCTTTTGGCGCTCTGCTTACCTTGCAGATTTTCCATCTGAGTCTCGATCTCTACGGATTCGTCGGCGTCATCATGTTGATCGGCATCGTGAAGAAGAACGCGATCATGATGGTTGACTTTGCGATCGAGCGTGAACGCCACAGCCGCAAGACGGCTGAAGAAGCGATTTACGAGGGCTGCTTGATCCGCTTTCGCCCCATCACGATGACAACAATGGCGGCGCTGATGGGCACCCTCCCGATCGCTTTGGGTTCGGGTGCTGGTGCAGATTCGCGGCGGCCCTTGGGGCTCGCGGTAGTCGGCGGCTTAGTCTTCTCGCAGGCGGTCACGTTGTATCTGACGCCGGTTTTCTACACCTACATGGATTCATTCCAGACCTGGGCAGGGAACCGCTTTGGGAAACTGAGCCGAAACAGGAATCCGATTCTCGCGGACGAGCACTCGTCCGCCGACTAACTAAGCCGGCCAATTCCGTATAACAATATCTTCCGCAGTCTACTGACCTTCCGGACAGTCTTTTTCCCTGTCATTGCGTACCAAAGTAGCTGGCATTCCGTACCATTGACCCTGTTCTAGCGGGTCTTTAGCATCTAGTAGGGCGCAGACAAGTCCTGGAATGTGGGAATGGATTCCCGTGTTTCGTTTCGGCCCGCAGGAACCCAGCTACGATGCGTTATGGTGAAGATTTTCCTAGAGATATAAGAACGCGCCCGCGACGGCGTGGGCCGCGTATGAATTCGCGAGTCCCGGTGGGGATTGAATGGAGTGGACACGCCGGGCCGCTCCACTCTGAACCAGGTTTCACCAGAGTAGTGAGCGCGAACGGCTGTTTACTTGTGAGCCCCAAGGAACTCGAATTGCAGCAGCGTTTGCGGCTGACGAATTTGTCTACGCGGCGAACGGTCGAGGCCGTGGTCGTTTGGAAAGGGTTGCAACGGCCTGATGGATGGGACATGGGCATCGAAATCCTGGCCCGCAGCCAGGATTTCTGGGGTGTGGAACTTTGAAATTTCAAAGCTTGACGGGTCCGGCTAAAGTTTCAGGTTCGCCGGTAAAGGGTAAAACAATGGCGACGCCTGTGAAACACGCTCCGCAGTCTCTGCATACGCCGTCGGTGAAAGCGGTTCCGTTGCCGCCCAAGCCGGTCATCGCCGGGGAAGAGCGCCGCCGCAGCTATCGAGTCCTCCTGCGCGTGCGCGCAAGCATTCACGTCGCTCTGCAGGGGAAGCCGGTAACTTTCGAGACGGTCACACTCAGCGTCAGCAATCATGGCGCGCTGGTCGTGCTGAGCCAGAACCTGCCTCTTGATACCCGGCTCGTTCTCGAGCACAGCGGCACGAAAGAACGCGTGGCTTGCAAAGTTGCTCGAATCGCGCGCGAAATGCCGGAAGGATTCCACGTCCCGCTCGAATTTGATTCTCCCGCGCCGAATTTCTGGCGAATCGCATTTCCGCCGTCGGATTGGCGTCCTTCCGAAGATATGTAATTAGCTTTAGGAAATTGCTCCGCGTATCGCAAAACCCCCAGCCGGGTTTAGCTCGCCGAAAATTGCAGCGCGCAAAATAATCGAAGTTGCTAGAAGGGAAGCTTGTGCAGATCGAGATTGCCGCCGGAGAGAATGATTCCGATTTTCCGGCCTTCGCCACGGATTCGGCGGTTCAGCGCGGGAGCTGCTGCCACTGCGCCGGAAGGTTCGACGATCAGTTTCGTGCGTTCCCACAGCAATAGCATCGCAGCGGTAAGCTCTTCTTCCGTGACTGTCGAAATTTCATCCACGAAAGATTGCAGAATCGAAAACGTCAAAGGACAAAGCGTGGCACGCAGGCCGTCCGCCATGGTCTCGAACGGAGCCGCCGGTTCGATTGTTTTCGCCGCGAGCGAGCGGTAGGCATCATCCGCGTTGCGCGGCTCGCCGCCGATCACTCGAATTCCCGGACGCATGCTTTTCGCGGCGATCGCCGTGCCGCTCAGCAGCCCGCCTCCGCTCACCGGCGCAATCACCAAGTCGAGCTCGCCCACGTCTTCGATTAATTCGAGCGCTGCCGTCCCCTGGCCCGCGATCACGCGAGCGTCGTTGTAAGGATGCACCAAATGCGCGCCGGTTTTTTTCATTACTTCGGCGCAGGTTCCCTCGCGTGAAGCCATATTCGGCTCGCACAGGGTTATTTTTCCGCCGTACGACTCCACCGCTCGCATTTTTGCCGCCGATGAATTCGACGGCATCACGATGAACGCCGGAATACCTCGCCAATGGGCTGCCAGGGCCAGCGCGGCCGCGTGGTTTCCCGACGAGGGAGCCACCACGCCATGGCGCGCTTCCTCGTCCGTGAGCGAAAAAACGGCGTTCGTCGCGCCGCGAATCTTGAACGAGCCTGTCTTTTGCAGGTTTTCGCACTTGAAATAAAGGTGGGCCCCGGCAATCTCATCGAGCGAGGCGGAAGTGACCACCGGCGTCCGGTGAATGCGCGGGGCAATTCGAGCGTGCGCAGCAAGGATCGCTTCGAAATTCGGCGCGTCCGTTAGCAAAGATGTCGCGTTCATGCGGCTCACGTTAAAAGTAAGTCAAATAATTTATAACTGCCGAACCGCGGTTCGGCTGCTATCGCGAATCACTTTGCAACGCGCCCCGGCATCGTGAAGGTCACTTTCGCGGCGGCGCTATTGTCGAAGCGATCGGCGATTTGAACTGCTACGGTATGTTCGCCGGGAGCGAGCCCGTTCACGGAAATCTGATAGCTTTCCTTCGGCGCATCGGAAAGCAGGCCCACCGGAAAAACGATCATCCAATCGCCGGCGTCAACACTATATCGCGCGCGCGCGATTGCGCTCGATCCGCTAGCAGCTTCGAAAGTTACTTTCGCCGCGCTCGCGCTCGCATCTACGGCGCGCAGATTCTCGATAGTCGGCGGCGCATTCTCGATTTCAAAGCGATCGCTCTCGCGTTCACTCGTCAGAGCTTGATCGGAGGGATTCGACGGCGAGTCCGAAGCCACGATCTTCAAGTAGTACGCCCCGTCCGGCATCGTCGTGGTGTCCCAGGAATAATATTTTTGCGTCAGCTTATCCTTCAACAAGCGCCAGCTTTGTTCGCCTTCGCCGTGATAATAAATGGAAAAAATCAGATCGTCGTCGTTGTCATCATGCGCGCTCCAGAGCACGCTCGCGTAACCCTTGTCCTCGAAACCCTGAGGAGGCACTTCCATTTTTGGAAATCGAACCGGAACGTCCGGGTTCACTCCCAGCGGGGATTGAAAATTTACGGCGCCGCGCTGCGGCTGACGAAGCTGCACGGACGCGGGAATCGCGAGGCCACCTTGCGGGTTCGCGAAACCCTGCACGCGAATTCCGGGGTCTTGAATCGCAATGTCGTCGATCACCGGCGCAACGTTTTTCGGCTGGTACGCCAAGCTCACCCACGAAATATTCGGCACGCTTCCGCCGTCCGTCTCCAGAAAGACCGCTTTCCATTGCACGAATCGCGCAGCCGGACAGCTCACAGCTTCTCCACCGGCGTTTTTGTACGGCCCGGCCCACGCGCTCCAATTCTTCTGCGGCGTGGATGTATTTCCCGAGCGGACGTAGAAAGCGACCTTGCCTTGCGTCGCTCCATCGCCCCACCACGACAAACGTCCCCAGTGCGAGAATATTTTGGCGTCGAATGTGTCCGATTCGAAGCTGCCGTTCGGATCGTATCCCGGCCCAAGAGTGAAGATTTTTCCGGGGTTCGCCGTGGCCACGTACATCTCGCCTTTGGGCCCCGCGATGATGCTGGTCACTTGCGCCGAAGCCGTTTTCGCGATGCTCGAATAAATATCGTTGCCTTCGAGCGATAAGATCGCGCCCTTGTTTCCAGTCCCCAGCAGAATGTTTTTCTTGGACGAAAGGCCCATGGCGAAAACCAGATCTTCGCGCGAACTCCACAGCGTTTCCGGCGAGCCGTCAGGCGATATTTTTATTACTTCCGCGCCACCTGTCGGCGATGAGAGGAACGGGAACGAAATAGCAGGCTGCGGCGCCTGGGCTTGCAGTTGCAGCGTGATGTTTCCCTGGGATGTAGTGTTCGCCTGCGGTTGAACCACGGGAGACGGCAAATTAATCGCTGGCGAGGCGCCCGCAGCGCGCTGTTTCTCCCCAATCGACGCGGCGTAAATATTCCCTTTGTCGTCCGCCAGCAGGGAAGTTACTTCTTTCTTGCTCGTCTCGTAAATCACGAACGCAGCGCCCGCTTCCGGCATCGCCTGTGAATTTTTCCGCACGATAGCAACGCGCAAAACCAGGCCGTTCGGATCGGTCCCGATCAGAAGATTTCCCTTCTGATCGAACGCAAGAGAGCGCGCATGGCGCTCGTCACTTTGATAAAAGAGCTGCCCCTTGCCGTCCGGCGTCACCGCAAATATTTCGCCGGTGTCCCCCGTCGCGACAAACATTGTCCCCTGCGAATCCATTTCCAGCGCCCAGATGTACTTGGTCTTGGGATCGAAGAAAACGCTTTTCTGGCCTTCGGGCGTAATTTTGTACACTTTTCCGTCCGGCGAAGTTCCCACATACAAATTATCGTGTGAATCGAACGCAATGGCCTGCGCGGCAAGCTCGCCGGATTCGAAAACCGTCGTCGGCTTTGATGGATCGTCAAAGCGCAGAACCTTCGCATTCGATCCGCCCGCGGCGTAAAGACGTCCGCGCGAATCCGCGCGCAACGCCCAAAGATAAGCAAGATTCGGATCCGAAAAGGCAGTGAACTTCGGCGCGGGCATCAGCTTTCCATCGCTGCGTATCGCCACGCCATTCGCAGTGCCGCGCTCGAATTCAGAGAAATCCGATTGGCGCCAGTTACGCGTGTGTTCCGCGAGCGCGGCAACGGGCGCGATCAGCCCGATGGCCAGAATCCACACAGCAAACCCTCGCGGTCTCATCAGCCGGAATCTCCTTTTCGAAAGGAACTTCACTTCACTGTTATGGTCAGTGTGCGTTCGCCGGTAATCACCTGATGCATTTCCGCAGACCACGAACCCGCCAGCGACTGGTGCAGCAATCTCGCTCCGCCCACACTCTGCCGCTGGTCCAGCACACTGATTTCCGAAGACGGCGCGTTGGGCATCACTTTGTCTTCTATCAGCAGAGTGGTAGTCGGCTGCAGCAGCGTGGCATAGAGGAAGTCGTTCTGCCGTCCGCGATTGATTAATTTGATCAGCTCTTCCAGTCCCGGTAGCGGTCCCTGCATTCCAACCACTGGATCCAGCGTGCGATCCAGGGTTTCGCCGTCGCTAATTAGGAGTTGCAGCGTGCCGCGAGCGGTCTGCGGCGGAATCGTGATTGGAATTTGCTGAATGAAAGGCTCGCCGCGGTATGGCCGCAGCAAAACCTTCACCGAGACTGTTTCTCCCGGCGCAACTTCGCTTTTCTCGATCCATGCGTTGTCAATCATGGACCAGCGCCGCTCGGCCAGCGCCGTCACTTTTATACGAATGCCCTGGACGTGCGGCGGCTCGTACGGATTCGAATAAATGCGCGCAAAAATACTTTGAACGTCGGTGGCCACGTAAAACCCGCTGGGGATGGGCTGATCGTTGGGCGCAAAAAGATTTTCCAAATGGACGGGCGTGTGACCTTGCAGGTCGATGTCACCCTCCATTCGCAACGTCCAGCCTTCGCCGTACGCAGGGCTTCCAACGATGCCGTTATAAGTCGCCAGGGCGACCAACAGGGGAGTGAGCTGCGGGCTTTCGATCACTTCAAAATGAAATTTCTTTTCGGCGTTCGGAGTCACCAGCGTCACGTCCACGGGAATCATTACCGGTCCCGCGCCGAGTTTGCCCATAACGGCCGTGGTGCGGTCCTGAGTCAGCGTGCCAATCGTCCCACCGGTGCTGATAATTTTGGTCGAGGCCATCGAAGACGCCAGGGTGGTAACCACGTGGGCGCGCGTCATGGGCATCGAGACCGAGCCGAACGAAAATATGGGATGGCCGCAAGCGAGAATCGTTCCGTCGCTCTCCACAGCCGTTATCGTGCATCCGGGAGCGATAGAAAGGTCGCCTCGAATTAGTTCGACGCCTACCATGTCCCCGGGCTTTACCTGAACGTCTTCCGGAGTCGCCTCGACGCTTCCTCCCGCCATCATGCTCATGCCCCAGCCGGAAAGCTGTTTGCTGAATTGCGCGATGGTGTCCGGATAGAGCCCGGCAGAAATTAGCGGCGTCTCGATGGGAATCAGAAATTGTCCCGCGCCGGCGCCGGTGCGCGTGGAAAATTCCTGCGGCAAAGCGACACGCGAAGCCGCCGGGAACGTTCCCGTATTTTCGGCGGATTGAGTGGGGGCGCCACTGGGCGGGGCGACCGAATCCTTTTCGACCTCAAGCATGCTTTGAATCGGCGTCACTCCGCCGATCGCTTCTTTTGAAAATACGCCCAGCTTCAGAGACAGCGCGCCGGCAAGCTTGCCGTCGAAATAAACGGGGCTTCCGCTCATCCCGGCGACCACGCCGGTATGCTCGGCTTTTTCTCCGAGAAGTTGCACCAGAATGATGTCCTGTTTGGGCCCCAACGCGTTGTGGAGAACACCCAAAACAACCAGGTCCACTTTCTCGATTTCATCACCGGAGAAGATGGTGTAAACCACGCCCTTCATGCCCGGTTTCACTTGGTCGAGCGGGAATGTCGTCGCGGTGTCGCCCGCAAAGGCCGGCAGCGCAAGAATTACGATGAGGGCCAAGAGGTATGCGAAGGGACGCTTCCGTAGGGCTAACGCCATGAACTTAAATGATACCCGCCGCGTTCGTGGGAAGCAAATCGGCCCATGCTAGAATCGCGCGATGGCGAAAATCTTCGGCAACAAAACGATATCGCCCGCGGGAACCATAGAAGGCGTGGTCGAGCTTCCCGGCGATAAGTCCATCTCGCATCGCTACGCGATCATTGCCGCGCTTGCGGAGGGCCGTAGCGAAATACTGAACTACGCAACCGCAGCTGACTGTCGAAGCACGCTTGATTGCCTGCGCCGCTTGGGTATTGAAATCGATTTCACGCGCGAGCGCTTGCGCATTTCCGGCCGGGGGCTGGGTGGTCTGCAGGCTCCGCGGCGCACTCTCGACGCCGAAAACTCTGGGACGACGATGCGTATGCTAGCCGGAGTGCTCGCGGGCCAGTCCTTTACCTCAACTTTGTCCGGCGACGCTTCGCTGCGGAGCCGCCCCATGCGGCGCGTGATGGAACCATTACGAAAGATGGGAGCCGAGATACGCGCTCAGGGCGATGATTGCGCGCCGCTGGAAATCCGCGGCGGCGCTTTGCATTCCATAGACTATTCGCTGCCGATTCCGAGCGCGCAAGTGAAGTCGGCCATCCTACTGGCCGGGCTTTACGCCGAGGGTGTAACCACCGTGCGCGAAACTGTTCGCACACGTGACCACACCGAACTCGCTTTGCGCGAATTTGGAGCCACAATCGAAAGCCTGAACAAGTCCGTGCGCATTCATCCGCGCCCGAAGCTCGAAGCTCGCCAGTTGATTGTTCCAGGCGATCTTTCAAGCGGAGTATTTTTCATCGCTGCCGCGCTGATTGTCCCGGACTCTTCGTTGATGTTGCACAACGTGGGATTGAATCCCACGCGCACGCGCGTTCTCGATTTTCTGATTTCCATGGGAGCCGCCATTCATCTCGCATCAGTGCAATTGCGCGATGGGGAATTGATTGGCGACGTTTCGGTGCGGCATTCAGTTCTTGCCGGAGGTGAAATCAGCGGCTCATATGTCGCCGAAATGATTGACGAACTGCCAATGCTCGCGGCACTGGGGCCGTTCACTGAGAAGGGAATCGAAATCCATGGCGCGCAGGAATTGCGCGTGAAAGAAAGCGACCGCATCGCCACCATCGCCGCTGGATTGCGCCGGATGGGAGCGCGCGTGGAAGAATTCCCGGATGGCCTGCGAGTGGAAGGACGTTCCGCCGGAAAACTACGAGGCGCTAAAGTTGAGCCGGCAGGGGATCATCGCATCGCCATGGCACTGGCCATCGCAGCGCTGGGAGCGGAAGGCGACACGGTGATTCGCAAAGCCGATTGTGTTGGAGTTTCGTTTCCCGAGTTTTTTGCAACGCTCGAACGCTTGCGAGGAAAAGCAGCAGAATCTTAAGAGGACTTGCGCAGATAAAGCGTTCCGTAGCTCGTGGTGATGTCAATTTTGGGACCGCCTGTTCCCACCTTCCCGTTGAGTTTTCCCGAACCGTTCTCATTCTCAAGTTTCAAGGAAGAATCCTCGAATTCGCTCTGCACCTCGCCGGATTGCGAAACCGCGGAAATTTCGAAGTGCGAATTCGAAGGCAGCGTCACATCCACTGCTCCGGAGTCATCCGCAATGTTAATGTCTTCGCGCGGCGGCTGCGAAAAACGCACTTTGATGTCCCCCTTTGTGTCGGCGATATCCAGGCGCCCGCTGACGTTTTCCAGGTCGATGTCCTTTTCATGCGTGACGAGTTTCGCCGAGCCGCTCACGTCCGAAATTTCAATTTGCTCCGAATCCAGCTCTAATCGGCCGCGCACTCCCACCAGCGTCATATCCGCTTTTTGCGACCGGTAATGCACGGTTCCTGCCACGCTTCTCACGCGGATGGGCCCAAAGAAATCGCCGTCAATCGCGGCGTTTCCCTTCACCTCGGATATTTCAATTTCGTTTCCGCGCCCGGCGAGGCTCACGTTTCCGGCCACGCCGGTAATGCGAGCGTCGCCCTTCGTCATTTTCGCGCTGACGTCTGAAGCCACATCGTGCACTTCGATATCGCCGTGCTGTGCCGTGGCTGTCACCGTGCCTGCCACGCCCGAAATGTGAATGTCGCCCCGTTCTGAATTCGCGGTTACCGACACTTTCTTCGGCAGCGTCACGTCGAGATCCACGGTCACGTGCCCGCCGGTGTCTTCCAAATTCACCGGGTGAACGCTGTATCCGTCGGCCGTTTGGTCGATCGCCACATGCAGCGTTTTCATTTTGTCCTGCGCCGAGTTTTCAGACGCGCCCTCCGCGGTCTCATTCACGCTCACGAGCAGGTCTTTTCCTTCTCCTGCGTGGGCGGTGATGCTTCCGCGAATCGTCGTCAGCGTCACGTGCGAACCCGCTGCAATCGTTTTCGCCGGCATTTCCTGGCTCTGAGTGGCCTGGTGGTTAAAGAAGCCGGCGTCGAAGTCCATGTCCGGATTTTTTTGTTTTATCTTGGAATAGATACCCATCCCTGCGACGGCCAGTAAAACAAGCACCAGTAACGCCGCTTCACTACCACTCAGTAGCGGAGGGCGTCCTTGCCCGGCTTGCTGCGCTCCCAGATGATCGATCAGCTTTGCGAGGCCCCAGAGAATAATCACCACAGGCCAATAGCGCGAGAAAATGTGCCAGACGCCCAGGTTTGGATCGAAGCGTGCCAGAAGGAAAAAAAAGCCCACCAAAATCAGGAGTAGTCCGCTGAAGATGGAGCTGCGTTGGCCTTGGCCGTTGCTCACGCCATCCTCACGAACTGATGTGCCCTTGTTTGGAGGCGAGCGATTGCAACACCAGAATCACGCCGATCACAATCAGCAGCACCGGCCAGAGATCACCGAAGCTGTAGCGGCTGTACTGGCCAATCAGGAAAAGAACGCCGACGGTGATGAGTATCAGCGGTCCCATCAGTCCGCGAATGCGGCAGTGCGCGCACGAGCAGTGAACCTTCGAATCGGCCATCGAAATATCTCCTACGATTTTCTCTGCGTGCGTTCCCAAACGAGCCATCCGCCCAGGATGATCAATCCCACCGGCCACGTCTTCGAAAACCACTCTCGATCCAGCAAACCGAAATTCTTCATCAACAGTAAAGCGCCAATTGCGATCAAAACAATTGCTCCCATTGGCTTGCTGCCGTCGGCGGACGCAAAATCGGCGGGTTGCGCTTCGCCCAGGTTTCGAGCTTTGGCCGTGCGATAAGCTTCCACCGGCATATAGAAGTAGAAGCAGCCAAGAGCGATCCCAAAAAACGCATCATAACCGCCCGGCAAATCGCTGTTGAGCAGCGCAATCAAGCCGCCAAAAATCAGCACGTGGATCAGAGCCTTGATGTACTCGCCGTTGTAAACCGCGCCAAGCCCCGGAATGAATCCCAGCGTCGCGGCAAGCCCCGGATTGGAGCCCGGCCTGGGTGGCACGTCCGGCCGCGCTACCACCACCGCAGCCGCCAGGCAATTTTCGCAATAGAGCGCGCCATTAACTTCGCGCGTGCAAGCGGGGCAGAGCGGTTTGCCGCAGTTGCGGCAGAATCCGGTGGCGTCCACTTCCGGATGCGTGGCGCATTTCATCGCGTGCTCCTGGTGGAACCGTTGATCGAATTTTCGGCCAAGCTATCGGCCAGGCTTTCAGTTAACAGAAACGCAAACATCGTTCCGCTGCGGACCTGCGTGCGGTTCGGAGGCGGCGCGGTTTGCGACTTCTGCTGCGGAGTCGTACTGGGCGGCTGTGAATCGTGTTCCTGATTCGGAGCGGGCGCCGGATTGCTTGCAGGCAGCGGTTCCGGCTCGGGCTGAAGCTTTGACTGAATCTCGTAAACCACGCGAAGATCGTTCACGAATTTGGCGGTTCGCGCGTAGGTAAGATGCGCTTGCCGGTTGGCCGAGCGAAGTACATTCGTAGGGCTCAGGTCCGCTTTCCTCAGCTTTGCCGGCGTCAGACCAACTGTGTACGAAACCACCACCACCAGCGCCGCCACCGTCGCGAGTCCCATCGCGAACCGCGGCTGCCACAACGTCGGGATCCAATCGAACCATCCCTTCCAACCTGCTTTCTGCCCGCGCGGTCCCAGTGTGGCATCCAGAATTCTTGCCACAAGATGCGGCGGCTCCTCGATCATCTCCATCGTGTGCATCCGGTTCACCAGGCCGCTCACCAGCGCAACCGTTTGCGCGCAGTTCGCGCACCCCGCCGAGTGCGCGGAGAACGCCGCAGCCTCGGCCGGCGAAAGTTTCCCGTCGAGGTAATCGCTCAGCCGTTCTTCCGTAAATGCGCAGTTCCAGTCCATGAATCTTTGCTCCCAATCCTTGCCCGAAACTTAACTCGGGCGAACACCCATTTCCGTCAAGATACGCGCCAGCTCGATGCGTCCTCGATTGATCCGCGATTTTACCGTGCCTTCAGGCACCTGCAGCACCGCCTGAATCTCGTGGTACTCGAGCCCCTGCAAATCGCGCAAGATCACCGACTCGCGCAGTTCCGGCGAAAGCCGCGCCAAACCGCGTTGCAGTTGAACGCTCAATTCCATGGCCTCCGCCAGTTTGTCGGGCGCCCTCGCCGACGAATGCTTCTCTTCCAGTTGCGGCATCGAGTCGTCCATCGAATCCGTCTGCCGGTCGCGCCGCGTGCGCCGGTAATGATCCACCAGCAAATTCCGCGTAACGCTGGTGAGCCAAGTCGGAAACGCTCCAAACGCCGGTTTGTAGCTCGCCAGCGTCTTGTAGATGCGGAGGAAAACCTCCTGGCTCAAGTCCTCGGCTTCCGTCGCATTGCCGGTGAACCTGTAGCACAAGTTGAACACTCGCCGCGTATGTCGCCGCACGAGTTCCTCCCAGGCCGGCCCTTCGCCCCGGAGACATTCTTGTACCAGTTGGGCGTCGGCCTCCAATCGTCCTTACCCTCGCGTCATCCTGCATCCCCATCGGCCTCACACCATGAAACGCAATCTGGCCCCAAAAAGTTCCCCGCTGTGTGCGGTTCCGAACGGTCCTGCAAACCTCTTTCGTATCTATGCAATCCGATGTTGTACGGCATCTTATCCGCGATGCGCTCGTAAACACAAGCCGCTACATCCACAGGAAGGAGCACTAAGGCGGCGTTTCAGGTCTTCTGGGGGAGCGCAATCTGGCTGGTCTGCAAGGCGTATCTTGGAAGTTACTTTTTGGGATTGCCGGCCGGCTTAATCTTGTTGTAGTCCGGCATGTGAACGCAAAGCCCGCCTTTGTGCGTCATCTTCGAGTAGCCCGCGACCAGCTGATCGTTGTAATGATCGATGGAAAAATCAAAGGGATCGGCCGGGTCGGAATCGATCAACTCCAAATCCGTGTCGCTCATGGTGAGCTTGCCGAAGCGTACCGACCCGCCTTTGAACGCCAGATAATTGCGTCCCCCGCAACTGCTGGTCACGGCCGCCTGCTTTCCCGATTGCTCGGGAGATTTAAACTCCAAGACAATCGCCTGATATTCGACGTCAACGCTAACCAAGTGGCCTGTCAATTCCGGCGGCGGCAGAATTTTTCCAGGATCCAGAATCAAATCGTCTTTATCAACCGTGACGCCTTCAACTTTTTTCGTGTTGATCAGGTCGGCGGTATCGAGCCCGAGTAAGTCCATCAAGCCTTTGACCGGCAGCTTCAGCGCCTTCACTTTTGTGGTGTGAACGCGGATCATTCCTTCCGGCGTCACCGAAAGCGTTCCAGATGTTTCAAACGGAACCGCGCCTTTGCTCACCAACAACCCTTTCACCACTAACTCTTTGCCCCGAGTGCTCACGCTCAGTTTCTTCAGCGGTGCACTGGGCTTCGCAAAAACGTAGTCGTTCAGATCGTTCGTCAGAGCCGTCATGCTCACCGTAATATTTGCCGAATCTACGTCAATCCCGAAAGACGTCTTGTCATCAAAGACGGGTATTTGACCCGGCTTGGGCGTCAGCTTTCCGTTCAACGTGGCGATGTGCACGATGATTCTGTCCGTCAGATGGAACTCCACGTTTTTCATGCCGATCCGCACGGCCGCGTTCGCCGCGGCGGGCGCCGAAGCCTGCCCGGCCCCTGCGCCTCGGATCGCGTAAAATCCGCCGAATATCGCCACGCACAAAAAACTCAAAACGGAAATAAATGTGATTCGTCTCACAGCATTCCCCTTTCAGATTTCTTATCGACCGAAGATAAAAAAACTGTAACGAGAGCGACATTCGACCTTCGCATCAACCGGAGACCGGCCTCAATCGGGGGAAATTAGGATATTCAAAGAAAACGAACCTTAGATTATTGCGCTCTATATCCGGGACATTGAATCACCGGCAGCGCGGGGTATTTCGGGAATCTAGGGTCGCTCGCCGAGAGTTCGCAAAGATAGAACACCGAGCCGCGATCGGACTCGATCCGCCGAGCGTGCGCGCAACTGTCGCACAATCCCGCGTGACCCGAGGATCGAGATGACGGCGCAGGGTTGTCATACCTATCCATTTGGCTCATTTGCCTCGCCGCTCTCCCCAACAAACGTTCCCATTACCGCGCGGCCTACCTTCATCAGTGTATTGTGGCCTAGATTCCAACTTTGCTAGTGTTTAGTTGACAGCCATAGCGGAGGAATTTTGTGAAATCCCCAACATCGAGAGTTTTGGTCCTATGCTGCCTACTCCTAACTTCGGGTTTGGTCACTTGCAATTCGACTCCCACCCCGGACCAACGACAACGCGACGAAAAGACCCGCGAAGAAGCCGCTAAAGCAACTGAGCGCATTAAGCCCGAGCTAAAAGAAGCAGGTAAGGAGTTAGGCCAAGCCGCTCGCCAGACTGTCGAAGACGCAAAAGCTGCTGCCGAAGGAGTGAAAGAAGGTTGGAACCGCGATCACACTCACCCGCTCGCTTTGAATTCAGCATCGGAAGACGACCTGGCCACCCTCCCCGGAATTTCGCGGGCCGACGCTCGCAAGATTATTCGCGGACGCCCCTATCGCAGCAAGGATGAACTGGTCACCAAGCGAATCCTCTCCAGCGAGGAGTACGCCAATATCCGCGATTACATTTCCACGGACTAGAAACAATCCCTCAACTTGACACCCGCGAAAGCTAACTGCTACGGTGCCAAATCAATGTTTCAAAAGTCACGAAAAGTCCTTTTGCTCGTGCTTGGTGTTCTGGCCGTCGGCTATTTATTTTACAAGTTCCGCAATTCAATCACGCTGGAAGGATTTCACTGGGGGATGGTGGCTCAGTCCCTTCGCGAAGCGCGCCTTTCGCTCCTCGTCCTCAGCATCCTCACGATTTATGCCTGCTTCGCAATCCGCGCCGTCCGCTGGATGCGATTCTCGCGCACCCTCGGCCGCACAAATTTTTGGCACGTGTACAGCGCCACGCTCATGGGTTTCACGTGCAGCTTTCTGCTGGGCCGAGCCGGGGAACCGATCCGTCCCGTATTGATCGCGAAGAAAGACTCCCTTCCAATTCCCCATATGTTCGGCGTGTACGTCCTCGAGCGCGTCTTCGATATGGCCTCCGCAGCCGTGATCGCCGTGCTGGCCTTGCTCGTTTTCAAACGCAATGGCGCGGAAAGTGGTAGCCAGAGCGATAGAATCGTGGCCCTGGCGCGCACCGGCGGAGTATTGCTGCTTGTTTTCCTCGCAGCCGCCATTGCGTTTTTGCTGTACTTCCGGTTTCATGGCGCGGAATGGTTGGGACGAAGACTCAAGAAGTCGAACTGGCAGCACGGATGGCGCGGCAAAATCATTACCTTGCTGGAAGGTTTCAGCGAGGGCTTGCAAGGCATCCGCACCTGGACCGATCTCGTGGTACTCATCGCATATTCCGGCTTGCACTGGTTTCTCGTTTTGCTCGTATACGTTTGGACCGCGCATGCATTCAGCGGAGTGCCTGCGCTCGCCGCCATGACTCTCTCAGGCGCGCTCGTGGTTCTCGCCTTCACCCTCATCGGTTCGGCGGCTCAGCTTCCGGGAGTGGGCGGCGGAGCGCAGCTCGCTACATTTCTTGTCTTGACCCTGATCTTTGGAGTAGAAAAGGAGCCGGCGGCGACTGTTTCGATCATTCTCTGGCTCGTATCATTTGCAAGCTGCTGTCTTGTAGGCTTGCCGTTGCTCTTTAGCGAAGGATGGTCGATGGGCGAACTCCGCCAGATGGCCAAGGCTGAAGAGCAAGCGGCCGAAGCGGTGGAATCCGCCGAGTGGTCCAAAAAAGTGGAGAGTTCGGAAGAGAGGCCCCGGTGAAGTGTCCCTTTTGTTCGCATCTGGACGACAAGGTAGTGGACTCACGCGAGGCGCGTACGGGCGATCTGATTCGCCGCCGCCGCGAATGTTTGAAGTGCAATCGCCGCTTCACCACCTACGAACGTATCGACGAAATCCCCTACATGGTCATCAAGAAAGACGGACGCCGTGAAAAATTTGACCGCCAAAAACTTCTGCAAGGTTTGCTGAAGGCGTGCGAGAAACGGCCCGTCCCCGTGGGGAAACTTGAAACGATCGTGGACGAAGCCGAGCAATTCGTCAGCGAAGCACCCGAGCGCGAACGCACGACCACCGAAATCGGCAAGCTGATCATGGACAAATTGAAGAAGCTGGACAAGGTCGCTTACGTGCGCTTCGCGTCCGTTTATCTGGATTTTAAAGATGTGAAAGAATTCATGGACGAACTGAAGGGGCTGCTGAAAGACCGAGCGAAAAAGTAAGCCTACCTGGCGTGCGCTTGCCACACTCCCGCTGCAAACTTTTTGATTGTGCGAAACCCCAGATGCTCGTAAAGCTCCACGGCGGAAGAATTCGCGCTGGTGACCGTGAGTGAAAGCGATTCGTATTTTCGCCGCTTCAGAGCTTTGATGGAGCTTTCCATCATAAACCGGCCGATTCCGTGGCCCTGGTAACCCGGCATCACGCAAATCTGCGTCGTATGTCCCACCCCGTCCGCTACTGTGGAAGTCAGGACCATTCCCACCGGCTTGTCGCCTGTCGCCGGCCGCACCAGGAAGGAAGCTTCCGGCAGAAACTGGCCGCAACCCGGCAACAGCACGATGTTTCGAAGAAACTTCATCCCGCCGGCTTCGCTGCGGTACTGATCGTTGATTTCTCCGTCCACATGGTCCGCGTATGCAAGCTGAATCAGTCTGGCTGCGGATTCGAAAGCTTTGTCCGTCCACTGCTCCAGCCGCAGGCCGCTCGAGAGCGGTTTGTTGACGAGCTGCGCTTCCGCCAGCGGCAGCAGCATGAACAAGCGCGTGTGCAATTTGAAATATTGGGAAAGGAACGCCGGGTCCAGTTCCGTGCCGAACGGCATCAACTGCGCTTCCACCCTTTGCAAGCGCGGCGTGGCGCGAAGAGCGCCGACCATCTCGGTTACGAGTAATTTCGTGATCGGCTCCTGGGATTGTCCGGAGGAAACATACAACCCGCCAATTAATCCCTTATGATCCTCTAAAACGTAGAAGCCATAACCCGTCGGTTTGTCGTTTTCGATTGCAACGTAACCTCCCAGAGAATGCGAATCAATGAACTTCCGAATCAAGTCCACGGACGGGCGATAGTCCCAGTGCAGTTCGTCCCGCCAATGGCGAGTCTCCTCATGGAACAGAGGCTCCAGCTTGCGCGACGGTATTTGGCGAAGATCCAGGATTTGCATGAGGTATGTTACAAGTCCGTGAACATTATAGCTTCGCGCGGCGCGAGAACCCAAATGGTCCGTCATTAGCCCTTGAATTCGTTCCCAATGGCAGTGTGCCGTACAGAACAGCGCGGTGCGGACTTGCTCGATGCGTAACACTCAAAAATGAGGTTGTTGCGAACTGTGCTAACATCCGTGTTGCCGAGGCCCCAGAACTTCTGGCGCCCGCGCCCAACGGATGGCCGTCTTCTCAGAGCTCCGCTATCCCACAACGCGCCTTGCCAAGGTTCTCTCCAGCCTTCTGGCCATAATCCTTTTCGCATTCGTTTCTATCGCCACTATTTCCGGTTTCCTTCTTTATCAAATCCTGCGGACTCCGCATCCGACCTCGACTGTGGACTTGAACGTAATGATGGGCCATCCGACGACGATGTCTTTTCCTCTGGCTGACGGAACCACCCGCGACGGCTGGTTTTTCCCCGGCCGGCGCGGCGCGCCTACCGTCGTGTTATGCCACGGATATCTTTCTCAGCGCGCCGATGTCATGACGCTTGTGACCGCGCTGCAGGACAGTCAGTTCAACGTTTTCCTGTTCGATTTTTCCGGCCATGGTACCAGCCCAGGCATTACCTCGCTGGGATATCGCGAGCGGCAGGAACTTAAATCCGCGGTGCAGACTTTGTCGGCGCGCGACGATGTGGACCCGGAACATTTTGGCCTCTGGGGCGTGGACATGGGCGGATACGTCGCGTTGGAGGAGGCCAGCAGCGATCCTCGAATCTCGGCTCTGGTTGTGGACGACGCCTATTCCGACCCGCGCGAGATGGTTCAAATCGAGGTGAAGCAGTCCGGTCTCGCGGTTTTGCCGTATGTAAGCCGCTTCTGTGACTGGGGCTTTCGCTTGATGAATTATCAATTCCGGAACGAACCGCCCGTCGCTTCTCGGTTGCGGTACACCAAGGGAATTCCGAAACTTTTCATCCAATCCGACAGCCGTCCCGTCCTCGCAAGCGAGACTTTGACGCTATTCGTTCTCGCTCCCGAGCCAAAACAGTCCGTCCGAACCCGCACAAAATATTCCGAAATGACGGACGACGACAGGAAGAACTACGAAAACATTGTCGTAAGTTTTTTTCTGACGAATATGTCGCCGACTGCGCACCACTAGCGGGGAAGCGGCCCAATCGGCACGTAGAGAATTCCTTCTTCCGTTTCGTTCAAGTCGCCCTGGAATCTCCCGGCCTTTACTATCTCCGCCAAACCTTTGCGCGTGGTCAAGACAAGTGCGGCCTCGGGATCTCCAGGCGACCATTCCGGTAGTTCGCGCCGAAAATAAAAAGCCAGTCCGTAGTTCCACGAGCGATTCAACTGGAAGGCAAATATTCGGTCCGGACGCAGATCGTGGCGCAGAAAAACAGCATGGGGTCGCGCCGACAGATACGGATCCAGCGCCGGAAGAATTCGTAAATCTGCCATCACCGTGGCCGCAACAACCAGCAACGAGCAAATTCCCACGACGAGTCTAAGATTTCGCCGGCTGCCCGCCATCAGAATTATTAGAACTAGCAGAACCGTTATCACCAACGCTGCCTCAGCAAAGTGTAGCCACGCAGCGCGCTCTGTCTCCGAAATAGAAACATGGTTGGCCTTCACCAAAACAACAATCGCCAGGGCCAGCCAAAAAACACCAAGACCCGCCGCAATCAGAACCGAAGCCGCGCGGCTCTTCTGAAATGGTCGCAGGGCCCCCACGGAGCACAGGAGAGCAAGCGCCGGAATCGCCGGGAGAATGTACCCTGGCAATTTCGATTGCGAAGCGCTGAAAAAGAGAATCGGGAAGATCGCCCAGCAGGCGAAGAAAAAGCCCGGAGAATCCCTCCACGTTTTTTCGCGCCACAGCCGCAATCCTTCTTGCGCGGCCGGAATCAAGAGCACGGTCCAAGGCAGCATCGCCAGCAGCGTGATCCACCCGAAAAACCAGAAAGGTTGTTTGTGCTGGAACACAGGAGTCAGGTAGCGCTGAAAATTGTGCTGAAAAATAAAAACGCGAACGAAATCAGGATTCCGCGCGGCGCAAAGAACGTACCAAGGCAGAGCCACGACGCAGAACGCGCCGATAGCAACGGGATGCATCAGCCGAAAAGCGGCTCGCCACTGGGAGCTTGCGAGCGCCCAAATCGCCATTGCTCCCCCGGCCAGTAACACAGCCGCAGGGCCTTTCGCCAGAACCGCAAGCCCCAGAAACGCACCGAACAACGCCAGTGTAAGGCTCTCACGCGCTCGCCTGTTCGAATCGGAATTTGCTGCGTCACGCAACGCTCGATGATTCGTCAATACACGGGCAGCGCAAATCATCGCGAGCGTGATGAATGCGCTGAAAAGCATATCCGGCGTCGCCGCGCGCGAAAAACCAATTGCTGCAACGCTCGTCGAAAAAATGAGCGGTGCCAACAGCGCCGGCCGATCCAAAAGTCTTCCTCCGCTGCCGTAGTGCTTCCATCCGAGCCAGCCGATCGCAGCCGCGGCAGCAAGCGCCGCAAATGCGGAAGGCAAGCGCGCAGCCCACTCCGCCGGCAAATTCAGCCGAAATCCGATTGCCGCCGCCCAATAGTAGAGAATCGGTTTTTCAAACCATGGCTGCCCGTAGAGCCTCGGCGTAACCCAATCACCAGTCTCCGCCATTGCTCGCGCGATCCACGCATAGCGGGGTTCATCCGGCCCAACCAACCCGAAGGCGCCGAGTCCGCTAAACAGGCAAATGAAGACAGCTACGCCCGCGAGGATCGCATCCCAAAGACTGTTTCGCCGCAATTGGGAAAGTGCATTCAAAGCGCGTTGAGTCTAACATTGCCCGCGAATCTTGATGTCGCGAGCTTTGCGATCATCATCCATAAAGCGAAAATCTCGCCGTGCCGCTGGCATCTGCTTCGCCGCCTCTAGCATAATGGCCCCGCATGCGTGAATGGTTCGAATATGCCGCGGCGTGGATTGGAGTGAAGTCCCTGGGCCTTCTGCCGCGTCCAGCCGCGCGTTTTGCCGGCGCGAGTTTTGCGGCCGCCGCTTATGCGCTGCGCACCCCGCTTCGTCGAGCGGCGATGTTTAATCTGAGCCTCGCGTTTCCAGACTGGACCGACGCGCAACGCAAGCGCGTAATTCGCAGCATGATCCGGCAAATTGGCTGGATGGCCGCTGAATTCTCGCAATTTCCCAAATATACGCGCGAGAACATCCAGAAAATTGTGGTGCTCGACGGCTTCGAAAACTTCGACGCCGCACGCCGCCGCGGAAAGGGCGTCCTCTTTCTTACCGGGCACATGAGCGCCTGGGAACTAGCTCCGTTTGCCCACGCCCTCTACGGCCACCCGCTTCATTTTTTGGTGCGCCCCATCGCCAATCGCCAGGTTGATGCGCTCATCAACCGCTACCGCTGTTTGTCCGGCAACCAGCCCATCGAAAAAAATAAATCGGCTCGCTCGATTCTCAGAATCCTTGCTGACGGCGGAACCGTCGGCATCCTCTCCGATCACAACACCGTGCTTGAGGAAAGCGTGTTCGTCGATTTTTTCGGCATTCCGGCTTCTACCACGTCCGGCCTGGCGCGCATCGCTTTGCGCACCGATGCCGCGGTGGTCCCGGGATTCCTTTCCTGGGATAGCGCCCGGCGTAAATATCGCCTGCGTTTTGAACCTGCAATCGAACTTGCGCGCACCGGGGATGAAGAAAACGATGTTCGCGAAAACACCGCGCGCTTCACAAAAACCATCGAAGACTACGTGCGCGCTTATCCGGATCAGTGGCTCTGGGTCCACAAAAGATGGAAAACTCGCCCCCCGGGCGAAAAAGAGATTTATCCGGCGTGAGGTGTTTCGCTTCGACGCTCGTCATCCTTGCAAAAAGAGGTGCTCATGAGCTGCACGGCTGGTGAACTCGCAAAATTCCTGGGAGCAACAATCGTAGGAGACGGCCAGACCCCGCTTTCCGGCATGGCCATGCCCGAAAACGCCCGCGCCGAGGATCTCATTTATATAGATTCTCCGCGGCATCTCCAGCGCGCCGAAAATTCCGCCGCAAAATGTGCGCTGGCCCCGCCGGGATTGCAGTTGAAAGGGAAGACGACCTTGACCGCGGAGAATCCCAAGCTCGCTTTCGCCAAGGCTGCCGCTCTTCTGCTGCCGCAGTTTGCGCCGCCGCCGGGAGTTCACCCCACCGCGATCGTCGCTTCGAGCGCAAAGCTCGGCGCGAATGTTTTTATCGGCCCGTACGTAGTGATCGAAGACGAAGTAGAAATCGGCGAAGGCAGCATCGTCGAAGCTTTTTGTTTTCTCGGCCGAGCCACGGTAATCGGCGAAAAATGCCGCCTTCATCCGCGCGTCACGCTCTACGCGAATTCGCGGCTGGCAAAGGGTGTCGAACTTCATTCCGGCGTCGTGATCGGAGGCGACGGATTCGGCTACGTCTTCGGCGAAGGCCGCCATTGGAAATTTCCCCAGATCGGCACGGTCGAAATTGGCGACAACGTTGAAATTGGCTGCAACACCACCATCGATCGCGGCTCGCTCGGCGTCACCAGCATCTCCACAGGAGTAAAGATCGATAACTTGGTTCAAGTAGCTCACAACGTTTCCATCGGCGCACACTCGATCGTGGCTTCCCAGACCGGGATTTCGGGAAGCAGCTCGTTGGGAGAAGGTGTAATTGTTGCAGGGCAGGTCGGCATTGCGGATCATTGCAAGGTGGAGGACGGTGCGATCGTCGGCGGACAAGCCGGAGTCCCCACGGGGAAAACCATTCGCCGAGGGCAAACCGTGTGGGGAACTCCCGCGCGTCCCCTCGATCGATTCAAAAAACAGTACGCCGCCTTGGCGCGCTTGCCGGAATTAATTGAGCGTGTCGAAAAGCTAGAAGAAGGAAAAACCTAGCGTGATCGCGCACCCCCAGAAGCACCCGCTATCCGGACGCCTGATTGTCGTAGGCGGACAATGCCGCAAAGTCGGCAAGACCACGCTCATTGCGGACATAATCAAAGCGACGCCCGATTTGCGCTGGACCGCCGTGAAAATCACGCCGCACGCCGAATCGCACTGCCCCGTATACGGTTCGGATTGCAAATGCGGCCCTGACGAGCACACTTACTCTATTTATGAAGAACTCGATCGCTCCGGACGCACCGGCACATCTCGCTATCTGCTTGCCGGAGCGCAAAGATCTTTGTGGGTGCAGACGAAAGATGATCGCGTCCGGGATGTATTAGGTCCACTCGCCGGAACGCTCAATGAATCGGAAAATGTAATCGTTGAAAGCGACGCTTTGGTGAAGTTCTGGCGCCCGGCGGTCTTCCTAATGGTCCTCGATTCGCGGATGCCTGAGTTCAAAGCCTCCGCCCGGGACGTCTTGCCCCTGGCCGACGGCTTCGTCTTCCGTTCGCCATCCCCGCAGCCCACAGCTCCCAGTGCCGAAGGGGGCGAACGCCGCCCGAGCTTTTTGCAACCGATCGGGGAGCCCCTCCCCCCGGAGCTTCAAGCATTTCTTATGCACCCATTAGGCCTGTCCGCTCATCCCATTTAACCTGGGGGTATGTTTTCAGTTGACCAAAGACGCAAACCCAAAGATAATCTTACTGTTACGGTATGGGGTACGAGTAGGACCGAGGTATGGGGCCGGGCTCCCGACTCGAGGGGGCAACCTATTCGCACAAGCGGCGCTCGGATTGGTGCTTGGCGGGCCTGCCGGCGTTTTGCTGGGCCGTTTCTGTATGTTAGGCGAAACAGCAGCAGATCTATCGGAAATACCGGTGCTCGCCGTTGCCAGGGCCCGCGCCGTACATCGTTCACCGTCCGTAATAAACACGGCGAGGGTTGCTCGATTGGTAGCCTGAACACTGCCCGGCACGTTTCGAGCGGATTTTTGATGATATATGACTAAGGTATTGATGACACCAGAACCCAGACCACGCGCGGACTTCTCCTTTGGAAGCGGCCAAGCCACGGCTGCAGTCCGCAGCCACGATTTCGAATTTCAGGTCGAGGAAGCGGTTTCCCGCAGCGCGAACTGGCTGCTCTCCGCGCAGTCTCATGACGGTTATTGGTGGGGCGAGCTGGAAGCCGACACAACTCTTGAGTCCGATTACATTCTCTACCTCCACGTGCTCGGCCAGTTGAAATCCGAAAAGGTCCCCAAGCTCGCGAATTACATTCGCAAAAAACAGCTTGCCGACGGCGGATGGAACATTTTCGAAGGCGGTCCTTCCGAGCTGAATGCTTCGGTAAAGGCCTATCTGGCTTTGCGCTTGGCGGGTGATTCGGCGACGGCGCCGCATGTGGTTCGCGCGAAAGAGAAAGTGATCGAACTTGGCGGAATCGAAGCCACTAATTCCTACGTTCGATTCTATCTCGCCATGGTTGGAGCCATCGATTGGGGCATCGTACCTTCTATTCCGCCCGAGCTGATGCTTCTGCCGGAATGGGTCCCCATCAACATTTACGAAATGTCTTCGTGGACTCGCGGAATCGTCATTCCTCTTTCCATAGTTTACGGGAACAAGCCCGACTGGCATTTGCCCGAAGGCATCAGCGTCAACGAACTCTTCAAGACCAAGGGCGAAAAGCCGCATTCTTTCGATTGGGACAAGCGCGTCATTTCCTGGCGCAACGTCTTTCTAGCGCTCGACCGCGCTTTGAAAGTTTACGAGCGTTCGCGCTGGAAGCCGTTCCGCAAGTTCGCGCTTTCGCTCGCGCGCAAATGGATGCTCGAGCGCCTGGAGCGCACCGAAGGTCTGGCCACGATTTATCCCGCGATGATGAATTCGATTTACGCCCTGCTCGCGGAAGGCAAAGATCAGGATGACCCGCTGGTCGAGCGCGAAATCAAATTCCTCGCGCGTTACGAAATTGAAGAAGACGACACGATTCGCGTGCAGCCCTGTATTTCACCCGTATGGGACACCGCCATCGCCATGGTTTCTCTCGAAGAAGCCGGCGTCGATCCCGCGCATCCCGCTCTCATCGCTGCCGAGCGTTGGGTGGTTGCCAACCAGATTTTGGGACCCGGCGACTGGCAGGTTAAGAATCAGAATGCGGAGCCCGGCGGCTGGGCATTTGAATTCCGCAATGATTTTTACCCCGACGTGGACGACACCGCCTTCGTTCTGATGGCCTTGGGCCGCGTGGACGACCCGGACTCGGATCGCTTGCGAAACTCCATGCGCCGCGGGCTGGCGTGGCTCGTCAGCATGCAGAACGCCGACGGCGGTTGGGGCGCGTTCGACCACGAAAACGATCTGCAATTCCTGAATCACATCCCGTTCGCCGACCACAACGCGATGCTCGATCCTTCCACCGCGGACGTAACCGCGCGTAGCGTGGAATGCCTCGGCCAGATGGGCTGGTCTGCGAATCACCCCGTCATTCAGCGCGCTCGCGCTTTCATTCGCCATGAACAGGCGGCCGACGGCTCCTGGTTTGGCCGCTGGGGCGTGAACTATGTTTACGGAACCAGTGGGGTGCTGCGCGCTCTTCAGACGCTGGGGCTTTCAACCCAGCCTGAGTGCCAGCGCGCCGCCGATTGGTTGCGCTCGGTGCAGAATGCCGATGGCGGCTTTGGCGAGTCGGTGCTTTCCTATTACGATCCTGCGATGAAGGGCAAAGGGAAGAGCACCGCATCGCAAACGGCCTGGGGCTTGATCGGGCTGCTTGCCGTCACCGGTTCGGATGATCCTTCCGTCGAACGCGCTGTAGCGTGGCTTTTGGAGCAGCAGAATCCTGATGGAACGTGGGACGAGCCGGAATTCACCGGCACGGGATTCCCCTGCGTCTTCTATCTAAAATATCATCTGTATCGAAACTCCTTCCCGCTTTACGCCCTGGCGCGGTATGACAACATGCGCAAGGGCCGGCAAAATTTTGCCGGTATGCGGATTCCTGCGGAGGAGTTGCAGCATCTGATTGGAAGAAAAAACGGGGGTAATGGATGAGAGTACCTTTAAGTTTGACCACCAGCATGGCCGGGTACCTGACCGGCAAGAAACTAAGCGGTGCGCAGAAATTTCCGCTGGTGATGATGCTGGAGCCGCTCCATGCCTGCAATCTTACCTGCACGGGCTGCGGCCGCATTCGCGAATACAAATCCACCATCAATGAAATGTTGACGGTGGAGGAATGCCTGAAGGCCGTGGACGATTGCGGGGCGCCCATCGTTTCGCTCTGCGGCGGCGAGCCCATGATTTATCCCGAGCTCGATCGCTTGTGCAAAGAAATTCTCGACCGCAAGAAACACATTTACTTGTGCACCAACGGAATGTTCATCCGCAAGCGCCTGAAGGAATTCAAGCCCACTTCGCGCCTCTTTTTCAACGTGCACTTGGACGGCCTGGAGAAGACGCACGACATCTGCGTCGAACGCGACGGCGTGTTCCGCGAAGCCATCGAAGGCATCAAGGCAGCCAAAGCGGCAGGCTTCCTGGTCACTTCCAACACCACGGTCTACAAGGAAACCGACATCGAAGAAATTGCGGAACTTTTTGCATACTTGCAGACGCTCGGCGTTGATGGCCACATGATTTCTCCGGCGTATTCTTACGCCGCGGTGATGACCAAGGAAATCTTCATGTCGCGCGATGAAATTCGCGACAAATTCCGCCAGGCCAGCAAGCTGCTGGAACGCTACAACATCGTCACCTCGCCGATTTATATGGAATACCTCCGCGGCGAACGTGAGTTGATGTGTACTGCCTGGGGCAATCCCACTTACAACCCGCGCGGATGGAAGGGCCCCTGCTATCTGATGACCGACGCGCATCACGCCACCTTCAAGGAGTTTATCGATAACACTCCGTGGGAAAAGTACGGACACGGCCGCGATCCTCGTTGCGAAGATTGCATGGTTCACGCCGGCTACGAAGCCTCCGCAGTTCTCGGCGGAAATAAGAAGCTGGGCGACACCTGGAAGATGCTCACTTGGACGCTTTCGGGAAAGATGGGCGGGCTGATCGGCGAGCCCAGCGAAAAAGAACTTCGTGCCAAGCAAAACGGTCAGGCCAACGGCAATGGACATTCCAACGGCCACGGAAACGGCAATGGCTCCGCCAAGCGCGCGATTCCGGTGGCGCCATCGAACCAGTCTCAGGATGAGGTTTTCCGCATTCTATGACCACGCTCGTTACGGGTGCCTCTGGCTTCGTAGGAAGCCACGTCGCCCGGCAACTTGTCGGCGCAGGCCAGTCGGTTCGCGTCCTGGTTCGCCACGGTAGCAACTTGGCAGCGCTCGGCGGGTTACACGTAGAGTGCTTCGAAGGTGACCTGCGGGATACAAGTTCCCTGGAACGCGCCGTGCTCGGCGTGCGGCGCGTTTATCACGTGGCAGCGGATTACCGGTTGTGGACCCCGCGCCCCGAAGAGATTTACGAAACGAATGTCGAAGGAACCCGCCGGTTGCTTGCCGCAGCGAAAAACGCGGGAGTCGAGCGTATCGTCTATACCAGCACGGTGGCCACGATTGCAGTCCCGCGGCCTGGCGCGCTTCCGAATGAAGACACGCGCGCAACAGTGGATGAAATGATCGGGCATTACAAACGCTCGAAGTTTTTGGCGGAGCAGGTTGCTGTCGAGGCCGCCGCTGCCGGTGTCCCGGTCGTCATCGTAAATCCGACGGCTCCCGTCGGACCGTGGGACTGGAAGCCGACGCCGACCGGCCGCATCATCCTCGATTTCTTGAAAGGCAAGATGCCTGCCTACGTTGACACCGGCCTGAATGTTGCCGCAGTAGAAGACATCGCCGCTGGGCACTTGCTGGCCGCCGAAAAAGGCCGCATCGGTGAGCGCTACATTTTGGGCGCGCGGAATATGACGTTAAAACAGATTCTCGATGCGCTATCGGCCATCACCGGTCGTCCCGCACCGCGCGTTCGGTTGCCGCACGCAATCGCGCTCGCCGCGGGGTATGCCGATGAGCTGTTCTCGCGTCTGGCAGGCCGCGAGCCGCAAATTCCCGTCGAGGGCGTAAAAATGTCGCGCCATCGCATGTTCGTCGAAAGCGACAAAGCCGCGCGCGAACTCGGCTATAAGCCCACTTCGGTGGAAGCCGCGCTCGAACGCGCCGTCCGCTGGTACGAAGAGCACGGATATTTGGCCACCGGCGCAGGAAATAAATCCGTCGCACACGCAGCCGCGGCGTAAGGAAATGCAGTGAGAATTCTAGTCACCTTCGCAATCGAAAACGAATTCGCTCCCTGGCGTTCCATCCGCGAATTTAAATCCGCAAAGTTGGGCGAGGTGGATGCTCACCTTGCGGGGTTTAATTCCGTCGAACTAACGGTGGTGCTTACGGGAGTAGGCCCACGGCGTGCTGCCATGGCAACTTCGGAAATAATCCGCAGCGAATATGGCCCCTTTGATTGCTGCATCTCTGCTGGTCTCGCAGGAGGCTTGCGCGACAATTATCGCATCGGAGAAATTTTGGCGGCGCGCAGTGCTTTCTCGGAATCTCCGCGCGCCGATGGAAGCAGCCAGTCGCTGCCAAGCAGCGGAGCCTTGCTTTCCTTCGCTGCCGAACGCGGCGCCACCATCGCGGAACAGTTTTACAGCGCGGATCATATCGTTTCGACCGCCGCCGAAAAAAAGCTCCTCGGCCAAACTTACGACGCCGTAGAAATGGAAAGTTTTGAAGTCCTCCGAGAATCGCAAGCCGCCGGCGTCCCGGCGCTTGCCGTTCGCGCAGTCAGCGACTTGTCCACCGAGGATTTCCCTATCGATATGAGCCAGGTTTTCACCGACGAGGGCCAGGTGAGTATTCCGCGCGTCCTGGGCCAGGTTGCTCTCAGGCCGCAGTCTCTGCCGGGGCTGATCCGGCTGGGCAAAAATAGCAGTATCGCTGCGGAATCGCTTGTGCGTTTTCTGGATGCCTATGTTGTCGCGCTTGCAAGCCGGGTAGCGCAACTTGAAACGAAATCCAGCGTTGTGGCAGTCTAGAACTTCTATGAGTCAAACGATTACTCCAATCGAATCGCGGGAATCTTCGCAGCAGAAGACCTCGCATCATGCCGGCGGCCACATGCGCGCTGGCGTCTACCGCGGCAAAGGCCGCGTGACCGTGGAATCGGTGCCCATTCCCGAAATTGGCGAAGGCGAACTCCTCTTCCGTGTGGCTGCCTGCGGCATCTGCGGCACCGACATCAAAAAAATTCACCACGGCTTTATCGCGCCTCCGCAAATTCTTGGCCACGAACTTGCCGGCACAGTCGTGAAAGTCGGCCGCGGCGTCACCAAGTTCAAACCGGGCGACCGCGTGGTCAGTTTCCACCACATTCCCTGCGGCGCTTGCTTTTACTGCGAGCGAAAACTTTTTTCGCAGTGCGCCGGATACAAAAAAGTCGGCCTCACCGCCGGGTTCGATCCCAACGGTGGCGGCTTCGCCGAATACGTTCGCGCCATGCCCTGGATTGTGGAACGCGGAATGATCGCGTTGCCCGCGGACGTCAGTTTCGAAGAAGCCACCTTTGTCGAGCCGGTGAATACCTGCCTGAAAGCTGTGCGCAAAGCTCGCGTCGCACAAGGTGAAACGGTCCTGGTAATCGGCCAAGGCCCCATCGGCATGCTTCTCATGCTGCTGGCGAAATACGAAGGCGGCGAAGTATTCACCAGCGATCCCATGCCGGGACGCCGCGCCGCAAGCTTGCGATTTGGCGCAAAAGAATCTTTCGATCCCGCCGGCCAAAATTTGCTGAACGAAATCCGCAGCCGAACCGCCGGCCGTGGCGCCGATGTGGTTATGGTCGCCGTGCCTAGTCCGGCATTAGTCCCCGAAGCTTTAGCCCTCGCGCGTCCTGGAGGGCGCATACTGTTGTTTGCGCACAACGACCCGGTGATGCAGCTCGGCTTTCCCGCCGCGGCTGTGGGCGTGGAAGAAAAAGAAATCCTCGGCAGCTATAGCGCTTCGGTGGACGATCAGGACGAATCCGCGGCGCTTGTTTTCGAACGCAAGCTTCCGGTGCGCGACCTGATTTCCCATCGTTTCCCGCTCGCGCAAATCGGAGAAGCGCTGGAATTGGCCGCGCGGCCGGCGGATGATACTTTGAAAGTGGTGATACGTCACGAATGACAGTCGAACGCGAACGCAACGGTCATATGAATGCCGCCGTCCTGTACGGCGCCGAAGATCTCAAAGTCGAGAGCGTCGATATTCCTACGCTCGCCGACGACGAGGTCCTCGTGCGCGTCGAAGTCGCGCTCACCTGCGGCACCGACCTCAAAGTCTGGAAGCAGGGATTTCATCAGCGCATGATTAAGCCCCCTTCGCTTTTCGGTCACGAGCTGGCCGGCGTGATTGAACTGAAGGGCAGCGCCGTCAATGGCGCCTTCCGCGAAGGCATGCGCGTAGTGCCTGCGAATTCCGCGCCTTGCAACACGTGCCTCTACTGCCGCAAGGGCCAGCCGAATCTTTGCGAAGATTTGTTGTTCAACAATGGCGCCTACGCCGAATACATTCGCATCCCCGGAAGAATCGTGCGCCAGAACATGCTTGTGATTCCGGATAATGTTGGGTTCGTTGACGCCGCCATGGCCGAGCCTCTCGCCTGCGTGCTGCGCGGCATCCATGAAATGGGCGTAAATCCCGGCGACACAGTCGTCGTAATCGGCTGTGGCCCAATCGGCCTGAAATTCATCCGCATTCTTTCCGGACGCGGAATGCGCGTCATCGCCATCGGAAAGCGCAAGAGCCAAATGCGCGCCGCCGAACGCTTGGGCGCCATCGCAGCCTTTGACGCTGCGGAAATTGAGAACCCCGTGGGCCTCGTCCGCCAGATCTCCGAGGAGGGCCGCGGAGCCGACGCCGTAATCGAAGCGGTAGGCACGGCTGCCACCTGGCAATGGGCGCTCCAAATGGTCCGCAAAGGCGGGACCGTAAATCTTTTCGGCGGCTGTCCGCGCGGCACCGAGGTGAAAATCGATCCTACCGCGCTGCATTATTCCGAAATCACCATCAAGTCAACTTTTCATCATACCCCTCGGTTTATGCGCGAAGCGCTCGAAACCATTGCGCGCGGCGAGATTCGCGCCGCCGATTTCATCACGGGCGAAGCTCCGCTGTCTGACTTGCCCGAGGTTTTCGAGCACATGAAGAATCGGCACGGCGAAATGAAAACGGCCGTCATTCCCTAGGTTTTTGGACCGGCAGTAAAAGTAAGAGTAAGAGTAAAAGTCGTAGAATCTTGAACTGGAAGCAACCGCCGCCCGAATCAGGGCACCATGTTAGTCACACCTGAATTGAAAATCGCGCGTAACCTTCCCGCGGAGGGCTGCGGCCCCGCTGCCGCACAGCGCTACACGCGCTGGCTGGCCACCCATCACTACGAGAATTTCAACGTAGTATCCCGCCTGCTGCCTCGCCGCCTGCACCAACATTTCTACAATGTTTACGCCTATTGCCGCTGGTCGGATGATCTGGGCGACGAAGTCTCGACTCCCATGCGGGCGCTGGCCTTGCTCGACGCCTGGGAAACCGATCTGCGGCTGATCTACGAGCCCGGCCGCAGCCCTTCTCATCCCGTTTTGATCGCTCTGCGCGAAACCATCCGCGCGAAAAATATTCCGCTGCAGCCCTTTACCGATTTGCTGCGCGCGTTCCGCCAGGACCAGAAAGTCCATCGCTATCCGGATTGGGACTCCGTGTTGGACTATTGCGTGTACTCGGCGAATCCTGTCGGCCGGCTCGTTCTGTATCTCTGCGGCTATTCTGACGAAGCGCGCCAAAAGCTCTCTGATTACACCTGCACCGCTTTGCAACTGGCAAATTTCTGGCAGGACGTTTCGCGCGACCTTGAAAAAGGCCGCCTCTATATCCCTTTGGATGCGCTGGCCGAACACGGTCTCACCGAAGCCGACATCGCGGCGCGAACGTTTGACGCCCGATACGTTGCATTGATGAAATCTCTGATCGCGCGCACGCGCGCCTTGTTCATCGCCGGGCTTCCGTTGGCCCAAACGGTCGAACCTTTCCTGCGCGTCGATCTCGAAATGTTCAGCCGCGGCGGCCTCGCGATTCTCGGCGCCATCGAAGCCTCGGGGTACAACACGCTCGCACATCGCCCCGCGCTCACGAGATGGACCCAGCTGCAATTGCTGGCTGGCGCTTTCGCCTCGCGCGTCTTTTCGCGCAACACCATTCAAACGCCCGAAGCGCCGCCCGTAACCGCAGTCGAGCCCGATTGCATCGCGCAACCGGCTCCCGACTCCGTGGCCGCCGTGCGTTCCGACACCGAATCCGTCGCTGCTTCCTACTCCGAATGCGCGCGCATCGCCAGAGAATCTCGCAGCAGCTTCTATCTCGCTTTCTTCGGCCTGCGCAAGGAAAAGCGCAATGCGCTGTGTGCCCTTTACGCTTTCATGCGCCTGGTGGACAACGTCTCCGACGAGCCGGGCGACCTCGACTCCAAGCGCAATGGCCTGGCCCGCTGGCGCGCCATGCTCGATGACGCAATCGCCGGCCGTGCCACCGCCAGCCCAATTCTTCCCGCTCTCGCCGACACCATCGCGCGTTTCGAAATTCCCTCGCGCTACTTCCATGATTTAATTCTCGGCGCGGAAATGGATCTCACTGTCTCGTCCTACGCCACATTCGACCGGCTGTCGGAATACTGTTATCGTGTTGCAGGCACCGTAGGCCTCACATGCCTGCACGTTTTCGGTTTCAGCGATCCAAAAGCTCCGGATTTGGCCGAGCGCCTGGGCCTCGCATTTCAGTTGACCAACATCATTCGCGATGTTCGCGCTGATTTCGATATGGGCCGCGCCTATATTCCTGCGGAAGACCTCGAACGCTTTGGAGTTTCCCAGCTTTCCGGGCCGCTCACTCCGCAAATGCGCGAACTCCTCGAATTCGAAGCCGATCGCGCCTGGCATTTTTACCGCGAAGGCGCATCCCTGGTCAAAGCGTTCTAGTGATCGGCGGCGGTCTGGCAGGACTGTCCTCCGCCGTCGCGCTGGCTGAAGCGGGCCTTCAAGTCCGCCTGCTCGAAAAGCGTCCCCACCTGGGCGGACGCGCCACTTCCTACACGCTGCCCGATGGCAGCGAAGTGGACAACTGCCAGCATGTCACGCTCGGCTGCTGCACCAATTTAGCCGATTTTTATTCGCGCGTAGGCGCCGCCGCAAAGATTCGGTTTTATAACCGGCTCTATTTTGTGGATGCCCAGGGACGCCGCTCGACGATGGAAGCGTCGCCGCTGCCGCCGCCGCTGCACATGGCGCCGTCGTTCCTGCTTTTCAGTTCGCTGGATTTGGCGGACAAGCGAGCGATTGCAAGCGCGATGATGGAAATCGCCATGGCCGGCGGCAACCCGCCGGGAATCGACGGGTTTTCGATGCTCGACTGGCTGCACCGGATGAAGCAGACTCCGGCCGCCATCGACCGTTTCTGGCGCGTCGTTCTGGTCAGCGCTCTCGATGAGGAACTGTCGAGAACCGATGCGCGCTACGGAATCGAGGTTTTCTGGAAGGCTTTTCTCGCGAATAAAGGCGGATATCGTGTCGGTATCCCTTCAGTCCCTCTGGGCGATTTGTACGGAGGCTGCCGCGAGGCCATTCTGCAGCGCGGCGGGGAAGTCCGGCTTCGTTGCGGTATTCGTGAAATACGGATTCGGGAGAATCGCTTTGTGAGCGTCGCGATGGATGATGGTTACGAAATATCAGCGGATGCCTGCATCGCGGCCGTCCCGCAGGACGCTCTTTTGAATTTGTTGCCGGGGGAAATGGGTGAAGGGAATGGGTCGCTGGCCGGCTTGCACAATATCAAAACCTCGCCGATCACCGGCGTGCATCTGTGGTACGACCGCACAGTCATGACCGAGCCATTCCTCACGCTGCTCGATCACACTACTCAATGGGTGTTCAACAAAACTTTGCTGTATAAGACGGCTGAAACCGATGGCGCGAACGCCCGTCCAACTGGGCAGAGCGCACAGCCTTCGGAAGAAGGCGCGGACGGCCAGTATCTCCAACTCGTAATCAGCGCGTCCTACGGCCTCGTGCCGCAGTCGCGCCAGGAAATCATCGATCTGTGCCGCCGCGAACTTGCCGAAGTTTTGCCCGCTACTCGCGAAGCGCAGTTGCGCAAAGCCACCGTAATCAAGGAAGTGAACGCGACATTTTCGCCTGAACCAGGAGTGGACCGCTGGCGCCCACCGCAGAAGAGCTCGGTGGAAAATCTTTTTCTCGCCGGCGATTGGACTCGCACTGGGTGGCCCGCCACCATGGAAGGCGCGGTGCGAAGCGGCTATCTCGCCGCGGAAGCGCTGCTGGCTGAAATGGGCGAACCGAGAACGTTCCTGCGACCGGACCTGCCGTTTGAAGGCCTTTCAAAATTTTGGGCCAAACGAAACAGCGAGGCAGCGTCATGACTCCGCCGCGGAAGGGAACTGTCCCGTTGCTTGTGGAATCAAGATTCGTTTCATTTTCGGAAGGTACCCGTTACTTCGAGTATGATTTGGCAACCCCCAGGAGGTCCGATGGACCGGAAGTATAAGCAGAGGGGCTATAGCGACCGCGATGCCCAGGATAAGAAAAGAGAACGAGGCGACCGCCCAGCCGGTGAGTCGCGCCAGAAAGCGGAGCCGCGCCCGAAACAGGAAATGATGGGCCCGCGCACGCCTCGCATGGTCGGCACGGTGATGAGGGCGCGCTGTTCTAGTTGCGGCGCGGTGCTCACGCCCGGCTTCGATCCCACCGCTCAATGTCCCCGCTGCCACGCCGAGATGCATTCCTGCAAACAGTGCGTCCACTTCGATACCGGTAAGCAGTTTGAATGCACGCAGCCGATTCCTGAACGCATCGCGAAAAAGGACGCGAAGAACGATTGCACCTTCTTTGAATTGCGCATGACCGTCGAAAAAGATACATCGCCGGTGAACTACGCTGCCGCCACTCCGGCCGCATCTCCCGCCGCGGGACGCCCCAATGACGCGCGCAAAGCCTTCGAGGATCTTTTCAAGAAGTAACTGCCCCCACGAAATTCTAATTTTATCGAACGCAAGAAGCAGTTGTGCGCCTGCTCATTCTTTGAATGGTTCCTATTTCGGCGGAAGAGGAAAAAGTGTTGGTTCTTTCGAAGGCTCCGTGGCAATGGAATCGAGTTGCGGATAATGGTGGCGCAGTGTTTCGGGCACTTTGACCTTCCCGCCGTCGAGTAAGTGAATGAGCTGAAGCGCATTGACGACACCTTTGCCCTCAAAATGATTGTTGGTGATGACGAATGTCGTTCGCGCGTTCTTTGATACGTTTCGAACCCTCGCAACCCAAGGCTCCAGTTCCTTCTCTGAATAAAGATAGTTGTATCGCTCTGCTGCCGGCGCGGATGGATCGTCGCTGAACCACGTATCGTACCGGCGCCCGTGCAAACGCACATACCCAATCGGCGAGGTCACCTGCTCGCTCGGCTCGATGGACCGCCCAATCACCGGCTGGTCGATGTTGCAAAACCCCACCCCGCGCTCCTGCAGCAGTTCATAAAATTTCGCGTTGGCCCACGAGGAGTGCCGCACCTCCACCACCAGCGGATAATCGCGAAAGGAATCGAGTATGTGTTTTAATCGCGCCAGGTTGTCGCGGTCGGAATGAAACGAAAAAGGGAATTGCAGTAACACCGCTCCCAGCTTGTCCGCCCCGCGCAAGAGATCGAACCCAGCCCGCACCGCCTTTTCGTCTTCGGCGTTCGTCCCGCCTTCATGCGTGAATTTCTGCCAAAGCTTTGCCGTGAACAGAAACCGCGGGTTTGCCGCCACGCGCCCCAGCCATTGCGCCGCATGGGCCGCTTGCAGCGGGTGATAAAACGAAGTATTGATTTCGATCGTGTCGAAGAATTCCGCCAAATACGTCGCTTCATGAAACCCGCGCGCCCGCGGCGCCGGATACACCACCCCGTTCCAATCCTTATAAGACCACCCGGCTGGCCCAATGAAGACTCCCGCATGTTGAACGGAAGGTGTCTGTTTCTTGATTGCCATTCGCGGCGCGCTCATAAAATAGCTTTTAGCCTATGACGCCTTTCTCACCCCTGTCAATCAGGGCAAAACTTGCTTTTCCCGGGAACGCCAATCTCCCGATTGGCGCCCCCAAGCATATTGCAACCTGCCGCGCGGAGGACTATCCTAAGAAAGTCTTCCATGCGAACCCTCCTTCGTCTCTTTTATCGATTCATCACAAGGTGCCCGAATGAAAATCACCTACAGCCACATACAATCGAATCTGCGCGAAGCCATCGAACATGAAACCACCAGCCGTACTGCAAAGTTAAACCGCCTGCTGAAGCACTACCCCGAGGATTCCGTCCTGCTCCACGGATCGCTCGAAGAAAATCCGCACGAGCATCAATTCAGCTACTCGCTGAACCTGACGACTCCCACCGGAACTTTGCATGCGACCGGGTCGGGCGCCGATGCCCGTGCCGCCGCCAAAGCTGCGTTTGCCGAAATCGAGCGCCAGCTGAAGAAGCATCAGGAAAAGCTGCGTAAAGATTATCTTTGGAAACGCAAGCGCCCGCGCTCGGGTGTCCTGACACCAGGTGAAGTCCCCTCGGCCGACTAGCTCCGTTCCTTATTTGCGCGCCGCCTTGGGCACCAGCCCGGTTATATGCCGTGCCGCGACTTCATTTATCAACTCCGTGGTAAACTTCGAAGCTCCAAGGGAGACTCGCGCGAGCGACAGCCGCGAATCTTCCGGCGACTCAGCTTTGATTTTTAGTTCGAGGTGACACCATGAAAGCTAATCAATTGCTTCACAATTTGGGCCAGAGCCTCTGGCTGGACAACATCACGCGCGATTTGCTGAATAGCGGCACCCTCGCTCGCTACATCGCCGACCTATCCGTCACTGGGCTCACTTCCAATCCCACGATCTTCGAGAAAGCCATCAGCGGCAGCACCGCCTATGACCCCGCTATCCGCGAGAAGCTGGCGAAGGGTGTTTCAGGCGAGAAACTCTTTTTTGAACTGGCGCTGGAGGATCTCACCCGCGCCGCCGATCTGTTTCGACCCATCCACGATCGCACCAGCGGCGTAGACGGCTGGGTCTCGCTGGAAGTTTCGCCGCTCCTCGCTCACGACACAGCCAGCACTCTCGCCGCGGCCAAAGATTTGTCCGCCAGTGCCGCGCGCCGCAATCTCTTCATCAAGATTCCCGGCACCAAAGAGGGTCTCCCCGCCATCGAAGAAGCCATCTTCGCCGGCATTCCTATCAACGTCACTCTCTTATTCTCCCGCGAGCAATATGTCGCTGCAGCCGAAGCTTTCCTCCGCGGCATCGAGCGCCGCATCGAAGCCGGACTCGATCCCACCGTGGGCTCCGTCGCATCGATATTCGTAAGCCGTTGGGACGCTTCTGTCGCCGGCAAGGTGCCGGCCGAACTGACCAACAAGCTCGGCATCGCCATCGCGCAGCGCACCTACCGTGCCTATCGCACTCTGCTCGGTTCGCCGCGCTGGCAGCGTGCCTACAATGACGGCGCGCGTCCTCAACGCCTGCTCTGGGCCAGCACCGGAACGAAAGATCCAAAGGCGTCCGACATCCTGTACGTGAAAGCCCTCGCTGCTCCGTTCACCGTGAACACCATGCCCGAAGCCACCTTGAACGCTCTCGCCGAGCACACCGACCTCGGCAACATCCTGCCGGCCGACGGCGGCGATTGCGAACAAGTATTGGCGCAGTTCGCCAAGGCCGGCATCAATATCGAGGCGTTGGCCGCGCAACTTCAGGACGAGGGAGCCAAGTCGTTCGTAAAATCCTGGAATGAACTGATGGACGTCATCAAGTCCAAGAGCGCCGTGCTCAACAAGGCCGCGACGAGCTAATCCCGGCCTGACGAAAGGAACAACAGATATGGCCGCACGCGTAAAGCCCGTTGCAAAGAGCAAAGCAGCCACGCCGCTCACCAAACTCAAGGCCTGGAAGGCCCTCGGCGCGCACTATAAAAAAGTCCAGAAACTTCACCTCAAAAAACTATTCGCGGATGACCCCAAACGCGGCCTGCGCCTCACCCTTGACGCCGTCGGCATTTTCTTCGATTACTCCAAGAATCGCGTCACCGACCAGACCCTCAAGCTCCTCCTTCAGCTCGCCGAAGAATCCCACCTGCGCGGCCGAATCGACGCAATGTTCCGCGGCGACAAAATCAACGTCACGGAAAATCGCGCTGTCCTGCACATCGCTCTGCGCGCCCCCAAAGGATCTTCCATCGTCGTCGATGGCGAAAACGTCGTGCCGCAAGTTCACGCCGTGCTCGACAAAATGGCCCGCTTCTCCGACCGCATTCGCAGCGGCGAATGGAAAGGTCACACCGGCAAGCGCATTCGCAACGTCGTCAACATCGGCATCGGCGGCTCTGACCTCGGCCCGGTAATGGCTTACGAAGCCCTCAAGTATTACAGCGACCGCTCGATGACCTTCCGCTTCGTCTCCAACATCGATGGCACCGATTTTGCCGAAGCCGTCCGCGACCTCGACCCTGCAGAAACTCTCTTCATCGTTTCTTCCAAAACTTTCACCACGCTCGAGACCATGACCAACGCCCACACCGCGCGCGATTGGGCGCTCGCCGGTCTGGGAGGCGACGAGAAATCCATCGCCAAGCATTTCGTCGCCGTCTCCACCAACGCCGCCGGAGTCGCGCAGTTCGGCATCGACACCGCCAACATGTTCGAGTTCTGGGACTGGGTCGGCGGCCGCTACTCGATGGATGCAGCCATCGGCCTTTCCACCATGGTTGCCATCGGCCCCGCGAACTTCCTCGCCATGTTGCACGGCTTCCACCTGATGGACGAGCATTTCCGCACCGCCCCATTCAAACAAAATCTTCCCGTGCTTATGGGCCTCCTCGCCGTCTGGTACAACAATTTCTTCGGCGCGCAAACCGCCGGCGTTTTTCCCTACGAGCAATACTTGAAACGTTTCCCCGCCTATCTCCAGCAGCTCACCATGGAGAGCAACGGAAAACACGTCACGCTGGCAGGCGCTCAGGTCAACTACCAGACCGGCCCAATCTACTGGGGCGAGCCGGGCACCAACGGCCAGCATTCCTTCTACCAGCTCATCCATCAAGGAACCAAACTGATCCCCTGCGATTTTATCGCCTTCGATCAGCCGCTCAATACAATCGGCCACCACCACGACATGCTTTTGGCCAACGTCTTCGCCCAGGCCGAAGCTCTCGCGTTCGGCAAAACGGCCGAGCAGGTCAAAGCCGAAGGCACTCCTGCCTGGCTCGTCCCGCATCGCGTCTTCGAAGGTAACCGCCCGTCAAACACCATCCTTCTCGACAAGCTCACTCCCGAAGCGCTCGGCAAGCTCGTCGCTCTTTACGAGCACAGCGTTTTCACCCAAGGCACCATCTGGCAGATCGATTCCTTCGACCAATGGGGCGTTGAACTCGGCAAAGTCCTCGCGCAGCGCATCATCGCCGAACTCGAAAGCGGCAGAGAGCCCAAGCTCGCGCATGACAGCTCGACGAATAATTTAATCGGTCGCTACCGCAAATCACGGAAGCCTTCATAGCAGTTGAGGAATCAATTTTGAAAAGGAGTCAACAATGCAACTCGGAATGATCGGCCTGGGAAGAATGGGAGCAAACATGGTTCGCCGCCTGATCAAAGGCGGCCACCAGTGCGTGGTTTACGACCGCACGCCGAAAGCAGTGGACGAGTTGGTCCAGTACAAAGCCGTCGGCTCCTCGTCGCTCGAAGATTTTGTGAAAAAGCTGCAAAAGCCCAGAGCCATTTGGCTGATGGTCCCCGCCGCAATCGTGGACCAATGCCGCGACGGTCTCCTGCCCTATCTCGAAGCAGGCGACATTCTGATTGACGGCGGCAATTCCTATTACATAGACGACATTCGCCGCGCCAAGGAACTCGCGCCGAAAAAGATTCACTACGTGGACGTCGGCACCAGCGGCGGCGTCTGGGGCCTCGAACGCGGCTACTGCATGATGATTGGCGGCGAACAGGATGTGGTCAAGCACCTCGACCCCATCTTCGCTACCCTGGCGCCCGGCATCGGCAACATCGATCGCACGCCCGGACGCGACAAAATCGGCGGCACCGCCGAGCAGGGCTACCTCTACTGCGGGCCAAACGGCGCCGGCCACTTCGTGAAAATGGTTCACAACGGAATCGAGTACGGCATGATGGCCGCCTACGCCGAAGGACTGGGAATTCTGCGCGCCGCCAACGTCGGCAAACAGCAACACGCCGTCGACGCGGAAACCACTCCCTTGCGCGACCCCGAGCACTATCAATACGATCTCAATTTGCCAGACGTCGCCGAAGTCTGGCGCCGCGGCAGCGTCATCGCTTCGTGGCTCTTGGATCTCACCGCTTCCGCGCTGATCAAGGATCCTAATCTCGCCAAGTTCGAAGGCAAAGTTTCCGATTCCGGCGAAGGCCGCTGGACCATTAAAGCCGCCATCGACGAAGCCGTCCCCGCCAACGTCCTCACCGCCGCCTTGTACGAGCGCTTCAGCTCCCGCGGCCAAGCCGACTTCGCCGACAAACTCCTCTCCGCCATGCGTTTCGAATTCGGCGGCCACCTGGAGAAAACCGAAAACAAGTCCCACTCCGCCAAATAACGCGGAATGGTTACACGCGCCCCGTGCCAGGCTGCACTGGCTTGTGCGGCCATGTGTAGCACGCCGGGGCGAGGTTTTTCTCCATCCGAAATCCATCCACTAAAATTTGAAATGCTCACGACATTCAAGTCCTTGCCTTCTGCTTGCGAACTTCCTATCATCGTTGCGATGAAAATTAGGTTTAGAATCGGCGATGAGCAGCACGGCGAGCAGTCGCCGCAGCACCACTGCTCCGCGAACCCGCCGTTGGCGTGGTCGTCCCGAGGCCTTGTCTCAAGCCATATGCCGCCGACCCAAAATCCCGCCTACGATTTTCTCCGTAGGGGCGCGGGAGCATGCCCGCATTTTGGGTCCCGAGCGCAGTCGAGGGGCTGCGCCCGCTTCAGCTCAGCCGACCAACCGCTTCGTAGGGGCACAGCATGCTGTGCCCGGTGCAGCCCGGCCGACCAACGCCACTTTTTAGCCACCACCCGCTCAATACCAGCCGTCGCGTCTTGGCTCCGCTTTCAACCGCAACCTACTAGCCCAGGGATGTCTCCGGCGACCGAAAAAATGCCCGAAACCGGGCAACACGCGCGCATTTCTACCCGGTTCTGGGCCAAAAGTAGAAGTTGCAGAAAACAAACCATTAAACCCTGTCTACCCGGTTCTAGAATTGCACAATGTGCCGCAAGCGAATTGCCGAGTTCCATCGGCCAGCCACTAAGGAGAAACCGATGACTCCCACCCAAGTCGCCCCCCCAAAGACCGACGCCGAGATGGCTCAACTAGCCATCAACACCATACGCACGCTTTCCATCGATGCGGTACAAGCCGCCCAATCCGGACATCCCGGCACCCCCATGGCCCTCGCGCCCGTTGCTTACACCCTCTGGAACCGCGTCATGCGCTTCGATCCCAAAGACCCCATCTGGCCCGACCGTGATCGCTTCGTACTCTCCAACGGTCACGCCTCGATGCTGTTGTGGTCTATCCTCCACCTTTCAAAAGTCCAGGCGGTTGATGCTGAATACGAAAACTTGGGTCAGCCGTCGGTAACTCTCGACGACATCCGCCGATTCCGCCAGCTCGATAGTCGCGCTCCCGGACACCCCGAATATCACTGGGTCTCCGGCGTTGAAACCACCACCGGCCCGCTAGGCCAGGGCGTCGCGACAAGCGTCGGCATGGCTATCGGAGAAAAGTGGCTCGCCGCCCACTACAATCGCCCGGACTTCGAAATTTTTGACTACAACATCTACGCGATCTGTGGCGACGGCTGCATGATGGAAGGCATTTCGTCGGAAGCCGCGTCTCTCGCCGGCCACTTGGGCCTCGACAATCTTTGCTGGATCTACGACAACAACCACATCACCATCGAGGGTCACACCGACATCGCCTTCACCGAAGATGTTGCGACGCGCTTCCTGGCCTACGGCTGGAACGTCCTGCGCGTCGGCGACGCCAACGACATCGATCGCATCGAAAACGCCTTCGCAGTTTTTCGCAAGACGAAGGGAAGGCCGACTTTCATCGTTCTCGATAGTCATATCGGTTGGGGTTCGCCTAATAAACAAGACACTCCCGAAGCGCACGGGGAGCCGCTGGGCGACGAAGAAGTCCGGCTCACCAAACGTGGATATGGCTGGCCCGAGGACGCAAAGTTCCTGGTTCCGGACGGCGTTTACGACCACTTCGCAGCCGGAGTAGGAGCTCGCGGCGCAAAGGCCCGCATCGAGTGGACAAAACTCTTCGCCGCCTACCGCGCAAAATATCCCGAACTCGCCGCGGAAATTGACCTCATGCAGCGCCGCGACCTTCCAAACGGTTGGGACCGCAACCTTCCCGTTTTCCCCGCCGACCCGAAAGGAGTCGCGGGCCGTGAAGCATCCGGAAAAGTGTTGAACGTACTCGCGCAAAATATTCCCTGGTTTATCGGAGGTTCCGCGGACCTCGGCCCCTCCAACAAGACCACGCTGAAATACGAAGGCTCCGGAAACATCCAAGCGGCTACTCCTGGCGGAAAGAACCTGCATTTCGGAATTCGCGAGCATGCTATGGCTGCGGTTGTGAACGGCCTTTCGCTCTCAAAACTCCGGGCTTTCGGCGCCACATTTTTCATCTTTAGCGATTACGCGCGTCCCGCTATCCGTCTCTCGGCACTGATGGAGCTTCCAACCATCTTCGTCTTCACCCATGACGCCATGGGCGACGGAGAAGACGGCCCCACGCACCAACCCGTAGAGCATCTCGCGTCCTTGCGCGCCATTCCTGGGCTAATCACGCTGCGTCCGGGTGACGCCAATGAAGTCGTCGAAGCCTACCGTTACATCATGAAGCTGCGCCACCAACCCGCGGTGTTGGCGCTGTCACGCCAGCCCTTGCCCACTTTGGATCGAAGCAAGTATGCAGCTGCATCTGGTGTTGCGCGCGGCGCTTACATTCTTGCCGACGCCCCCGGAGCAAACCCTGAAGTAATCATCATCGCCACCGGCAGCGAACTGAGCCTCGCAGTGGAATCTCACGAAAAGCTACTGGCCGACGGCGTCCGCTCGCGCGTCGTTTCCATGCCGTCCTGGGAAATATTCGACCACCAGCCGGAGGAATACCGCCACAGCGTGCTGCCGCCCAACGTGCGAGCGCGAATCGCCGTCGAGCAAGCCTCCAGCTTCGGATGGGAGCGCTACGTCGGCACCAACGGCCATCTAACCTGCATGAAAACTTTCGGCGCCTCCGCTCCGCTCAAAGAGTTGCAAAGAAAATTCGGCTTCGAACCCGACCAAGTCGTAGCCGCCGCCAAGGAGCTCCTCCGTAAAAAGTGAATCCGCGAATCGTCCGCGCGACCGGCCGGCAGTCGGCGATTTCCGAAAGGTCTGGCGGGAACGGTATGCTAAACTTAATTTCGCAAACTGGACGCCAGTAGTCGCAGACCCGCATTCGCGAAGTCGCGAAGCCCACGTTTGATCATAATCAATCCAGGGGCGTAGCTCAGTGGTAGAGCAGCGGCCTTTTAAGCCGAAGGTCGTGGGTTCGATCCCCACCGCCCCTACCAAACCTTCCCTCGATCAGCAGAAGACATTTGACGATTTTGAATCCGGCGACGCGCCCGGTTCGAACATATTTTCAGTAGCAAGGAAACTTCATTTGATATAGTGTCCGACGGTCATGCACGCCCCTTCCAACTCACTGAACGATCCCGCCGCGGCTGCATTCCAACCTCTCACCTCCAATCAGATTCGCGGCTTCTGGGCATCCTGGGGTGGATGGACGCTGGACGGAATGGATTCCTTCGTTTACGCGCTCGTCCTTGTACCGTCTTTGCGCGAACTGCTTCCGAACTCCGGCATTCAGGCCACCAAGGGCAACGTGGGGCTGTACGGAGGTTTGCTCTTCGCCCTGTTTCTGGTCGGCTGGGGACTTGCGTTCCTCTGGGGGCCGATCGGGGACAAGTTTGGCCGCGTGCGCACGCTAATGCTGACCATCGTGTGGTATTCGGTATTTACTTTTCTCAGCGCGTTCGTCACCAGCGTGTGGCAACTCGCGATTCTTCGCCTGCTGGCCGGCGTTGGGATTGGCGGGGAATGGGCCATGGGCGGAACTTTCGTTGCGGAATCGTGGCCTGAGAACCGGCGTCGCATGGGCGCGGGCTTGATGCACACGGGCTACTACGTCGGCATATTTCTCGCCGCGCTGGCAAACTACGGCATCGGTAGCCGCTATGGCTGGCGCGCCATGTTTATCGTAGGGGGTGTTCCGGCACTGCTGCTGGCCTGGATACGCCACGGAGTTGCCGAACCCGCTGCCTGGAAGAACAAAGAAAGTGTTATACGGTCATGGGCTGTCTGGCGTCCCTTCGCGACGCTGTTTTCGGCTGCCTGGCGCCGCCGCACGATCGTGAATGCGCTGCTCATGCTGGCCTCCATTTGCGGACTGTGGGCCGGAACCGTGTATGTGCCTTCTGCCATCACGTCCCTTGCCGAAGCCGGCGGGCGCAGCACTCCACAGGCTGCGCAACTGGCTTCCTGGGGCATCATGCTGGTTTCGTTCGCTACGATTCTCGGTTGCCTGGCCATGCCACGGATTGCCGAGATAGTTGGACGGCGCGGAGCGCTCGCCATCTTCTTTACTCTAATGATGGTATTCATTGCGCTGACCTTCGGCAAAGTTTTCTATCTGGGGCCGAGCGCGCTACCGTGGTTTTTCGTTTGCCTCTTCTTTCTGGGGCTAGGAGGCGCCAACTTCGCCGTCTATACCCTGTGGCTGCCCGAGCAATATCCTACGGAGTGCCGCGCGAGCGCTTTCGCCTTTTCCACCTCGTTCGCCCGATTTGGCGGCGCTGGAATCACGTTCCTGGTAGGGGCCGGAGTGCGGCATTTCGGCTCGCTGGGAACTCCGGTCGCGTTGACATCTATTGCCTTCGCTATTGGCTTGCTTCTCATTCCGCTAGCCGCGGAGACACGCGGCAAGGCGCTGCCCGCTTAGTTCGTACATTCAGCTAACCACGCGCAACTTCAAATCGCGAGTTCGAAACATTTTTGTAACATCCCGAAGTTATAATTCTGACCATGACGGAATCACACGCGCACGGCATTTTGGCGAACGACGAGATGAAAGTTCATTATAATTTGAGGATAATGCCCCGGTTCTTTAGCAGCTTGTTGCGAGCGATCCGTGAGCGGCGCGGCACGGATATGTCTTACATGTGCCGCCATCTCCTTTCCGAGCGCGGCGAGGCTTCGCAGACGGCGCTGGCCCAGGAAATCATCAGCGCCTACAAGGCGATGGGCGCGGAGCAGCGGCTGAGGTTCTTCGAAATGCTGTCGAGTGACTTTACGCCGGATAAAGGTGCGATCCTCCGTGCGGCAGCTGAATACGAACGCAAGCCGGGGTCAGCCACCTTGGCGGCTCTGTCCGCAGCCGTCGAATCGCCACGCCAGGAGCTGTTCCGCCGGATCAACACGGCGCCAGGCGGCACCGAAACTCTGGTGACGCTGAGAGAGCATGTACTGGATGCCAACAACGGAAGTTTCGCCGCGCTGGACCTCGACCTGAAGCATTTATTCAGGTCCTGGTTCAACCGAGGGTTCCTGCACCTCGAACGCATCAGCTGGCACACCTCGGCTTTGATCCTGGAAAAACTTATTGGCTATGAATCAGTACATGAGATTAATGGCTGGCCGGACCTTCACCGGCGTCTCGAGGCTGACCGGCGCTGCTTTGCTTTTTTTCATCCGGCGCTGGTGGAAGAGCCAATCATCTTTGTGGAAGTGGCGCTGTCGAAGGGGCTCACGGGTGATTTGGAACCTTTGCTGGATATTCACGCGCCGGTTCTCGCGTCCAAGACCGCGGATGCAGCCGTCTTTTATTCCATTAACAATTGCTTGCGGGGTTTGCGAGGCGTTCCTTTCGGCAGCTTTCTGATCAAGCAGGTGGTGGACGAGCTAGCCGCCGAGCTTCCCAATATTCAAACCTACGGCACTCTTTCGCCGCTGCCGAACTTTTCGCGAGCCTTGCGGGATCAGAAAAATGAAGAAGGTTTCACGCACGCGCGCCTTTTGCGTTTACTGGCGGATCATGCACGTAATCTCACTGCGGCGGGAGGGCGGCGCGACCCGGAGGAAGCCCTGTTCCATTTGCTCGAGGAACCGCTGAAGCACCGAGAGGTTCTTGCACGGCCTCTCGAACGCTTGGCTCTCGCTTATCTCACACAAGTGCGTCAGAACGGTAAGCTCTACGACCCTGTCGCTATGTTTCACCTTTCGAATGGCGCGCGCATGGAGAGGATCAACACGTTTGGGAACCTGCGTCCGTACGGCTTGCAAGCTTCGTTTGGGGTGACCGTAAATTATCAATATCTTCCCGAAGAACTCGAGGAGAATCACGAACGCTTTGTTAGAGGAGAGATCCAGGTTTCCAGCGATCTGGTCTCGGACTACAAAGCGGTAGCGCGGGCATGGCAGGCGACTAAACCAGAAACTACCGGCTCAATGTCTCGCTCGCGACGAAGCCAAAAAAGACACTAGCTCCGACGTTCGATGCCGTCAGATTGCGCTACGCGGTGCCACCCGCTTTTACCGGCGTCGCCGTATCGGGAAGCGCAGCAGGTTCCTCCGATTTTCGGACGACGCGCGCTGCGAGAGGCTTCAGCCACAGCAAAGCCATGAAGGCCGCGATTACATCGCACACAATCATGGCCCAAAACACCTTTGACCAGGAACCGGTCTTGGCGAAGAGCCAGGCGGCGCCGGGCCCGGCGAAGGCCGTAGCTACGCCCTTGGCGGTGTACACGATGCCATAGTTTGTGGTGGCCCATTTGTTTCCGAATAGGTCGCCCGTGATAGAGGGGAACAAAGAATAGATATTGCCCCACGCGAAGAAACACAAGCCTGACAACGCTACAAACCAGACTGGATGGCTGATTAATTGGAGCAGGGCATATACCGCGAACGCTTCGAGGATGAAAGAGATGAAGATGGCATTCTCCCGGCCGATGTGGTCCGACACCCAGCCCCAGAACGGACGTGTCAACCCGTTCAAGATGCGATCGACGGTGATGGCCAGCACCAGAGCGGTCATGCCCCAGAGCACCACCACTTTATCCACGTGATATGAGGAAGCCATGGGGTTGAGTTGCACGGTGACCACGATGCCGCCGAAGGCCAGCATGGTCATCATCAGGTAAATGACGTAGAAAGACGGCTGGCGCAGCATTTGCCACGGCGTCATGTCCACAGCCGAGGTTTTCACTCTGGCTTTGATCTTCGCTTCTTTTGCTTTCCAGTTTGGCGGTGTCCATCCCTCCGGCGGCCTGGCGACGAAGAGAGAAGCAAACAGTACGACTACGCCCTGAATAATTCCCCAAAAAATAAAGGTGTGCTGGTAGCCCGATTTTTGCAACATCGCGGCCACGGGAGCGATGGTGGTTGCCGTGCCTATGCCGAAAGCTCCCGCAGTCAAGCCGACGCATAGGCCGCGATGATCCGGGAACCATTTCAGAGCATTCCCGATGGTTCCTCCATAAACCGCGCCGGCTCCGATACCACCGAGCCCGTACCAAAAATAGAGGGCGTGAAGCGTCTCGGCTTTGCCGGATCCGATCCAGCCCAGTCCGGCCAGGATCGCGCCAAAACCCAACATCAACCGGGGTCCGATTCGATCGACCAGATATCCTTCAAACGGCACGAGCCAGGTTTCCAGAGCGACGAATAAAACAATGGTCCATTGCACAGCCTCCAGCGAGACGTGCAGATGCGCTTGAATGGGCTTGGTAAAGAGGGTCCACGCATATTGGAGGTTGGCTACGGCCATCATCGCAACGATGCCGGCGGTCAATTGAATCCATCGATTTGGAATACGCGAGGGGTGGATCAGAGACGCTGGAGACACAGCCATAGGCATACCTCCGTGATCGTGCGCTAAACCTTAGCGAAGCACTTCCCGATCAGCTCTTTTCCGCAGGGTTGCCACAGCCTATTCAAGCGGCCCCTGAGCTTGGAAATGCCTTCGTTCGTTGGGAACTTTGATACACTGGTCCACTAACCGAACCACTTGCGCAGCGGAATTTAGCAGCCTCGCCACAGGCTGTCAAGCACTGGCTGTGATTTCACAACCGCGAGACTCGAGCTGCCCGCGAGCTTATCGGAATTTTGGCGAGTAGCGGTAGACGGAAGGGACGACGATGGAAGAGAACTTGCCGGACTTGCGAACGCAGATCGAAACCTACCTCACCCACCTGGATGGTTTGATCCGGCGCGGGCGCCAGGTTCGCGACACGTTGACGGCTGAGCCATCCAATCCAGCGGCGATGGCGGCTACGCGCGCCTGGCAGGAAGACTGTGGGGTCACGATCAATCAATTGTCCGGAGGGAGCAAGGCGCATTGGCTGGCGCGGTCGTTTAGCGAATCGTTTTTGATGCGTACAGCGGACGGCCGGGCGGTCACGGGGGCGGCGCCAACGGAGATCGTCACTCGCTTGATCGAGGTACTTGAGCAGGCCGTTGCCACTCTTTCTGGAATGGGCGACCGCACGGACGCTTCCGGGCTCGCGACCGCCTCCGCATCATCGGAAGCGCCGCCACCTCGCCGGTTCGAGTTCGTTCACAGCGCCGAACTCCGACCCGTTGTCGAGCAGGCCTACATCGATAGCAAGCGCGCTTTCGAGAAGGGTGATTACGATCTCGCGCTGCGCACTTCTTGCGGAATCCTGGAAGCCATCGTTACCGACGCGCTGGAAAACAAAGGCCAGATTGCGCTGGCCGGCTCCGGCGCGCCTGCGGGAAAGATTGGGGATTGGGCGTTCGAGACGCGGCTCGCGGTCGCTGAGGAGGCCGGACTCATTCGCGGAGGATGCGCACGGCTGCCGGCAGTCGCGAGGTCGTATCGGGATCGCGCCAAAGTTAACGGAGAGAGCGGTCTTCAGACGACCATTTCCGAACGCGATGCGCGACAGGCAGGGCAGGTGCTGAACGTTATCATGAGAGATCTAGATCCCGGCCGGTAGAGATCTGCAGGAAATGCGGCGGCTATTTCGAGTCCGAGCTTATGGTCGCGATCGTACGGTCAATCTTCGAGGTCTTGCCGGAACACCGGTTGCGATGGATTCAGGCTGCCATCGATGACACCCACGAGCATCTCCGAGTATGCGTTCGTTGCTTCCGGCAATGTTGCGTAGCCGCGTTCGCGCTGCAGCGCCCCGGTGGCCGAGTAGATGAGCGTGAAATAGCGGCCCGCCGAATACTGAAGTTCGAGCAACTTGCTCGGCATGTCCGGATCCCCTACTTGCCCCAGCACGTCCATCAGCGCGACAGTCCACTGCACTCCCTTGGGGTCGGTGACGACCTCGCGCTCCAGGAACTGCCAGTCGTCCATGCTCCACAGCGGCATATTTATTCCAGTAGCTGCTCGAGCGCGCGTCCGACCTGCGAGGCGGTGAACGGTTTCGGGATCAGCAGGACTTTTCGGGCGTTTCGAGAATGGAGGCTCGCGCTAGCTTCCTCCGGTGTATCGCTGATGATGACGATGGGAAGTTCGGCGTGATCCGGGTGGTGACGCACAGCGTCGAAGAGCGACTCGCTCATGTCGAAAGCGGAACAATCGAGCACGAGCGCATCGGAGCGGTTCTCCACAAGGAGTTCGTTGACGGTTACGGTAAATCCCGATGCAAAAACCTCGTAGCCCAGATCACGCAGCGAAAACGTGAGAAGCTCGGCAATCTGCGGCGTGTCGTCGATGAGCAGGACGCGGCGCAAGCGTATCCTACTTCTTGGCGGCTCCGAAGCCGGGCAACCGCTTCTTCTTGCCTTCGCACTGCTCCAGGTCCATCACCCACACTCGGCCGCCGGCGGTGTAGTAGGCGCGGCGGTCGTTCTCAAACATCGCGCCCCAGGCTTCGAGCGTGCGCATGGCGAAGGTGTAGCCCTCGAAGTTGTTGCGCGCGTGGTCCAGCACTTCATTGGTGTGCCAGTTGTCGGTGAGGATCGCGTCACCGCCATGCACGCGCAGGACGGTGTAGTAACGGTCGAACGCCGCTTCGTCTCGTACCTCTCGCGTCGAACCGCGCTTCTTGCCTTCGCTGACGACGTAACTTTCCTGCGCCTCGGGTGCGGCTGGCGGAGGAGGTACCGTTGCTTTGGTGTTCATAGAGTTTGCGCCACCGTCTCGGCTTCGGCTGCAGCCGCCATGTTGACCAGGTTTTTCGCATCCGCGGCCTGGATCAAAGCCTCGGGCAATGCGACATCCATCATTCGCCATTGCTCGTTGGCAAATTTCTGCAATTTGGCGATGTGCTCGGCGTGGAGGTGGCCGAAGCGTCCTTGCAATTTCAAGTACTCGGACACGGGCCGCATGTTTTGCGGGCGGAAGCTGTAATCAAATGCACGCTTCTCGGGGTTCCATTCCCAAATGGGATAGAGGCCGCATTCCACGACCAACCGGCCGAGATCAATCGAGCGCGGCGTCTCGTACACAAAGCCCTTCTGGCACGGGGTGTAGATCATCAGGTACGCCGCGCCCTTGTGGTTGAGACCCTTGCGGACTTTGTTCATCAAGTCGATGGGGTAGCCGACGCTGGCGGTGGCCACGTAGCAGTGCGGATGGCCGGCGGCCATCATACGTGCGAGGTCCTTGGGGAAAAGCGTCTTCGCTTCGGGAACCATGGGGCCCGGAGGAGTGAAAGTGGTCATGCCGCCGTAGGGCGTGCGCGACGAGGCCTGAATGCCGGTGTTCGCGTACTGCTCGTTGTCGTAGCAAATAATCAGGCAGTCGTGATTGCGATAGAGCGCGCCGGAAATGGAAGCGAGGCCGATGTCGGACGCGCTTCCGTCGCCCGCTTCACAGATAATGTTGGGGAAGTCGCCCTTCCACTTGCCCTTGCGGATCATGGCTTCATAGGCGGCGGCGACGCCCGCGGTGAAGCTGCCTGCGCTGCCAATTTGAGTGTGGGCCCAGGGAACGTTGTAGGGCGTGCACAAATACGAGCTGTTCGCGACGTACATGCAGCCCGTTGGTCCGACGAGAATCGTGTTGTCGCCGGCCGCCTTGGTGGTCATGCGGTACTGGATCGAGGGCCCGCAGCCGGCACAGGTGCGGTGGCCGGGAACGAAGGGCTCGGACGAAGGCAATTCAGGGTTGAAGAAACGCGCCCCCTGATTCGGGCTGCCGAGAATCGGCAAAACCTGGCGCTGGACTTCAATCGTTGGCATATCAATTCCTCCCAATAGCAAAACTATGCACCGCTAATTACTTTGTGCAGACCTTTAGATCCGCATAAAAATTCTCTACTCTTCGAATCCGACCCAATGTGTGCGCTTTTCGATTTTGCCTTGTTTCTGCGCATCCGTCATTTTCTGCGCCATCCAGTAAAATTCCTTTAGCACGATGGCCTCGCCGCCCATTCCCGCCATGAACGAGACGACGAGCGGTTTCTGTTTGCTTTCGTAGAGAGCGGCGCAGACTTCGCCATACAGCACGCCGCCGCTGCTCACGCTGCCAAGTCCCATGTTGGTCTCGACCACGCCGACCACTTTGAACTTACTGAGAACTTCCTTCACCCGATCGGTCGGGTATGGTCTGATGGTGCGAAGCCTTACGAGACCGACTTTCAGGCCCTTATCGCGCATATGCTGAATCGCAAAACGCGCGGTGACCGCGTGGGCGCCTTGCAGGAAAAAAACGATGTCCGCTCCATCGGTTTGGAACTCTTCGATCCAGGGATCGTAGCGGCGGCCGAAGATATTCGCGAATTCGTCGTGGACCTGCTCGATCACCGCCATTGAATCTTCCATGGCGCGCGCGCGTTCCAACTGAAGCGGCGGTCCCTGCTCGGGCATGATCTGCGGGCCGTGCGACACGGGATGCCGCGGATCGAGCGGGTAGGGATGTTTGTAAGGCGGGAGAAATTCTTTTACCTGGCCGGTATCAGGCAAATCGACGTCACTCGTAATGTGGGAGACGAAGAAGCCGTCCTGGCAGACCATCTGAGGCAAGAGCACGCGCGGATCTTCGCCGATCCGATAGGCCATCAGGTGGTTGTCGAACGCTTCTTGGGCATCGCACGACCAGCCCATGAGCCAGCCCATGTCGCGGGTGGAGAGCGCGTCGGTGTGTTCGGAACCGAAATCGCCGGGGGGATCGAGCGTGCGGTCGGCGATCATCATTTGCACCGGCATACGGCTGCCAGAGATCGGCGAATAAAGCTCGTAGGCGAACTGCACGCCGACGCCGGAACTTCCGGTGAACACGCGTGCGCCGCTGGAAGCTGCGCCGTGCGCGATGCTCAATTGCGAGTGCTCGCTATCGGCCACGATGTACTCGGCGTCGAGTTCGCCATTGGCCACCATTTGCGCCAGCGCCATCATCGTTGCGGTGTAAGGCCGGATGGGGTAGGCCGTAATTACATCCACGTCGGCGTACTTGGCGGCCTGCGCAGCTGCGACGCAGCCGTTTATCCGGACGGTTCTCTTTTTTACTTCTGTAGCCGTTGGCATGGTTCGCTCCGATGCTAAATGTTCTTCGCCGCCCGGTCGCCCAGATTTTTCAGCTCTTCGGCTTGCCGGCCGTGCAGTCCCGGCGAAACGGCGAAGGCCGTATCCATTCGCACCACGCCGCTATCGAAGTCCAACTCGGGCACGCCTTCGAGGCAGCCAGTGGGACATTCTTCGATGCACACGCGGCACCCCTTGCAGTAATCCACCAGAATCTTATAGAGGCCATTCGACCGAACGTCACGCACGATGCACGGCTCGGGACAGACCAGATAACAATTGTCGCAGGCGTTGCAGGTTCCGCAACTGAAGCAGCGATTGGCTTCCTCGACGGCCTGCTCTTCCGAGAACGGCTGAATCACTTCTTCCTGCGTTTTGCGACGGCTCACCGGCGGCAGCAGCGCTTGCTTCACGCGCGGGAAGTGCGGGAAGTACGTCATGTTCATACGGTTTAAATCGAAGATGACGTCGACGGGAACTGTGCGCGGCTCGAGTGGCTGACCGCGCATGACCTTGTCGAGGTTGAAGGCGACGCGCTTGCCGTCGCCGACGGCATTCACCACCATCAGCGGCTGACCAGAACCTAGTTGCACTACGTCTCCAGCGGCAAAGAAGTTCGTGTCGCCGAGACGTCCGAAGCGGTCGATCTTGATCGTGCCGCGCTCGGTCTTGAACTCGTCGGGCAGCCACTTGAGCGAGGCTCGCTGTCCCACCGCGATGATCACGTTGTCCACCGCGAAACGCTCCGGCTTGGCTTCTTTATCAATGTTGATCGGCGAGGCGTTGATGGCGCCGGAGAAGCGCGCGGGATGCAGTTGCAAGGCTTCGATTCTGCCGTTACCAAGAACGGCGGTCATCGCGCGGCCGTGCAAGAGCTCCACGCCTTCTTCGGTCATGTCGTGCAGATCTTCCGGCACGGCGGGCATTTCCTGTGGGTTGGCCTCGACCGTAATCATGGTGACTTCCACGGCGCCTTGGCGCAGGGCTTCGCGGGCGCAGTCGATCGCGGTGTTTCCACCGCCGATGACGGCGACTCGAGCGCCCACCTTGACCTTTGATGTGCCCATGCCGATGTCGCGAAGGAAGGGAAGTCCGTAAAGGACGCCGTCCTTATTCTCGCCCTCGGCTCGCGCACTGTTCGGATCAATGAGGCCGACGGCCAGCACACAGGCGTCATAATTCTTTTTCAAATCGTCCCAGGCAATGTCCTTCCCGACTTCGACGTTGGTCTTGATCTCCACTCCGATCTCGACGAGGCGCTCGATTTCGCGATCGAGCACGTCCTGCGGGAGAACCCAGTCCGGAATGCCGCCGCGATTGAGTCCGCCTGCTTTCGGCGATTTCTCAAGGATGGTGACTTTATAGCCGAGGCGCGCGAGTTGGTACGCAGCGCTGTGACCGGCTGGACCCGAACCGACGACGGCGACTTTCTTGCCGTTGGGCGTTCCGGGCTTGACCACGTCGCGCGCGAGCGCTTGTCCCAGATCGCCGAGAAACCGTTCCACCGCGCGAATCGAGATGGCTTCGTCATACTTCCCGCGGTTGCAGGCTTGTTCGCACGGGTGATAGCACACCCGGCCGGTGACCGACGGAAAGGGCATGTCTTCCTTGATGAGCGCGTAGGCATCCAGATACTTGCCGCGCTTCACCAGATCGAGATAGCCCTGGATCTTTTCATTGGTTCCGCAAGCGTTGTTGCAGGGCGGCAATTTGTCTCGGTACACCGGTCTGATCGAACGCCAGTTACCGGTGGGGAAGAGATCCTGCCCTTTTTCCTGCGTCGGCGCAGGTGTGATGCCGGCGAACGGGATCTTCAGTCGCTCGGGGATTTTTGTGCCTTTGGTTGACATTTGTCCTTTTCCTACGCCGCCACGGGATTCAGCGGCATGATGTGCAATTCTTCGAGCGCTAATTTGAACGCGTGCTGGTTCGCAATCATCGGCTGAATCGTTTCCATTTTGACGATGCCAGTAGTCTTGACCACGGCTGCAATCAGCGGAGCGGCGATATCGGGTGCGATTGATTTGTTGCGCTCAGCGGCGCCTTCCGTAGAAAGACGATCGAGGCCAAGTTCGCCGAGCCGGTAGTAGAGCCATTTGTGGTCGGCAATCTTGGCGGCGTCCACGCAGACAAGTTGAGCCAGCCGCTCGGGGCCCGGCACGAAACGAATCATGTACTCGGGCGTGTAGTGCGTGTTGATCACCAGCGTTCCGCCGGGAGGCATGCCGCGCATGTAATCCCAGCCCTTAACCATCGTGCCTTCGACAAGAACGATGATGTTGGGCTGCTCATTTTCGTAGGTGAGCTCGTTCTCGATCACGCTGTCGCTCACGCGGCAGTATTTGCGCGTGGGGCAATTCGTGCGATCGGGATTGTCTACATAGTTCTCCATCGCCTGCGAGTGCTTGCCCTCGAGCCGGGCGGAAGCGGCGATGGAATTGACGATGTCGCGCCCCTCTTTGTCCATAATGATGCCGCGCGTCCAAACAGTGAGTTCCGTATAGCTCATGCTCAACCTCGCTATCCAGTAGATGCGTCAGGATAAAAATTCCCGGCGCTATAGCTCAGCGACTTCGCTGTTTTTCAATTGCTCGCACTGCTCCGATCGGACTCAAGGAGCGCCAGAAAATCGCTGCGCAAGACCGTGAAAGGCGCGAGGCGCTTCCCGTCCTGAAATTCTACAATTGCCAATAGCGTTGCTTTCTTGCACAGGCTTTCGATATCGGCGCCGGTGAGACCTTCCATGCGGCCGGCGAATTCGTCGAAATCGACATCGGGCGCCAGCGGCACGCGCCGGCAGCAGAGCCGCATGATCGCCGCGCGATCCGCAGCCTCCGGTTTTGCGAACGGGATTTTATAGTCGAAGCGCCCGCTCCGCAAGAGAGCAGGTTCGATTCGCTCGGGGCGATTCGTGGCGGCCAGCAGGATCACTCCCTTCACGTCGCGCAAATTGTCTATCTCGCGCAGAAGCTGGCTGAGAATCCTTTGATAGACGTCGGTGCCGAATTGATCGGCGCCGAACTTTGGCGCGAGGGCGTCAATGGTGTCGAAAAACAGGATGCACGGAGCTGCCCGTCGCGCTTTCTTGAAGACTTCGCGCAGCGCCCTCTCTGATTCGCCTAACCACTTCGAATACAGTTGCGGGCCGTCAATGGCGATCAGCGGAACCTGCTTTTCGCCCGAAAGCGCTCGCACCATGGCGGTCTTTCCAGTGCCGGATGGTCCGGCCAACAGAATGCCTCGCGGCGGCGCCAGTCCAACCTGCTCGTAAATTCCGTCGTGCATGTGAGAATTCTCGATTACGGCATCGAGCAGCCGTTTGGCCTCGGTGAGACCTCCGAGGGATGAGAAGGTCGAGGTGCTTTTCTCAATGAAGAATTCGCGAGTCGCGCTGGGCTCCACTTCCTTCAAGCCCGCGAGAAAATCGTCGCGCGTAACCTGCAGCGTCCCCAGTTCGGCAGATGCGGCGTCGGTGTCGAGCGGAAAGGACGAGAGGAAGCCGCGCAGGGCGATCATCCCAACTTCCTGCCCGAGCGCTTCGAGATCGGCGCCGACGAATCCGTGGGAATGTTCGGCGATTTCTTTCAGGTCAACGTCAGGCGCGAGAGGCATTGCGCGCGTATGGATCTTCAGGATTTGCAGACGCGCTTGCGTGTTCGGAACTCCGATTTCTATTTCGCGATCGAAGCGGCCGGGGCGCCGCAGCGCCGGGTCAAGGACTTCGGGGATGTTGGTGGCGCCGATGACGATGACCTGGCCGCGCGCCACAAAGCCATCCATCAAGCTAAGAAGCTGGGCCACGACGCGCTTTTCGACCTCGCCGGAAACCTCGGCTCGTTTGGGAGCCACGGCATCGATTTCGTCGATGAACAGGATCGCTGGCGCGCGGCGCGCAGCTTCTTCGAACACCTCGCGGAGCTTGGCCTCGCTCTCGCCGTAAAATTTACGCATGATTTCGGGGCCGTTGAGGTGAATAAAGTGCACGCGGCTTTCGGCTGCTACGGCGCGGGCGAGCAGGGTCTTGCCCGTGCCTGGCGGGCCGTACAACAGCACGCCCTTGGGCGCGAGAATCCCCAAGCGCTCGAAGACGCGCGGGTACTTCAGCGGCAGCTCGACAATTTCGCGCACTCGGGCTACTTCGCGCTCAAGTCCGCCGATATCTTCGTAAGACACCGCCGGAGCGCGAGCCGCGCTCTGCTCGCCTTCCACGACGCGAAGATCGGTGCGTTTCCCGATCACCACAGCGCCGGAGGGAATCGTGCGCACAACCTGGAAGTTCACCGCTTTGGCGAACGTCGGCACACGAACTACGCAGCCCGCTATCACCGGGACGCCCACTAGATCCTCAAGCATGCGGTCAGGCGCGATGGTGGCTGGCGCAGCGCCGACCCACAAAGGCGACAAGCGGACGGCTACGGCCTGTTCGTGCTCGACGGGCGTGACGGTCACTTGCTCCTGCAGCCCCGCGCTACAATTGCTGCGGCACGTGCCGTCGATCTGTACCATTCCTTCGAATCCATCGTCGGAAAGCTCGGCGCGTCCGACGGCGATAGTGCCGCCTGTGATCTTCAGCACGTCGCCCGCTCGGGCGCCGATGCGCAGCATGTCAGCCGGCGCCAGCCGCGCGATGGCGTGGCCGATGTCCTCAACACGCGCCTCCGCGACGCGCAGCGTCAGCGTTGCCGTGGACGACGATTGGGCGATTTCCTTCAAACTGAAACTCTCCCGGATCAAAACTTTGTGTTCAGCACGATCTCTTCGACGTCTTCAATATGCCGCCGCATCGCGGACTTTGCCGCTTCAGCATCGTGACGCTTGATGGCGGCCAGGATTCGCCGGTGCCCGGCGAGCGACTTTTGCGCACGTCCTTCCACCTGCAAAGAGTGTTCGCGCGTGTCGCGCAGCAGGTCCATCAGCGTGTCGATCACTTTCAGCACGACACTGTTGCCGGAAGCAAGAGCAATGGTGTAGTGAAATTCCGCGTCCTCGGCGATGGCGGGATTTCCGAGAGCCTGCGTTTTTTCTTGCCGCTGCAGAATATCTTCCATCTCGGAAACCTCTTCGGCAGAAGCGTTGGCGGCCGCCCGCGCGGCCAGCGGCGGTTCGAGCATCTTGCGAAAATCCAGAAGCTCGGTCACCAGGCCCTGCCGGCGCTTCAGCGCATCCGCAAAAGGATTAATCGGAGACTCAGAGGCCCGTTCGCGAACGATGGTTCCGGCGCCTTGACGCGGCTCAACCAAGCCGACCAGCTCCAGGCCTCGAATCGCGTCGCGAATGGAACTGCGGCTTACTTGGAGCATCTCCGCGAGTTCGCGTTCCGATGGGAGTTTGTCTCCGGGTTTCAATTTTTTGAGAATCAGGCGCTCGATCTGCTTGGCGACTTCTTCGTAGACTTTGTTTCTACGAACAACCTCGAAGTCGGGTTTGACGGATGCTGGCATGGGAAGTGGTCCGATAAGTGGACCAGCTGACAAAAGGCAGTATACCCCCGCTGTCAAGCCCCTAGCAAATACTTTTGTTTAGCTCATTATGCAGAAGGGAAAGGCTGCTAGCGGCACGAAAGCCAGGTGCTCCTGCACCCCTCACTTTGGCTCCTGCGAACTGGCACTTTGCGCCAATAACTTGGTGCAGTTGTAGATCGTTCGCGTGTAGGGCATGGCGAGACTGACCCGCTCGCCCAACTCCACGACCGCGCCCACCAGCGCTTCCAATTCCAACGGCCGGCCGGCTTCAAGATCCTGCAGCATGGAAGTTTTGTGCTCTCCGACTTTCTCCGCGCCTGCCATCCGCTGATCGATGGAAACCGGCAACTCCATGCCCAATTTGTTGGAGAGCGCTTCGACTTCCTCCATGATGTTACGGATCACGGAAGAAACTCCCGGATCGCGGAGCATTTGAACCAGCGTGGCGCGCGTGAGCGCGCTGACGGGGTTCAAGGAAGCGTTACCCAGGACCTTTACCCAAATCTCGGGCCGGATACGAGTGGTAACTGGGCAGCGCAAGCCGGATGCGATCAGCGCTTCTGCAATTTGGCGGCAGCGATCAGAGCGCGAACCGTTGGGCTCGCCGAGGGAAATGCGGTTGCCCTCGATATGCTGAATCACTCCGGGGGAGGAAATCTCGGTAGAAAAGTAAACGATAGAGCCGACTACAGAGCGCGCTTCGATCGCCGACGAAATCACTCCGCCGGGATCGATCCGCTCGAGGCGCAATCCTTCCAACTCGCCGCCGTATCCCTGGAAGTACCACCAAGGGATTCCGTTTTGCGTACTGACCACGGTGGTTTCTGGCCCCAGCACCGGCTTTAGTTCAGGCGCAAGTTGCGGCAGGCCGTGCGCCTTCACCCCAAGAAAGACAACGTCCACCGGCCCCACTTCGTCAAGCGAGCCGGCCATCGCGGGGCGTGCCACGAAATCCCCGTCACTGCTTTTTACCTGCACCCCATGTTCCTGCATTGCGCGAAGATGCGGCCCGCGCGCGAAGAGCGTGACGTCGAAACCTGCTCGCGCCATGCGCGCGCCGATGTAGGCTCCGATTGCGCCGGCCCCCGCGATCAGAAAACGCATAGCTAGACATCCGCCAGTGCGGCGGCGACTGCGCGACGGCGAATTTTTCCAGTCGCGGTGGTGGGAATGCTCTTTACGAGATAAATCTTTTTAGGGCATTTGTATTCTGCCAGCGACTCCCGGCAGAACTCGATCAGTGCCGATTCGGTAGCGTGCTGACCCTCATTCAAGACCACGGCTGCCGCTACTTCTTCTCCGAGCGTCGGATGTACGCAGCCGAATGTGACCGCTGCCGCAACGGCAGGATGGCGCAGCAAAATCTCATCGACTTCGTGAGGCGCGATGTTCTCGCCGCCGCGGATGATGATGTCTTTGATCCTGCCGGTCAGATGCAAATAGCAGTCCGTGTCGAGCATTCCTTCGTCGCCGGTAAGAAACCATCCATGCACAAAAGCGCGCGCGTTGGCTTCGGGATTGTTTTCATATCCGCGAAACACATTGGCACCTTGAATGGCGACTTCGCCCCGCTGGTTAGTGCCGAGGTCGTGGCCTTCTTTGTCCATGATGCGAACGCGAAGCCCGATGCCCACACCGACAGAGCCCGGCTTCCGGTGCCGCGGCGGCAAAGGATTGGAAGTCATTTGGTGAGCCGCTTCCGTCATTCCGTAGGCTTCGACAAAGGGCACGTCGAACAGCCCCTCGATCTTGTGAATGAGCGCCGCAGACAAGGGAGCGCTGCAGGAACGTATGAAGCGCAGAGTGGCCGCTTCCGGGGGTTTCTGATGAGCACGCGCCAGCAGAAGCTGGTGCATCGTGGGCACTCCCGAATACCAGGTGACGCGATGTTCCCGAACTGTGCGCCAGAAAGAGAGCGCGTTGAATTTGGTGGGAACGACTACCGTGCCTCCGGAGAGCAAAGTGGCCATGAGCGAGCCAATCAAACCGTGCACGTGGAAGAGCGGCATGATGCACAGCGAAACGTCTTCCTCGGAAAGCGCGTATGTGTTCGCGATATTCGCCGAGGAGACAGCGAGGTTAAAATGGCGCAAGGGAACTCGCTTGGGACGCCCCGTGCTCCCACTGGTGTGCAGGACCAGGGCAATGTCGTCAGCCGTAGGCGCGGTTGCGGAAACGGCGGTGGTGGAAGCGCCGACGAGTTGAACGTTGCCTTGCTCGGTCATTTCCACTGAGAACACCGGGATCTTGCGGTCGGCGGCGGCGCTGCGCGCGAACTCCGCGCCTACCGGCGGGCAAAGCAAAATGCGCGCGTTGGTGTCTCCGAGGAAAAAGAGAAACTCCTCATACGGGTACGCCAGGTTCAAAGGAGCCGCGGTTCCGGCGATGGAAGCGGCGAGAAAGCTGACGATCGCAGGAAGACCGTTCGGCAACGCGATCGCTACTGCATCGCCGCGGCGAATGCCCACAGAGGCCAACGCGTTGGCCATAGCCAACACCTGCTGCCGGAGCGAGTCGTAAGTTACTTGGATTCCGAGCTCTGGAACGATAACGGCGGTGTTACTGTCGGCGAAATGTAAAACGTCGAGGAGAGTGTCAACCGACTTCATTGGCATTCGTTGTCGCCCCTGGCACGGTCGCTGGATAATTGGCCGACAGTATGATGTAACGCAGTTTTAACAGTGGGCGCCTATGCGGCAGGCGTCGTCAAACTCATTCTATGAATCGCGTGATAAATTTTTCTTTTCACTCACAGTTCTGTGCTTTGCGGCTTGAATCGGTCCCGCCAGAATAATCAGACTAGATTGGCGAATGATGCTCCTGCACGATCAGCTCCTCCGCGATGCGGCGCGCTTCGGGGAGTGTTACCGCAGCTTTCTGGTCAATCTCCGCCGGCAAATTGAGTTGAAGTTTCGCCAGCTCCTCGTCAAACACGCGGGTTACTAAAGCGGGAGAGTGTTCCACCGGCTTGCCATCGTCGCCGGGCACTTTCACTTTGTGGCGCACGCGCTGCGCGATCATCAGGCGATAGATGCGGTCGGTAGCGAGATCTTCCATGTAGCCATCAAGGAGGCTGGCACCTTTTCCGTTGAGCACTCCGTTGCGATAACGAATGACCGTGCGCACAGCCGCTCGCGTTCCGGCCAGAGTTATTTCGCCAACGCCTTTCGGGATCGGCCGCAGATCGGGATGGGAATTAGGCGGCTCGGGCCGTTTTCCGATCTGATTGGGAAATGGGAACTGGGCGACGGCGATCTCGTTCTGATCGGGGTGGCCGGTCCACGCTCCATCCATCAGACAGTCGGCTTCGTTCTTCTTGTCTTGTTTCAGGACTTTCAGCGCGCGCTCGTTTAATTCCGCGTCCGTGCGGCTGGGATAAAGAGCAGTCATTCCCCCGATGGCGAGCGCTCCGTGCTTGTGGCAGATTTCCGGCATCAGCGTGCGGAAGTTCTGGAAGAATGCCACGTCGTGCGGGATGGTATTGCGATCCGGCAGGATCCAGTTGGGATCATCGATCATGAAATCGATCAGGGAAGCCATGTAATCCCAGCGGCCGAGGTTCAATCCGAGGCAGTGTCCGCGCAGATCGAAAAGAAATTCCTCCATCTGATATGCCAGCGGGTGCGCTTCCACAAGCGCCATGCACTTTATGTAGTCCTCAGGCAGACCTTTGGATTTCGCAAGAGTCCGAAAGAGGTCGCGCCACCAGAAAGCTTCTTCGGCAGATTCGCTCTTGGGAATATACACAGAGAAGTTGTGCGGCAACGACGCGGGATCGATCTGATACCAAATCAGGGCAAGATCGAACAGGGAAGCGGACATTATTTCGTCCTTAATAACTCCTCCCTGGCTGATATGCAACCCGCGCGGGCGCACCCAAGTAACAGTCTTTGAGCGCTCCACCGTGACGGTCTTGCCTCGCTTTTTGTCGTCGTAGCTCAGTTCATATTTGTAGGCGGCGATGGTATTTTTAACCGCCAACATAATGTTGTCCCAGGTGTTGGCCGTGGAATCTTCCAGGTCGATCATCACGGCGGGAGATCCGGAGTTCAGCAGCTTTACGGTCAACGCTGCGTCGTCGGCCGGACCAGTCATCTGATTGCGCTGATCCGCGCACCAATCGGGCAGCTCGATTCGCCAATCGGAGGTGGTCGCCTCTGAGGCCGGCAAATAATTCGGGGGGTGTCCGCGATGGGAGTTTTGCAACACCTCCGCGCGCTTGGCGATTATCTTCTGTTGCCAGGGAGTGAATTGTTTGTGGAGCGGCAACAGGAAATCGAAGAAGCCCTCTGGGAGGTCCTTGCGGGGGTTCAAATTCGCTGGCGCGAAATTCATGTATTGAGACGTGGGTTTCCGGTGCGCGATACTGGCCATCTTGTCGTTTCCCTCGGGCACCGCGACATCATGGCAGGGCGCGAATACGGAGTCAAATAACTTGAACGCCGGCGTCGCTGCCGCCCGCCGGTCCTAACGCACCGTAATAAAGAAGTACGCGCTCATCGCGAGGCCGATGCCGATCACGAAGAGCCGCACCTTTTTGGGGTCGGCTTTTTGCGCGTAACGCGCGCCGAACCACCCGCCTAAGAGGGCGCCCGCGATCATGACTCCGCATTGCCGCCACAAAACCGCGCCTGCCAGGATGAAAGTTACAACCGCGGCGGCATTAACCGCGGCGGCAAGCAGCGTCCTGATCGCGCCCATGGCGTGAATATCGCGCATTCCGAGCGCCGCAAGCATTCCTAGCGTAATAAACCCGATGCCGGCGCCGAAGTATCCGCCATAGACCGCGACCAGCAACTCCACAAAGGAACTCACGATGATTGCGCGCAGCGATATCTTCCGCAGGTCACTAATGACCGCGCTGGTGCCGGCGATTGCGCGGATTTTGTTGCCAAATGCAAAAAGCAAAGTACCGCTCAACAGCAGCCACGGTACGAATTCCATAAAAGTGTGTTGCGGAGTTTTCAGCAATAGCAGCGCGCCGACCCAACCGCCGGCGACGCTGGTGACGATGAGAGGAATCAACAGGCGCATAGGCGCGTCCAGCCGTTTTAAGTATGCGAGAGTGCTCGCGGCTAGCCCAGGCCAGAGCGCAACGGTATTGGTGGCGTTGGCCTGTACCGGAGGCATGCCGATGAACAACAGTGCGGGAAACGAGATGAAGCTTCCGCCGCCCGCTAACGCGTTCAAAGTTCCTGCGATCGCCGCGGCAAGAAACAGAAACAGAGCGTGGGCGGGTTGCAATTCCATAAATATCAGATCACGCGGCTATTGCACGCTCTTGACTTTCTTCCTCACGGCTGCGAGTAGCTCCGGGGGCAGAGGGGTGTAGCCTTCCTGTACCGCCGATTGCTGGCCATCGGTGTATATCCAATCCAGGAGATCGCCTAAAGCGGCTGCTCGCGCCGAATCAGTCGGCGGAGTCCGCAGGTAAATCCAGCTAAAGCTGGTTATTGGAAAAGAATCGGCCCCCGCTGAGTTAGTCAGAGAGGCAGAGAAGTTATTCCAACGCGGCGCTTCCGCCGATTGGCACGCAGCGGCAATGCTCTCAGTCGAAGCTTTCACGAACTTGCCGGCGGGATTTTGTACCGCAGCTCGGGGAATACTACCCTTCACTGCATACCGGAACTCGACGTAGCCGATGGCGCCGGGATTGTTTTTCACCTTATCCGCCATATCAGAGCTGCGTTCCGCGGGGTCGCCAACCGGCCACTTGGGTGATGGACTCACTCCCACTTGGGCTCGAAATTTGGAGCTCACTTTGGACAGAAAGTCAGTGAAGACGTAGTTGGATCCCTTCCCTGCAGGGCGGTTAACCACCTGGATCGAAAGGTTCGGCAAAGTGATATCCGGGTTGAGCTTTGCGATCTGCGGTGCATTCCAGGTCTTAATTTCGCCGAGAAAGATTCCTGCCAGCACTTCCCCTGAAAGCCGAAGTTCCTCGTGGACATCGGGCAGATTGTAGATAGGAACGATTCCGATGAGCACGACCGGCAGCTCGATCAGGCTGCCATCTTTGCGTTCCTTGTCCGTGAGCTGAGACTCCCCGGCGCCAAAATCACTCGCGCCACGGGTGATTTCTTTAATCCCTTCGCTGGTGCCGATGGGAACGTACCGCATCTGAATTTTGGGGTTATGCTTTCCGTAATCCTGCGTCCACCGGTTGTAGAGGGGCGCTGGTACACTCGAGCCGGAACCCACCAGGACAACCGCGTTCTGGGCCCAGGCGGAAAAGGTGTACAGCGCGAGGATAATTAGAAATGACAGCAGCCGGACAGACGTGAACAAGCGGAAACTGGAACATCGCTGTGCAATGCTCGACACGGAATTTATCGCAGGTACTCTCAACATGTTCCTCCTGATCGCGGCCGACTATCTTCAAGACGTCCTCCACTCCCGGCCACCGTGAATTTGAAGCCAATTGACGACGGTAAGTTACCACCGTTCCTCGGCGCGCGGTAAACGAGAGAAGAGAATATTTCTTCGCTAGCATTCCCCCCGGCGCCCGGCAATGAAGGAAGTCCCGTAACCCGACGATGGCCGGTGCTAAGATGCGGGGCGCTAACTCCTCGTCCCCGCGAATCGATCGATGAATTCGGGCCGAGGATAGACCGGAGAGAACGCGCAGCTCGAACGAAACTATGGCGCAAGAAACCATATCGTCCCAGGATTCCATGTCGCATGATGCCGCCGAAGCTTTGGCGCGCGAACTCCTTTCCGCGTTTGAAACGGGTGGGATGGTGAAGGACCCGCCTTCCGGGCGCCCCGGTTTCGACCTCAACACGGCTTATGACGTTGAAGCAATGCTCAAGCGGTTTCGCGAAGCTGCTGGACACGAAGCCGTCGGCCGCAAAGTTGGTTATGCGAACAAAGCCATGTGGCGGGTCCTCAAGCTTGAAACCCTGGTTTGGGCACACATGTACGACGACACGGTGCGCTACGCGGATGGCAACTCCGCCACGCTGGCAGTCGCGCATCCGCGTTCGTTGAAGATTGAACCCGAAATTGTCTTTGGTTTGAAAGGGCCGGTCGCAGCCGAAAGTTCTGACGCTGCCTCAGCGCTGGCATCCGCGGACTGGCTCGCTCTGGGTTTTGAAATCATTGATTGTCCTTTTCCGGACTGGAAATTTCAGCCCAGTGATTTTGTGGCGTCTTTTGGACTGCACGCAGCGCTGGTGGTCGGCGAAAAAATAAAGGTGCGGCCTGAACTCATCTCCCCGCTGATCGACCAGCTCGCGGGTTTCAAAGTGCGAATGTCAAAGAGTGGAGAAATTGTTGAAGAAGGATCCGGCAGAAATTCTCTGAAGAGCCCCGCTCTGTGCCTCGCGGAACTCGGTAGCGCGATCTCGCGGCGCTTTCCGTCGCATCCCTTGAGCGAGGGTGAAGTCGTCAGCTCCGGCACACTCACCGCTGGACATGCGACGGGCAGCGGCGATCTTTGGACCGCCGAGGTCGAAGGAATTTCTCTGCCGTCCCTTACACTTCGCTTAACTTAGAATAATTGAAGAACGTTCCGCGCCTGAGATTTCCCTGGAAGCGAGCCCTTCACCTGCAGCTTTAACATGTACCGTCCTTCTCCGATGAGAGAAACCTCACAATATGCTTGACACGTTCTACGACGCCATGCTAAGACCTGCCTGCTTTTTGTGAAAAAACTGGTTCGATTAGTGGACCAGTTAGCCAAGTTTCGTCGCGAATCGAGATAATTTTATGCAAGAGATGCAGGTGAGCGGGGGCGACCCTGCGTAAGAAGACGTTATAGCGTTTTGTTTGCCTTGACCTGTTACGTGCTTTGAAAAATCTCCGCGGAGGGGATAATTATGCGCTCGCCAAAGTGGTGGTGTGTGCTTGTGATCTTAATTTGTGGCGCGACTGCTCCGGTAGCGTTTGGCCAGAGCGCGAAGCCGTCCGACGACGCGACACAGTCGAAATCAACAGGCAAGGCTGCAACTGAGGAGGAGGTTCAGCAGTTGCGCCGCGAGGTCGCGGAGTTAAAGGCGCAAATTCAACGGCTGGTTGAAGTGAGCGCAGTCGCGCAGGGCGGCGCCGCACACCTGGTGGAGACCAACGCCGTCGCTGCTTCCGTCCCCGCACCCTCTTCGCCCGCGGCTATTCCTGCAGCCGACGCCCCCGATGCCAACGCCTCATCGCCCTCCGCCACTGCGGCGGACATCGACGCCCTCCAAAAAGAGATCGACGTCCTCCAAAAGAAGGCCAGCGACGCTCCCGGGATAACCGCCGGATGGAACGGCGAGCACTTTTTCCTGAAGAGTGCCGACGGTAACTTCACGGTCATGCCCGTTGGGTACGTGGATGCGCAATACACTTTCTACAGGGGCGATGGCGCACCTGCAGACACGTTTGCCATCACGCGCGCGCGCTTTGGCGTGCAAGGCAATTACGGCTCGCAACTCGACTATGCGTTCCTGTTCGAGACCGCCTCCGCGCTCACAATTCGTGACGCCTACTTGGATTTCAAACCCTGGAGCGCTTTCAAAATCATGGGCGGCCAGTACAAGGTGCCTTTCTCTCAGGAAGTCGGAACGAACGACACCGCCGTTGAGTTCTATAATCGCTCCATCATCTCCGTGCTGTACCCGGATGCGGGTGGTTCTTTCCGCGCTCCGGGCGTTGACGTTCACGGCGATTTGTTTCAAGGCCGCATGCAGTATTGGGCCGGCATTTTCAACGGACAGGGACTCCTGACAGCCGGAACTACGAATGAGCCCGAAGTTGTGGGCAGAATGCGATTCTCTCCGTGGTTGAAATCCGATAACGCCATGCTGAAGGGGCTGTCGTTCGGCGGTTCCATCGAGCACAGCCGCTCGAAAGGTCTTGCGAACGAACAGAGCTTCAGCGGCCTCCTGAACGACGGCACCTACAATTTCTTTCCGCAGTTCCGGATCAATGGCGGAATCGAGCGATATAACGGTTTCTTCGCGTTCTTGAAAGGCCCATTGGGCATTCGCGGAGAATATGCGCAGCTCTTGCAAAAGCGCACCAACATTGGCGCGTTAGCACCCGGCGGCGTCGCCTTCAACACCATTCCCGGCGTTGTAGGCAAGGGCGCTTACGTGTCTGCTACTTATTTGCTGACCGGGGAACGCGAGCCGGAAAACGCGATTCCGCGCGTGAAGCATCCGGTAATCGGCCCCAATTCTCCGGGAGAATCGGGGGGGCCTGGTTGGGGCGCATGGGCACTCAAAATCCGGTATGCCTGGCTGGAAGGAAAAGCTGGCGGCGCAACTTGTGATGCCACTACCATTCCGGCCTGTCCGATTACGCCGGACATCGTCCCGCCCTATAGCGACCACACCGATCAGTTAACTGCGGGATTCAACTGGTATCTCAATTACTGGGTGCTGGTGAAGTCGGACTTTAACTTCAACCAGCTCAAGAACCCGAGCGTCCAGGGCATTTTGCCTCGCAATTACTTTGTGTTTGTTGAGGGAATTCAGTTTCGGTTTTGATCGGGTCTTGAGCGCTTTGGATGAGCTGGTTGCTGGTTAGTACGGGGGCCAGCACACGCGAATTCAAAGGCGCTGCGGACTCAGTGGATAATTTCTCTTAAAAATTAGTCGGCCCCGGCCAATATCGTAGGAGGAAATTCGATGAAACTGAAAATTTTTCGCCTTCTAGCCGTCGTGGCGCTGCTTGGAGCGATGTTCGTCGTGAGCAGTTGCTCGAGCGAAAAGAACTGTCCTGACTGCGGAACGGATCAGAACGGGACGATTGGGTTGATTGGCGTCATGAACGTGCCGGAACACAATCCCAACGGCGAGCCCGGAGGACCATTCAATATTTTTGACATTAGTTGGGTGGATCCTGTGAACCGCAATTACGTCGTGTCGGACCGCGTCGGTCTCGATGTTCCGGTGTTCAACACAACTACCGACATCGCGTTATGGGCAATCGGCGGGCAGAACTCGATAGCCGAGGCGGGGAATAATAGCAGTCTATGCTGGGTGGATCCGGTGAGCGGGGAAACCATACCTCCCGTTACATCCGCACAGGGCAACTTCACACGTTTCGGATGCAAGACCGATGGTTTCCGCCTCCCTGGCGGCTTTGGTCCCAACGGCAACTTCGGCGGATTCGTTGGGGGGCAATGCTGCGCGTCTCGCGCTAACAACCTGAACCCACTTTCGGGTCCAAACGGCCTGGAAATCACCGGCGATGGAAATTTCCTGTTTGTCGGAAATGGCAGTTCGCAAGTTGAGGTATTCGACCTGGTTCCAATGATTTCGAGCGGCTATACAGCGCCGCCCACGCTAACCGCCACGATCGTGACGGGCACGTCTCCCGACTATGACGGTCCCACTGGCATCACCGGGTGTCAGTCGTCGGCCAACGGAAGAGCTTTTTCTGACCCGAGCTGCGGCGACCTGCGGGGGGATGAGCTTGCGACAACCGGCGGAGTCGTGACTTTCCCGCAGGACGGTTCCTCGCGTTTTCTTTTTGCGGTCATCAACGGCGACCCAGGCCTTCCGTTTGTCACCATCGTTGATGCCACCGGCATCGTGACCAGAACTGGAACCGATGCCCAACAACATTGTCTTCCGTATTCTCAAGTAGCGGACCCCACTGCTACGGACCCATTCAGTCCCGGTATTAGTACCTATGTCTCCGGACCTGGCGGAAACACGATCACAACAACGTTTGCGGCGAACTACGCCTCGTGCATCCTGGGCCAAATCTACTACGACGGCGCCCCGCAAAATAACAATACAAACAGCGTGATAGATGACATTGGCGAGAACGGCGCGAATGGGTTTGTCTGTCCCGATCCTTCCCTCCAATTTTTCAGCTCTACGCCCGGTGTCGCCGGTAACCCTGTTCCGTCCGGCGCCTCCGGCCATGCAGCCGGTTTCAACCCGGATGTCGCTTGCCATCACGGTCCCATCCTCGACATCAACACGGGAGTGTACGACCCGACTTGTGATCCCATCGCATCACCAGCCCAATGCACGGGGGCCATTGCCCCCGCTGGATTGGGTGGGATGCTCTTCCAGCCCTCCACGGGATTCTTCCTGCTGACGAACGGAAATTCGACCGCTAACATTACCGTCGGCAGCGTCGATGTAATTGATCCTCTCCACGCAGTGACAGTCGGAGGTGTCACGAGTCTTGTACCCGTGGTGGTTAACAGTTTCCCGATACCCAATTGCATGCCCACAGGTTTGAACCAGGGACCTGGCACGGATGTGTTCGTGGGCTGCGCCGATCACGACGGACGCGCCTTCGCGCCGTCCAGCGTCATTATCAATGGCACAACCGGCGCGATTCTGACCGTCATCAACAATGTTGGGTTCGTGGACGAAACCTGGTACAACCCCGGCGACAACAATTATTACACCGCGTCGCGGGACATGCCTACCGGGCCGGTTCTCGGAGTCATCAGCGCCGGCACCAGGCAGTGGCTGCAAAACGTCCCGACGAACGGCAACGCCCACAGCGTCGCGGCGGATCCGATTAACAATCACATCTTCGTACCGCTGCCCTCGGGCGGTCCCAACTGTCAAACGATCGCCGCAGATGGTTGCGTCGGCGTGTACGCAAGACAGTAATTGACGAACAGGAAGTGATTTCGAATGGAAGCCCGGATTTGCATTGGCAGATTCGGGCTTCCGTATTTTCCGGGTGGCGAATCTAACGGACAGACGTCTCTTGATAGCGCATCATTTTCCATGTCCCGTCGCGGTTGGTCCAAAGTTCGCCGATGAAAACTCTTTTGAAACGTAGGGCAGGGCTTTTGGGAAATTGCATGGTGCTTTCGTAGGTAACGAAGGCGTAGTGCTCCCCGAGTTGCTGCACCTGGAAAAGTTGAAGTAGATAATCGGTGTACATGCTGTGCTCCACTTCCATAAGCACATGGAGCTTGGCGTGCTCGCCGTCGCCGTTGGATTCCACGGCCTGGAAATCGTCGGTGAGAAACGCCGCGTAGCCGTTTTTGTCCCGTTTTTGGAATGCCGCCCACGCGGCTTTCACCTTTGCTTCGAGCAGCTCGGCGAGCTTGGGATCGGCCGTGTCACTCTTTAACGGCGTGGTCTGGCCGGTTGACGGGGTAGTCTGGGCAGCTTTGTCTGCCGCCACGGGTTGCTGTGCGAATGCAATGCAGGGCAGCGCAAGCGCAACACATGAACATAGAATCCAATTTCGCATCTCTTCTCTCCTCCGGCGGCGCGCCGCGAATCTTACAAGTCTCTCGCCTGGCAGTCAAAGCGGAGTTCACTACGAATGCGGCGCCACATTCCTTAAAATCCTGCCCTGAGTCGGGTTGCGGTTCCAAACGGTCTTGGCTACCATGAGCCTTCGCGACCGACGGAGTTCAATTCTCTGCAGTCGTACGGCCGAAGATTCGGATTCCCGAAAAGCTGACAGGGATGCTCGTACCGCTTGCGGTCGCTTCATTTGGATTCTCGCAGGTGGCTCCCCCACAGGCCCCGTCGGGCAAAGTGTGGCGGCAATCCCAAAAGACAAATCCCGGCCGCGATACTACCTATGCGCGATTTACTTTGGTCGGAAGATTTCTCAAAGGCCCTCAGGAGGATGTCTCTAATCGCCCTGCCTTCGTGGTGGACTGCATCCCCGGCAAGGGATCTCACAAGGGAAAGTTCATCGCCGCGAGTCTTCTGATCGGGACCTCTCTGAAAATCGACTACGTTGAGCCTCAAGAAATTAAGGGGACTTCCTACTACCCGAAGGTCGCAGTCCAATATCGCATCGATGATGCTAAAGGACCGGAGAAAGAGAACTGGAACCCCGGAACGGACAAGGCTTCTGCCTCATTTCCTAAAGATTCATTGAAGAAAATCCTTCGGGCACAAGCCGTGAACTTAACCGTAGGTGACGACCGCGGATCAGAAATCGTCATGAAGTTCGACATGCCCGATCCAAAGCCTGTTGCCGATGCTTGCAATGTAGATGAGCCCAAGAAGTGAGTCGTTTGAGAAAAGCCGCTCCTCTTACACTAGCTCGAACTTCAATTCGCCCAGCTTTTCCACGCTGCAGGCGATCTTATCGCCCGGCTTGAGCCACACCTGCTGGTCCTTGGGCTTGCCCTGAATCACGCCTTGAGGCGTGCCGGTGAAAATAATGTCGCCGGGTTTCAACGTAATCACGCGGGAGATATAGCTGATGATTTTCCGGGTGTTGAAAATGAAATCGCTGGTAGCGGACGATTGGCGCGTTTCGCCGTTCACCCGGCATTCGAGCTTCAGGCTGTCGGGATCGATCTGGTCGGCGGTCACCAGGTACGGGCCGAGCGGCGCGAACTGGTCCGGCGTCTTGCCCACCATCCACTGGCCGCCGGTGTCGAGCTGCAGGTCCCGGGCCGTGAAGTCGTTGCCGGTTGCATAACCCGCCACGTAGGAAAGCGCGTCAGCTTCGCTCACCATTTTCGCTTCGCGTCCGATCGCCATCACCATCTCGACTTCGTAGTCGAATTTCTTCGCGTAATCCACCGGTAGCTTTATCGCGCCATTGTGATAGTTGAGCGCGTTGTTGAACTTGTTGAAAAGCACCGGCTGGTTCGGAATCGGCGCGCCAATCTCGAGGGCATGGTGCCGATAGTTGAGTCCCACACAGACAATTTTTTCGGGGCGCGTCACCACCGGGCCGAATTCGATCGTGTCTTCCTTCAGGTATGCTTTTTGCGCGGCCTTCGATTTGGCCGAAGCGTCCACAAGCGCATTCAGGCTCAGGCCATCTTCATTCTGAAGCAAATCGTCAATGGTGGCCGGAGCGTGCAGGTGCAGAATCTTCGCGGCCTCAATTACATCGAGTATCCCTTTTTCGTTCTTCACGCCCAGCCGGTATTCGGCGCCCCGCCGAACGTTCACCAAGGTGAGCCCGCGTGCCATGCCGCGCGTTTCTCTCGCGCCAGGCTTCGCCTCCGAAAGTGCCGCCGGCAGCCGGCCGGACATCGCCAAAGCACAGACCGCGCTCGTGTCCCGCATAAAATTTCTGCGATCTTGCTTCATGCCAGGTCTCCTTCAACTCGCCGATTTTCTCAATACCCAAAAGGCCCACGCGGCGGGATTATATAGCAATCCACTGCTGGGGTGAAAGCGAAGCGTATGCCCATACACGTAGAATAGTGTCAACACAGTGTCACATCGGCACGCAGCATCCTTCCTGAAACATCTCGCCTGGCAAACGTTCGCGCGATCAAACGTTAAGGCAAGAGCAGCTCATTGATCCTAAGCGGCTTGTGCCTCAGCGAAGGCGGTCGGTTTGGCCTCCTGTCTGCTCCCTTCTCACCTGACCCATTCGCCGGGGCGAACCCTGCAGGACGACGCTCTAGTGACTGACTCTTCTTGGGAACAAGGAATAGGGATGCGCAAAATCGATCGCTGGGCTGAGAGGAGCCACCTGCTCGCCGGGATCATTTCGCGTGCTCTAGAAAAAATGGTGCGCTGCCGCCCCGCTGGAAAAAACTGATATGCACCCCCTCCGCAATTTCTCCCTCCGTGGAAAGTTGACTGCCATCATCATGATCACTTCCTCCGCCGCCGTCCTGGTGGCCTGTACGGTCTTCGCCCTCTACGACGTGACAACGTTCTGGCGTTCGTTGGAGAGTGAATTGGGCACCGTTGCTGAGATCACCGGCTCGAACATGACCGCCGCCCTGTCGTTTGGCGATGCTAAGGCCGCGAATGAAATTCTCAGTTCGCTGGGTATCCAGACGCACATCGTGGAAGCCTGCGTTTACAAGGCGGACGGAACGGTCCTTGCGGAATTCAGACGCGGTGGTTCGAAAGAATCCTTCCTTCCTCCTCCGCCGCTTCCTGACCAGACTTTATTCGCTTCGGGACATATGCTTGTGTTCCGTCAAGTTCGGTTGGACGGAGAAGTGATCGGAACGATTTATCTGAAGTCCGATCTCGGCGAACTTCAATCCCGCATTGCGCTCTTCTCTGTAATCTTATTGGCTGTGTTCACCCTGTCTCTGGTGATTTCATTCCTGCTCGCTGCGCGCCTGCAACTTTTAATCTCTGAGCCGATCGCACAACTGGCGCTAACGGCCCACGAGGTTTCCGTCAAGAAAAATTATTCCCTTCGAGTTGCCAAAGGAAATAACGACGAGATCGGATTTCTGGTCGACAAATTTAACGAGATGCTCGGACAGATCGAACATCGCGAGGCAGCGCTGCAAAGTGCTCACGACGGATTGGAATTGCGCGTTGACGAACGCACTCGCGAGTTACAAAAAGAGATAGCCGATCGTACACGCGCCGAACGCGAGCTCGAAGAACGAAAAAGCTTCCTCAATTCTCTGATCGACAATCTGCCGATCGCAATCGTCGCGATCGACTACGACGGGGGCGTGCAAATGTGCAACCCAGCTTTCGAGACTCTATTCCGTTATTCACGGCAAGCCATCATGGGCCAGCCGCTGGCCGGTTTGGTGTCAAATTCTGAAACTCGCGCGGAAGTGGACTCGAATGGTGACAGTCTTCGGCAAGGGAAAAGCCTGCACCTGGTCACGCGGCGGTCACGGAGCGACGGAAGCCTGGTGGACGTGGAGGTCTATTCCGTGCCGCTCCGTGCAGCAGGCAAGTTCACGGGCGCCCTGCTTCTCTATCAAGACATAACCGAACGCAAATTGGCGGAAGAGGCCATGCGCCATGCCAAAGAAGCGGCAGAGGCCGCCAGCAAGGCTAAGAGTGAATTTCTTGCCAACATGAGCCACGAAATCCGCACGCCCATGAATGGAATTCTGGGAATGACGGAGCTGACTCTCGAGACAGACTTAAATCCAGAGCAACGCGACTACTTGGGCATGGTAAAAACTTCCGCCGATTCGCTCCTGGTACTGTTGAACGACATCCTGGATTTTTCAAAGATCGAAGCGGGCAAACTCGATCTCGACCCCGCGCCATTTTCCCTTCGCGAGAGTCTGGGAGAAACGCTGAAAATACTGGGCATTCGTGCGCACCAGAAATCACTGGAGCTTGCCTGGCAAGTGGCGGAAGACGTGCCCGAGTACCTGGTGGGTGACTTGGGCCGTTTGCGTCAGATCGTGGTTAACTTGATAGGGAACGCCCTGAAATTCACCGAGCAGGGAGAAGTGTTTCTGCTTGTTGAAAAAGTTCGCGATTTGCCCGAAGAAGTGGAGTTGCATTTCTCCGTGCGCGACACCGGAATTGGAATCGCCAAAGACAAGCAGTCCGAAATTTTCGCTCCCTTCACTCAGGCAGACGGTTCCACCACGCGGCTCTACGGGGGCACTGGACTCGGGCTTGGGATCGCGACCCGTCTTGTGGAAATGAGCCGGGGGAAATTATGGGTTGAGAGCCAACTGGGACGCGGCAGCACTTTTCATTTCACAATGCATTTCGGCATTGCGAACGGCAAAAATCGAGAACGCAAAGCTCACGACCCTGAAATCCTTCAAAACTCCGCCGTTCTCATAGTCGATGACAATGAAACGAATCGCACAATTCTGCTGCAAATGCTCGCCGCATGGGGGCTTCGCGCAGAGGCCGTCAGCGGAGCGCGATTAGCTATTGCCGCCTTGGAGGCGGCTCGTTCTGCCAAGCAAGCATTTGACCTCGTAATCACCGACCTTCACATGCCGGAAGCAGATGGCTTCACTCTTGTTGAAGCGATCCGCAAGAATCCCCGATCGACTCACCTCCCCGTGATCATGCTCAGTTCTGCTTCGCCGGGCAGCGACCGCGAGCGCTGCCGCGATTTGGCGATCGCCGCCTGTCTAACGAAACCTGTACAACCGTCCGAACTTCTCGACGTGCTCTTGAACGAGCTAACCAGAACGAAATCTGAGCGTCCCAAAACAACTGTTGGCCAGGAGTCCGTCGCCGATCAAAGACCAGGTTTGAAGGTCTTGCTCGCCGAAGACAATGCCGTGAACCGGCTTCTTGCTCGAAGGCTGCTTGAAAAATATGGCAACACGGTAATCGCTGTCGAAAACGGCAGGGAAGCGCTGGAGGCCATAGAGCGCGACAGACCGGACCTGGTGATCATGGACGTGCAGATGCCGGTGATGGACGGGCTGGAGGCGATTCGCGCCGTAAGGGACAAGGAGCACACCTCCGGCCTGCACTTGCCGATCATTGCGCTGACCGCGCACGCCATGAAGGGCGACCGCGAAAGATGTTTGGAGGCCGGTGCGGATGAATACCTCACCAAACCGATTCGCGCAGCCGAATTATTCGCCGCGCTCAGCCGGATGAATGCCGGAAATATTGCGCCGGACCCGGCCCCTGCGACGGCAGCAGATGACGTGTCCTCATCCGTCGCCGTCATCGATTTGAAAGAGGCGCTTCAGCGGGTGGGAGACCAGGAAACTCTCGAAGAGCTCGCAAGACTCTTCATTGAAGAATGTCCGAAGTTAATGACAGAAATTCGACAATCTCTGGCGGCATCGGACGGCATCGCCCTTGAGCGCTCTGCGCATTCTCTGCAAGGATCATCGGCGAGTCTCGGAGCGCCCAGCATTTCTCGCGCTTCGCAGGAATTGCAGAAGCTCGCTCGTTCCGGACATTGGATTGCCGCTCGATCGGTGTTCGCAAGCTTAGAGAGGGAAATCGCCGCTCTTTACTCGCAACTTTCTGCACTGCTGCGCGCGGTGCCTTCGTGAGGTTTTTGTCGGACGATCGCGGAGTTTGACTCGTAGGAGGTGCCTCTTTGAATGAAGAAAAGGATTTGAAAAAACAGATTGTGATTGCGGAAGACGATCCAGTCTCCCGGCGTTTGCTGGAGGTGCTTCTCACGCGTTCGGGATATCAGGTTTCTGTCGCGTCCAACGGAACCGAAGCCCTGGAACTTCTCGAGCAAGTGGACGCTCCTCGTCTGGCCGTTCTGGACTGGATGATGCCCGGTCTGGAAGGCCTTCAAGTGTGCCGGAAAATTCGCGAACGCAAGGACCGTCCGTATACTTACATTCTGTTGCTTTCCGCGCGCGCCCAAAAGGAGGACTTGCTCACCGGATTGGAATCGGGGGCCGACGACTATTTAACCAAGCCTTTTGATGCGCAGGAGCTTCGCGCGCGCCTTCACGTCGGCCAGCGAATTTTGCAATTGCAGGATAGCCTCATGGAGAAGAGCGCCGAACTCCTCTTTCGCGCCACCCACGACTCGCTGACCGGACTCGCAAACCGACCTATGGTTCTCGATGCGCTCCGCCGGGAGCATTCCCGTCAAATACGTGGCGGCGGCTCATTTGGAATCGCCTTGCTGGACATCGATCATTTCAAAAATGTGAATGACACTTACGGCCACCAATGTGGTGACTCTGTATTGCAGGAAGTTACGCGGATGATGACTGCAAGCGTGCGAGCCTATGACACGGTAGGCCGCTACGGGGGCGAAGAGTTCTTAATCGTTTTGCCTTCCACCGACGCAGCAAGCCTTTTCGGACTATCAGAGAGAATCCGCCGTACGATCGCTGCGAAACCGGTCGTGACGGGTGCTGGAGAAATTTCAATTACCGTAAGTCTGGGCTTGGCTGTGAGTAGCAATATCACGCCGCTTGATCCTGAGGCCATGCTCGGTGCCGCAGACGAGGCCCTGTACCGCGCTAAAGCCGGCGGGAGAAACCGCTCCGAAATGGGGGTTTGCGATGTCGCGCCCTCGCCTGCGATCGCCGAAATTGTCCCGGTCAAAACCGGTTCCCGATAGCATGCGGTTTCTTGCGCCTCCCTAGCCGGAGTGGCGGCATCGTGAGATTCAATTTGAAGAAGAACTCGCCTTTTGCGCCGCTACCCACTCGTGAATCCGAGCGGATAAAACATCCAGCGGTAGAGCACCCGCGCCCAGCACCTCGTCGTGAAATTTGCTCAGGCTAAACTTGTCGCCTAATTGATCCTTGGCGTACTGACGCAGCTTCAGGATCTCGAGCTGGCCTATCTTGTAACCCAAGGCCTGAGCCGGCACCGCCATATAGCGGTCGGTTTCGCTCTGCACCTCGTACTCATCGATGGCGGAATGATCGTGAAAGAAATCGACAACCTGCTGCCGAGTCCAGTGTTTGTAGTGGAAGCCGGTATCGACCACCAGACGGATGGCGCGAAGCATGTCGTCCTGCAAGTGCCCGTAATAACTGTATGGGTCCTGGAAGAATCCGACCTCTTTTCCTAAGCGCTCCGCATAGAGAGCCCAACCCTCCGTGTAGGCGGTATAAGACTCATTTTGGCGGAAGGGCGGAAGCTGCGGCAGCTCTTGGGCGATCGCGATCTGCATGTGGTGCCCAGGTACTCCTTCATGGTACGCGGTAGTTTCTATGTCCACCGTAACGCCCTTCTCAAAGTTTCCGGTGTTCACCATGATGTGCGCGGGCCGTGATCCGTCCTGAGACCCTTGAACGTACGATGTGGAGGCCTGCTTTTCGCGGAACTCCTCGATCGGCATCACTTCCAATTTCGCTTTCGGCAGACGCCCAAACATTGTTGGCAGCTTCAGATACATCTGGTCGATGTACTTCTGATAGAGGTCCACAATCTCCTGGCGCGAATGCACGTGGACCTTGGGATTCGTCTGCAGGGAAGCACCAAAACTTTTGAGGTCCTTGTACCCGAGCTGATTCACGACTTGCAGCATGCGCGCCTCGATTTCTTTCACCTGGGCCAACCCGATCTGGTGAATTTCTTCCGGCGAGAGATTAGTCGTGGTGCTCTGCTTTACCGCGAAAGCGTAGCGCTCGGGGCCGTCGGGGAGCGCCCACAAGCCAGGTTCTGCGCGCCCTTTTGGCGCATAGTCTTCCCGCACGAACTTTGTGAAGTTGACATATGCGGGAAGCACCGATTCGCGGATCGCGGCCAAGCCTTGCTCGCGCAATCGTTTCTGGTCCGCAGCTGAGATGGAGTCCGGAAACTTGGCGAAGGGCTGGGCAAAGGGCGAGGCATCGGGCGCGTTGGTGGCGATGCCGTTGGCCTGCTCAACTACTTTATCCAGTAGAATTCGCGGCGGCATCAGGCCCTCGGCCATGCCTTTGCGCATCTGAATCTCGGTCTCATCGAACAGCCGCGGAATCTGCTTCAATCGCGAAATATAGTCGTCGTAGTCCTTCACCGTTTGGAATGAGAGGATGAGGACGAGTTGCGGAAGGTCGATGTGCACGCCGTCGAACTGCGACACCGGCATTTCCCAAGGTTTGAAACGGGCTCCCTCGACGTTGAACCGGAGGTCGCGCACCATCAGAGTTTTGTTGAGGGCCTCCTGCTCCGGGAATCCCGCGGTGTCAATCGCTTCGAAACGGACCAGGTATTTCTTGCTCGCTTCCAAATCATCATCGATGGCTTTTTGCGAGAACTCGTCCAGTTGATCGTTCCAGCGCTTGTCTCCCAAAAAGGAAGCAAAGATCGGGCTGGTGCGAAGCGTGTACTCCCAGCGTTCTGCGAGCAGATCGTTCAGCGCTTTTCTGCGGCTCTCAACATCAGACTGCGACGACGCCGCGAACACACTGGAGCAAACAATGAAAATTGACACCGCAAACAGAACCCATGATCGCATTTGACAGGAATCTCCTTTTCGATCTCAAGACGGCACTCCATTGTACTCCCCGTCCCTGCTTGTTCGCTCCCCAACGGCGCGGATTCGTTCGAGGGGTCTTCTGACATCCTCGGAGAACAAAACTACCAGTGCTCGACGCAACTCCTTCTGTCTTAGGCGAACGTCTCTGATCAACTCCGTACGCTGCACCCTCTATAAGTCGGATTCTGCATACATGTATATTTATCGACGTTTACTTTTGTACTTAACTGCAGTTAATATGATTAAGCGTGGGAGTGGATTCGATGTCGGGAAGATCTAGACTCCGCCTCGGCCTCCGGAGTGCGAAAGTCGAGATACGAGCTATGGCGCGAATGGCGATTTATGTACTGACCGTGGCAGCTCTTTCCATCGTACTGTTTCCTGTGAAGACTTTTCCGCAAGGAGAGACCACCAGCGCGATCGTCGGCCAAGTCAGCGATGCAACTGGCGCGGGGGTGCCGCGTGCAACGATCACCATCACGAATAACGAGACTGGACTAAAGCGAAGCGCCGCAACGGATGATTCGGGCCGATTCAACTTCCCGCAGTTGAAACCCGGCACTTACACCGTCAAGGTGGAGGCCGAAGGCTTCGAACCACAGCAGAATGAGGCTGTGTCCTCTGCCCTGGGACAAAAGCAAACCGTCGATTTCACACTCAAGATCGCCCACTCCAGCCAGACCGTGGAGGTCACCAGCGAAGCTCCCATCCTCAACCCCGAGAATGCCAATACGTCCACCACTCTGAACGCGCACGCGCTGGAAGACCTTCCCAATCCAGGCGGTGATCTAACCTACCCGCTTCAGTTTGCCGCCGGAGCGCTCATCAACACCGCCGGCAGCGGCAACGATTTCGTTGGCGGCACGAATGGCTACGGCAACGTCGAATTCAACGGACTGCCCGCTGTCTCAAACGGTTACATCGTCGACGGACTGGAAACAAACGACCCGCTCACCAATCTGAACAGCGGGCTCTCCACAAATCTCGTTCTCGGTCTGAATTCCATATCGGAAGTCACGGTCAACACGCTCTCCTATGCCGTTGACCAGGGGCGCTACGGAGCTTCCCAGGTCAACTACGTTACAAAATCAGGCTCAAACCAGTTTCACGGCAACCTGTATGAGCTGTGGAACGGCTCGAGATTCAACGCAGCCGACTACTTCACCAATGCCACGCCGGGAAATCACAAGCCGCGTTCTACCGTGAACCACTTTGGAGGCAGCGTGGGCGGCCCGATCGTCCACGACAAATTGTTTTTCTTCTTCGATAGCGAGTGGGTGCGCATTGCACTACCCATCGTCACGCCCACGATCGTTCCAACTGTGGCTTTCCAGGATCACGTCTTGGAGCAGCTTCCTTCGCAGTCGGCTACCTTTTATCGGCAGATGTTTTCTCTGTACGGAAATACCAACGGAACGCCCCGAGCGATCCTGGGCTGTCCGCTTGGCGCAAATGGAGATGGTTGTGCGAACAGCCAGAGCGTTTCGCACTCAAGCGATGATCGCGAACAGGTCCAAACGGTTCGCATCGATTACAACGTCAATCAGAAAAACACCGCCTGGCTCCGTTTTCAGGCTGACACCGGACTGCAAGCTGCCTACACAGATCCCATCAATCCTCTATTCAACGCTCTTTCTCCCCAACCCCTGTACTCGCTCGCGGCCGGATATACTCACGTCTTTTCGCAGAATCTTGTGAATTACTTCAACCCCGCATTTTCGTGGTACGAAAGCTTATTCGGCCCTACAGATTTTCAGAAGACTCTGTCCGCCTTTCCCATTGTTCTCGAAGGCACCGGCCCGAATGCATTCACGCCGGTCGGAGGACTGGACAACACTTGGGTTCAGGGAAGACGCGCCTCCCGTTTTTTTATCAACGACAATCTCGCCTGGAGCCGCGGTGCACATGAACTGCGCTTTGGAACCAATACGCGAATTCTCCGCTTGAATGATTATGATTTCGGCGAAGGCTCCGTCCCCACCGTGACCTACGCCACCCTGCAGCAGTACATTCAAGGAGTCTCATCTACCGCAACAAAAACGTTCCCCACCTCCGCGAACGAGCCTTTCAACTTCTTGAATCTCGACTTGTATGCCCAGGACACCTGGAAAGTAACCAAAAAACTCACCTGGACTTTCGGCCTTCGAGACACCTTCAATTCCAACCCATTAAATCCTCATGACCAAATCGCTCGTCTTCGCGGCTCTTTCGATTCCATCTCGCATGATGTGAACCAACCTTTAAATGCCGCCATTCAAACCGGCCTGGGTAACGTTTTCTCTTCCACCCCTCTCGCGATCCTGCAGCCGCGAACAGCGCTCGCCTGGCAGTTCGAGTCCAACTCGGTGCTCCGCGCCGGCTTTGGCGTTTTCAGTGACATTTTGCCCGGCAGCATCGCCGATGTGGTCGGCGTCAACCCACCCTATGTCAAAACCTTTCAGGGCGGCCTCCTTGGCACCGTGGGTGGTTCAGCGATTGCGCCCGGCGTAACTAACAGCGCGGTTGACGCAACTGTGGCCGCCAATCAGACTTTCAGCCTCGGATTTCCGCAGGGCCAGCTTTCTTGCGCGTCTGCAGTATCGAATCCTTCAACCTGCCTTCCTCCAGTCGCTATCACCGCGGTACCCGATGGAAAACTTCACGCTCCGTATTTCATGGAGTGGAGTCTTGGTTTGGAACACGAATGGGGTGCCACCGCAAGCATCCACGCGCAGTACGTCGGCACTCGCGCGGTAAACCAGCCCTATCTCACGCAAGTGAACGGCTATCAAACGGTCTGCGACGGGTGCTTCGCCCCTTTTCCTTACGCCCGATCCACTGATCCGCGATTCGCGGCCGTGACGCAATTCTCTACTGGCGCAAACAGTCACTACCACGGCTTGCAACTCTCCGCCATGAAACGCATCGGTCATGGCCTGATGGGGCAAATCAACTACACCTGGAGCCGTTGCATGGACACCGTCTCGAACGGCGGATTCCTTCAGTTCTCCGCCGGAGGAATTCTCTCACCGCTTCCAGGAGACTTGGCTCGCGACTACGGTCCTTGCGACTACGACATTCGCCACAATCTCAACGCTCAATATGTCTATCAATTTCCCGTCAAAGTCCAAAACCGTCTCCTTGGCTACGCGCTGAACGGCTGGCAGGTCTCGGGAACCGCGTTTTGGCACAGCGGAATTCCGTTCTCCGTCCTTAGCACGCCCTATTCGGCAAATGGAAATGGCATCGTGAACGGCAGCGGCCCTCAATTTGCCAGCGTTGTTCCCGGCGTACCGCTCTACCAACACAATTCCATCCCAGGCGTCACGCAACCGGGCACGCTTCAATGGCTAAATCCCAATGCCTTCGTCTCCACCGTGGACCCCAGCACCGGCGCGTGCCTCGGTGGCGATAGCCCGGACGATTGTCAGTTCGGAAATCTCGGTCGTAACGCGCTGCGCGGTCCCGATTTTGCCTGGGGTGACTTCTATCTTACGAAAACGTTTCCGCTGACCGAGCGTGTGAAGCTGCGCTTCGAAACACAGTTCTTCAACGTATTCAACCATCCGAATTTCGCGCTTCCAAGCATGGTGCTGGCGGGAATTCCAAAAAATCCTTCTACCCAGGCGGGGTTTGGAGCGCTTACTTCCACCACTTCTCCGCCGACCGGCTTACTCGGTGTCGGTCTGGGCGGCGATAGCACGCCCCGCATGATCGCTTTCCAATTGCACTTGGAGTTCTGAGACCCTGACGCAGGTCGGGATGACAACAGGCTCGACCGTCCAGCAACGCGACTGATGCGACGCCAACTGCGAAGAAGATCGGTTGGGCCTGTCGCTCGCCTGGTTTACTCACATTGACTTAGCAACGCTCGCGTCCTACTATTCCGTCTCCATAGCCATCTCATCGCAGCGCTTGTTGCGAGGCACCAGGAGGCTCGACGTGGAGGATTGGCAGTACGCTCAAGCTGACCGCGCAGAAGAGCTGGCTCAGCTGCATTACTTCACGATGAACAAGAATCAGAACGGGAAAAATGTTCCGTTCGTTATCACCGTCAAGGAATTCGCAGTCTCGCCGCAGGGACAGCATTTGCGCTACTTCGCGGAAGCGGATAAGCCAGTGAATCAGAGCACGGCCGCATTTGTCCCGTCCGGGTGGGGAGATTCAATCTTGAAGGCGTTGGCGGACTGTATGCGCTTGATCCGGCAATTTCCGTTCGAGGGCTAGGAGAGTTGAGCGCATCACCAAAATTCTGCAAGTGAGGTAACAATTCGCGTGATGCTATCGCAGAAGGAAATCAAGCCGGGAATCTGGGTGTTCGAATTGAGCGGCCGCGTGCAGATGGGCTCGGATTGCAAGCGCGTCGACCAGGAAGTGGAAAACCACATCGCGAAGAACGAAACGCGGATCATTCTTGATATGGCTGCGGTGGATCATATCGACAGCGCGTTCGTCGGCCAAATCGTGAAATCATTCTCCAGACTTACGAAGGCCGGCGGAACGCTGCGCCTCGCCGCGCTGTCAAAAATGGTGGAAGGCGTAGTGAATATGACGCAAGTAAACCGAGTGATCGGCGTTTTCCCCACCGCGCTCGCCGCTTCTGAAGAGTTTCCGGCGCAAAAACAATCGTAAAAAACTCTAAGCCTGTACCTTCAGTTGACCGGGAGTTAGCTCTATCTCGTCAACGTAGCACCAGCCCCAATCCTCTCCGGGCTGGAACGACTTCATGGTCGCGTGCTTCGTGGCGTGAAAATGCTTGGTGGCATGTTTGTTCTTCGACGAATCGCAGCAGCCCACGTGCCCGCACTCTAAACACAGCCGCAAGTGCACCCAGGTATCGCCCATCTTCAAACACTCCTCGCACCCTTGAGGAGTCCGCGGCGTTACCGCACGAATTTGATTCAGATGAGTACATGCGCTCATACGTCCCTCCTTTAAGTTTCTGCCAAATAGCGGTGCACGAACGTGACTGCCATCGCGCCCTCGCCTACCGCCGACGCGCACCGCTTTACCGAACCGTGTCGCACATCCCCCGCCGCAAACAGCCCCGGAATGTTCGTCTCTAGATAATACGGCGAGCGCTCCAGCGGCCAACTCTTCGGATACTTGCTGTTCTGCAACAAGTCCGGCCCAGTCACCAGATAACCATCGGAATCGCGCACGATACCCGGTTCCACCGCCCACTCCGTCTGCGGCTCGCCGCCCAGACACAAGAAAAGCCAGCTGGTATCAATGGTTTTCTCTTCGCCGGTTTGGTTATTCCTCAGCGTAACCGCCCGCATCATATGATCGCCGTGCAGCGCGACAACTTCCGTGCGCGTCAGCACTTCGATATTCGGCGAGGAATGGATTCGATCCACCAGGTATTGCGAGAGTGTGCGACGCAAGCAGTCCGCCCGAATCACGATGGTGACTTTTTTCGCGAATCGCGCAAAATGCATGGAAGCCTGCCCCGCGGAGTTGCCGCCGCCCACTACGATAACGTGCTTGTCTTCGCACAGCGTAGCTTCGCTCACTCCCGCGCCGTAATAAACTCCCACGCCCTGAAATTTATCTTCGTTCTCGAGATTCAGCTTGCGGTATCGCACGCCAGTCGAGCAGATCGTTGCGTGTGCCACAATTTTTGTGCCGTCGGCCAAATAGCCTGTGCCTTTGCCCGGCGCAAACTCGCCGCGCACTCCTTCGCGCAGCATCAAAATCTCCGTCCCGAACCGGTAAGCTTGTTCGCGCGCGCGCTTAGCCAGATCCGCCCCGCTGATGCCCTCTGGAAATCCCAGGTAGTTCTCGATCTTCGAGCTCGTCCCGGCTTGCCCGCCCACCACCGAGCGCTCGATCAACACAGTCTTCAAACCCTCGGACGCGCCATACACCGCCGCGCTCAACCCTGCGGGGCCCGCGCCGTAGATCGCCAGATCGTACTCTGAGTTCGACGGGTCGTGATACCACCCCAGCTTATCTGCAAGCTGCCGGATCGTGGGATTTTCCAGACGCGTCCCGGTCGGGCACAAGCAGATCGGCAACCGCGGATCATTCAGATTATCCACTCCATATTTTCGCGCCTGCTCGTCGGTTTTCACTTCGATCCACTCAAACGGCACATCGCCGCGCCCCAGGAAGTCGCGAATCGCATACGCGCGCGCGGATTCGCTCCTCCCGACAATCCTCACGATCCCCGGTTCATTCGCTTTCAACTCGTCTGCCATGCTCCTCCTAATCTCGCTCTTTCGAGCCACACTAATACCATAAATTTAGATTGCTTTTCGAGGTCCAACGACTCATCCAGGGTAACCGCTCAGCAAGGCGGACCACCGCCATTGTAGATTAATTCGAGGTTGCCGCAATTGTCGTTCGCCTAACCGATCTTGCTTCCGGCTGCGGCCTTATTGTGAAGCTCCGGAGTGGGAGTGTTGTGGTCGCGGCCGCTGCGTATTCGAACTTTCATCGCGTACAACGCCGCGTCTGCCGCGCTCAAGAGGGAATCCACTTTTTCGCCATCTTCGGGATACATGGCAACGCCGATGCTCACCGACAGCTTGGGCTCTTTGCCGTCATTCGCAAGGCTCTCGCAAATGCGCTCGGCCACCAGATTCGCCGGGACTCGCCCAGTCTCTGGCAGCACAAGTGCAAACTCATCGCCGCCAAAACGCGCCGCCGTGTCCATGTCTCGGCTACAGATGCATAAAACATCGGCCAGGCGGCAAAGTGCCTGGCTGCCCACTAAATGGCCGAAACGATCGTTAATCTGTTTCAATCCGTCCAAATCGAGGAACAAGATCGCAAACTCGCGCGCTGTGCGCTCGGAACGCTTAACCTCAGAGTCCACCGTTTCCACCAAATGACGATAGTTGGCCAGCCCGGTCAGAGAATCCTTGGCCGCCTCCTGGCGCAAATGGTTTTCCAGCTTGCGCTGCTCGGTGATGTCCTCGACGATAATCTCGTAGCTATCCATCCCGCCCTCATTGCTCACTTCGCGTCCGCTCAACCGGACTTTCAGCGTCGCGCCGTCCTTCCGCTTCCATTCGATTTCCAGCGGATCGGCGGCCTCTTGGTCGGCGGAATGCCCCAGTAATCGCGCTCGTTTGGCGGGGTCGCAAAGAATCTCGACGGCAAGATTCGCGGCGAGCAATTCTTCGCGCGTTGAATAACCGAGCATCGTTGCCAGCGCCTGATTCACAACCAGGAACTTTCCCTTGCTGCTGCAGCGACACATTCCGTAATTCAAATTTCCTACCAGCGCACGGTAGCGTGCTTCCGAATGCCGCAGCTTTTTTTGGGTTTGATCGCGCTCCTCGCGCAGATTGTTCTCGCTCAGCGAGCGGCGAATCGCCACGGGAAGATGTCCAATGTGATCCATCCCCACGCAATCGGCGGCGCCTTCGGTAACAAGCTTTGCCAGCGTTTCCAATTGGGTTGTCTCGGTCAGGAAGATGCAGGGAATCTGCTTGTCCCTCAACCGAAGGATTTCCAGCACGTGCGATTCCTTCCAGTTCGCGGAAGGGTATTCAGCCAGTACCACGTCATAACTTTTCGATTTCAGGCGCGCAATGAACTGCTCCGGAGTCAGAGCTACGTCCGCGCTCACCTTGAAGTACGCGTTCCTTAGCTCCTGCACGCAAAGCTCTACCACTGCGGCATTGCCATGAACGAACAGGACGCGCAAGGTGCGTCTTCGGCTTGCCGGTCCATGCAAGGCTTGGGGCAGGTCAGCTTGTTGCTTGACGCGGTCTTCTGAGGCTAAAGACATTCAAACTCCACCGGACCCCAGAGCACCCCCTTTCGAACATGCACCCGGATCTGGTCCAAAGGCTACCAATAGCACCTTATTGGAACACCGGCATCCGTATCTGTTCAAAATGGCACACTATAGCCGCAGAATGTGACCGATCGTGAGATTTTGCAGTGCAGGCGCGTCTTTCGTAGTGCCGCGCTCGGTTTTAGCGCCGCTAGAAGCCAAACGAGGCTTGCAGGAAAATCTGCCGGTTCGCCGAACTGCCAGTGTTATATGGTTGGCCCGCGAGCGCGTTGGGCATGGCAAAGAACGCAGAGGCTGACGCCGGAGAAGTCGCGGTCGGCGGGTTCAGAACCGCGCTCGGCACTGCCGCATTCACGTTGTTGAAAAGATTGCGCGCATTGATGCTCAAGGTGAGTGTGTAACGCTTGCTGGCAGCTTCCAGACCGCCAAACCCTCCGCCGCCTCCAAATGGACCTCCCGGCCCGCGGCCACCCCCGCCACCGCCCGGCCCGCCGCGGCCTCCGCCTCCACCTCCACCTGCCCCTCCGGAACGGTCCACAGTTTTGCCGAACCCGAACGTTTTGCTTAGCCTCACGTTCAGAGTAAAGCGCCCGGCGCTGGTCAGAAAGTTCACCGGGATCTCTTCGCCGGCAGTCGGCACGGTATTGAACGCAGGCAATCCGGGAACAGTAACAACATTGCCCGCAGGCGTTGAGCTGGTTGCAAACGTCGGGCGCTGGTTAAACTGCGAACTGCCCAGAAGGTCCTGGCTCAGCGTCACGTTGTACGGAATCCCGGAGCTCGCGATCAGGAAGGGGCTAAACCGAAATCCGTGGGGCAGAGCAACCGAACCGAGCAGGAAAAAACGGTTGCGAATATCGAACGAAGCCCGGCCGTAATCCTCCAGCAAGTTGTATGGATTCGATGGAAAAGAGTTCACGCCGGAGGTATCGCTCTTGGCGTAGTTCAAAGTGTAGTAGGTCGTGATCAGGAGTTTCGCTCCCGCTCGCACGGTGCCTTGCACAAACAGTTGGTTCTGCCGAAAGATCCCTTCCGATTCGTATTCGTAAACATTTCCTATCGGTCCAAGCGGGCGGTTGAGCAGCGGCGCAGCGGGGTCGTATTCGCCGAGAAAAGGAGTGTTGATATTGTTGGTGAACAGCTGATCGGCTCCGCGCGAATTTAGATAAGAAACGGACATGTTTGCGATCTTGGTAAGTTGACGCTCGAAAGTGACAGCCGTTTGCGTGGTCGACGGCGCGCGCAGATTGTGCTCCAGCTGGTAAATCGTCGGCAGCGTCAAATTCGGCGGCAACCCCGCGATTGGAACAGGTGTCGTGGCGTTAAAGAACCCCGGATTCGTGACCACGAATTGCGTTAGCGCATCCGCTCCGCCCCCCAACCTCTCGGCTTGCAGGGCGTTGGTTTCGTTGAAGCGATCGTAAAAAATACCGAAGCCCGCGCGCAACACGGTTTTCGGCGGAGTCTTGCCCCGGCCGATGCCCCACGCAAAGCCGAGCCGCGGAGCCCAGTCGTCGTGATCGTGGATTTCATTTTGGGCTTCAAATCGCAGCCCCAGGCTCACGGTGATATTGGGCTTCACGCGCCAGTCGTCTTGAACAAAAAGTCCAACGTCAACCTGGCCTTCGGTGAAGCGTGTCAGATTCAAATTAGGATTTGCATTGCCGGTAATGGAGTACTGCACTGCAGCTTGTTCCGTTCCTTCCAGCGTGGCCTGGTAAGCCTGGATGGAAGGGAAGAAGAACGATCCGTTGAAACCGGAAGTGGCGCTGTTCACGTCGGTGAGCCCGCGCAAACGCCCCCCAAACTTCAAAAGGTTCTTCTTTAATTGAATGGAAGTGTAGTTCTGAAGTTCGTAGTGATTGGTGCTGTCCATGATGTTTCCCTGACTATTGCCTCCGCCGTTGAATGCGCCGCCCACGCTCACGCTGGGCGCGGTGCTTTGCGGGATCTGGCTGCTTTCGTCGCGAAGATACTGAAAGCGCGTTTCGTTGATGATATTCGTGCCGAATGCCTGCGTATCGCTCACCTGCAGAGTCTGTTCGGTGGACAAGGAATTGTAGGCTTGAGACGGCAGAGAAAAAGCTCCGATTCCGTTGTTCATCTCATTGTTGCGGAAATATTGATAACGCACAGACAATGTGTTTGTTTTCGTCAGCTGATAATCCACCCTCGGAGAAACGTTATAGCGTTTGCGAGGATTGGCCACCGCCGCACTGAAGGGGACAATTGCGAAAGTCGCGGGATCGACAGTCTGCGCGTTGACGACCTCAACGTCGTTGATATCTCGAATGTCCATGGTAACGAACAGCGACAGTTTCTTGCTCAAAGACCCGCCAAGGTTGGCGCTGTACTGCGTGGTGTAATAGCCTGGGTAGCCTGTGCCTCCGGCAGAACTGGAATTGAAAAACGGATTCTTGGAATTCAGCGCGGAATCGCTCGCATTGATTGATACCTGCCCGTGCCATTTGTCGGTGCCGGGCTTGGTGAAAATTTCAATGCGCCCGTATCCGACCTTGTCGTACTCCGCTGAAAACGGATTCTGATTGATGCGAATTTCACGAATCGAGGCTTTGGGCGGCAGTTGGCCTCCGGTGAAACCGTCGATGTAAAATTGGCCTCCGTTAGGCCCGGCGGAAGGTCCTGCCAGTGCTTCCAAATCGGTTTGCAGTTCGTCCGGATCGTCCGGCAGGGCATCGAGCTCTTTTCCCGAGATAACAATGGCGCCCGCGTTGTTTTGCGGATTCACGTCCACCATCGGTGTTTCTCCCGACACCACCACTTGCTGCTCCTGTTCCTCGATGGCAAGAGAAATATTTAAATTCTTAACTTGTCCCGCGGCGATCTCCACGTCCTCGTTTTTGTAAAGAGCAAATCCCTTCGCCACGATCTCCAGTGTGTACTTGCCGGGTGCCAACTCCTTCAGGTCGAAGGCGCCCTGTTGGCTTGTGGTGGCCGTGGTGGAATGTCCATCAGCGGCGTTGAGCAGAACCGTCGCTCCCGTCACCGCGGCTCCCGACGGGTCCAGCGCCTGACCATGTAGAGAGCCAGTCGTCGCGGGCGTCTGCCCTAGCGCGTATGTGCCCGTGAAACCGAAGAAAGCAATCGTCGCAATCCGCAAGCTGGTTATGAAAAGCCGAAATTTCATTCTGTCCCCTGAACCCGAAAGTGATTGCGAGCTTCTATAAGCTTCTCTACGGATTTCCGCCGCCGGCATCCATCGCGGAGGAACCGAGGCTCCATGGTGAGAGAGTCATCGCCTGGCTGCCGCTCGGGGCGGCTGCCAAAATCGGCTCGACGCCGCCCAGCAAAGTAATCGCGGTGACTCCGCCGGAATTCCCGCTTTCCGTGGCCACGACCATCACCGCATCGCCTTTCTGAAAATCGGCGAGCGGCGCTGCAGGCATGCGGCTTAGAATCTGTTGCAGGTCAACCGGGCCGCCACCGCCCGGCCGGCCAGCCCCGCCGTTTCCGAAGCCAGGACTCGGCGCGGCGTTGGCGCCCTGGTGCGCATCCGGCGAACTAGATCCGGCCGTCGCGTCTGGGGCGGCGCGATTTCCACCCGGCGCCGCACTGCCCGGCGCTGTTGGAGCGTTGCCGGCCGGCGAACCTCCGGCCGCACCTGCCTTCAGACGAAATGCAATCCGCTGCGCGACTTCAGGCGGCAATTTGCGCAGTTGCGATTGAGACGAAACGTTCACGACTACCGGTTTTTTCGCGATCAAATCCATCACCGTCATCGAATTCGCGGCAGCGTCAATCGAACTGATCGTGCCGGCGATATTTCGGAACGATCCGGTGACGATTTCTTCTGCTTCCACGCTGCTCCCGTCTGCGCTCCGCGTGCCTAGCGCGCGGAGCTGATCTCCCGGCTTGATCTGGTCCAACGAGCTGGAAGCCGCATCATCGAATTTCACCGAGCCGGCGGCATACCGGCGGAAAACTGTCTTGGGTGTGGTATGGATGGCGACGGTCTTTGCACCGCCCATTCCTGTAACTGAAATCGAAACCGTTCCGGAGCTCGGGTCCGCGGCGCTCACCAGACCCCCTACGCTGCGCTTTTGCCAGTCTTCGCGGTCATGCTGTTGCTTGGCGTCGACGTCCGCGCGTTTCATTAAGATGATTCCAATTGCCGCGACGGGCTTCGATGCATCGGAAGCTTTCCAACGGACAAAAACACGATCGCCCACTTGCAAATCCTTCAGTTCCACCGGCACCGCAGTCTTCAAGTCCGTTTGTCCGGGAGCTACGCGAACGATTTTGGTTGTGGGCTGGACGCTCACAGTTGCGCTAGCCCCGGCGTCGGTCGTAATTGTCACGGTGTTCCCGTCAATCGACTTAATCGCGCCTACTTGCTTTTCCACTGCGCTCGCCGGAGCAGCTTGTTGAGTCTGCGACGGCGCGACCGCCGCCAGAATATCTGCGTGGATTGCTGGCACTGCCATCGCGGAGAATGCGAATACCAAGGCTCCATTTTTTATCCAGTGCATTCATGCTCCTCAACGAGCTTCCCAGGATTTGAGAAATGACACCGCGCCCTGACTGCGAGCGGCAACGGCCATTTCTGAATTAATCTTCATCGTCGCTTAGACGTAAGAGCTTCCAGGAAAAGGTGTGGCGAGTTCCACAAATTCCAATTCGCGCCCGCTCAATCCCTTTATCGGCCTTTCAGCTCAAAACTTATTGGTCCGAAGTGGGTTTGGCATCCGGCTTCGGAACCGTGAGCGGAGCGCTCATTAGTCCCGCCGAAGGAAGTTGCGATGCGTCCCATCCGCCCCCCACCGCTTCTACTAACTGCACGCTCGCGGTTATTTGCTGAATGCGCAAGTTGACCGCAGTTTGTTGATTGCTGAACAGCGTGGTTTGGGCTGTGATCACGTTCAGATACGGATCGATTCCCAGCTTATAGCGATCGATCGCGATCTTAAGGTTGCGTTGCGCCGATCCCACGGCCGTGTCCTGCTGCTTGATTTCGATGGACAAAATCCTGAGCGAAGCGAGATTGTCTTCGACGTTCTGAAACGCAGCTAAAACGGTCTGCCGGTAGTTCGCAATGGTTTCGAGGAAGTTGGCCTGAAACTGTCGCACCGTGGCTCTGCGCAACCCGCCGTCGTAGATAGTTTCCGAAGCGCTGGGACCCACGGACCAAAACCGGCTCGGCCAGGTGAACCACTTTGTAAAAGAAGTGCTCTCCAGTCCCGCTGACGCGCTCAATGTGACCGTGGGATAGTAAGCGGCAACCGCTACTCCGATCTGCGCGTTGGCTTGCGCCATCAAACGCTCTGAGGCGGCAATGTCGGGTCGCCGCTCGAGCAGTTGCGACGGAACACCGTATGGGATCGCCGGCGGATCCGTCTTCAAGGGCTCCGTCCGAACCGAGAAAGTTGATGCAGGTTGGCCCACCAACACTGCCAGCGCATGTTCGAACTGACTTCGTTGGATGCCGAGAGCGGTGTCCTGAGCCTGCGCGGATTCAAGCTGAGTTTCAGCTTGGGCCACCGCTTCATCAGAATCGATGCCTGTTTCATAGAGAGCCTGGGTAAGTCTCAAAGACTCCTGAAAGGACACCACCGTATCGTCCAACAATTGTTTCAGCGCGTCCTGCCCGCGAATGCTGAAATAATCCACAGCCACTTCCGCCTGCACCGTGAGCCGCGTGTTTGCCAGGTCCGCCGCGCTCGCTTGTGCCGCGTTGGCGCTGGCTCGGACGGTGTTTCGCACGCGGCCAAATAGATCTGGTGTCCATGTGGCGTCAAATGGGAGCGAATATTCCGTAAAGCTTTGGGGTGAACTGGTTGTGCCAGTCCCCGTACCGCTCTGACTACCCAGCGTCGGCTGGCGTTGATTCGTGATTCCCGCTCCCACCGTTACAGTCGGAAAATATTGCGAGCGCGCCTCTCTCACCATGGCACGCGCGACCAGAAATGCCGCAAACGCCGACGCGATGGTCTGGTTCGACACATTTACCTGTTCTTCCAGCGCGTTCAATTGCGGGTCGTTGAATATTTCCCACCATTTGCCTTTCAACGCGGCGTCTCGCGGCTGCGCTACTTTCCAGCCATCGGTGGTTTGATAATCGGCGGGCGTAAGTTCTTTGAAGGCTTCGGGAGTGGTCACCGAAGGCCTGTGATATTTCGGTCCCACGGTACATCCCGAAAGCAACAACGCGCCGCTGAGCGCACATGCTAGAAGCTGGCGCGCACTCCTGATAAACATTGTGGTTATCTCGTGTCTCAACTATCCAACTCCATAGTTTCGATTGATCCCCAATCCAAAATCATCCCAACGTCTCCTGAGGAAGCTGGTTGGGGGCTTTGTGGCGCCAACGTGCCCAGCGAAGTCTCAACCGGTCGAGAGAAAGGTAAACAACAGGCGTGGTGTAGAGAGTCAGCATCTGGCTAACGATCAGGCCTCCGATAATGGTGATGCCGAGGGGGCGCCTCAATTCCGAACCGGTTCCGGTGCCCAGAGCGAGGGGAAGGGCGCCGAATATCGCTGCCATAGTCGTCATTAAAATGGGACGGAAGCGCAGCAAGCAAGCCTGATAGATGGCGTCTTCCGGGCTTTTTTTGTCGATGCGTTCAGCGGCGAGGGCAAAATCGATCATCAATATGCCGTTCTTCTTCACGATTCCAATGAGGAGGATGACACCAATTATCGCGATGACGCTCAAGTCGATGCGAAAAATAAGCAGCGCAAGCACCGCGCCTACCCCTGCGGAAGGCAGCGTGGAAAGAATCGTGATCGGGTGAACCAAGCTCTCATAGAGAATTCCCAACACGATGTAAACGGCCGCCAGCGCCGTTAATATCAGGAGCGGCTGCGTCGAGAGAGATGCTTGGAACGCTTGCAGCGTTCCTGAAAACATTCCGTGGATCGTGCTGGGCATCCCAATTCTCTGTTCCGTATCGAGGATGGCTTTGGCGGCATCGCTGAGCGCGACCCCTGGTGCCAGATTAAAAGACACCGTCACGGAAGGGAACTGGCCCTGATGGTTCACAGAAAGAGGCGCCGTCGTCGTCTCAAAATGCGTAATTGCGTTTAGCGGGATTTCCTTTCCCGCAGATGCTTTGACGTAAACATTTTTCAAGGCCTCGGGGCTTTGCCAAAACTGAGGAGCTACCTCCATAACCACGTGATACTGATTCAGCGCCGTATACATAGTGGAGACTTCCGACTGGCCGAAGGCTTCATACAGGGTGTTATCAATCGTTTGTGGCGTAATGCCCAGCCTTGACGCTGTTTGCCGGTCGTACACGAGTTCGGCTTGCAACCCGCTGTTCTGTTGGTCCGTATTGACGTCCGTTAGCATGCTCTGCTTTCGCATTTCGGCGAGCAGAGTGGGACCCCACTTCACCAGATCGTCCAGATTGTCGCTTTGAATTGTGTACTGATATTGCGCGCTGCTGCTCCGGCCGCCTATGCGCAAGTCCTGCCCTGCTTGCAGAAAAACCGTGGCCCCTGGAATGGAGACGAGTTTCGGGCGCAAGCGGTTGATGACCTGGCTGGCGGAAGTCTTGCGCTCATTGAGGGGTTTCAGCGCCAGGTAGATGAAGCCGCTATTAGCGGCACCCTGCCCTCCCGTGAACGCCATTACATTTTGAACGGCTGGATCAGTTTTGATCATATTTACGAAACGTAGGGTGTCAACTTGCATGGCCTGAAAAGAAATGTCCTGTTCGCCCTGAATGCCTCCGAAAACGGTGCCGTTATCCTGCTGAGGGAAAAAGCCTTTCGGCACGATCCAGAAGAGATAGCCATTCAGCATGATGGTCAGCAGCAAGACGGTGAGCGTCAGGGCCGAGTGTTTCAGCACCCAGCCCAAAGTTCGCTCGTAGGCTCCGAGCACCGCGTTAAAGGCGCGCTCGCTCGCGCGAAATATCTTATTGTGATCTTCGTCCCGCTGACGCTTGAGGAGCCTGGCACACATCATGGGAGTTGTAGTGAGTGAAATGGCCAGCGAGATGATAATCGCAATCGACAACGTGACCGCAAACTCGCGAAATAGCCTGCCGACGATGCCGCTCATCAGCAGGATGGGAATGAACACGGCCACCAGCGAGATACTGATGGAAAGAACGGTGAAGCCAATCTCGCTAGCTCCCTTTAGGGCGGCGTCCATCGGAGAAAGCCCTTCTTCCAGGTAACGCGAGATGTTTTCAATCACGACAATGGCGTCGTCCACGACGAAGCCGGTTGCGATGGTCAGGGCCATCATGGACAGGTTGTCGATGCTGTACTTGCATAAATACATGATGGAGAACGTGCCGATCAAAGAGACCGGAACGGCGACGCTGGGGATAAGGGTGGCGCGCACGTTACGCAGGAAAAGAAAAACTACCAGGATCACCAGTCCAATCGATATGGCCAGCGTGCGTTCCACATCGCTCACGGATGCGCGTATGGTGGTGGTACGGTCGAGCATAATGGTGAAATCCATCGCGGCTGGAATGGAGGCTTTCAAAGAGGGAATGGAAGCTCGAATGCGATCGACCGTGTCGATGATATTGGCGCCCGGCTGCCGGAAAATGATTAACAAGATGCCGGGCTTGCCGTTCACGAAGCCGGCCGCACGAATATTTTCCACCGAATCCACTACGTCAGCAAAATCGGAGAGCTTGACGGCAGCACCGTTGTGATAACCGACTACCAGCGATTTGTACGATTCCGCTTTTAGGAGTTGATCGTTGGTCGTGATGTCGGCAGTTCCCGTGTCATCCGCTATTTGGCCTTTGGGCAAATTCGCATTCTGTTTGCTCAACAAGGACGCCACGTCCTGGAGTCCCAGGCCGTAGTTGTTCAACTGCGTGGGATTGATTTCTACCCGCACGGCCGGTAACGAACTCCCTCCCACGCTAACCTGGCCGACTCCTTCAATTTGCGAAAGCCTCTGCTGAATGATGGTGGAGGCGGCGTCGTACATGGGCCCGCGATCGTAAACGTCGGAGGTGAGCGCAAGAATCATGATCGGGGCGTCGGCGGGGTTTACTTTCTTGTAGCTCGGGTTGCTCGGCAGGTTTGCCGGCAGATAGCTGCGGGCGGCGTTGATAGCGGCCTGGACGTCTCTGGCCGCGCCGTTTATGTCGCGATTCAAGTCGAATTGAAGCGTAATGCTCGTGGTTCCGATGCTGCTGGTTGACGTCATTTCCGTGACGCCTGCAATTCGGCCGAATTGGCGCTCGAGCGGAGTAGCTACCGAGGAGGCCATGATCTCAGGGCTCGCTCCCGGCAATCCGGCGCCAACGGAAATTGTTGGGAAATCAACCTGGGGCAAGGCTGCCACCGGTAATTCTTTGAACGCCACGGCCCCGGCAAGCGCAAGGGCCACAGTCAGGAGTGTGGTGGCCACAGGCCGCTCGATGAATGGAGAGGATAGGCTCATGGCTAATCCGCCGGCACGGACTCCGCGGCTCCTTGTCCGGAGCGTCCCGTCCGCCAGGCCGAAACCTTCTTTGCCAAGCGGTCGAAGTAGATGTAAATGACGGGCGTGGTATAGAGCGTGAGCACCTGACTGAGCAGCAGGCCTCCTACCATCGAGATGCCGAGAGGACGCCGCAACTCCGATCCGATTCCCGAGCCCAGCGCGAGTGGGAGGCCTCCGAGCAGAGCAGCCATAGTGGTCATCATGATGGGACGGAAACGCAGCAGGCAAGCCTCGTAGATCGCTTCCTCGGAGCTTTTGCCTTCCTTGCGTTCCGCTTCCAACGCGAAATCGATCATCATAATGCCGTTCTTTTTCACGATTCCAATGAGCAGGATAATTCCTATCAGCGCAACGACGCTCAGTTCGGATCCGCAAATCAAGAGAGCCAGAATCGCGCCGACACCTGCGGAAGGCAGCGTCGAAAGAATTGTGAGCGGATGAATGTAGCTCTCGTAAAGAATACCGAGCACGATGTAAACGGTTACGAGCGCCGCCAGAATCAATATCGGCTCGTTGCTCAGCGACGCCTGGAACGATGCCGCCGTACCCTGAAACGCGGCTTGAATGCTGAGCGGCATTCCGATTTCCTGCTGGGCTTTTTCGATCGCTTTGGTCGCTTCACCTAGAGAAGCGTTCGGCGCCAGATTGAATGACAGCGTTACCACCGGGAATTGTCCCTGGTGATTTACCGAAAGCGGCGCGGTTTTGGATTCAAAATGCGTAAAGGCGCTCAGCGGAACGGCAGCTCCATTCGTGCTGGCCACGGCCGTGGGGTTCGCCGAGCCCGAACTCGGCAGGGCCGACGAAGAAGCGGATGGACTGGGTGTTCCCGAAGAACCGCCTGTCGCTGTCGAAGCGGTCACCACGCTCGTGGCAGTGCTGCTCGTAGTGGAAGGCCCGGTTGATGTGGCTGAGGGTGCAATGGCCGACCGCACGTAAATGTCTTGCAGCTTATTGGGGTTTTTCTGAAACTCCGGCATGGTTTCGATGATTACGTGATACTGGTTCAGTTGCGTGTACATCGTGTCCACTTGCCGCTGTCCAAATCCGTCGTAGAGAGTCTGATCGATCATGTTCGGCGTGATTCCCATGCGCGAAGCCGTCACGCGATCAATTACCAGGGATGCCGCCAATCCTTGCGTCTGCTGATCGGTGGCGAGATCCTCCAGCTCCGGAATTTGTTTCAACTTGTCCACCAGCTTTGCAGTCCACAGATTCAACTCATTCGAGTCCGGATCTTCCAGAGTGTACTGATACTGGGTGCGGCTTACGCGATCGTCCACCGTGATGTCCTGGACCGGCTGCATGTACAGCGTGATTCCTTCGATCTTTGCCAAATTCGGCTGCAAACGGCGGATCACGTCAGACGCGTTCAGCTTGCGCTGATTGAGCGGTTTCAGATTGATCAGCATGCGGCCGCTGTTCAGGGTTTGGTTGGTCCCGTCGATTCCGATGAATGAGGAAAGACTGTCGACTGCCGGATCTTTCAAAATCACTTCGGTCAGTTGCTGCTGTTTCTGGGCCATAGCCGGAAACGAAATTGATTGCGATGCTTCCGAAATCCCCTGGATGATTCCGGTATCCTGCACCGGGAAAAATCCTTTGGGCACGATGATGTACAGGATAACGGTAAGAACCAGTGTGGCAAGCGCGACAAACAGCGTCGCAGTCTGGTGCTTCAGCACCCATCTAAGCGTTCGCCCGTAAAAAGCGATGACGGACTCGAATGCATGTTCCGATACCTGATAGAAACGCCCGCGCTGCGATTCCGGCTGATGTTTGAGCAACTTGGAGCACATCATCGGCGTGAGCGTCAAAGAAACGATCGCAGACACCAGGATGGTTACGCTGAGCGTAACCGCGAACTCGCGAAAAAGCCTTCCGACGATGTCTCCCATGAAGAGCAGCGGAATCAACACGGCAATCAGGGAAATCGTCAACGAAACGATGGTAAATCCGATTTGTTCCGACCCTTTCAACGCGGCCTGCAGCGGCGGATCGCCTTCTTCGATAAAGCGAACGATGTTCTCGATCATTACGATGGCGTCGTCCACCACAAAGCCTGTTGAAATTGTCAACGCCATCAAAGTTAAATTGTTCAGGCTATATCCTGCCAGGTACATCACGCCGAACGTGCCCACGATCGATAGCGGCACGGCCACGCTGGGAATAACCGTGGCGGCAAGGTTTCGCAGGAAAAGGAAGATGACCATCACGACCAGCGCGATGGTAAGCATCAGTTCGAATTCCACATCCTGCACCGACGCGCGGATCGTAGTTGTGCGATCGGTAAGCACGATTACGTTGACGGACGCGGGCAGGTTACTTTGCAAAAGCGGCAGAAGTTTTTTCACCCGGTCCACAACTTGAATGATGTTGGCGCCCGGTTGCCGCTGGATGTTCATAATCACCGCGGGCGTCGTGTTCATCCAGGCCGCTTGCTTCGTGTTCTCGACGTCGTCAATCACGCGCGCCACATCCGACAAAATGACAGGACTTTGGTTGTGGTAGGCCACAACCACGTTCTGGAAATCCTTGCTGGTCAGCAGTTGATCGTTCGCGTCAATCTGATAATCCTGATGCGGCCCGTCAAAATTGCCTTTGGCCAGATCCAGGCTCGTGTTCTGGACCGCGGTCCTGACGTCTTCCAGGTTGATGCCGTAGGAAGACAGCGCCGTCGGATTCACCTGGATTCGCACCGCGGGCTTCTGTCCTCCGCTAATGCTCACCAGGCCGACGCCGGTCACTTGCGCGATTTTTTCCGCCAGGCGCGTGTCTGCCAAATCTTCCACTTGCGAAAGTGGGATAGTGGAAGAAGTCAGGGCCAGCGTCAGAATCGGCGCATCCGCTGGGTTGGTCTTGCTGTAGACAGGTGGAACCGGAAGATCGGCTGGCAAATAGCTTTGCGCCGCGTTGATTGACGCTTGCACTTCCTGCTCCGCGACATCGATATTCAAATCCAGAGAGAATTGCAGAACGATGACCGAACTTCCGTCCGAACTCGTCGAGGTCATCTGATTCAGACCGGGCACCTCGCCAAACTGTCTCTCCAGAGGAGCGGTCACCGCCGACGCCATCACATCCGGGCTCGCACCGGGATAGAACGTCACCACTTGGATGATGGGATAGTCAACTTCCGGAAGAGCGGAAACGGGAAGCTGCAAGTACCCCACGAATCCTGCGAGCATAATCGCGGCCATTAGCAGCGAAGTGGCCACGGGCCGAAGAATAAATGGGCGGGACGGGCTCACTGATGAGTTCCCCCGGGCGTACTGGTGGGCTTCGTGCCTGCGGTCGCCGGACTGTTCTTGGTTGCCCCACTGGCGGGGCTGCCGGAGGTTGCGTTATTCCCGCCGCTGCCGCTAGTGTTGTTGATCGTCACTTTCGCGCCGTTTTGCAACTTATCGAACCCGTTCACCGCAATTACGTCGCCTGCGTTCACATTTTGCACGGCTGCTGTATTGCCATCCGTGGTGCCAACGGTGACCGTGTGCAAAGTTGCAGTATTGTCCGAGCCGATCACGTAAACGAAGGCGCCCTGCGCGTTGCGCTGAATAGCCGCGGTGGGAACCAACACCACTCCGCGCTGCGTATCCACCAGCAATCTCGCGTTCACAAACTGGTTGGGAAACAGCTCGAAATCCTGGTTTTGAAAAATTGCCTTAAGCTTCAGGGTGCCGGTGGTCTGGTCGATCACATTGTCCAGTGTCAAAAGCACGCCGGTCGCCAGCTTTGTCGTTTGATCGCGAGCGAACGCATCCACCGGCATCTTTACGCCGCCACGCAACTGTTTCTGAATCTGCGGCAGATAATCTTCCGCTACGCTGAAAATTACGGTAATGGGCTGGAGTTGGGTGATCACGACCAGCGCAGTAGTCGCGCCCGAAGTAACGATGTTGCCGGGATCCACTAACCGGAGCCCCACGCGCCCTTCGATCGGCGCGACAATGCGGGTGTAATCGAGGTTCGTGGCCGCGGTAGCGACCGTGCCTTCGTCCTGCTTTACCGTGCCTTCATCCTGCTTGACTGTCTGCGTCTGGTCGTCGAGTTGCTGCTTTGCGATAGCGTTTCGGCTGTACGCCTGCTGATACCGGTCCAGATCGATCTTCGCCTCGCTCAATACGGCTTGGTCCTTGGCCAGAGTACCCTGCGCCTGCGTCAGCGCGGCCTGATAAGGTCGCGGGTCGATCTCGATCAGAAGATCTCCCTTCTTAACCATTTGCCCTTCGCGGTAGGCCACGTTTGTGATTTGGCCGTCCACTCGGCTGGTAATCGTCGCGGTATACACCGGCGTAACCGTTCCCAGAGCATTGATGTACACGCCAATGTCGCCCGTCCGCGCCGTCGCCGTTTGAATTGGAACGCCAGGGCGAGGCTGTTTGGCCTGAGCTTGGGCCGCCGCAACCGCCTTCTCATGCTCGTGATAAAAGTAGAACGCGACGAGAACCACCAAGACGATGACGACGATCCAAATCCATAGATGGCTTTTGCGCGGGCGCTCGTCCACGCGAGCAGGGGTTTTTGGCGGCGGAGGTGCCGCGGCTGGAGGAGCCGTCGCCGTGGTGCTCGGAGAGTCCTTGGTGCTGATCGTGACTGGTGCGTTCGGTCCGCCCGGTGCGCTGGGTGTGCCGGGGGTGTTTGAACCGCCGGCGGAACTTGGGACGTTAGGATTGTTCGGTGTACTGGGCGGATTATCGGGCAATTTGCAGTTCCTCTTTTCAGGACAGGATCTTGAACCGTTCGAGCGCTGCTATTGACAGTGATTCCAGTCTTCCACGTGACCCGATTGGCGCCACCGTGATGAGCAGATTCGTGAAGTAAGCCGAACCGCCTTTACTCAGCCGGGCCGGTTGCAATGATAACTTATGCCGGCTTTTGTTCGATTTTCCTTTTTAATCAAAGCCCTGAGCAGGACCTCATCTCTGATCAGTCCGAGCACAGAAATAGCTCCGCAAGCCCGTCTCTATTCGGACGATTCAGAGACGCATTTGGTTACAAACTACGTTTCGTTCCCATTGACGAAAAAGGGGTTGCATGTCGTTGATATTGTTCAGCAAGGCCACGAATCAGCCCAAGGGGACGCAGACCTCACTTGATTTAAGACCGGAGGGGAAGAACTGTAAATATCTGACCACGAATCCTTCGAAAAGGCGATTGAACTATCCACGAATGTGCGCAAGCCAAATCCCATTCAAAACAAGCAAACGTCGCACGGACTCATGACGGTGCGAGTCCAAACTTCGCAATGGATCTAGTTTGGTTTCTTCATTGCGCCGGCATTCGCGTTGTCAAAAACATTCTCGCCGAAAACGACGGGGATTTGGCCCGCGCCGCCGTTGAACAAAAAGCCGTCGAAGTTGGCCTGGTCACCGACGGTTATTCCGTTGAAACCGCTCGTCGCTACAATTCCCCCGTACGTCGTTTGCGTGCCCGTTTGCACTTCGACGGACGTAATACCATTGTCGTTGAAGAAATTATTCAGGCCGTTGACGGTCAAATCCGGCGACGTAATACTGGAAACCGTGCCATCAAACTGAGTCGGTTCCAACTCAATCGCGTCCGCAGTGACGACTCCGTCATTCACTCCGGTTGAATCGATCAGCACGTTTTGACCAACTACCAAATCGCCCGCTGCAGCGAACGAAACGTTCGTGGGCAGAGTCTGCCCGGCCGGCACCGCAACCGAGAAGCCCGCACTCGTTCCGGGCGGCACAAGCGTAAGCACTTCGCCGTTGATCACGCCCTGAGTATTGCCCGCGAGCACCGCCGTCACAACAACCATCGGGGTCGGCGTCGTGGCCACCACCGTGCCTTCGAAAGCTTGTCCATTTTCAAAGCCGTTATTGTTTGTAACAGACGACGCCGACAGCACCAGCGGATTCGAGTCGCTGACGGCGTAATCGACGGTAACGATCTGGCCCACTTGAAGGCACGCCAGGTTGTTCGTATTGCAGTTAGAAAAGCCGTTAAATGTGGTAGTGCCGGAGAACGTGGCAACAGTCACGGGCTGCCCTGTCGCGGAGTCCGTTAAAGTGAAGCTTGTGGTCACGATATTCGTCACCGGCCCGGTAACGTTGCTAATGTCGATGAGGCTGCCGCCGGAACCCGGGATGGTGCTGACACCCGCCGCGAGAATCGGAGTAATCGTAAAGGTAGTGGTATTTCCCGCCGTCGTGCCTACCAAAGAGTCCGCCACGCTGAATTCTATCGAGACACTCGTGGGTTGGCCCGCCGAAAATTTAGCCGCCTTGGAAAAGGGCAGGCTTACGAAACTCGACGTAAAGCTGGGAGAAAGTTCACAGATCTTTGGCGTTGCTCCCGCTGTGCACGAGTTTGGAGGCGTCGCGGTGTCCGCCGCTGTCGTGTTCGGATCGACGTTGACCGATACGCTGGCAGTCCCGAACGTGACCACGATGCCGGTGTAGCTGCCGCCTTGCACATTGGTGGTAGCCAGCGCGTCAGATTGCAGCGGCGTCTGCATGTTCGCGATCTGCACGTTCATAGGCGCGTCGGGAAGCAGGCTTTGCGCTCCGGTGCAATCCGTTGCAAATGCGCTCGTAACCAAACACGCGCTCGTGACCTGAATATCAAACGACAAGACCCCGACGTTGGATGCCTGGTCGGAGATCGAGACCACGACCGGTACTTCGTTGTGCGATGAGCTGTGGCTACTTCCGCCGCAGGCGCCGAAGAGAACTAACAGAAGAAGTGAAACTGAAAGAACTGCAATCCTATCGCGCACGTAAAGACCCTCCTGGGAGGTTTGACCTACGTCTGCATAATGCAACTTCCAGTCGATCCCCGCGTCCCCTGGCCGTGCATTTTACCCAAGGGAGCCACCAAATGTGCGAATCAGTGCATGGAGAATCTTATTCACAAGAGTCTAACGCGATTCTTGGCCCTCTGCGAGGTATTCACACAGATGTTTTATAACTGCAACAAACACGTCGCCCGACAATACGAACCACCAATGAAACAGCTCGACGGCCACGCATTTTTGCGATTCCTTTCTCGGCCTAGACAAATTAATCTGGCATGCTAATTTGAGCTCTGCGAAATGTACGGCCTCGAGGAACGATGAACCTTCTGGATATTTGTTTCGGTAAGCCGCTGGCTGCATCCGACGAGAGAGCCGAGCAGCTCGGCGTCACATCCGGCATTCCCATTTTCGGATTGGATGCGCTGAGTTCGGCCGCGTACGGGCCGGAAGCTGCGCTCACGCTTTTGATTCCACTGGGCGCTGCCGGGATCGCTTACATCGTTCCCATCAGCACCAGCATCGTCATTCTGCTGGCCATCGTCTATTTTTCTTACCGCCAAACAATCGCGGCGTATCCGGGGGGCGGAGGCTCGTACACGGTTGCTTCGGAAAATCTTGGCGTGTTCGCGGGATTGCTGGCAGCCTCCGCGCTGATGATTGACTACATCTTGACCGTCGCCGTCGGCATTTCTGCAGGAGTTGGCGCGCTCGTTTCCGCGCTTCCAAATCTTCTGCCGCATACGACTCTACTGTGTCTGGGCATTTTGGTTCTCATCACAGTTATCAATCTGCGGGGAATGCGCCAAGCCGGCATTATTTTTATGGTCCCCACCTACTTGTTTATCGGGACTTTGCTCGCGGCGCTGGCTTTCGGGGTTTTTAAATCGATCGTGTCGGGCGGACATCCGGTTCCAGTCGCCATGCCGCCCGCGGCGCCCTCCTCCGGAGTCGCCGCAGCCAGCGTCTGGTTGTTGCTGCAATCTTTTTCCAATGGCTGCACGGCCATGACCGGCGTGGAGGCCGTTAGCAACGGCGTTCGCGCATTTCGTGAGCCGGTTGTGGACACAGCTCGCCGCGTTCTCACGATCATTATCGCCCTCTTAATGGTCATGCTTGCCGGGATCGCTTATCTCGTCCGCGCTTACCACATCGCGGCCACCGACCCGGGGCTGCCGGGATATCAGAGCGTTTTGTCTATGATCGTAGCGGCAGTCGCGGGCCGCGGAGTTTTTTACTACGTCACCATCAGTTCCGTTCTCCTTGTCCTTGCCTTGTCGGCGAATACTGCGTTTGCTGACTTCCCGCGATTGTGCCGCGCGATTTCATTGAACGGCTATCTACCGGATTCTTTCAGCCTTCGCGGGCGCCGCTTGGTGTATTCGCAAGGCGTTTACTTCCTCGCAATTCTCGCTGGCTGCCTCTTGGTTGTTTTTCACGGTGTCACAAACAGTCTCATTCCGCTTTACGCCGTCGGCGCTTTCCTCGCTTTCACGCTTTCGCAAGCTGGAATGGTGGCCCACTGGAGAAAGAACAAAGGCCGCGGCTCGGGCCGAAGTATGTTCGTCAACGGGCTGGGAGCCGTCGCTACCGGAGCGACAGTAATCGTCGTTCTGGTTGCAAAATTCGTCGAAGGCGCTTGGGTTACTGCGGTGCTTATTCCCGCCCTGCTTTTGCTGATGATGGCGGTAAAACGTTATTTTGTGCGCGTTGAAGATGAAATACTCACTCGGGCGCCTTTGGAAATCACGCCAGTCAAGCCGCCGCTGGTTGTTTTGCCGATTTACAGGTGGAGCAAGCCGGTCCAGAAGGCGCTTCAATTCGCATTAACAATTTCCGCAGACATCCATGCCGTTCACGTGTGCAGGGAAGAGGAGAAGGAACAGATTAAGGGCGAGTGGACCGCGCTGGTCGAAGAGCCGGCCCGTCGAGCCGCGTTGCCGGTGCCGAAATATGTCGAGCTGCAATCACCATATCGGCTCGTGATTACGCCCGTCGTGGATTACGTCTTAACGCTGCAGGTCGAAAATCCTGATCGGCAGATCGTCCTGATCGTCCCTGAATTGATTGAACTTCATTGGTATCACTATTTCCTGCAGAGCAATCGCGGAGAACTCTTGAAAGGGCTCATGCTTCTTCGGGGAAATCAAAACGTCGCCATCATTAATCTGCCTTGGTATCTGACTGGAACCTAGCCCATCACACCTATCGCGAGCGCGGATTTCCGGTCTTCTTCGCTCGTACACTCCGTGGTTTCCATACCTTCTTGGTCAAAGGCACAGGCGTTGCAGCGGCGCTCTGCAATAGAAGCAGAAACGCTTGCGCGTCTCGAGAAAGCGCGCGGTGCCGTGGATGAATCACATCCAGGTTCCGGCGCAGCGGCTCCGCGTTGATGATTTCAATCGCCACGAGCTTGCCGCGTCTAAGCTCCGTGGTTACCGCAATCTGCGGAAGGAAGCTGAGCCCCAGTTTGCTCTCCACCATTTTCTTCGCCGCTTCAATCGTTTCCACTTCCAGCACCACGTTTGGCAGCAGTCCCGCGCGCCGAAAGAGGCCCTGGCTTAGAGTCCAGTCGCTCGATCCGCGGTCGAAAAATATCAGCGGCCACGACTCCGTCTCCTCCAGGCGCACCCGGCTTTGTTGCGCCGCCGCGTGTGCCGGGTGTCCGACGAGAATCAGCGGATCGTCGCGCAACGTCGTGGTTTCCACTTCCGGATGATGCAGCGAGCGTGCCACGCCGATATCGGCTTCGCCGTCCAGCACCATTTTTAACACCTGCAGGGAAGTCCCCGAGCGCAGGTTCACCAGTACTCTAGGATTCTTCGATTGGTACTCCTTCATGACGTCGGGCAAAAAATATGTGCAGATGGATAGAGCCGCGGCGATGTTCAATACTCCGCCTTCGGAAGGCTGCGATACATGCACGGCTTGTCTTGCCAGCGCGACCGTCCGCAGCAATTGCTCGGCAACCGGCCTCAGCGCCTTCCCGGCAGCGGATAGCAAGACGTTGGAATGCACGCGGGTGAAGAGTTTTACGCCGAGCGAATCTTCTAGAGCGCGAATGCGCGCGCTGACCGCGGGCTGGCTCACGCGCAACGCTCCCGCTGCGCGATGAAATCCGCCGTAGGTCACCACCGCTAGAAATGTTTCTATCTGGTCGATTTCCATCAGTACCCCTCTACGGAATTTCCAGTAGAACGATTGTACTGGAACCGATAACGGAATTCTATCAATATGATAATGACAATCAGTTTGACTGATAGCCTCGATTGCCTCACACTCGCGTCTGTTGACGCATGGCTCCGCGCGGCGCAATGTTTTTGCCTGCAAAGTCACAGAGCTGAGGCCCCAGCAGAGACGATTCTCTTCCGCAAAATTTAGTCAAAGTGAGGCGACACAAATGGCCAGCAACGGAACTTCTTCGAACGGCAATTCCTCAAACCACGGCATGGACTGGGAAACGAATCCCCGTTGGAAGGGCATCACTCGCCCGTATCCCGTCGCCGACGTCGAAAAATTGCGCGGTTCGGTTCACGTCGAGCACACCCTGGCGAAACTGGGCGCTGAGCGCCTCTGGAAATTGCTGCACGAAGAAGAGTTCGTTCCGGCATTGGGCGCCATGACGGGCAATCAAGCGGTCCAACAGGTCAAGGCCGGCTTGAAAGCGATTTACGTCAGCGGCTGGCAAGTCGCCGCCGATGCCAACGATTCCGGTCACATGTACCCGGACCAAAGTCTCTACCCCGCCAACAGCGTTCCAAGTCTCGTGCGCCGGATCAACCAGGCTCTGATGCGCGCAGACCAAGTTCATCACGCCGAAGCGAAGGACGACACCTATTGGTTCGCTCCCATGATCGCAGACGCCGAAGCGGGCTTTGGCGGCAACTTAAATGCCTTTGAATTGATGAAGGCCATGATCGAAGCGGGCGCCGCGTGCGTCCATTTTGAAGATCAATTGTCTTCGGCTAAAAAGTGCGGCCATCTCGCGGGAAAAGTTCTGGTGCCGACAATCGAAGCCATTCACAAATTGGTGGCGGCCCGCCTAGCAGCGGACGTGATGGGCGTTCCCACCCTGCTCATGGCGCGCACGGATGCCGATAGCGCCACGCTTCTCACCAGCGACATCGACCCGCGCGACCGCGAATTCATCACCGGCGAACGCACCGCCGAAGGATTCTTCCGTATTCGCGGCGGCACTGATTCCGCCATCGCCCGCGGCCTGGCGTATGCCCCCTACGTGGATTTGCTCTGGTGCGAAACTTCCAAGCCGGATCTCGCGGAAGCCCGCAAGTTTGCCGAAGGCATTCACGCAAAGTTCCCGGACAAAATGCTAGCCTACAATTGTTCGCCTTCGTTCAATTGGAAAAAGAATCTCGATGACGCCACTATCGCTAAATTCCAACGCGAGCTCGCGTCCATGGGCTACAAATTCCAGTTCATCACCCTGGCGGGTTTCCACGCGCTCAATTTGACCATGTTCGATCTCGCCCGCACCTACAAACAGAGCGGCATGACCGCCTACTGCGAGCTGCAAGAGAAGGAATTCGACTCCGAGCGGAACCACGACTACGAAGCCGTGAAGCACCAGCGATTCGTCGGCACCGGATATTTCGACGCGGTCCAGCAAGTGATTACCAGCGGCACCGCTTCCACCACCGCGCTCGAAGGGTCCACTGAGTCAGCTCAATTCGATCATTCGAAGCCGGCCGCGCCCGCGCCGAAACCTACGGAGCATCGCGCGCCCGCGATTGCGGCAAAGTCTGCTGCTACTGCCGCTGACTAGCTGCGTTGCGCTAACACGATCTTCGAAGTCGTCACCGCTTGCCCCACGTGCCTCTGCGTATGATCCGCCACGTGAACCAGCAAGCCGCCCAGTGTAGTCGGCAATTCTTTTTTGCCTACCACGCGTGTTTCATTGAGCCGCGCAACGTCGAACGCGCGAATTCGAGCCTCTCCGCTGCGCAGCGCCGTATCCAACTCTGTAAATAATTCCTCGCGTTTCGCGCCAGCATCCAATTCGCTCTTCATCGCCGCTATTTGCGCGTCGTTCAGTTGCTTCCCCTCCGCATAAGTCAGCAGCCGGTCAATGCTCCGCGCAATATGCCGCAGATGAAACGCCACCGGCGCGATCCCCGCCGGTCGCGCGTCCAACTCCGCATCGCTCAGCCCCCCGCACCATCGCTTCAAATCTTCCTCAGCAAGCTCCAGCGCGTGCAACACAGCCCGCGGCACCGCCGGCATCTCAGCCAACGTGCCGCGCAACCAAGGCTCCGGCAATTTGTCCGCCTCCATAAACTCGGTCCTTTCCGTCCGATAACGTGCGCTGGGCCCGCCTGCTAACGTTTGCCGCAGAATCGCTCCAATGCGCCTACAACAGACACTATAAGTTTTCCTTTGGGCAGCCACCCACAGAATTCGTGATGTGGTTACACCACGCCGCGTCCAGATCCCCCAGGAGCTCCTTAGCGACTTTCTCCGCCGTTTTACGATCGACTATGACCAATTTGTGATACCACATGTCGGGAACAGGAAAACTGTTCGGAAATCCCATTTCTTCAATTACTACAGATATTGCAGAGTTCTGGCCTCGCTTTGGAACATCCGTGGCCACATCAACTGTAGTGATATCGACATAGAACCTGAGGCCATTCTTGGCCCCTTCACTGGCCATAGGTTCGTAGCGAGCAGAATGCAAAAGTTCTTGATTGAAGGCTGCGACAAACAGGGAGCCAATCTGATCTTGTCCCTTGTGCGTTACGGATACGGCGGTTTTTCGTTCTTGGGCCATGCCCGCAAAAGGAACTACGAGAGCAAGAGCCACAACAAGTAGTCGTTTCATGCTTAGATTGTATCTCCAGGTTGCCGGCGAATGATGGTGGCGGGACCGCAGTTTTCTTCGTGATAAACCGGTGGCTGAGTTGCGGAACCTACTCGCCGAGACGCCCGCACCGCCTTGTCAATCCTATTGCCGTGCGATAGAGTAGCCGCCTTCTCAGCGGGGCGAAACCAAAATGCCAGTCGCAGCGGGACGGGAAAAACTGAAAGTCTTAATCCGCCGCTCTGCGATTCAAAAACGCGTTCGCCAGGTCGCACATCAAATCACCAAAGATTTCAAGGGAGAGCGCGTCCATATCGTCGGAGTGCTGAAAGGCGCGTGTATTTTTCTCTCCGACCTTGTCCGCGAACTCAGCCTCGATACTTCAATCGATTTCATCGCAGTGTCCAGCTATGGCAAAGGAAAGCAATCTTCCGGCCAGGTGCGCGTCCTAAAAGATCTCGACAGCAGCATCCAGGGCCTCAACGTTGTGGTGGTCGAAGATATACTGGACACCGGCCTAACTCTGAGCTACCTCTTGCGCATTTTGCAGCAGAGGAAACCAAAGACTTTGCGTGTAGCTGCTCTCCTCGATAAACCTTCGCGCCGGATTAAAGATGTAAAGGCGGACTATATCGGCTTCAAGATCCCAAATGAGTTTGTGGTTGGCTACGGCCTAGACTATGCAGAGCGCTACCGCAACTTAAAAGACGTATGCATTCTCAGCCTTCCCACGGAATAACATGCCGCAAAGAGAGTCCGAAATCGCGCGGTTGATCGACCACACGCTGCTGAAGCCCGAAGCTTCGCGCGAAGACATTCAGCGGCTATGCGAGGAAGCCATCGATTACGGTTTTGCATCCGTATGCGTGAATCCCTGGAATGTTTCGCAGGCTGCCGAACTCGTGCGCGGAACGGAAGTTCACGTCTGCGCCGTGGTTGGGTTTCCTCTCGGCGCGACGCTTCCGATCGTAAAGGAATTTGAAGCGGGAGAAGCGCTCAAAGCCGGCGCGCAGGAAATCGATGTGGTCATAAATGTCGGCGCGCTAAAATCCGGCCAGGAAGCTCTCGCGGAAGCGGACATTCGCGGAGTTGCGGACGCGAGCCATCGCGCGGGTGCGCTGTGCAAGGTAATTCTCGAGACGGGACTCTTGACCCGCGAAGAAAAAGTTCGAGGCTCGCTGCTGGCCAAGAAAGCCGGTGCCGACTTCGTCAAAACTTCCACTGGTTTTGGCCCCGGAGGCGCCACGGTGGAAGATGTCCGCCTGATTCGCGAGACTGTCGGCAGCGGCACCGGAATCAAGGCCGCCGGAGGCGTGCGCACGCTGGAGGAATTGCGAAAAATGGTGGAAGCGGGTGCCACGCGCATCGGAACGAGCTCAGGCGTGAAGATCATTGAACAACTCCGCGGCGCGCATCCCGTCGCCGGCGCTGATTCATCCGGCGCGAGCGGCAAATATTGAGTGCGCTGAATTGTCCGGATTTCTGCCCCGAGCAACCCTCGTTCGCCTGATATAATTAATCGATTGCGCCACTCGCGGCGCGCGAATTGGTTCTTGCTGCACGCGGTCATTGCGACTACCTTGGCGGGGGCCGAGGCGCTCCATCCATAGAAAAATGGAATCTACAGGCCTCAATCCGAAGCTCGAACTCCCCGCGGAAACTCTCGCGATCCTCGCCGAGATTAGCGAGGAAATTAACGCCTCGCTGAACTTGGACGAAGTGCTCGCCGGCGCTGCGGCGCAAATCAAGCGGCTGATCGATTACGAAATATTCGCCGTCGTGTTGCCCGAAGAGGGGACCGACCAGATGTATTTTCGCTTTGCCATCGGTCACCGCCCGGAAGTGGTGAAGTACTGGCGAATTCCCATGGCCGAGGGAATCATTGGTTCCGCTGCGGCCACCGGCCAGCCGATCCGCGTCGCCGACGTTCGCAAGGATTCGCGGTATTTGAACGCGCTCGACGCGGTCCGATCCGAATTGGCCGTTCCGCTGATTGTGCGCGGCCGTGTAATCGGCGTCCTCGATATCGAAAGCAGCCAGGTCGATTATTTCACCCGCGACCAGCAGAACATCCTCGCCCTGGTCGCCAGCCGCATTGCCGGAGCCATCGAAAATGCCCGGCTGTTCGAGCACGAAAAAAATCAATCCGAAACGCTGTTGCTTATAAATGAAGTGGCCCGCGAAGCGAACTCTTCGCTCTCCGTCGAAGAAGTCCTGCGCCGCGCCGCGGAACTCACCAAGCGCCTGATCGATTACCAGATTTTTTCCATTTTGCTTTACGACGAGAACGACAAGCTGTTTCACCATCGCGTCACTGTGAAATTCGGCCAGCGCACCCAGGAAAAATACGCCGTGCCGGGACACGAAGGAATCGTAGGCGCGGCCGCGTCCACCCGGCGTCCCGTAGTGGTTCCGGACGTAAAGCTCGATCCGCGCTATCTGATGGTGAATCCCGAGACCCGCTCCGAAATGGCCGTGCCCATGGTCTATAAAGACCGCGTCATCGGTGTGATGGATCTGGAAAGTCCGCAGCTCAACTATTTCACTCCCGATCACGTTCAGGCGCTTTCGATTCTCGCCGCGCATCTCGCCGTCTCCATCGAAAACGCGCGGCTCTACGAACAGGTAGCGCGTGACGAAGCGCGCATGGAGCGCGACTTGAGCGCCGCGCGCCGCATCCAAGGCGCGCTGTTGCCTCGTTTGCCTGGGCCGGAGTTCGGCCTCGATATCGCTGCGCGCGTGGTTTCTTCGCGGGAACTTAGCGGCGACCTCTACGATTTTCTGCGTTACGGTCCTCAGGAATTGGCCATTGCGATGGGAGATGTCAGCGGGAAGGGAAGCGCCGCCGCGCTCTACGGCGCTGTCGCAATCGGAACGCTTCGAAGTTTGGGTCCGCAAAAACATCGTCCCGCCGACATGCTCAGCGCCATCAACGGCTTTCTCGGTGACCGCCGAATCGAAGGCCGCTTCATGACCTTATGTTTTGCAACGTGGCATCGCGGGCGTCACAAGCTGCGCGTCGCAAACGCCGGCCAGGAGCAACCTTTCCTGTATCACGACGGCCGCTGCGAACGTATCCCGCTGGAAGGTTTTCCGCTCGGCATGTTTGAAACCGCTGTGTACGACCAGAAAAGTTACATCCTAAACGCGGGCGACATCGTGGTTTTTTACTCCGACGGCATCGGCGACACGCAGAATCCGGCGACCTTGGAATTTTACGGCCACGACCGGCTGGGAGCGCTCATTTTAGAAAATCACGAATTGCCGGCCGACGGCATCGCCGATCGCATTTTGGAAGCGGTCGACACTTTCTCAGACGGCCGCCACGCGTTTGACGACCGCACCCTCGTCGTGTTGAAAGTGAAATAACGATCCGACCAGGATCATCATCCCGACTGGCGCAACGCGCCCGATCTGTCATTCCGAGCGAAGCGAGGAATCTGCTCTACACCTCGGGAGCAACCACCCATCCAGGAAGTCCTTAGACTCACACCTCAGCGTTCTCCCCACCGAAGCTTACTGCGCAATACTTCGTAGTACGTCTTTCGCGGAGGCCGCACGAACTTCACCTTGGACGAAGACTTGGTAATGACCACGTGATCCCTGGGCTCGAGCTGGAATCCAGTCTGCCCGTCGAGCGTCAAGTACACCGGCTCGTCCGCCGCCGTAAAGTCCAACTCCACTCGCGACGTATCCGGAATCACCAGCGGGCGATTCGTCAGCATGTGCGGGCAGATCGGCGTAATCACAAACGCATCGAGATCCGGCTGAATAATCGGTCCTCCCGCAGCGAGTGAATAAGCCGTCGAACCCGTCGGGGTCGCCACAATAATTCCGTCCGCGCGATAGCGTCCCACGTGGCGCGTGTCCACAAAAACGTCGAAATCGAGCATGCGCGCGAGGGCCGCCTTGTTTGCCACCGCTTCATTCAACGCTCGTTCTCGTTGAGCGCCTTTTCCGCTTCGCAAAATTTCCGCTTCGAGCATCATGCGTTCTCCGATGCGATGCTCTCCCTTCAACACCTGCTCGAGAAGCGGATACAGCTCATCGAGAGTAACGCTGGTAAGGAATCCGAGGCCGCCCAGATTAACCGCCAGAATGGGAACGTTTTGTCCGTGAAGCGCGCGCGCCGCGGAAAGAAGTGTGCCGTCACCGCCGAGTACGATAATCAGGTCTACTTTCTGGCCCAACGCCTCGCGTGCGAACGCCTGAGAACTGGTGTGGATACAACTTTTCGTTTCCTCGTCCACAAACACTTCGATCTTCCGAGCTTGCAGCCATTCAGTCAGCGGCGGAACCACCGACGTGACCATTTCTTTGACCGGTTTGCAGATAATGCCAGCAGTGCGAATCATAGGTTTGGACGCAAATTCTACTCTACCCGCGTGCGCGGGCGTGGAGAAAAAACTCCTGATTGCCCTCGGCGCCGGTCAAATGGCTTGGACGAACTCCAAGAATCTCAAGGGAACACTCGGCCGCTGATGCCGTCACGCGCTCGATAGCTTTTTGATGCAGAGCAGCGTCACGCACGATTCCGCCTCTGCCCACCTCGCGTTTTTCCAGCTCGAACTGCGGCTTGATCAGAATCAAAAAATCCGCGTTGGCCGCCCCCACCGGAACGATCGCCGGCAATACCTTCGTCGCTGAAATGAATGAAACGTCCATGGTAACCAGCGAGGCCCGTTCGGCGATATCTTCGCTTCGCAGATAACGCGCATTGCACTCGATCGTAGTTACCCGTGGGTCCTTGCGCAGCTTCCAGTCCAATTGGTCCGCGGACACATCCACCGCATAAACGCGTAGCGCGCCATGTTGCAACAAACAGTCTGTGAAGCCGCCGGTAGAGCTACCGATGTCCGCGCAAACTTTGTCCCGCGGGCTTACGCCGAAATCTTCCAGCGCACCTTCAAGTTTTAAGCCCCCGCGGCTCGCGTAGCGCAAAGTCTCGCCGATAATTTCAATCTGCGCATCCGTCGCCACTTGCGAGCCGGGCTTTTCCATTTTTTGCCCATTAACGAGCACGTTTCCGGCGAGAAGGAGCGCCTGGGCCCGTTCGCGCGAAGGCGCCAGCCCGCGTTCTGCAATCAATACATCGAGACGCGATTTTCCCGGCCGGGATTTTTTCTGCGTAACATCGGTCGCTGCTTGGTGGCGCGTTGGGTGGGATTTCATAAGCGGCTCTTCAGCGACGGGCCTAATTGCGGCGCGCAACCAGAAATTGTGCCACTTGCCGAAGCCGCGTTCCGCGTTCCCCGTAAAAATCCAGCTCGCGTAAAGCTTTGGTTTCGAGTTCCGCGGCAATTGCGCGTGATTTTTCTAGGCCGTACAACGCCGGATAAGTCGCTTTCTGTTGCGCTTGATCCTTGCCAGCAGTTTTCCCCAGCGACGCGGACGATTCCGAAACATCCAGGATGTCGTCCACCACTTGAAACGCCCATCCAATGTGTTCGCCAAAACGCCGCAGCCGCTCGACGTCTTCATCCGCTGCGCCGCCTGCGATTGCGCCTGCCACAATCGAGCCGCAAATCAAGGCCGCCGTTTTCGAGCGATGGATATATTCCAGCATAGCGGCGTCCGCGGCCTTTTTTTCCGCTTCGATGTCCGCAACCTGCCCGCCGACCATTCCATTGACGGTTCCCGCGGCAGCGGCAATTTCAGAAATCACGCGAACCCGCCGCGCGGGCTCGATTGCCGAGTTTGCTAGCGTTTGAAACGCGAGCGTCAACAGCGCATCGCCGGCGAGGATCGCGATAGCTTCTCCGAACACTTTATGATTCGTCGGCTTTCCGCGGCGAAGATCATCGTTGTCGAGCGCGGGCAAATCGTCGTGGATCAGCGAGTACGTATGAATGAACTCCAACGCGCAGCCAATGGGAATGGCACCAAACGCATCCGCAGTGAAAAGCTTCGCGGATTCGTAGCACAGGATAGGCCGAATGCGTTTGCCCCCGGCGAAAACGCTGTAGCGCATGGCGGTATGAATGGAGGCGGGCGGCGTGGAATCGGCCGGCAAGAGCTTTTCGAGCCCGGCCTCAATCGCGGCGTGGTCCTGCTGGAAAAAATCCGGTGCGCTCATGCGCTTCCCGTCGCGATGCTGGAAAATGGATTGAAGAACGCAGGCAAGTTATGCCTTATGAGACGGACCGTTGTCCGCGTTGAACGGCTCAGCCACGATTTTCCCGTCCGCTTTCTTCAGCAGAATTTCCACGCGCCCTTCGGCCTCTTCGAGTTGCTTCTGGCATTCGCGCGAAAGTGTGACGCCTTCTTCGAAAAGCTTCATCGCCTCGTCGAGAGATAAATCAGGGCCTTCCATCCGCTTCACGACTTCTTCCAGCCGCGCGAGCGATTTTTCGAAGTCGCCTTTGGGCGATGACCCTGCGGACGCGGGTGCGGGTGCTGCTTTATTCGGCACTGGACTCATTCTTCCTCGGTCGCGCTACGCTAAAAGCGCGTTCTAACATTTACGTCCAGGAGCATTCTAGCGCACGTCCCAGAACGCCAACAAGGCCTCGTGAGGGATGTCAGGGATGGCGCATCGAATTTCGGATTTCTCCCGTTGAGGCGCGCGTCTTGCTAAAATTCCGAATGATGGCTGGCTCATCCGTCCCTCCATTATCTTGCACGTGCGCGAGTGCCGCTCTGCGCCAGGAGTTCGTGCGACCTGTGCGCCTGATTCTTGAGGACGCGCCCGCATGGTAGCTCTGCACCTCTTTGCCGTCCTCGCTCTCGTCGGCGTGAACGCGTTTTTCGCCGCCGCCGAATTTTCTCTCGTCGCCGTACGACAATCGCGCGTCCGCCAGCTCGTCGAAGACGGTGACGCGCGCGCCAAAATCGTTGAAGGGCTTCTCAGCGATCTCAGTCGGGTGGTCTCGGGTGTGCAAGTTGGAATCACGCTTGCCAGCCTCTCGCTAGGGTATCTCGGCGAAATCACGCTGGCCGGAATTCTAAGTCCGCTGGTCGAAGCGATTCCGCGCCCGTGGGCCGCCTTGATCGCGCACGGCGTGGCGCTCGTCATCGCCTTCGGCCTGCTCACGGTCCTTCAGGTAGTTTTGGGCGAGCTGGTTCCGAAAAGCCTGAGCCTGGCGCGCGCTGAACGTGTCGCGTTGATTATCGCGCGCCCGTTTCATTGGTTTCTAAACACGTTTCGCTGGGCCATCGATCTGCTGGACGGCTTCGCCGAAAAAATTGTCGGCGCGCTGGGCATCGTATCTCCGCACAGCCACACGCTGGTGCGTTCCACCGAAGAGCTGCAAGTGATGATCCAGCAGGCGCAGGATCGCGGCCTGCTGCCCGCGGCCGAAGTGAAGTTTATTCAAGCTGCCATGGAGCTGCATCAGGTCGAGGTGCGCGAAGTGATGGTGCCGCGTCCTGATGTGCATGCTCTTCCCGTCGAAGCCAATGTGGAAGACACCATGAGGATGTTTGCCACCACCCAGCGTTCGCGCATCCCCGTGTACGAAGGCTCGCTCGATCATCTCCTAGGCTTCGTGCACATTAAAGACATGATATGGATCCTGCTCGACCGCGCGCGCCGCGCCGAAGAGCATCTTCCTCCCGTGGAATTCCAGCTCCGCAGCATGTTGCGCGACGTGCTCATCGTCCCGGAGACGAAGCCTGTCAGCGAACTTTTGGTCGAGTTTCGCTCGCGGCGCACCGGTCTTGCGATGGTGGTTGACGAATTCGGCAGCATTCTAGGGCTTGCCACGCTGGAAGACATTCTCGAGCAAATGGTCGGCGAAATTCACGATGAGTTCGACGTAGTCGAGCACCCGCTGCTTTTGCCCGACGGCGGAATGATTTTTGACGCCGCGATAAAAGTGCGTGACCTGGAGACGCAATACAACATCATCCTGCCCGACGATCCTTCTTACGAAACGATCGGCGGCTTCGTCCTGAACCGGCTCGGCTTCATCCCGCGCGGTGGAGAAAGTTTCGAAGCGGACGGTTTTCGTTTCACCGTGATGGAAATGGAACATCGCCGCGTGTCGCGCGTTAAAATCAAATCGTTGAGCGTACCGGCCGCGAATGCCGCGGCTGCGAGTGCAGCAGCCCCCGCCGCCGAAACGCCCGCAGCGCCAACCGTCGAGCAGAAAAATATGTTCGCCGTATCTCCGGAAGCGTCTCCGGAACCGCGCCCCGAAAAGAAGGTCGCTGCAAAAGCGCGTCGCGGAAAATGATCCGCTATCTCTCATTCCGTCTCTTGCTCGCTATCCCCGCGCTCTGGCTCATCCTCACCATGGTTTTTATGCTCGCGCACATCGTTCCCGGCGATCCCGTTGCGCAAATGTTGGGCGAAGGCGCGCGCGCGGACGATCTGCAGCAGCTTCGCCACACGCTCGGCCTCGACCTGCCTCTTCCGGTGCAATACGGGCGCTACCTCGAGGGCATCGCGCACGGCGACCTCGGCGAATCATTTCGCTTTCAACAGCCCGTGCTGCAAGTTGTGATTTCGCATTATCCCGCCACGCTCGAACTCGCTTTTGTGGCCTTGCTCGTCTGCGTCGGAATCGGAATTCCCGCGGGCTTGTTCGCTGCCCAGCGTCGTGGAACGTCGGCTGATCACGCCGTCGGCGTTTTCACCTTGTTTGGGCTTTCCGTGCCGAATTTCGCGCTCGGCCCTGTGCTGATTCTCGTCTTCTCCGTAATACTCGGCTGGCTTCCTGTTTCCGGCCGCGGCGGTTTGCCGCATCTGATTCTGCCGGCGGTTACTCTCGGCGCGGCGCTCGCAGCAATTCTCACCCGCATGGTGCGCACTTCGGTGATCGAAGAGCTTTCCAGCGACTACGTTCGTACCGCGCGCGCCAAAGGACTCTCGGAGTCCGCCGTTCTCTTCCGCCACGCCTTTCGCAACGCGCTGATTCCAATCATCACCATCCTCGGATTGCAATTCGGCACGCTGCTCGCCGGCACTATCGTCACCGAGTCCATTTTTTCCTGGCCTGGAATCGGACGCCTCGCCGTCCAAGCCATCGGCGCGCGCGATTATCCTTTGTTACAGGGTTGCATTCTGATGATTGCCGTGTCTTACGTTTTCGTAAATCTCCTAACCGATTTGGTTTACGCGTTGGCGGACCCGCGGGTGCGATTCGAATGAACGGCCTGCGCGATTTTCTTCGCCAAAGTGGCCCGGGGCGCTGGGGAGTAGCGCTGACCTTGCTTCTCGTCATCATCGCGCTGGGAGCTCCGTGGATCGCGCCCGCTAGCCCGACGGCGCAAAACCTTCCCGCACGTCTTGAAGCGCCCAGCCTCGCGCACTGGATGGGAACCGACGAGCTAGGCCGCGACATTCTTTCGCGTATCATTTACGGCGCGCGCGTCTCGATGATCGTCAGCGTAAGCGTGGTGCTAGGTGCAGGAATCGTGGGGCTTGCGATAGGCGCTCTCGCAGGATATTTTGGCGGCTGGCTCGACCGCCTCGTGAATATAGTTCTGATTAACGCTTTTCTTTCATTTCCGGGGATTCTCCTGGCCATCGCCTTCGCTGCTTTTCTTGGTCCAGGATTGGGCAAAGTTATTCTCGCGCTAGTCGTCACCGGCTGGGCCGGCTACGCCCGTCTCGCTCGCGCTCAAATTCTGCAAGCCAAAGAAATGGAATACGTCCTGGCAGCTCGCTCCGTGGGTGCGTCTGACGCTCGCATTCTCCTGCGTCACTTGCTGCCGAATATTTTGCAGCCCGTGCTCGTGCAAGCGACTATCGCCATGGCTGGCGCGATTCTCGCTGAATCCACTCTAAGTTTCTTGGGTGTGGGAGTTCTTGCGCCGATGCCAAGCTGGGGAGCCATGCTGAACGACGCACGCGGCCACTTATTCGACGCGCCGCATCTCGTAATCTTTCCAGCGCTAGCGGTAATGACCGCTGTCCTCGCGTTCAATCTTCTAGGCGACGCACTGCGCGACTGGATGGACCCGCACATGCGCGCCTACTTGATCGTCACGACTCTGGTCCGCTGAAGATTTGTTCCGAGGATTAAGCACACGCGTCCGCCGTGTGAGTCGTTGCTAGCCTAGCTCCATGGTGACTTCTGCCCCGCGCCCCGCCCCTACCGCTCGAGCCGCGCTGCCTTTATTCACGCAAATCTCGACGTACCCGCTCGACCCGATAATCGCGAACGGCTCGGCCGCCGTGCCTTGCGCAAAAGTCGGAACGATTTTCGTCACCGCAGCGTTACCAACACGAATCGTAAATTTCGCATCCGGCGTAATCAGCGCAGGCACAATTTCCGCCGTCACATTTGTAATCAGGTTGCCAAAATTATCCACGCGCAGAACGATCCCCTTGACCGTGTTCCCGGAAACCTTCGGCTTGGGAATAGCAAAACGAACGAAGTCCGTGATCTCCTCGCCAAAACTCGCCGTCTGCCACGATTTGGATAGCCACGCCGCCACCGGCGCAAAAATATCGCGCCCGTGGAACGTGTTGCTCACCGGCTGCCTGAAATAATGTTCCGACGTGATATTCCACACATAGAGCGATTCCGACTGATCGTAAATTGCCGACAGCACCCCGTTGTCAGGCGCGACAAAATAATGCGTGTCGCCGGCCACCAGTATCGGCCGCCGCGCCGTTCCCACGCCGGGGTCAACCACCACCAGATGAATCGTCTTGGAAGGAAAATATTTGTACGCCTGGCTAAGCGTCAGCGCTCCGTCGAGAATGTCGTGGGCCAGAATGCTGTGCGTAATGTCCACGATGTTCACTTCCGGATTGATGTTCAGAATCACACCTTTCAGCACTCCAACCAAATGGTCGTTCGTTCCATAATCCGTCGTCAATGTGATGATAGGCCGCGTCAAGGTCTGCTCCCGTGGTTTTCAACGCCGTGGATGTGGCAAGCGCGCTCCTTTTGACGCTAACGCCCGCCCGCACTCGTGTCAAGGCACCCTGCGCTATTCAGTAACGCCCATGGTCAACTTTTCTTAGCGCATCGGCACTTTCGTTTGGCGAACGAGTTGATATAGACTGTCGCCGCTTTCAGGCAGAAAGCGGAATCTCGATGGGAGGGCTTATATGCGTTCTTTGATCGCGGCAGTGGTGCTTTCATTTTTAATGTCAGGCGCGGCATTAGCTCAATCAAACGCGACCCCGCCCCCGGCCAATACGAAGAAGCCTGCATCACAAGCGGCAACCAAGCCAGCCGAAAACAAAACTTCTCCGACCACGACAACCGCGCCTGCAGCAACCCCTTCTCCGGACCAGAAGCCGAAAGAAGCCGGCGACAAAGCGAACGACAAGGAAGAGCACTACGACATGACGGAAATCGCGCCGGTGGTCACTCATCACGAAATCACCGTTGACGGCAAGCTGCTGAAATACACAGCAACCACAGGCCGGCTTCCGATCAAGCGTGGCGATGGAAAAATCGAAGCCCAAATGTTTTTTGTCGCTTACACCCTGGATGGGCAAGACGCGGCCAAGCGTCCGCTGACGTTCGCGTTCAACGGCGGCCCCGGATCGTCCACCATCTGGCTGCACATGGGCGCGCTAGGCCCGCGCAAAGTAGTGCTTCAGCCGGAAGGCTTCATGCCGCCCGCCCCTTATCGCATTGAAGACAATCCTTACACCTTGCTCGACAAAACTGATCTGGTGATGATCGACGCCATCGGCACCGGATTCAGCCGTGCCGCTGACGCCGAAATGTTCAAAAAGTTTTGGGGAGTGAAGGGCGATATCGAAGCCTTCAGCGAATTCATTCGCCTGTACATCACGCGCAACGAGCGCTGGAGTTCGCCACTGTATATTTTAGGCGAGAGCTACGGAACCACGCGCGCAGCTGGCATCGCAGGCTACCTTGCCGACCAGGGAATTTCGTTTAACGGCATCACCCTGCTCTCGATGGTTCTGAACTTCCAGACCCTGGAAGACAATAAAACGAATGACGAGCCTTACGTCTTCCTGCTCCCGTCTTTCACCATGATCGCCGGATACCATCACAAGCTTCCCGCCGATCTCGCCCAGGACATGACCAAGGCCCGACAAGAATCCGAAAAGTTTGCGTCCGGCGATTACGCGCAAGCGCTGGCAAAAGGCGATGCGCTCACGCCCGAAGAGCGGCAAAAGATAATCGATCAGTTGTCTCGCTTCACCGGCTTAACCAAAGAAGTGATCGATGAAGCCAACCTGCGCATCGACGTCGGAAAATTTACGCACTATTTGCTCATCGATCAAAAGGTCCGCGTCGGCCGTTTGGATGGCCGCTTCACCGGCCCGGATCCTGAGGGGCTCCTCGACACGCGGTTTTACGACCCCACCGGTCCCGCCACCGAACCGCCGTTCACTTCTGTCCTCAACAATTATTTGCGGACCGAGCTAGGTTATAAAACCGACATGCCGTACTACACCTTTGCGCAAGAAGCCGGATTTGCCAAATGGGACTGGGGATCGGCGATTCAAGGGTTTCCGGATACTGCATCTGCAATTCGCCAAGCCATCGTGAAAAATCCGTACCTGAAAATTCTAGTAATGGAAGGCTACTACGATTTGGCCACTCCGTACTTCGCTGCGAATTACACCATCGACCATCTGGACCTGCCGCAGAAATACCGCAGCAACGTTTCCTACGCCACCTACGATTCCGGCCACATGGTTTATTTGCCTATGGAAGGTTTGAAGAAAATGAAAAGCGATCAGGCCAGTTTTATGGACAAATCCGGAGCACAGTGAAACGTTTTGTCATCCCGAACCCGGTCGCGTTTTTTTGCGAACGGCGGCAAGGGATCTGCTTTTGTCTTCTGCAGCGTGGCCGGGCCAGCCTCGCGACTCGCACCCTACTCTTCGATCAGGCTAATTTCTCCCACGCCGCCCTGAATATTCACCTGAATCGTTGTGTGGGTCTTGCCATAAACATCATTCACGTAGGAACTACCTTCGTGCCGTAGTCCTTGCGCATTCACGCTGCCGATCCCGCCGGACGCATTCACGTGCACTCCCACATTTTTCGGCAACCTGATTTCCGCCGATCCCACGCCGCCTTGAATATCCACTTGTAAGTCTTGTTTTCGTTCTCCCGTCAGGTCCAAGTCCATTCGTCCGACGCCCATGTTCACTTCCAGATGCGCCACGTTCACACCCGCCAGATTCAGATCGCTCTTGCCCGCACCCAATTCAATCTTCAAGTCCAGCGGGATGGCGTTGCCAAAGCGCAGCGTCCAATCGTTGCGCCTGCTTCCAAGGTGAATGTGTTTTTCTTCTTGCGTCACGTCAAGCTGCCCCCTATCACCGCTAACGGAATAATCGACGCGCGGCTTTCCCTCTACCGCGCGGTAGTCGAAATCAGCATCGAGCAAGCGGCTCGACCCTCCGGTCAAAATCAAATGGCCGGTAGGCATGGAGATCTCGGTATTCACTGATTTTGCGCCTTGCAGTTCAATCGCTTGAGTGGAATGGACCGTCGCTTCTCTTCCGTGTCTGCCCACCGTGACCGCCAAACCCAGTATCGCGAGAAAAACAAGTAGCGCCACCACGGTGCCGGAAGATCCTCCATCCCCCAGATCCGGATTTTGACGCATCCGCTGCGCGTCCCAAATCTTCCCCAGCCCGAGAAGTATCAATACGATCGGCCAATAGCGAAACAGCGTTGTCCACGGGTCGAAGCCCGGCATCAGATTCATCAACAGAAAGAAAATCCCAAGCCCGATTAGGAATAGCGCGCCGGTAATTGAGCCTCGCCGCCGGGGTCTCTCGCTCTGGTCCATCGCCCACCTCTCTTGCCTAATAGTACGCGCCCTGGCCGCAAATGTTTCACGAGTGTACTGCAGGCCTTGCTGGCGTTTTTTCCCGCCGACGAAAACGCCGCTCTGCAAAGCCGTTGCTTGCCTCGGCTTTGTCACAAGCTAAACTAGACGCGGTTCAGGAGGCCGTATGGCAGGCGCGAACAATCCGATCCCGCTGAGGGTTACCCGACATGCCGTGATACACGTTTTGCGAACGACTATCGCCGCAGTCGCTTCTCTATTGATCGCCCGGCTTTTCAAACTGCCCGAAGCTTACTGGGCAGCGATCACGACATTGGTCGTTATGCAGTCCTCGCTTGGCGGAGCGCTGACCATTTCATGGCAGCGCTTCGCCGGCAGCGCGATTGGCGCCGCAGCCGGAGCGTTGTTCGCCACATACTTTGGCTCGAACACAGCGATATTCGCCATCGGAATATTCCTTATGGGAATCCTGTGCGCCGCTCTGCGGCTTGATAAAGCCGCCTACCGGTTTGCCGGAATTACGCTCGCAATCATTATGCTCACCGCGCGTCCCGCTCCCGCGTGGATAGTCGCCGTCCATCGTTTCATCGAGGTTGCTGTAGGTATCGCGGTGGGATTGGCCCTGACCGCTGCTTGGCCGGAAGATCCAGGAGCATTCGACGCGCCCGCCCGTTAGCCACCGTACGCAATACTCTTCCATCCCGCTCCGTGTCTCGCTTCTTTTTGTTATGATTGTTGGACGCAATGCTTCGAACCCAAAAGTTATTTTCAGTCTCTGCCTTGCTCCTCTGGACCATCTTTGCCTCCGGCCCAGCACCGTCCCCGGCACATTCTCTCCCGGCCGATGTGGATTCGCCGCGTTCGCCGGTGATCGTAATCGGCTTCGTCGGAGGATTTGTCCGCCGCAACAATTACGTTCACAGTGAAGTTCAGCTCGCCGCTCGCCTCCGCCAGGATTATTCCTCTGGTGTGTACGTGGAAGTCTTTGAAAATCATCGTGGGAAGTTCGCCTATGACAAAATCCTGCAGCTCTTGGATACCGACGACACTGGAAAATTAACGCCCGAGCAAAAGCAGAATGCCCGGATCATTCTGTACGGCCATAGCTGGGGAGCCTCGGAAGCGATCACCTTGGCGCGCAAATTGGAATCGGATGGCATCCCGGTGCTTCTGACCGTCCAAGTCGACAGCGTCGAGAAGCTCGGTGAGGCTGACGGCGTCATTCCGGCGAATGTGGCTCAAGCCGCCAATTTCTATCAGCCCGACGGCCGCCCTCACGGCCGAGCCGAAATCCGCGCAGCGGATCCCTCCCGTACGCGCATCATCGGAAATTTTCGCTTTGACTACAAAGCTCATCCGGTTACCTGTTACGGTGATTACTCCTGGTGGGACCGCAACCTTTCACTGACTCACACGGAAATTGAATGCGACCCGCAAGTTTGGAACCGCGTCGAGGCGCTAATTCGCGCAGACCTGCCCTCTCCACCTCATACGCCGTAAAAATGCCGCAGATAACGGGCTTTCAGTTCGTAGGGCAGCGAAATCCAAATCGCAGGGTTGCTTCCACCGGAGACTTCAGCGCGCTCCGAGTCTGAAACTCCCAAGTCTGTGCAGCTTTCACCGCAGCATCTTGCAGTTTCTCGTCGCCGGCCTGAGGCTCCACATTCGTCACCAGCCCCGTCGCCGGATCGAAAAATATCTTCAGACGCACTTCGCCCTTCGCGTGCGCGTTCTGTGCCTCTCGGGGATACGCGGGAAGATCGGCTTTCGCCAGATGCAGCGTGGCCGCATTCAGCACTTCCACAAACGCAGGATCTTTTTCATCGATCACTCCGCTGTATCCCTGGAGCGCCGATTTTGCATTGTGGACGCGGCACTCAGCAAACGCGCAGGTGCTGTCCGGGAATCCCGAGTCAAACTTGCCGCCCATAATCTCCGGAACGAACTTCGCTCCCAATTCTTGTCGCTCCCTGTTCTGCGCCGCGGTGGCTCCGCCAAACGAAAAATCTTTGCCGAACGCCCGCTCTTCCACATCGTCCGCCAAATCCCACAGCGCCGTGATCCGCGAATCCGCCATTTTCAAAGCCTCGAATTTCAACGTCTCCGGATAAGGCAGCTCGTACAATCTTTCCTGCGTTCCGCATTTTGCAACGATTGTATGGCTCGCCGAGGTCCCAATACTGTCCGATTCGATGTAGTCCCGCCGGGCCACCTGAATCACTCCGGCGAAGTCATCATCCGGGTACGAGCACAGCTTGAATTTCCCGGCCACCTTGGCCACCGTCGTATTCGGCAGCAATCGCTCCACTGCTTTTACCGTGACGTTATGCGCGCAATTTCGGTTCATCGGCGCAATTCGAATCTCGCGCACGCGCACGCCTCCCACCTCCGCCCGCACATCCAGAATTTTATCCGCCCAAGGAGTTCCCTTATCCGAGACCGCTTGCGTCACCACATAAAATCCACCGAGCGCGATTTCTTCCTTGACTTGCGCTGGTCGAACCCCGTCGCTGGACGCGCCATCGGTCCTCGCGCTCACAAATCCGCCTGCGCCCACGAAAACGATCGCAGTGATCAGCATCAGTGTTTTTTCGCGGCGCTGTGCGTTCATTTGCAAAGTATAGGCTAGCCGAACGGTCTGTGAGAATGCCCCAAGCCTTCAGAGGTTGCAAACGTGTTTAGGAACTTGGTTCCCACGAGAAGGGGCTCTCCAAGCCACGAAACTCCCCCCCCAGCTGACGTCTCTCTTGCTACCGAGCCGCCCAGCCGCTATTCTGGTTGTCTCGGCGCTACAGCCATGTACATCTATCTAGATCACAACTCGACCACGCCCGTCGACCGCGCGGTCCTCGATGCCATGCTCCCGTTCTTCGCCGAAAAGTTCGGCAACGCCAGCTCGATTCACTCATCTGGCCAGCGCGGCCGCTCTGCAGTGGACGCAGCTCGTGATTCTGTCGCCGATCTGATCGGCGCAAAGCCCGCCGAAATTGTCTTCACTAGCGGCGGTACCGAATCTGACAATCTCGCTTTGTTCGGTTCCGTCGCAGCTTCAGATCACTCGCGCAGGCACATCATCACCACTGCCATCGAGCATCACGCCGTTCTGAACGCTGCCCAGGCGCTCGAAAAGCAGGGCATTGACGTCACTTACGTTCCGGTTGGCGCTTCGGGTATCGTCGATCCTCAAGAAATTCGCAGCGCGCTGCGTCCCGACACGATTCTGATCAGCGTCATGCACGCGAACAACGAACTCGGCACCATCCAGCCCATCGAAGAAATCGGCCGCATCGCCGCCGAAGCCGAAGTTTATTTTCATTGCGACGCAGTGCAGTCGGCAGGGAAGTTGCCGCTCAACGTTAACCGTCTCGGCGTGCATTTGCTTTCCATCTCCGCGCACAAAATCTACGGACCCAAAGGTGTTGGCGCGCTCTACGTTCGCACGGGAACGCCGCTTGAGCCTCAATTTCACGGCGGCCATCACGAACGCGACCGCCGTCCCGGCACCGAAAATGTTCCCGGCATCGTCGGCTTCGGCAAAGCGGCCGAGCTGGCAAAACTAAATCTGGAAGCCGACGCGGCGCGAATCGAAAATCTGCGCGACCGTCTGGAAGAAACGCTGCTCAACTCGCTGCCGTCGGTGCACGTCAACGGCGACCGCAGCCGTCGCATTGCGAACACAACGAACTTGGCTTTCACCGCTGCCGGTGGGGAAGCCCTATTAATCGCTCTCGATCTGCAAGGCATCGCCTGTTCCACCGGAGCGGCTTGCTCCTCCGGCGCGGTTGAGCCGTCGCACGTTCTGCTCGCAATTGGCCTCTCACCCGAGGAAGCGCGTTCGAGTTTGCGTTTCAGTCTCGGCCGCGCGACCACCGCCGCCGAGATCGATCGCGCAATCGCAACCATCCCCGCAACAGTCGAACGATTGCGCGCCTTGTCGCCGCGCAGCGTAGCTGCGGTGCACGCCCGGTAAATCCGTCATGTCAAATTCACTCACACAACTCGAGCCTCTTCATTCCGTCGTTGCCGCAAACTGCAGCGAAATTTCCGCCACCCCGGACACCCTTTCCACGTTGACCACAGCTCCCGGCGCCGTTGCACCTGTTGCAGTCGCCCTGAGCGGTGGCGTGGACAGCTCCACCGTCGCCGCGATCATGAACGAGCGCGGCCAATCCATCATCGGCCTCACCATGCAGCTTTGGAACCAGCGCCGCCTCCCGCAGCTCCAGTCTGCTGAGCCCGCGCAGCATCGCTGCTGCTCGATTGACGATGTCTATGACGCACGCCGCGTCGCCGAGCACCTCGGCATCCCGTTTTACGTGGTCAATTTCGAGCGCGAATTCGAAAAGAACGTCATCCGTCCTTTCGTGGACGACTACCTCGAAGGCCGCACTCCGATTCCGTGCACGCTCTGCAACAATCACGTGAAGTTCGATCAGTTGCTCGTCACCGCTCGCCAGATTGGCGCCGAACGCATCGCCACCGGACATTACGCGCGCGTGCGCCACAATCCCGCCACCGGACGTTACGAACTCCTGCGCGCCGTGGACGAGTCCAAGGACCAAACTTATTTTCTTTTCGGTCTCACTCAGGAACAGCTTGCGCGCACCGATTTTCCCCTCGGCGAGCTTTCCAAAAACGAAGTGCGCGACATCGCTCATCGCCTGCAAGTTCCCGTCGCCGGAAAGCCCGAGAGCCAGGAAATTTGTTTTGTGCCGACCGGAAATTACGTCCGCTTCATCGAAGGATATTTGCACGAGCAGGGAAAGAAGCTCCCAGAAGACGCAGGAGATATCGTCACAACGGCCGGCGAAGTTCTCGGCCGGCACAACGGCCTGCATCGCTACACCGTCGGCCAGCGCAAGGGCCTGGGCATCTCGGAAGGCCGCCCCATGTACGTCGTCGCGCTCGATCGCGCAAAGAACCGCCTGGTCGTCGGCGATGATTGCGAGCTTCGCAGCACAGTGTGCGAAGTCCGCGACGTGAATTGGATTCCGTATGCCATCCCCGACGGCACACTAAACGCGAAAGTCCGCATCCGCAACCGCCACGAGCCCGCCGACGCCGAAATCACTCCGCTCGACGCCACCGCCGCGCGAATTTCCTTTCGCGAGCCGCAGCGCGCCGTCACTCCCGGCCAAGCCGCCGTATTCTATTCCGGCGAACAGGTTTTAGGCGGCGGCTGGATTCGCTGACACCTGATTGAGCGCAAATGCGCGTAAGACATTAAGAATGTGAAACGAATCGGTACTGGAGATTTCCTGCGAGAATTACTTCAGATGAAGAGTTCTTCGTCCTGAGGAGCGCCGTCAGGTTCCGCCCGCCGCTGTACTCCGCGCAACACATCAATTCCAACCTTCACGCCCTTCAGCACCGCGGAAACCTGGTGCACAGGTCCCCACAGCGTGTTGCGAACTTTCGTCCCGGTGTCTTCGATCACCTCGAGTGCGCCGCTGAGGATTTGATCCAGGCGGATCACCTGAACGCGCACTCGCTCCAGCGAATCCGTAAACACGCGGTCGATTTTTTGCGCTTGTCCGCGCGCCATGCGCGTCACCTCGGCGCCGTCAGCCATGATGCTCGCGATCTTGTCTTCAGAATCTTCCAGGATGCGATTCGTGCGCACGAGTATCGGATCGATACGCCCGGTCAAGTCGTCGGCGATCTTCGAGAATTTTTCGATCGCGCCTTTCATCGAGAGCAAGATCGCCAGTAGGATCGCCATCTGAATCACGATGGCGACCGCCGCGATCACAATAAATGCCTGAATCCAAACGTTCATGAGATTCCTTGAACCAGTTTGCTAGGCTTTCGCTTCGCGCCTGTAGGCGTCCTTGCCGGCTTCCACTGCCGCCGCTACGCCTTCTTTCTGGCGGTCCATGATTTCTTTGCTGCGCTCGATCAAGTCTTCCGCGCGTTCGCGAAGTTCCCGCGCTTTACGCTGCGCGTAGTCTCGGCCTTCGTCAGCCTTCGACGTCAAATATTCCCGCGTTTCCTCGCCTGATTTCGGCGCAAACAAAATACCCACAAGCGCCCCGATTCCAAGCCCTGCGAGAAAATAACTTACCTTCGCACCAGCCCCGCTATCGCTCATAAAGCACCTCCAAAATTGAGTGTATCAAATTCGACCTTAGCATAGCCCCCGCGCACAATCAATGCCGCGAAAACATTAGATTCGCGCGAGAATCTCAGTACCAGCCGGCCAAGCCGATGCCGCCGATTCTCAGACAAGCCTAATGTTGCGACTCGGCTGCGGGAGGCTCCAAAACAGGCGAATCGCCTGCTCGCAGCGCGACGTAGATGCGTTCGGCGCGCGCCCGCGGCAGTTCGGAAGCGAGTTCGCCTACCGTGAGCTGTTTCAAGCGAGCAACGCTGCCAAAACGGCGCAACAACTTCCGCGCCGTCTTCTCCCCCACACCGGGAATTTCCGTCAGCGAGGTGCGCAGTCTCCGGCTCGACCGGCGCTGCCGATGGAACGTCACCGCAAATCGATGCGTTTCGTCGCGAATCTGCTGGATCAAATGCAGCACCGGCGAGTGGTGTTCGAGCACGATGGGCTCGTCTTCCTTTCCAAGCACGTAAAGAATTTCTTCTTTTTTGGCGATGCTCGCGAGCGGCTGATTGATGATCGCAAGTTTTTCCAGCGCCTTCGCCGCGGCGTGTAGCTGGCCGATTCCGCCATCAATCAAAATCAGGCTCGGCAGCGGTTTGCCTTCATTTTGCAACCGATGATACCGGCGCTCGACCGCTTCCTGCATGCTGGCGAAATCATCGCGAAGCAAACCCTCGGATTTGTCCGCGCAGTCCGCCATGGCTTCGCCGCGAATGATAAATTTCCTATATTCGGATTTTTTCATGCGCCCGGATTCCCACACCACCATGGACGCCACCGTGTCCGAACCTTGAATGTGCGAAATATCAAAGCACTCGATTCTTTCCGGCGGCCCGGGCAGTCCCAGCGCCGCCTCCAGCGCCTCCACAATCGCTTTCGAGCTTGGCTTCAGCACGCGGAAACGCTGGATGAATGATTGCTTCGCGTTTCTTTCCACCAATTCAAGAAAAGCGTGTTTTTGCCCGCGCTGCGGATTCATGATTTCCACGCGATGCCCCGCGCGCTCGGTGAGAACTTCTTCCAGCAATTCGCAGTCTTCAAATCCCATCGGCGTGTTGATATAACGCGGCAGATAAGCCGCATCCAGATAAAGCTGCTTTAGTAGCGATGGCAGAAACTCGGCGGGATCGAATTCTTCCAGCTCTTCCCAGTAAAAATCCCGGCGGTCCACCACCCGGCCGCCTCGCAAGTGAAAAAGGTTTACCGCAACTTGCGGCGGCTCCGCGTACCAGGCGAGAACATCAGTGTCGTCACCCGAAGCTGCGGCGATTTTCTGTCGCTCTTCCATTTCGGTTAGCGTTCGCAGAAGATCGCGATAGCCCGCAGCCTCTTCGTAGCGCTCGTCTTCCGATGCGCTCTGCATGCGCTTTTCGACGCTGCTCGCCAAATCGCTGCGCCGCCCTTCGAGGAATAGTCGGACGTCGCGTGCCGCCTCGGCGTACCGTTCGTCGGTCACCAGTTCCTTCACGCAAGGGCCCAGGCACCGATGAATGTAATACTGCAAACATGGCCGCGGATGATTGCGCGTGAGGTCCACGGTGCAGGACGGAACCAAAAAGTTTTTGTGAATCAAATGAACCATGCGATACGCAAGTCCAGCGGGGAAGTAAGGGCCAAAGTAAATCGAGCCGTCTTTCTTCAAACGGCGCGTCACATAAACCCGCGGATACTGTTCAAACGCGGTATAGCGAATGTAAGGATACGTTTTGTCGTCGCGCAGCAATATGTTGAACTTCGGCTTGTACTGCTTGATCAGGTTATTTTCGAGCGCCAGCGCTTCTTTTTCGTTGTCCACCACGATGTAATCCACGTCCGCGACTTCGCGCATCAACGAGCCGGTCTTCGCATCCTCGATAGCCTTATCCAAAAAGTAGGATCGGACGCGGTTCCTCAGCGACTGCGCTTTCCCCACGTACAGGACGGTTCCAGCAGCGTCGCGAAACAGATACACCCCTGGCTGCGTGGGCAGATTGGCAACTTTTTCGCGGATTTCCATCGGTGCGCTACAATATCATCGGGTACACGTAAACAGCGGGTACGGCTTGCCGTCCGCTGGACAACTTTAATGATAGCAAACGCAACAAATTCAAGCAGGCTGATGCTACGTTTGGCGTTAAAACTCGCCTTAATGATTGCCGTGTGCGGCCATCCGGCTTGGTCTTTCCAGCAGCCCCAGGATCCGCAGCAGCAAAAACCTCAACCGCCGGCGGATCAGCAGCCGAAGTCTCAAGCGCCGCAGCCTCCGCCGCTAGGACCGGGAGAATCTTCCTCGTCGAAGCCCACACAGACCGGTGACCCGTCTGAGCCCGACCCCACTACTTCGCCTGTGCCGAAAAAAGATGCAGCCACGCCAGGGTCCAAATCTTCCACGGAGGCCAAACCGGGAGTACTGCCGCCCGAAGATAACCCCGCGTGGGACCCTTTCCACGCCGCGCAGGATATCGACGTGGGCACTTTCTACATGCACAAGGGCGACATGGACGCCGCTATCGGGCGATTTGAAGACGCCATTCGTCTGCGCCCCAATTTTGCCAAGCCTCGACTTCTGATCGCTGAAATCTACGAAAAAAAAGGCGACAAATCCGAAGCGCTACATTATTACAAGGAATATTTGCAGGTTTTTCCAGACGCGCCCGACGCCAAGAAAGTTCAGAAGAAAATCGCGGAACTCTCGAAAAATTAGCTCCGCCCCTCGTCGCAAATCGTCCGCCGCCGCTTTCAGTTTCCACCGCCCAAAAGAGTCGCGTGCGAGCAATTTCTGGTAAATCCTCGCTAGCGAGATGGGAAGCGATCGAGAAACTTCATCGCGCGCTGATAATCGCGAAATATCTTCTCTTCCTTCCGAAAACTCGGTGAATGGGATTCGCGCCGGCATCGCGCGAACTTCATCGGATGCTTCAAGTGCAGCATTTCGTGGTACAGCACGTAGGCCACCACATATTCGGGAACGGTTTCGCGGTCCAGTTCGCGGTTTAGAACGATCTGCCGCAACGCAGGATCGAAGCAGCCCAGCAGCGAACGCCATCCTCGTTTGCTCCAACTCAGCCGCGGCAGCGGAAGCAAATTCTGAAAGTAGCTCTGATTCAAGCTGGCGAACAATGGAGCGAGATCGTGGTGCGCTCCAGCGGGCCGGTGGTCCACGCGACGGGCACGGTGCTGCCGCAAACGATGCAAACGCTCTCGCGTGCTTCGCGCATAGGAAAATTGCCGGTAAATTTCAAGCATGTCCTTCGGCGGTTGACGCCGGTACAAGCGCCCAAGCAAAATCGCCGCCGCCGCTTCCACCACTGAAGTGGGCGCGTCGTGCAGTGCGTCCGAAAGGCGCACGTAAGCCGTATCCTCGCGCACGCGAACAGTTAGCGTCAGCCCGGTGTAAGGATGAAACTCGACCACGAAATATGGTGGCCGCCCTTCGCATCCCAGCCGCGTGTAGATGCGCTGAAAAATGCGTTCGCCGCCGGGAACAAGTTTTGTTTTGAGCTGATTTTTATTTGCTCGGTTCGTTGAACCAGGATCGCGCCGTAGCCGCGCCCTCATGAAGGCTTTCTCCGCACCGGTGCCGGTGAGAGTTCTTTTTCAGCTTCATCCACATCCGCGAGCGCGTCCTTCGTGCCTTCGATGGCGTCTTCCAGCGTATCTTTATAAGTCTCGAGTTCAGGCCCGCCCTGGTCGAGTTTTTGGAGCGTTTCCAAAAAATCCTTTCCTCTTGCTTTAAAAGTCTTCAGCGAAGCTCGAATATCCGCCTGTTTTTCCCGCGCCAGGCCGATCTGATCCGCCGCATCATCCACGCATCCAGCGTAATCGTTCATCAGGCTGTTGAGCATTTCACCGCGGCGCCGGTCCGGAGTCTGCCGCGCCAGTTCGTATTGAAATTTCTTCAGGCGATCTTCCGCGAACGAGATGTACAGCTTAATCCGCTCGCCAGGTTCCACCGCTTCGCGGATTTTGTCCGATTCCGAGTCCGTCAGGTACTCTTTCTTTTGAGGCGCGGCATTTGCTCGACGCGCCGGGGACAGCGTGGAAATCAGCGCCGCTGACAACACGACGGAATTTATCCTGCGCCACTTCATCCTTCACCCCTGAAGTTTCGGCGTGTCCGGCTGTGGATCTGGTTCCCCTTGCGGCCTGCGCGGGAAAAGCTCATGAATCAATTGACGGTCCATTTGTTCCAAATCCCGCCGCACATCGAGAAACGGTTTCTGCTCGTCCGCTGGCAACTCCACGATGATGTCGCTCAGACGTCGCAGCGACTCCCGCAACGAAATTTGAAGCTGTTTGAATCCGTTTGGATGCTTTTCGGGGTCCGGCTCTTTTCCCTCCAGAGCTTTTTGGCAGGCCTGCGCTTCGTCGCGATACCGCTGAAAAATCGCCAGCGCCGCTCCGAAATCTTCCGACTCAGTATCTTTTAGAACATCCCGGAATTCCGCTTCGCTCAGAGCAACCAGGAGCTTGGCCTTGCGAACGGGGTCCGTCTCTCCATCAAACCTCGCGCGTAACTCTGCAGTGCTGTTCGACGCCAGCATCGCCTTCGGTGGGGGCAAAGCAAAGGAAGCAGCGCCGGTGACAGTCCAGACTGCAATCGCGAGCGCGATTCCCATCACGCGGAAAACGCCGGATTGGAACCTACTTCTTCTTGACCTCGCGTGTAAGAGTCCGAACGCGCGCCGAAGCTTCGAAGTACATATCATTGTTCAAGTCCGTGTTCAGCTCTAGAAATTTCTTGTACGCGTCGAGCGCCTGGGCCGGCTGCCCTAGTTTATCGTAACAGGTCGCGCGAATGAACCAGCTCCCCAGCGGCAGTGTTTTCCGCTGCGAAAGCACATCCAAAGCTTTCAGCGCTCCCGAATAATTCTTATTCAGGTACTGCGCGGTAACCAGCTCTGCGAGTACGTCGTTCGATGTCGGATTCATTTTGAACGCGACGATCAATTCGTTCACCGCGTTCGTGTAATCTTTCTTCTCCAGATAGATATGCCCGAGCTGCGCGGCCAGATCCGCATCTTGCGGCGCGAGCGCAATCGCTTTCTGCAGTGCGGTGATCGCGTCGTCATAATTCTTCTTCTGCGATGCAATCTGCACGCGCAGCTTCAGCGCCCTCAGATTTTCAGGCTTGCCCGCCGTTGCGCGATCGAGTTCCGCCAGAGCTTCATCGTTCTTGCCCAGTTCGGCAAGTTCCGCGGCGAGTTCCATCCGCGCATTCGCATCATCCGGTCTGTTCACCAAATAAGCCGCCAGCTCCTGCGCGCCTTCTTCAATCTTTTTCTCCGCAATCAGAGTTTGAGCCAGCCCGATGTGCGCTTGCCCTGATGACGCGCCCCCCGGGTGTAATGATAGCGCCTCCCGAAACGCCGCTTCCGCCTCCGTGGGACGCCCAGCCTTCAGCAGCGCCGATCCAAGCGATGTTCTGATGTCCGGATCTTTATCATCCAGCTTTTTCGCGGCTTCATACTGTTCGATTGCCAAATCCAATTTCCCATTCGCTTCGAGCGCCGTACCCAGCAGCCATTTCGCCCGCGCATTTTCGGGCAATAATTCCGACGCCTTTTGCAGAGGCGCAACGGCCGCGGCGGGATCGCTCGTCAGCAGCGTCAGCCCCAGGTTCTGATACGCCGCAGCCATCTTGGGATCGAGCGAAATCGCTTTTTCGTATTCCGCCTTCGCTTCCGCAGGCTTCTGCATCGCGGTGTATGCGTAGCCCAGATCGTAGTGCACCGTCGCGTCGTCGGGTTTCTTGGCGAGATATTCCTGGTAGGCCTGCACCGCAGCTTCGTAATCTTTTCGGTCCATCGCCGCCTGCGCCTGCGCCTGCAAATTATTCAGCGCAATGGCAGCGCCATCCTGCGGAATCCGCGTTCTGGATGTCCCAACGGTCTGTGCGGAAGCGGCCGCCGCAGCGCCGAGAAAAATACTCAGCGCCCAGCAGCAAGCCAAGTACTTCGAAAGCGCTTTCATGGGTTCGGAAGCGAACTTTGCCCCGCGCCATTAGTTGTCGCCGGAGAATGTTCGTTCACGTGATTCGCGCCATTGCGCGGCTTCAAAACGCTCGCCAAGTATTTTCCTGTATGCGACTGCGAATTCCGCGCCACTTGCTCGGGCGTTCCCGAAGCCACCACGCGCCCGCCTTCCTCGCCGCCTTCCGGCCCCAAGTCGATCACCCAGTCCGAAGCTTTGATCACATCAAGATTGTGCTCGATGATCAGCACCGAAGCGCCGCCTTCAATCAATTTCCGAAACGCAGTCAACAGTTTCTGAATATCGTCAAAGTGCAGCCCCGTAGTGGGCTCGTCAAAAATATACAGAATGCCCGCATTCTCCTGCCGCGTAAGATGCGCCGCAAGTTTCAATCGTTGTGCTTCGCCGCCCGAAAGCGTAGTGCCGGATTGTCCCAGGCGCAGATAGCCCAGCCCGACTTCTTCGAGCACACGCAGCCGCGCCGTTACCTTCGGATTCGCGGCGAAAAACGTGAGAGCCTCGCGCACCGTCATCTGCAGAACATCGTGAATATTCTTTTCTTTGTAGCGCACGTCCAGCACCGCGCTTTTATAACGCGTCCCGCGGCACTCTTCGCAGATCAATTCAACGTCAGCCAGAAATCGCATCTCCACCGTGACCGTGCCGTCTCCCTGGCACGCTTCGCACCGCCCTCCCGGAATGTTGAACGAAAAATGCCCAGGCGTGAATCCGCGTTTCTTCGCTTCCGGCGTGGACGCGAAAACTTCTCGTATCGGATCGAACGCCTTCAAATACGTCGCCGGATTCGAACGCGGCGTGCGCCCAATAGGAGACTGATCGACCATCTCCACCGCCGTCACCGCGCCGTCACCCTCCAACCGATCGCAGCATTCGCGCCAGTTTCCTCCCGTGCGCTTCAGTTGCAGCGCTTTGAACAGAACGTCATAAACCAGAGTCGATTTCCCCGAGCCGGAAACTCCCGTCACAGCAACGAGCATTCCCAGCGGGATCATCACGTCGATGTTCTTCAAATTGTGGCTGTGCGCGCCGATTATCTTCAGAAACTTTCCCTGCGTCTTGCGACGTTGCGCCGGCAATGCCACTTTCAATTCGCCGCGAAGGTAACGCGCAGTCAGCGAGTGAGCATCTGCGAGCATCGCATCGCGCGTGCCTGCAAACATCAATTTCCCGCCGTGTTCTCCGGCGCCTGGCCCCAGCTCCAGAATATGGTCGGCGCCGAGAATCGTGTCGGGGTCATGCTCCACCACAAGCAGCGTATTGCCCAAATCGCGCAGCCCCTTCAGGATTTCGATCAGCCGGCTTGTATCGCGCGGATGCAGCCCAATCGAAGGTTCGTCCAACACGTAGAGCGCTCCCACAAGATGAGAGCCAAGCGACGTGGCGAGCTGAATGCGCTGCGCTTCTCCGCCCGAAAGCGTCGAAGTAAGCCGGTCGAGCGTCAGGTAATCCAATCCAACTTCGTCCAGAAACCGCAGCCGCAACTGAATTTCTTCCAGAACCTTCTCGACAATGGTCGCTTCCGCCGGACTCAGTACCAGCCCTGCAAAAAACGGCCGCGCTTCCTTCACCGTCATCTGGCAAACTTCCGTAATCGACCGTCCCGCAACTTTCACCGCGCGAGCTTCCGCGCGAAGCCGCGTTCCACGGCAGTCCGGGCACTGCGCGTACCCGCGATAGCGGCTAAGGAACACGCGCACGTGCAGCTTGTACTTTTTCCGTTCCAGAAATCCGAAAAATCCCTGCACGCCTTCGTACTTTTCCTTGCGGTCGCCTTCAATGATGGCGTCGCGCTGCGCCGCGGTCAGCTCTCGGAAGGGAACGTCAACCGGAATTCCTTTTGCCTTCGCGTACCGGCGCATGTCCATCGCGAGCTGACGATACCGCGGCTTGGTCCACGGCTGTATCGCTCCATCCGCAAGCGATTTGCTCTTATCCGGAATCACGCGGTCGATATCGAAATCAATTGTGTTGCCGAATCCCTGGCATCGCGGACAAGCGCCGTAGGGGCTGTTGAACGAAAAAAGTCGCGGCTCCGGCTCTTGATACGTCGCGCCGCATTTCTTGCACTCGAAGCGCTCGTTAAAGACTAGTCGCTCGGGCGCAGCGTCTGCTTCAGGCACGAATTCCAGAATTGCTTCGCCGCGCCCCTCGCGGTAACAAATTTCGATGGAGTCCATCAGCCGCGAACGTATCTCCGGCCCCAGCGCCAACCGGTCAACCACCACATACACCGGCTTCGTGAAATCCACATCCAGCAATTCCTCCGGTGTGGAAAATTCGAACACCCGTCCGGCTTGATACAGCCTGTTGAAGCCTCGCTTGCGCAAACTGATCAGCGACTCGCGAACCGCTTCCTGCGTCACGCGCACCGCTTTGCGCGGGCGAATTGCCTGTGGCGCGTTCGTCGCCGCGTCGGGCGTTAGTTTCAACTCGTACAGAACGTAAAATCGCCGGCCGGTGGGAAGCGCGAGGACGCGTGCCGCAATCTCGTCCAGCGTGTCTCTTCGCACTTCTTCGCCGCAGCGCAGGCAAAACGTGCGCCCGATCCGCGCGAAGAGCAGCCGCAGATAATCGTAAATTTCCGTCGCGGTGCCCACGGTAGATCGCGGGTTGCGCGTCGAATTCTTTTGGCGAATCGAAATGGCCGGAGCGATTCCCGTGATTTCGTCCACGTCCGGCTTTTCGATCCGCTCCAGAAATTGCCGCGCGTAAGCCGAAAGCGACTCGATATAGCGCCGCTGCCCCTCGGCGTACAGTGTGTCAAACGCCAAACTGGATTTGCCCGACCCGGAAACTCCCGTCACCACCGTGATCGCGTTGTGCGGGATCACGAAATCAATATTCTTCAGGTTGTGGACGCGCGCCCCGCGCACCCGTATTTCTTCCACGTCGCCAGGCACTGCCGCGCGCGAAGCCGCCTCGCCAGGAAGCTTGTCGGAAGCCGAGTCAGCAGCAGGTTTGTCTGTGGGTTTCGTCGCCATATGTGTAAACCAAAAATTATACGCCGCCGCGTCAAGCTCGGCAAATCGTCTTCTGGACCGATAGTGATACAGTTTGACCGCAGTTTCCGGCCCGCTTGTCGAAACTTTGACGATACTCGCTGACTCACAGCCCGAATTTGCCGATTAACTCCCTGTCCGAGCGCCGTAGGCGCGGCATAAGCTAGCCCAGCGTGTAAACGCTGGGTACCTAATGCGCTAGGTATTTGTATTGAGCGCCGTAGGTGCGACACATTTTTCCCCTGCGTCCCCGGGGTCGCCAGGTATAGCCTGACGTTTGACCGTGCCCCCGGGAACGCCAATCTCCCGATTGGCGCCGTCCCGACTCGGAAAATCTTCAACGCAAAACAGCACGCCTCATCCGCGACGCGAATAAATCCCCATCACTCTGCTAAACTGCCGCCGTGCCCGCAGCCAACCCACATTTCGACCGTGTGATCTGGATCGTCCTCGATAGCGTCGGCATCGGCGAATTGCCCGACGCTGCCGCATACGGGGATGTCGGACGCGACACCCTCGGCCACATCGCGCGCTCCCGCCCGCTGAAACTTCCGAACCTCGTCCGCCTAGGCCTCGCGAATATCAAACCGCTCGCAAATTTGCAGCCTCCCGCAAAACCCGCTGCCAGCTTCGGGAAAGGTGCAACAGTTTCTCCCGGAAAGGACACAACTACGGGTCACTGGGAAATGGCCGGCATTTGGTTGGAGCAGGCCTTCCCCGTATATCCGCACGGCTTTCCAAAATCACTGATCGAAGAATTTGAGCGCCAAATCGGATGCCGCACGCTCGGGAACAAACCCGCTTCGGGGACGGAGATCATCAAGGAACTGGGCGAAGAACATGTCCGCACGGGATTTCCAATCGTGTACACTTCCGGCGACAGCGTGTTTCAAATCGCCGCGCACGAAGACGTGATCCCGATTGCCGAGCTTTACCGCATGTGCGAAATCGCGCGCAAACTTCTCGACGGCCCAAACCTCGTAGGCCGAGTGATCGCCCGCCCATTCGCTGGCGAGGTGGGAAATTTTCGCCGCACCGAACGCCGCCACGATTACGCCGTCGAGCCGCCTCGTCCCATGCTGCTCGACGCGCTCGCGGAAGCCAAAATCCCGGTCTTCGGCGTGGGAAAAATTCACGACATCTACAACGGCCGCGGCGTCGAAAAATATGTAACCACAAAAAACAATGCCGACGGCATGGCCAAGCTCACCGAAGCCCTCGCCCAACGCCCCAGCGGATTAATCTTCGCAAACCTCGTCGATTTCGACATGCTCTACGGCCATCGCAAAGATGTAGAAGGCTTCGCCCGCTCTCTGGAAGAATTTGACGCGCTGCTCGGTCCTTTTCTCCATGCTCTCCGCCCTTCGGATTTGCTCATCATCACCGCCGACCACGGCTGCGACCCCGATCCCGTGAATCCCACAACGGATCATTCCCGCGAGTACGTTCCCATCCTCGCCTACACTCCGGCCGCGCCCACCGGCGCAAATCTCGGCACTCGCGAAACCCTCGCCGACATGGGCCAAACCATCGCCGACAATTTCGCCACGAAAATCCCCCACGGCACAAGCTTCCTCAATTCACTCCACGGTTAATTGAATCAGATTCGACGGATCGCTTGCGACTTGGCAATGTCCGGTTTCGTAGGGGCGCAGCATGCTGCGCCCGGCACAAGTACTTGCCAATGACGAAGCGATTGCGAACACGGCGTGGGTTGGTGTGGGTTGGACTGTGCCTACGTACTGCCGCAAGACGCGGACCTAATTTCCCGGCGCCGTCTTGCTTGCGTAATACCCGGTCCTCGTGCGAACCGAAAGTTTCCCCCGCCCCTTCGGCGGAATCACTTCCAGTCTCACCGCGCGGAACGTGCCGTCTTTCGCAGTGTTCGTCGGGTAATATCCGATAGTGTACTGATTGCGAATGTCTCTCGCGATGTCCGTGCAGACGGTATCCACATCCGCTAGATTGTCCGGGAAAAATGCCAGCCCGCCGGTGGCTTCCGCGAGCGTGCTCAAATCCCTTTTGGATTTACGCACCATTTTCTTATTGCTCTTGCGATCTTCGTCGCTGAACACGCCCACCGCATAAATCACCGCGTTCGATTGCACCGCCGCTTTCACCGTGTAGGCAAAATCCTTGCGGCTGGCGTCATCATCCCCGTCCGTGATCACCAGCAGGACGCGCTTGTCCTTGTGTCCCTTTTTCAGATGGTCCAGCGACCCGATGATCGCGTCATACAGCGCCGTACTGCCGCGCGTATCGATTTTCTCCAGCGCTTCGTGCAGCTCTTCCGGATTGCTGGTGAAATCTTCGTCCAGGTCCAGATAGTATTCGTCGTTGAAGTTCACCACGAACACTTCATCCGCCTTATTGCTGGTTCGCACGAACGACAACGCCGCTTCGTTCACCTGCGCGCGCTTGTCCTTCATACTGCCGCTATTGTCGATCACCAGTCCCATCGTCACCGGGACGTCTTCTTTCGTGAATACCGACACCTTTTGTTCGATCTTGTCTTCGAAAACGCGAAAATTGTCCTTAGGTATGTCCGGAACGAACTGCCCCTTCTCGTCCACCACGGTCGCGTGCAACACCACCAAGTCCACCACGTTTTTGATTGTCGTGCTTTGTCCCTGTGTTCCAGGCGTCGGCGGCGGAGGAGGGCTGGGCGGTAGCGGATTTTGTGCGCGCAGGCACGGGCCGGCACACAGAAGCACTAGCAAGAAGAGGGAAGCTTTCGCCAAATGCTTAATGTCCGGGAGCGTAATAGCCCGATCTCGAGTACACCGTGAGCGGTGGAAGTCCCTTGGGAGGACGCAGTTTAATCTTAACCTTCCGCCACTTTCCATCGTGCGTCCGGTTGCTTGGTCTGTATCCCACCACATATTGATTGCGCAACTCCATGCTTATTTTTGATGCGATGTCGGGCATGTCCGTAAGACTCGTCACCGCGAAAGTTCGCCCGCCCGTCATCTCCGTCAGCTCGGCCAGCAGAGCCGGTCCCAGGCTTTCCTCCACGGTACGCGCGCCGCCTTGATCGTACAATCCGATGGCATAAATCTGCACATCCGCTTCTCTTGCGTACTTCCGTATGTCCGTCTCCGTGTAACGGCTATGATTATCGCCTCCGTCAGATATCACGAGCAACGCTTTCTTTGTGTTGTGTGCCCCTTTCATTTCGCTGAGCCCCAGATAAATTCCATCGAGCAGCGCCGTTTGTCCTTTTGCCGATGTATACAGCAGCCGGTTCTGCAAATCATCCACGCTGGCTGTGAACGGACCGGTAAGCTGCGCTCGATCGTTGAAATTAATCAGCAGGAATTCATCCTTCGGATTAGCGGTGCGGAAGAATTGTACCGCGGCGGTCCGCGACTTTTCGATCTTGTCGCTCATGCTCCCGCTCATATCGAAAATCACGCCGATCGATATCGGCACGTCCTCGCCTGAAAAGCGCACGATTTCTTGTTCCACTCCGTCTTCGAAAGCGCGGAAATTCTCTTGCTCCAGCCCGGTCACCAGACGCCCGTAAGGGTCGGTCACGGTAACGTTAATCAGCGCCAAATCCGTTTCGGCCTTGAGCGCTTTGCCCTTTTCGATTTTTTGCGAATTTTCAGGATGAACCGGTCCGGCGGGATGTTCTTCTTGGGACCAGGCAGGAGAAGCCAGCGCAGCGGCCAGCACAAAGCTCGTGCACAGCGCTGCCAAACAATAGTTCCGCAACCGATTCCGTGCGCGGTTTAGCAACCGAACCCCCGGGAATCCCGCGGAACTCGCGCAGCGCCGCGAGTCCTTGTGTCTCTTGTCGAATTGTAGCACTCGCTTTTGCCAAAGCAAGGGCCACCTTCTAGTATTTTCGAAGTAGTCCAACCGGCACCCCCGTCAGTCGCCGTCCACTCCATGCTAAGATGCAGGCGCTAGGCGAAAGTTAGCGAGTCCTTATGACTACGACCCAGGTTAAAAACGTCTTACTGGTGGTTCCGGCGCGCTACGCTTCCGTTCGCTTCCCCGGCAAGCCCTTGGCCCAAATCGCCGGCCGCCCTATGATCCAGCACGTTGTCGAACGCCTGCGCGAAGCCGCCAGCGCCCCCCGCATAGTCGTCGCCACCGAAGACCAGCGCATCAAGGACGCCGTCACCTCCTTCGGTGGCGAAGCAATCCTCACCCGCGCCGACCATCGTACTGGTACCGATCGCGTAGCCGAAGTCGCCGTGCACATCCCGGCCGACATTTACGTAAACGTCCAAGGCGACGAGCCGCTGATCGATTCCGCTACCGTGGACGCCGTAATTCAGGCCCTCACCGGCGACGAAGCCATGCATATCGCCACTCCCTGCGCCCCAATCATCCGGCCGAACGACATCATGGATCCCAATATTGTAAAAGTTGTCCGCGATTTCGACGGCAACGCGCTCTATTTTTCGCGCGCTCCCATTCCCTGGGTCCGCGACACCGGCGCCAAAGTCGCCGCGGAACATTGGAAACACATCGGCATCTACGGCTATCGCCGCGACGCTTTGCTCGAATTTCCCACCCTGCCTCCCGGCGAACTCGAGCGCGTCGAGCAGCTCGAACAACTCCGCTGGCTCGAGAACGGCTTCCACATCGGCGTAGTCGAAACCGATTACGACGGCGTCAGCGTCGATGTCCCCGCCGACATCGAAAAAGTCGAAAAAATCCTTCGCGAAGGCCCCGCAAAATAACCGCCGCTGACTTCTTCTCCGGTTAGTCGGTCTGTGAGCGGAGTGTGGGTCGTGGCATGAGAAGCTTTGTGGGTCGTGGCTTTAGCCACGACATAAATCTTGCAGGTAAAAGCGGCTTCAGCCGCTGAAGTTCCGCCTTCCGAATTTTTTAGCCAAGCTCCCAACCCTACGCCGGAGACACTCACACGAAATCACCTCAAAATAAAATCCAAAATCGTGGTTTGACACACGCCTCCATTGTGCCCATAATGTTGAGTACGCAGATTCTTTCCGGAGGAAGTCGAGCCCTTTGCGTTCCGCCCCGAAGTACATTTTCGTCACGGGCGGCGTAGTTTCTTCACTCGGAAAGGGTGTCGCGGCCGCCTCGATCGGATGCCTCCTCGAAAGCCGCGGCCTCAAAGTCACCCTCCAGAAGTGCGATCCCTACCTGAACGTTGATCCCGGCACCATGTCGCCCTACCAACACGGCGAAGTGTTTGTCACCGACGACGGCGCCGAAACCGACCTCGACCTCGGCCACTACGAACGATTCACCAACGCGCATCTAACTCGCGACCACAACTGGACCACCGGCCGCATCTACGAATCCATCATCACCAAAGAGCGCCGCGGCGATTATCTCGGCAAAACCGTGCAGGTAATTCCGCATGTCACTGACGAAATCAAAGCCGCCTTCCGCAAAGTTTCCTCTGGCCCCGACGCGCCTGACATCGTCCTGGTCGAAATCGGCGGCACGGTAGGTGACATCGAGTCCTTGCCATTTCTCGAAGCCATCCGCCAGATGCGCCTCGAACTCGGCCCCGAAAACGTGATCTTCGTTCACCTGACGCTCGTCCCGTTCATTCCGACGGCGGGCGAACTGAAAACCAAGCCCACGCAGCACAGCGTGAAAGAACTTCTCAGCATCGGAATTCAGCCCGACATTTTAATTTGCCGCAGCGACCGCCAGCTTCCCACCGACCTGAAATCGAAAATCGCGCTCTTCTGCAACATGGCGGAATCCTGCGTCATCTCTGCTCCCGACGTCGGCAATATTTACGAAGTTCCCATGTCGCTAGCCGCCGAAGGTCTCGACGAACAGATTCTCCGCCTCCTGCATCTGCAAGCTCCTCCGCGCGATCTGTCTCGCTGGCTCGCCATGCTCGAAACCCTCGAGCATCCGCAGGGTGAAGTACGCATCGGCGTGGTAGGGAAGTACGTTCAGCTGGAAGACGCCTACAAAAGTTTGCGCGAAGCTCTCATGCACGGCGGTCTCGCGAATCGCCATCGCGTGATTGTCGAATGGATCGAGGCCGAAGACATCGACTCGCCCGCCACCGCCGAGCGCCTATTGCGCCACGTGGACGGCATTCTCGTTCCCGGCGGCTTCGGCAAACGCGGCATCGCCGGAATGGTTCACGCCATCACCTACGCCCGCGAGAAAAAGATTCCGTTCTTCGGAATTTGCCTCGGGATGCAATGCGCCACCATCGAATACGCGCGCACCGTTTCCCACATCGAGCACGCCGACAGCACCGAGTTCGACCCCGGCACTCCCAATCGCGTGATCTATAAATTGCGCGAGCTTCTCGGTGTGGACGAAATGGGCGGCACCATGCGCCTCGGCGCTTGGAAATGTAAATTGCAGCCTGGTTCATTCGCGGCCAAAGCCTACGGCCAGCTCGAAATCTCAGAGCGCCATCGCCACCGCTACGAATTCAATTGCGAATACGAAGACACGCTCACCCGCGCCGGCTTCCGCATCACCGGACGCACTCCCGACGGCGTGTACGTCGAAATCGTGGAAGCCCCCGACCATCCGTGGTTCCTCGGCTGCCAGTTCCACCCCGAATTCAAATCCAAGCCCCTGGCCCCGCACCCGCTCTTCGCCGCCTTCATCCGCGCCAGCGTAGAAAACCGCCACCAGCGCCAAGGCATCCCCGCCGCCAACGCCAACTCCGATTCCCGCTCCATCAACCCCGCCGACTAGTTCGCCACGTCACCCAAGCGCTTTCATCGTCGGATCGTCCCGCCTCCGTCTGTCATTCTGAGCGAAGCGAAGAATCTGCTCTTTCTTTTCGTAAGTGAATTGCGTGCCAAGGATCGGCCTCTGAACGACCGCACCATCACCCGGTGATTAAGACGTTGCATTAGGTTTCAATGTAGCGCCGCTTTACCCTGAGGTACGAAGGAGGTCTTCAGCGCGGCATCTTGCCTTCCGTCAATTACGCCGCCGCTCAATCCCGCACCATAACCCCCCCCGGTCACCCAAACCCTGTCATCCCGAGCGGAGCGTCGCGCGCCTTTGTCTTTTCCTCCGCGAAGCGGAGGACGCGACGCGCAGAGAGGGATCTGCTTTTTCTTTTCTTCCGTAGGGGCACAGCATGCTGTGCCCGCTTTCACACGGGCAAGTCACGATCAACGTGCGACTCAGCTGCGCTCTGAATTGACGTTTTTCGGACGCCGCCGCATTATCCGAGGATCTACCGTTCCGTCCTCTTCCCCGCCGCTACTTCCGCCGTAAACTGCGTTGACTGCCCCCGCGGCACACTGAGCGTTTCCCATTTCTTCCCAGCCTTCGTCGCGAAATGTTTCGCTAGCAGCACAATCTGCCCCACGTGATGCGCGTAATGCGCCACCTGACGATTAATCGCCTGCATCACCGAATGCGGCGACGACCGAATCGTAACTGTCTTCGTCAAATCCTCGTCCGTAAGCGCCTCCAGCGCCTCGAAAAGATATTTCCACCCCCCTTCCCACATTTCCATCAGCTCAACGCGTGTCTTCGGCGGCGCTTCAAATTCCGTGTCGCGGTTGCGGTCCGGTTTCTCCCCGTCCGTGGTAAGAAAATCTCTCCACCGTGACCGCATATTCCCCGCCATATGTTTCACGATGATCGCAATAGAATTCGACTCCGCATCCAGGGTCACGAACAGCCCTTCGTCCGGACACTGCGCCATAGCCCGGTCCCCCAGCCTTTTGTACTGCCGGAAAATGCTCGCAGAGTCCTTCAAGTACGACGTACTAAGCTGGTGTGCCATGCCCGCCATTTTCCCTCTCCCACGCCCCCTGTCAACCGGCAAGAGACGTCTGGACTCTTTCTTTCGAAGGTGCACCCGCCGCTGGTGGTCGGTGTCCGCCGCCCGCCATTGCAAATCCGGCAGAACCCGCATAGGCTGGGCGTCATTCAAAGGAGTTCTTCGGCACCGTGGCGCTAAACAAAACATTCTCGGTGAACTCGATTCACTTCGACGCAAACGCGCCGCTGTTCCTGATCGCGGGTCCCTGCGTGATTGAAAGCGAATCGCACGCGTTGCGCATGGCCGAAAGTTTGGGCGCAGTCGCGTCCGAATTGACCGTTCCCTACATCTTCAAAGCCTCCTACGACAAAGCCAACCGCACCTCGCTCTCTTCATTCCGCGGTCCAGGCTTGAAAAAGGGCTTGGCCATCCTAAAAAACATCAAGAAAAAAACCGGCCTCCCGATTCTCACCGACGTCCACGATATCTCGCAAGTCGCCCCTGCCGCCGAAGTTTGCGACATCCTCCAAATCCCCGCCTTCCTCTGCCGCCAAACGGATCTGCTCGTCGCCGCAGGCCGCTCCGGTCGCGTTGTAAACGTGAAAAAAGGCCAATT
>JBEKHP010000018.1:0-77201 GCA_050012235.1 Candidatus Acidiferrales bacterium | reverse complement strand
CTGGTCAACGCTTCAATGGTGATAGGCTACATGCCGGTTACCGGAATTCCCTTGCCGCTGATGAGCTACGGCGGGTCGGCAACGGCATTTGTCTTTTTGGCTTTGGGTCTGGTGATGAACGTTCGCATGCGCCGTTTCGTCAACTGAACCCGCAACTACATGATACGAAGAATTAAATGCAGCAGCACTTCAGTACCCCGAGCCACAGGCCGGGAATTCAATTTTAAGATCAGGTAAGCATCGGTGAGGAAAGCAATCGCACATTCTGACAAGTCTTTCCTGAGCGGCACGTCGTGTCGATCACAAGGTTTCGCCTTGCCCCACGCCGGCCGAGCGCGCGCATGTGTGTGCGCCGCCGCCCTCCGATGCGCCATAGGGAGTTTACATGTCGAAGGAAATGGTTATCTCGGCGAACCCGCACGAGACGCGGGTAGCCATTCTGGAAGAAGGTCAGCTTTGTGAGTATTACGTTGAACGTGAAAAAGAATTTGCATTAGTCGGAAGCATCTACAAAGGCAAAGTCACGCGCGTGCTGCCTGGCATGCAATCTGCCTTTGTGGAGATTGGCCTCGATAGCGACGCCTTCCTCTACGTCAGCGATTTCCTGGAAGACATCGAGGACTTCGACCACATCGTCACCACCGTCGAAGAGAAAGCCCAAAAGATGGAGGCCCAGGGCGGCCAGGTTTTCCCCGCGCCCGGCGCCACACTGCCGGCTCTTGAGCCTACAGACGTCGAAGCCGTCCCGTTCCTCGCCGACGATGCTTCGCACTCCGAATTCACGGCTGCGGAGTCTGTCCCGCTTGCTACACCCGTAATTCAGCACGAACCCAGCCGCCCGCCTGCGCCGAGTCGCCCGCGTTACGAAAATCGTTCGCCGGGCGGACACGGCGGAGGCGACCGGGGTGGACGCAACTTCCGCGGTCGTGGTGGCCGCGGTGGTGGCCGCAATTTTCGCCGCGATAGCGGCGGCCGAGGTGGCGAACGCAGGCCAGGCCGCGATCTCCCGTCTTCGAAATATGCTTCTTCTCGCCCTTACGAAGAAGCTTCTGCCGAGCCTGCTGCGGCCGAGGGTCACGTATCAATAATTCTGCCCGGCGAATCTCTCGCAAAGTATCGCGAAAAGCCTGCCGCACCGTCGGCATCTTCCGTCGAGCCGGCGGAAAATGTCTCAAATATATCTGCCGAGGCGCCTTCGTCCCATTTCGCCCCGGAGTCTTCACAGCGTCAGCCGAACGCGTACGAGCCGCCCGCACAAAGTTCGCCCGTAACGTACGAGGAATCTCCGGACCCGAGCGCTCGTTTGGCCACACCGGTTTTCCCTGCTCGCCGTCCATCCACATCGTCATCCGGTTTGGAGCCGCTTCCCGGCGAAAAACTGTCAAAGTGGAAGGCGCATCAGCATCTTCCGATCGATCCAAAAGAAGATATCGACGCTCTGCCGGTTCCCGATGCTGTTCGCTTCGCGCCGCTCGCGCCCCTGTCTCCGTTGGAACAAACGGAATCAGAAGCTCCCTCTTCTCGCGATTCGCACGAATCCCCGCAGGAATCTAACGACCCGCGCCCGCAGCTTGAATCTAGCGCGGATCGCGAAACTCACTTCGGCCGCGAATCCGTGGAAACCGTTCACACGCACACCGATCACCTTCCTTCCGACCTCAGCGAAGATGAAGTCACTGCGCTAGCCGAACATATCGCCGAAGCTCAGGACGAAGCGGCCGCCCGCGTGGCCCAGGATCGCGTGTTCGCTGCCGCGGATGCCGCTGCAGACGGTCACGGCACTGAAACCGACGCCGAAGTGGAAGCAGAAGAAATCGACGCCGCCGAAGAAGAAGCCGAAGGGGAAATAGATCACGAACACTTGGAAGCTTTTTCGAACGAAGGCGGACCTTCGGAAGCCACGCGTTCGGAGGCAGAGGAAATCGATGCAGCAGACGCAGAAGCCGAAGAACACATAGCGCACAGCGCCGAAGAACATCACGAGCACTCAGATAGGGAGCACGCGGAACACACCGAAGGTCATGAAGGCGAACACTCCGAATTAGCGCTGTCACCCGACGGCATTGCAGCCTCGGCGGAAAATCCTCGGCCTTCTGGCCAGCCGCCTACGCAAGCGCGCGTGCGCAACGATTTCCGCTCGCGCATGCAAAATCCTGCTCGCCGGGGCCAACGCGATCGCGGACGCCGCGACGACCGCAATCGCCGCCCGCAGCACAGCCAGGGCCATCACCGGCCGCAGCAGCCTCGACGCACGCAGCTCATCGCCGACATGCTGAAGCAGGGCCAGGAAATCATCGTCCAGATCGCCAAAGAACCGCTGGGCAAAAAGGGTGCGCGCATCACCAGCCACATCGCTCTCCCCGGCCGCTTTTTGGTTTACATGCCCACGCTCGATCACACCGGCGTTTCGCGCAAAATTGCGTCCGCCGAAGAGCGTTCCCGCTTGCGCCATTTGGTGAACGACGCTAAGGGCGCCGCAGGCGGCGGTTTTATCGTACGCACCGCTGCTTCCAGCGCCGCTCCCGAGGAAGTCCGCGCCGACGTGGAATTCCTCACCCGCACCTGGACTGAAATTAAAGCCCGATCCGAGCAGCGCAAAGCCCCTTCGATCCTGCACCGCGATTTGAATCTGGTCGAGCGCATCCTTCGCGACTACATCACGCCCGATTTTGGCGCCATCTGGGTCGATACCGAAGAGGAGTACACCAAGGTCGTCGACTTCATGAGCCGCTTCCAGCCTCAGCTCGTCGGCCGCGTGAAGCTCTACACCAAAGACACTCCGGTCTTCGAAGAGTTCGGCATCCAGCAGGAAATCGACAAAGGCTTGCGTCCGAAAGTGTGGCTGAAATCCGGCGGCTACATCGTCATCAACCACACCGAAGCGCTCGTCGCCATCGACGTGAACACCGGAAAATTCGTCGGCAAAGGCTCCAACCGCCTGGAAGACACCATCGTCCGCACCAACCTCGAAGCGGTGAAGGAAATTGTCCGCCAGATGCGTTTGCGCGATCTCGGCGGCATCATCATCATCGACTTCATCGACATGGAAGAACGCCGCAACCGCGAAAAAGTGATGGCCGCGCTGGAAGACTCGCTCCGCGCTGACCGCGCTCCTTCGAAAGTTCTGCGCTTCAACGAATTCGGCCTTGTCGCCATCACGCGCAAGCGCACCAAGCAGGCTCTCGAACGCACACTCTGCCAGCCCTGCCCCTATTGCACCGGCTCCGGCATGGTGAAATCCATTCCCACTCTGTGCTACGAAATCCAAACCGAAGCGCGCAAAATGGCCCCGGAAGTCAGCTCCGGCAGCCTCACCCTGCGCGTCCACCCCGAAATCGCCAAGGCGCTCAAGACTCGCGAATCCGAGCTAATGGACGAACTTGAGCGCTGGGCCAAGAAGAGCATCATCATTCAGGCCGACCCCACGCTGCATTGGGAGCAGTACGACATCTACTGAGCTGCGGGGGCGAAGCACGTTTTGAGTTAGAAGGAACGCTCGGGCCGAAAGGCTCGGGCGTCTTTTTTCAGGGCACCAGAGTCTCGCGTCTGCCCGAAGAGTGAGTTCTTACCGGAGACGAGACTGAATTCTTAGCCAAATTGTCTTGAGCAACACGAGGGTTGTACCACCGATGAAAGCCCAAAGGCTGTCAAATGCAAGGTGTAGATTATTCTGCTTGGCGTTCGTCATATCAGAATAGAGTCCGCGATTTACTAAAGATGGCTCGATAAGATTCGCAAGCGCGAACATACCGACAATCCCACCGATCATGAAGGTTATCAAATTGGCGCCTGTGATTCTAAACGCAGGGACAATAGCGAGAGTGATAAGCCCTATGGTAGCAACCAGGGCGAGTCCCAATACTATGAAGTAAATCGCAAACATAATGCCCATTGATCTTGGTCCGTTTCTAGCGCGATTTAGAAAACCAAGCTATATTGCCGCCAAAGCAAACTAAAACACGGAACGGTCAGCAAACGGCCGAAGCTTTCATATTGCGCCTAGCGTTTTGGCCCACAGTTGGCCTAAAGAATCACGGTACGTGCGTTTCTTGCGATTCTGAAGGATTCATTTGCTGCAAGTTACGTATTTGCAATCCGGCCCTTTGTACGACATCTACTAAGATCTGAAAGTGGGTAAGGCGCCACGGAGAACTCTTCTGTAGCGCCTTTATTTTCAAAGCGCCTGGCCCCTAGCGGCTTGTCCTTTCAGCAGGAACGTCTTGGGAAACCTACCCTCGCCGCAAATCTTGAAGGACCCGAAGTCTTTGTACCATTCGCCTTCCGGCGCAACAGGCTCGGATTCCCGCCACAGTTTCAACTGGTAGAGATCGTCGGCCGTGATTCTGCGTTCGGAGAGACGGTCGAAAAGATGTCGCCGCAGGGCTGGCGGGAGATCAGTCCACTGAATTTTCGGCATTACTCGCCGAAAGTCATCCGCGCAAGTTCCTTCTTGAGTTTCTGGCGTTCCGCAGGATCCGAGGCTTCGGACAGCTGGTTTGCCAACGCGAAGAATCGTTCCTTCTCCGCCTCTTTGGATTGCATGCCCGCCTCAATTAAATCCACGAGCACGCGGTTGGCGCTCGTCTTCCGCGTTTTGGCCATCGCTCGCACGTGTTTGGCAATGCGCGTAGGAATCGTGACGCTCTGTCGAACAGCCTTCTCCGACTTAGCCATACCGATTACTTTACACCATCTTGCACCACAATGCACCGCACTTGTGTTGCGGCTGCCCTCTTAAGTCGTCGCACAATTCGGTGTGCTATCATGTCGCGAGCGTCAGAGTCACAACTCCGAGTAAGGAGCTCGATTTGCCTGCGCGCGTCCTCAACGGAAACGTTATCCGCGATCAGATTTACGCGGAGCTAGCCGGCGAAATTTCCGCTCTGGCTGCCGCCGGAATCCGCCCGGGACTCGCGGCCGTTCTCGTCGGAGACAATCCCGCCTCGAAAATTTATGTCAAGAGCAAAATCGCCGCATGCGAAAAGCTGGGACTCGCGAGCATTCAGGTAACGCCGCCGGCTACCGTCACAACTTCCGAGCTCCTTGCCGCCATCGAGGATCTGAATCGCCGCGATGATGTTGACGGCATCCTGGTCCAGCTCCCTCTGCCTCCGCAAGTGGATGCAAGGAAAATTCTCGAAGCGGTGGACCCGGCGAAAGATGTGGACGGGTTTCATCCGCTGAATGTCGGCCGTCTGATCGCCGGCCGCCCCACGCTCGTGGCATGCACGCCATCCGGCGTGATGGAGCTTTTGCGCCGCAGTAGCATTCCGCTCGAAGGCGCAAACGCTGTTGTGCTCGGACGCAGCGACATCGTCGGAAAACCCATGGCGCTGCTTTTGATGCACGCTAACGCCACCGTCACCGTGTGCCATTCGAAGACACGCGACTTGCCCGAAACCGTGCGCCGCGCGGACATCGTGGTTGCCGCCATGGGACGCCCTGCGATGATCACGCCCGACTACATCCGTCCCGGCGCCACGGTCATAGACGTTGGCATCAACCGCGTCACCGACTCCGCGCAAGCGGAAAAATTCTTCGAGCATTTTCCCGAGCGGCTCGCTGAATTTCGCGCCAAAGGCACCGCGCTGGTTGGTGACGTTCATCCGGACGTCGCAAGCGTCGCAGGCGCGCTCACACCGGTGCCAGGGGGCGTCGGCCCGCTCACCATCGCCATGCTCATGAGCAACACGGTGAAGGCCGCGCGTTTGCGGCGCGGCACGCGCGTACCGGCCGCCGCGGCCGTCCGGCATTGATGCTCTTTTATGCTTAAAGTCGGCCTCACAGGCGGAATCGCGACGGGCAAGACAACGGTCGCCTCCATGCTCCGCGACCGCGACGTTCCCGTGCTCAACGCCGACACGCTCGGCCACGAGCTTCTCGAGCCCGGCCAGGCTGCCTATGACGAAATCGTCGCCGTTTTCGACGAGGACATCCTGGACGCAGACGGCAAAGTGAACCGCGCAAAGCTCGGCGGCGTCATATTCGCTGATGCCCAAAAGCGCGAGCGGCTCAACCAGATTCTTCATCCCAAGATTCTTGAGATCGTGCAAAAGTGGTTTGCGGCGCTCGATGCGCCGGACGGCCCGCCATTCGCGGCCGTTGAAGCCGCGCTCATCTACGAGGCCAGGTACAACAGGAAGCTCGACAAGATCATCGTTTGTTGGTGCCGGCCGGAACAGCAGCTCGAGCGTTTAACACTTCGAGGACTCTCGGTGGAAGAAGCACAAAGGCGCATAGCCGCGCAAATGCCGCTGGATCAAAAGCGCAAACTGGCTGATGAACCGATTGATTGTTCGGGTTCCATCGAAGAAACCCAGCGGCAGGTGGACCAGATTGTTGAAAAACTCAAATGAGCGGCATTTCCGAGAAACATTCCCTAATCCGGGTACGTATTCACAGGCAGGGCTGCAGAGCTTTACGCGCCCTATGATGTTTTGGAAATCGCTAAGATAGGAAAAGGACCTTTGCCATGCATCGCTCCGGAAACAAGGGACGCGCAATCCGCCTGCTGGCCATCGGATTAATCATAGGCCTGGGCGCCTATTGGGCCGGCTCGCGCTGGGGCCAGCACGTTCCCTCGGTTGTAAATGCCCTGCGTTCGCCCTCCGCTCCGAGCGAAGCCGGGCTGGATCCCACGGAAGCTGAAAACGTCCGCATCTACAAACAGGCCGCCCCGGCCGTCGCCAATATCGTCACACGCACGGTCGAATACGATTTTTTCTTTAATCCGGTGCCGGTGGAAGGCGCTGGTTCGGGCTTTCTAATGGACAATGATGGCCACATCTTGACGAACTTCCACGTGGTCCAGGGCGCGCAAAACATCGAAGTCACTCTCGGAGATCAATCGCGCTACAAAGGAAAATTAGTCGGCTCCGATCCCAACAACGACATCGCCCTGATTCAAATTGATCTCGCCGGACGCAAAATCACGCCGTTGACCCTCGGCGATTCCAAGAACCTACTGGTCGGCCAGCGTGTGCTCGCCATCGGCAATCCGTTTGGGTTTCAGAGCACGCTCACCACCGGCGTCGTCAGCTCGCTCGGCCGCACGGTGCAGACGCGCGAAAACACCTTTATCGACGAAGCCATTCAAACCGACGCATCCATCAACCAGGGAAATTCCGGCGGCCCATTGCTGAACTCTCACGGCGAAGTGATTGGAATCAATAGCGCCATCTACACGCCTGCCGGCGCGACCGGCGGCATCGGCATCGGCTTCGCCATTCCGATCAATACGGCAAAGCGGGTTTCCAATGATCTAATCACACGCGGCCGCGTGCGCCATGCCACTCTTGGCGCCGAAGGCCGGGTGCTCTGGCCCCGGCTCGCGGAAGCGCTGAATCTTGCGGTACAACAAGGAATCTTGATTGAGCATGTGGACCCGGGCGGCCCCGCGGCTCAAGCCGGAATTCGCGGCGGGACCAAATCGCTCACTGATAGCAGAATGCAGGAGCTGCGCGTGGGCGGCGACGTTCTGATTGCCATCGACGCAAAACAGATCACCAGCCAATCCGACTTGAGCCTTCTGCTGAACCGCTCCCAGCCCGGCGACACTGTGACCGCCACAATTGTTCGCGATGGCAAGAAAATGAACCTGCCTATAAAACTCGGCGGAGACTGAAGCCGTCGAAGACCTCTAATCTGGGCTTTTTTCTCGTGGCAAGGCAGGTGATGCTGCCGCCGTGCGTTCGCTCCACTCTTCGCGCAACTTTTCGCGCTCGTCTTCGCTCAATCCGAACCATGATTCGGCGACGTCGCGCACGCGTTCCAGAGCGGCCTGAATTTCCTTTTGTTTTTGATGAACGATTTCGCTATCCGCATCCACCGGCACCCGGATCGGCGGTGCCACAAACATCACCGCACGGGAAAACGGATACGGAAGCTGAAACAAATCCCAGGATTTCTTGAAAGTGTGCGCTCTTTGCAGCGCGATGTGAAAAACCGAGACCGGTTTTCCCGTGCGCCGCGCGAGAATCACGGCTCCCGGTTTCGCAACGTAGCGCGGTCCGCGCGGGCCATCGATCGTGAGCGCCACGTGCTTTCCTTCTTCCAGCCTGCTGGCCATGATGGTCAGCCCTTCGATAGCTCCGCGCGTCGAGCTTCCCTGGGCCGTGCCGAATCCCAGCCGCTCGATCACGCGGCGCGTCCACTGCCCGTCGAAATTCACCGTGTTCAACACCACGATTCCGCGTTTGCGCCAGACCCAGATGGCGGAAAAAATGCACCGGTGCCAGAACGTTCCGATCGCGGGTTCCCCGGCCTCGCGAATTTGCACGGCGTTTTGCACGCCGACCATTTCCACTCGCAGCGTGGGACCAATCAGCCGCATGACCCAATAAACCGCCCAGGCAATGACGGGAATTTGCATCCGCCGCCAGCGCGAAAGCTCCGGTGGGCGCGCGTCGAATTGCTGATGGCTAGTTTGCGCGTCGCGCGGGACGGCCGATTTCGCATCATTTGCCACTGCGGTATAGTATAGAACTTCAAGCAAATCCGGATGTACTCCAGAACACAATTCGCGCGCGGCCATAACACCGATTTTGGCCTCACCCGGCGCCAAACTTCCTGCCGGAGATTTCTTTTCGCAGTCGCAAACGTTCTTTTTGCGTCCGCACTTATTCTCCTCTCGGCTTCGGCATTGCGCGGCCAGCAAGGGGCCGTGAATGTAATCGGCCGCGTGGAAGGGAACGACATTTCGGTGGAAAGCGGCGGGGGCGCGGCCAATCCTGGAAATGGCGGCATTGCGAACGGCGGCGGAGGGTTCTCCAATTTTCCCGTATTGAATGGCAGCGTGGTCACGGTGCACGTCGGGCAGGCGAAAATGGCTCTCGCGGCGGGCGGCCAAATCGATATTTGCGGCCCCGCTAAATTTACAGTGCTCGAATCCGGCGGCGCGATTACCCTGGCGCTGGACTTCGGGCGCATGCGCGTAGAGATTCCCGCGACGACGGCGCTGCGCATCTACACCCCCACCATCGTTGCCACCCCGCTCGATATCGGTGGAGCGGTTCGCGATCTTACCCTGGGACTCGATTTGAACAATTCGATGTGCGTGCTTTCCACCGGCGGCGCGATCCGGCTGGAACAACAGTTCAGCGGGGAAGGATTAATCGTACCGCAAGCGGGCGAATTTTTTCTGGCAGGAGGAAACCTGGTCCCGGTGGCAGGCGCGCCGGGGAGTTGCGAATGTACGGCACTTGTAGCGCAGGCCGCTCCTGCGCCGCGTCCAGCGCCGTCCCAACCTGTGCCGGCGCAAAACATCCCACTCGCGGCGATGATTCCGCCGGCGATATCAGCGCAGCCCGACGTCGCTCCCGCGAATACAACGGTCCCCGAGCCGGCTGCGCCAAGGAATCGAGTGCAAATCGGCATGCTCGCGCACGCGAACGAAATGCATCCGGTGCCGCCGCCGGCGAATAATGTCGAGCCGCCAATTCCGGATATCACTTTGCCGCAGTACACGGTAATTCAGCAGCCGTTCATGGTGACGGTGACGCCGTCTCCACTGCGGCCTACGGAACCTGCCGCGGACACTGCCATGCTGGTGCGTGTGGCGCGCGTGGCGCCGGAATGGGAGTTCAGCGGCCACGTGGATCCGCCCCAGTTTGCGGTGGACATGCAGCGAGCGCTGGGACAGAAAGTTTCGACGCCCCAGCCGCAACCCGTACATGCGAGCCAGCCGGCGAAGAAGAAGCGCGGATTCTGGGGCTCGATCAGAAACATTTTCGTCGGCAGCGACGAGACCCGCCAATAGTCCTCCTGTGTGGTAGAAAGGCAAAGCAGATCCCTCGTCGGCCGAAAATCGGCCTCGCTCGGGATCACAGGCCTATTTTTTCTCATGACCTTGAGTTTTACATTCCTTCGTAGTTGGGGCCGCCGCCACCCTCTGGGGGGACCCAATTGATGATTTGGTAGGGGTCGGCGATGTCGCAGGTCTTGCAGTGGACGCAATTTGCGGCGCTGATCTTCAGTTTTGGCCCGTCTTTATCCGTCACCATTTCGTACACGGCGGCGGGACAGAAATACTGGCATGGGTTTCCATATTCGCGGACGCAGCGGTCGCCGCAAATGTTCGGTTCGAGAACGATCAGATGGCAGGGCTGATCTTCTTCGTGGCGCGTTCCGGAATGATAGACGTCGGTGAGGCGGTCGAAGGTGAGCTTGCCGTCGCCGCGAAAACGGGTGGACTGATCCACCAGGGTGCGGTCGCGATTCAGCTTGATGTATTCCTTGTAGCCCGCTTCGCTGTGCATGGGATCGACCAGGCCGCGGCCGCCGGTGATGAATTGAATCCCGGATTTTGCGAGGCCGGTCCACAGGCCGCCATGAAACGCCTGGTGGAAATTGCGGACTTCCCACAGCTCTTTTTTGATCCAGCTATTTTCGAGTTTGGTCTGGTAGGCGGATAGAGCTTTTTCGGAAGTGTTGCCGGAGCAGAGCGCGTCGTAAATCGTTTCGGCGGCGAGCATACCGCTCTTGATCGCCGTGTGAATCCCCTTGAGCCGCTGCGAATTCAGCAGGCTGGCGGAATCGCCGATGATCAGGCCGCCATCCATGTGGTTGCGCGGCATGGAATACCAGCCGCCGTATGGAACGGTTTTAGCGCCGTAACGAACGAGCTTGCCGCCGTCCAGGATTTTCTTGACGAACGGATGGGTCTTAAACTTTTGAAATGCTGCGTGCGGATCGAAAAGCGGGTCGTGATATTCCAGAGCGACGACCATGCCGAGCGAAACGCGATTGTCGCGCAAACCGTACACCCATCCGCCGCCGTACAGATCGGAGCTTAGCGGCCAGCCGAGCGTGTGCGCGACGTAACCGGTGTCGATGCGGCCGGGCTGCACGTCCCACAATTCTTTTATGCCGATGCCGTAAACCTGCGGATTCAAGCCGTCGAGCTTTAGATTATTGACAAGCTCTTTGGTGAGCGAGCCGCGCGGACCTTCAGCCAGCACGGTGACTTTCGCGCGCAGCTCGTAGCCGGGAGTGAAGTTGTCTTTGGGCTTGCCGTTCTTGTCCACGCCTTTATCTTCGGTGAGGACGCCGGCGATGCCGTTTCTTCCCGCGGAAGTGTCGTACAAAAGATTTCTGCCGGCAAATTGGGTGAAAAGATTCACGCCCTTCTTTTCCACCAAGCCGCCGAGCCATTTCACCAGTTTGTTGAGCGAGACGACGTAGTTGCCATGATTCTGCAGCGGCGGCGGAGTGATGGGCAGCTTCCAGGAATCTTTTTCGGTGAAGTAGTAGGCGGCGTCGCCGGTGACGGGCGTGTCGAGCGGCGCGGTTTTTTCGAAGTCGGGGACTAGCTCGCGAAGGCCGCGCGCGTCCATGATCGCGCCGGAAAGCTGGTGCGCTCCGATTTCGCGCGCTTTTTCCAGAACGTAAATATTTTCGGCGGAGAGCGCGGGTGATTTATTTGCCTGGGTGTGCTGCTCAATTAGATTCGCGAGATGCAGCGCGCAAGCCAGGCCTGCCGGCCCTGCGCCGATGATCAAGACATCCGCTTCGAGTTGTTCACGCTCGATGGTCATGGCGTCATCCGGCGACCTGGAAAGTGGATGAAATATCGAGCGGGCATTTTTGAATTTTTTGGCTATTTGAGCTTTCCGCCGCTCTTTGTTTTCTATAAGTTACGACGTGTTCTACTTCCTGAATTTGGCGATTTAATTTTGCGAATTTGGCATCAGAAAATGGCCCAGTTGAAGGCAGGTTCCGCGAGAGAAAAACGCCGCTCGCTGAATTCGCTAAGGCTATCCGAAGTGCCCGGGGGGATAGGTTCATCCGCTGATCCGGGAGTAGTCGAGAAGTCTGGAGCCGCTGAGAGAAAGCACGGACACGCGTCGTGTCAGGGCGTAGAGGGAGGATTTGTAGAGCGCCCGTGCGCTTTGACTGCCCTTCGCCAAATTTTTCAGTAATGATCACGAAAAAACGTAGCACGCCGTTGAGCGGAATTCAAGACCATGTGCGTGTGGACATAGCGGTGCCTCGACGCAGTCCGAGGTGCTTCGGGGCAGCGTTAGATATGCTGCAGCGGGCACAGCATGCTGTGCCCCTACGGTTTTGCGCTGAGGCGTTCCCCATAATTATTAGCAAGGGCGGCAGAACTGGGACCGAGGCTGTCGCGACAATTGTTAGCAAGGGCGGCAGAAAACGGAGGCAGGGTTTGTGCACCTATTACCTACACTGAATCAGCCGTGGTTATAACGGGAGTCGTGTATGGCCTACCGCGTTGAACGGGCGTAGGCTCGCGATGCTTTTACAACCAGGAGGAATCTATGTTGGCTGCAATCGGTGCAATACTGATTATCCTATGGCTGTTAGGGTTCTTTGCGTTCCACCTAACTGTGGGATTTATCCACATACTTTTGGTGATCGGAATCATTATGATCATCGCGCACTTTATGCGAGGCAGTACCGCGTCCTAGTAGTTCCGGGCCTTTCTGCCGGGCACCTGCGGCCGGAATCTTGGGCGGTAAAGGTCTATAGCGAGGATTAGGTGCGGTGAAGCCCGCCAATGCGTCAGCGTTGGCGGGCTTTTGCGTTTGATGCGCTATTCGTAGCGAAGAGCGACCATGGGATCTACGCGCATGGCCCGCCGCGCGGGGATGTAACACGCGGCCACGGCCACAATGATCAGCAGCATGGCGACTGCGACAAAGGTCAGCGGGTCATGGGCGCTGACGCCGAAAAGCTGATTGGCCATGAGGCGCGTCAGACCCAGCGCTGCGCCGATGCCGAACGCTACACCGATCAGCGCCATCTTTGTCCCGTGGCCGATCACCAGGCGCAACACATCGGCGGGTTGCGCGCCGAGCGCCATGCGCACTCCGATTTCGCGAGTGCGCTGTCCGACCAGATATGAAATCACTCCGTAGATCCCGACGCACGCGAGCACCAGCGCCAGCGCCGCGAAGATGCCCAGAAGAATCATCGAGAGCCGGCGCGCGGCAAACGAATTGGAAATCACTGTGTCCAGCGTTTGAACGTTGTAGACCGCTTCGCGAGAATCGATTTCCGCGACCGCGCGGCGAACGTCACCCATTACGGCAGTGGGATCGCCTTCGGTGCGCAGCACGACGGCGACAACAGTGGCCATCAGCGGCATGAGTTTTTCTGGAACCTGCATGAACGGATAATCGAACTGCGCCTCGATCGCCGATTTCGGATCGGCGTCGAGCCCCCACTGCTTCACGTGGCCGACCACGCCGACGATTTCGGCTTGCACGTTGAAAGTCGCGAGATTGATGCGCTTGCCTATAGGATTTTCGTGGGGGAAATAAGTGCGCGCGAAAACGTCGTCGATGTCCACGACTATCGGCGCGTGCTCGTCGTCCTGCGGCGTGATGAAGCGGCCGCGCTCAAGAGTAACTCCCATGGCCTTTTGAAAGCCCGACTCTGCGAGATAAAACAATGCTTGATGCATGTCGTGTTGGCTGGCGGGCTTTGGCTGGCCTTCAATCCAGAAAACCTCTGAGGAATTATGGATCATCGGGCGTGAGCCCAGCGTGACCGAAACCGCTTTGACGCCCGGAATGTTTTTCATTTTTTCGTCGAACAGGCGCAGACGCGCACGCGTTTCGGCGGAGCTGGTGTTGGGATCAGCCGGGAGAGACAAAACAAAGGTGATCGCGTGGCTGGGATTGAAGCCGGGATCGACGCGCCAAAGCGCGGCGAGACTGCGCACCATGAGTCCGGCGCCGACGAGCAAAACCAAGGCCATAGCTACTTCGACTGCGACGAACACTCCGTGCAAGCGGTGGCGGCCTCCGCCCGAACCGGCGCCGCTCTCTTTCAGTATGTCCAGCAAGTTCACGCGAGAAGTTTTCAGCGCGGGAGCGAGTCCAAAGACAATTCCGGCAAACAGTGACAACACCATGGTGAAGAGCAGGACGCGCGAATCGAGGGAGACTTCGTTGGCGCGCGGCAAAGCGCCAGGCAGAGTGGCGAGCACCGCTTTGGTGCCCCAGAAGGCGAGTAAGAGCCCCATCGCTCCGCCCAAGCCCGCGAGCAGAACGCTTTCAGTGAGAAGTTGGCGAATGACGCGCGCCTGGTTCGCGCCTAGAGCGGCGCGAATGGCGAACTCACGCGAGCGACCCATGGAGCGGGCCAGAAGAAGATTGGCAACATTGACGCACGCAATCAGAAGCAGGAAACCAACGGCTGCGAGAAGGACGAGCAGGAACGGCTGGACGTTGCCAACAATGTCCTGCTTCATGGAAACGAGATTGACGCCGATATCCTTATCCGCTTCCGGATATGCTGCCGCGAGATTTTCTGAAATGGCATCCATGTCCGCTTTCGCCTGGGCGAGCGTTACGCCCGGCTTCAAGCGGCCAATCGCGTGGGCGCTCACCTCAATGCGGCGATCCAGAAAAGATGGATCGGTCCACTGGCCGACGGGAGTGTAAAGATCCCGCTCGCTGCCGTAAAAGTTGAAGCTTGGCGGAACCACACCCACAATCGTGTACGACGCGCCATTGAGGACGATCGATTTCCCGACGACATCCGGCGACGAGCCGAATTTGCGTTTCCAGAAGCCTCCGCCGAGAATCACGACTGGGGCAGCGCCCGCGCGATCGTCATCGGGGCGGAAGTCGCGTCCGAGCGTAGGCTTCACGCCGAGTGTCGGGAAAAACTCCGCAGAAATCATGGAGCCGCCGACGAGTTCCGCTTCGCCCGTGCCGGTCAAGTTGTAAGGCTCGTTGCGATATATGGCCATCGACGAAAACGTCTGCGTGGCGCGCTGCCAATCGAGAAAGTTCAAGTAGGAGATGGGCGCTCGAGCGAATCCGGGAGTTTTTCCATACACCGCGACGAGCTGGCTCGAGTGCGGATATGCCAACGGATTGAGCAGGACGCCATTGACGACCGAGAAAAGAGCCGTGTTCGCGCCGATGCCGAGGGCCAGCGTGAGAGTGGCGATGGCGGCGAAGCCGGGGTTCTTGGCAAGCATCCGGATGCTATAGCGAAGGTCTTGCATTAGCGATCCCATTTCCGCCTCCCGAACAAGGAATATTCAGAGGAGCGCACCTGGCACACTTCACTGTTAAGGGCATTAGCAGGTGGCGTGCCACGGGCATCGCAATACAAATGGCATACTTTCAATAATTTAGAGAGTGACGCCGAGGTTTGGAGGCTATCAACTGGCCGCTAGCGGGAGAGCCCTTGGCGAAAGCGGACACATTTCAACTGTGTGTCGTTTTTTCCAGCTCCTCGATTAGGGCAGGGACGATTTCGAAGAGGTCGCCGACGATGCCGTAGTCGGCTACTTCGAAGATAGGGGCGTTCTGGTCTTTGTTGACTGCGGCGATGGTGCGCGAGCCTTTCATTCCTACGACGTGCTGGATTGCGCCGCTGATCCCTAGCGCGAAATAAAGCTTGGGAGCGACGGTTTGCCCGGAGCTGCCGATCTGGCGGTCCATCGGGAGCCAGCCTTCGTCGCAAATGGGGCGGGAAGCGCAAATTTCGCCGCCGAGGAGTTTCGCGAGTTTTTCGACCATGGGGATATTTTCCGGAGCTTTAATGCCGCGGCCGATGGAAATCAGAATGGGAGCTTGGGTGAGATCGACGGCTTGCTTCGCTTCGCGGAAAAGTTCGAGCGGCTTGGTACGGATTTGTTCCGGCTTCAAATCAACGGAGACGGGCTTTACCGGCGCTTTGCCGCTGGGGTGTTTCGTGGCGAGGTCGGCGCGAAATGCGCTGGCTTGAAAGGTTGCGATCCAGGGAGCGTCGCCGGTGAAGACGACATCGGCGTTAGTGCGTCCTTGAAACATCTGGCGGACGAAGATTAGCTTGCCGTTTTCGTAGCGGTAGTGAATGCAGTCGCCGATCATGCCTTTTCCCAGCGAAGCGGCGAGCTTGGGAGCGAAATCGCGGACCTGGTAGGTGTGCGGCATCAGGACGAGATCGGGCTTCGCGGATTCGATTACCTGGTGCAGGGCCAGAGAGAACCCGTCGGGTGTGTATTTTTCCAGGAGATCGTGTTCGACGATGAGGACTTCGTCTAGTTGATACGCGGCGACTTCTTCAGCGAGGGGCGCAACACCCTTGCCGACGACCGCGGCGGTGAGCGAGCCTTTGGTCTGCTGCACGATTTGCTGCGCGGCGGCGAGAGTTTCGAAGCTGACTTTGTTCCACTTGCCTTCGCGTTGTTCGGTGATTAGAAGAATTTTCATGGTTTAGAGCACCCGCGCTTCGTGCCGCAGCTTTTCGATCAGCTTTGCGGCTATTTCTTTTGGCTGGCCGGTGATGAATTCCGTTTTCTTGGTTTTTTGCGGAACGTAAATCCGCTCGATTCGCTGCGTGGGGGCGTCGGGGATGCCAAGCGAGGCGCGATTCACCGTGGCGATTTCTTTTTTCTTGGCGGCCATGATGCCTTTCAAGGTGGCGTAGCGCGGCTTGTTGATGCCGGACTGAATCGAGAGGACGGCGGGCAGCGGCAATTCGACCCACTGGAACCAACCTGCTTCCAGTTCGCGCTTCAACTTCATGTGGCCTTCCACGATGTCGATTTGCATGATGATCGTGGCGTGAGGGAGGCCGAGCAATTCGGCGAGGAGCACGCCGGTCTGGCCGAAACCTTGGTCGTCGCTCTGCAAGCCGGTGAGGATCAGGTCGAACTTTTCTTCTTTGATTGCGGCGGCGAGCGAGCGAGCGGAGGATAACGGATCGAGTTTGTAGAATTGATCGTCGGCAACGTGGATTCCGCGGTCGGCGCCTTTGGCGAGGGCTTCTTTGATGGTTTGTTTCGCGCGCTCGGGGCCCATGGAGATGGCCACCACTTCGCCGCCGTGTTTTTCTTTCAGGCGCAGGGATTCTTCGAGCGCGAAGCTGTCGGGCTCGTTGGTCTCGAAGCCGATGTCGGATTCGCGGATCCATGCGCCGCCTTCGGCGATGGCGAGAGGCGCATCCTTTGCGGGAACTTGTTTGACGCAGACTCCGATTTTCAAGAATGCCTCCTGCGAACGTAACGCTGCAAAAGCGGAACTTCAGCGGCTAAAGCCGCTCTGATCTTGTCGCATGTATGTCGTGGCTGAAGCCACGACCCACAAAGATTCTCGACTGCGAAAGCGGCGTCAAGCTCGCCACGGCGGGCAGGCCGCCGCACTCCAAAGTAGAGTCAACGCCACTTCCCGTCCCAGAGCTTGAAGATTAGGGACGCATTTGTGCCACCGAAGCCGAAAGAATTCGACAGCGCGTAATAGACTTCGGCTTTGCGCGCGTGGTTCGGCACGTAGTCGAGATCGCACGCGGGATCGGGATTTTCGTAATTCACGGTGGGCGGAAGAATCTGATCGCGCAGCGCGAGGACGCTGATGCCCGCTTCCAGACCGCCCGCGCCGCCCAGGAGATGCCCGGTCATGGATTTCGTGGAGCTGACGGGAACTTTTTTTGCGCGCTCGCCGAAGACGCGCTTGAGCGCGGCGGTTTCGATGGCGTCACCGATGGGAGTGGAGGTGCCGTGCGCGTTGACGTAACTAATGTCATTCGGTGTGATTTTCGCATCGCGCATGGCTGCGAGCGCCACTCGATATCCGCCGTCGCCGCCTTCAGCCGGTTGCGTGATGTGGTATGCGTCGCCGGACATGCCGTAGCCCACAATTTCGGCGATAATTTTTGCGCCACGGCGCTGCGCGTATTCGAGCGATTCAAGGATCAAAACTCCAGCGCCTTCACCGACCACGAATCCGTCGCGATCCGCGTCAAAGGGGCGGCTGGCGCGTTCCGGCTCGTCGTTGCGCGTGGAGAGCGCGCGCATGGCCGCGAATCCGCCGACGCTCATGGGAGTGATGGCAGCTTCGGTGCCGCCTGCAATCATCACGTCCGCGTCAGAACGCTGAATAATTTTGTAAGCGTCGCCGATGGCGTGGGCGGAAGCAGAGCAGGCGGTAGCCGTCGCGGAATTGGGGCCTTTCGCGCCGTAGCGAATCGAGACATGGCCCGAAGCGAGGTTGACGATGGTGGCAGGAATGAAGAAAGGGGAAATCTTTCCGGGGCCGCCAGCCAGATATTTTGAATGCTCGCGCTCGATGACGTCGAATCCGCCGATGCCGGAGCCGATGTACACGCCGGTCGAATCGGCGATATCCGGAGTGACTTCGAGCGCGGACATTTTCATGGCAAAATCGGCAGCGGCCAGCGCGAGTTGAATGAAGCGGCCGGTTTTCTTCAGCTCTTTTTTCTCGAGCCAGTTCAGCGGGTCGAAATTGCGGACTTCTCCGGCGATGCGGCAATCAAATCCGGCGGGGTCAAAATGAGTGATGGGGCCGATACCGCTTTTGCCTGCCAGCAGATTGCGCCAGACCTCTTCGGTCCCAATGCCGCACCCGCAGATCAGCCCAACGCCTGTAACGACAACTCGGCGGCTCAAAAGAAACTTCTCCTGTTCGAAATGGGAAATGCCAGCGGACTACTTGCTACCTTTGGAGTGCTTCTCGATGTAGTCGACGGCGTCTTTTACCGTGGCAATTTTTTCGGCGTCTTCGTCGGGGATCTCGATGCCGAAATTTTCCTCGAAAGCCATCACCAGCTCGACAGTGTCGAGCGAGTCGGCGCCCAGGTCGTCCACAAAAGAAGCGGTCGGAGTGACTTCGCTCTCATCCACACCGAGCTGCTCGACAATAATCGTTTTCACGCGTTCTTCGACGCTGGCCATTCTGGTAGTTCCTCCGGTATCGCGATCGTAAGCGCCCTGGGCCGCACAGCAGGCAGGATAGCGCCCCAAAACAACTTGCCCATTCTATGCGTGCTGGAATGCGGGGTCAACCTTTTGGCGCGGAAGTGCGAAATAGTACAACGGTGCGCAGACGCTCAAAAAAATGCTGCGATCAGCCCATGTGCAGGCCGCCGTTGACGTCGAGGACCTGGCCGGTGATGTAGCCGGCTTCGTCGCTGGCGAGGAAAACGATGGCGGCGGCGACGTCGCGGTCGGTGCCGAAACGGCCGAGCGGGATCATCGACTTCATTTTGTCTTTTATTTCCTGCGAAAGCGGATCGGTCATGGGCGTGGCTATGAAGCCCGGAGCAATTGCGTTCACGGTGATATTGCGAGAAGCGACTTCGACGGCGATGGCGCGCGTGAGGCCGATCAAGCCCGCTTTCGACGCGACGTAATTCGCCTGGCCGGCGTTGCCCGTCTCCGCGACGACGGAAGTGATGTTGATGATGTGGCCTGCGCGCTGCTTGAGCATTGCGCCGAGCGCTTGTTGGATGCACAAGTGCGCGCCGGTAAGGTTGGTGCGCAGCACGGCGTCCCAGTCTTCGAGCTTCATGCGCAGGGCAAGCGTGTCGCGAGTGATTGCAGCGTTGTTGACGAGGATGTCGAGCTTGCCGAATTTCGCGAGCAATTGCTGGAAGCCGGTTTTCACTTGCGCGGGATCCGCCACATCCATGGGAACGGAAAGAGCTTCGCCTCCCGCGGCTGCGATTTCTGCTGCGAGCGACGCGAGTTTTTCAGTGTTGCGCGCGGCGATGGCTACTTTTGCGCCGGCTTCGGCGAAGGCCAGCGACGTGGCGCGTCCGATGCCTTGCGATGCGCCGGTGATTAGAGCAACTTTATCTTTGAGCGAGAACATAGGAAGAGAAGCTATCGCATATCAAACATGCTGCGCAACTGCTCGTTCGCGTGCCTATGATGAGCAACTCTTTGAGGGCATTGTGATTCAGAGTCGGGTAATGGTGATCCTAGAATGTACGTGCTAAGAATCCCGGCGGAGGTGTTCTGGCCGTACTTCACAGGCGTCGTTCTTCTGTTAATCGGGCTAGTAAAGATTATCAAGGACGAGCTGCCGCAAAGACACGGGCTCGACAAGATTTTGCCGTTCGGCCGTTTGTTTTTTGCCATGCCGATGGGCGTATTCGGCACGGAGCATCTAGTTGACGCGTCAGACATGGCGCAAGCGGTTCCGTCCTGGATGCCGGCGCACCTATTTTGGGCCTATCTAGTTGGCGTTGCTCTGATTGCCGCGGCGCTGAGCATCATCCTCAACAAACATGCGCGCTTGGCCGCCACGCTCTTGGGAAGCATGCTTCTAGTTTTCGTAGCTACGATACACATCCCCAATATCGTGGCGGAACACGGCGCTCGTATTTTTTGGATCATCGCACTGAGGGATACCGCTTTTAGCGGCGGCGCCTTTGCGCTGGCCGGAGGCCTGTCGAAGAGGACGCCTTCGGACGGCACGCCGGGGCTGGTAACACTCGCGCGCTTTTTCGTGGGGATACCAACAATATTCTTCGGCGTGCAGGATTTTCTGCATCCCACGATTGTGCCTGCCGTTCCACTCGCTCGAATCACGCCAACGTGGATTCCCGGGCATCTTTTCTGGGCGTATGCTTCGGGCGCGGTTCTGGTTGTTTGCGGCGCATGTATTGTCGTGAATAAAAAGCCGCGCTTGGCCGCAACCTACCTGGGGATCATGATTCTGCTTGTCGTGCTGTTTGTTTATCTCCCGATCTTAGTGGCCGACCGTTCCAGCATAGCCAACGGACTGAACTATTTCACCGATACCTTGGTCTTGAGCGGAGCTGCTCTGCTTCTGGCGGATGCTATCACCGACGGAACTCGGCCAATCCCTCTCAGATAATGCCTTGGATAAGTAGCTGGCCCGTTACCTTCTACGAAGCATGGTTCCACGGGAAACCACGGGCTTTCTCCGCCAGGAGCTAGAATTGAACTATGTTGGGAACTGCCACAATCGTGACGTTTCAGGACGGTTTCGAGCAAAAGTGGCTGTCCGCAATCGGCTTTCTGTTGGTGATCCCTCCTTGGGTGTGGATGGCCGTTCGTACGACCGATAGTTTGGGATTTGTTACAGCGCACAAAATTCCATTTCCGACCCACACGATTCGGTTGATGAAGGTGCTTGCTCTTATTGTTGGGGCAGGCGGAGTCTTCGGAGCAGCAATCGAGCTCGGGGTGCAATGGTATCTAGCGCTTTTACCTGCTGGAACAGTCGTATTCTTTTCATTCAAAGAAAACGTGCGAGCAATAGTTCCATCCATGCCGGTTCAGGACGCAGCCGCTTATCACTCGTCATGGAAGCAGTATCGGGCGCTGCGCAGCGCGTACACACGGTCTCTCATTTGGTTTGGTGTGGCATTCCTATCCGCGATATTGATTTTCACTCTTGCAGACAAGATTCCAAACCCCATCGGCACTGTTCTATTCGATTTGTGTTTGGTAGCGGTGCTTGTTTCACTCGTTATGAGCGGCATCAGGCAATTGAAGTTTCTCCACTGGCCCTGTCCACGTTGTGGATGCGCCTTCAATGGTGTTTGGAAGAGACCATGGTTCCCCAGAAAGTGTGTCTATTGCGGGTTGCCGCGGGAGACAAGCGCAGCTAGTCCCACTAGTGAAGATTTGATAAAAGACTCCTGAAAGTTTCGACAGCGGCTCGATTCTAGCTTTCCGGGGATTCGGCGCGGAATTGGGCAATTTTGTCGATGGTGGCTTGGAGGCTGGCGGCGTCTTCCACGTTTAGGGAGCGGACGGAGCGGTCGATTTGGCGCATCAAGCCGGAGAGAACTTTTCCGGGGCCGACTTCGACGAAAATTGTGACGCCGGACTCGATCATTTCGCGGACGGAATCGAGCCAGCGAACGGGAGCGGTGACTTGGCGGATGAGCGCTTCGCGGGCCTCGTCGCCTGTGGCGATGGCCTCAGCGTCCACGTTGGTGATCAGCGGAATTTTCAGCGCGGTGAAATTCGCGGCGCGCAGATCCGGTTCCAGGCGCTTTTGCGCCGGAGCCATGAGCGCGCAATGAAAGGGCGCGGAGACGGGAAGAATCACCGCGCGCTTTGCGCCGCTTTGCGAAGCGATTTCAACGGCGCGTTTTACCGCGGCAGCGTTGCCGGAGATTACGGTTTGCTCGGGCGAGTTCAGGTTCGCTGGGGAGACGACTTCGTTGTCCGCGGCTTTCTTGCAAATTTCCAGGACTTCGGCGGGAGGCAGGCCGAGGATTGCGGCCATCGCGCCTTCACCGGCGGGCACGGCTTCCTGCATGTAACGGCCGCGGGCGCGCACCAATTTCACGGCTGCTGAAAAATCCAGCCCACCGGCGGCGACAAGCGCGGAGTATTCACCCAGGCTATGCCCGGCGACAAAATCAGGTTTGACACCGCGCTTTTCCAGCGCGCGATAGGCAGCAACGGAAACCGTGAGAATCGCAGGCTGGGTGTTCTCCGTTTGCTTGAGCACTTCCAGCGAGGCGGTGTAACACATGTCGGACATGGAGAATCCGAGCGCGGCATTCGCTTGGTCGAAAACCTGTTGCGATTCGGCGAAGGCTTCGGTCAGATCGCGGCCCATGCCGCAATATTGCGAACCCTGGCCCGGAAATAGGAATGCGAGTTTGCCCATGCGCGATTAAAATTCCGCTGCGGTCAGCCCCGCGCGACGACGGCGGCAGCGGAAAGCTCCTGATCGATTTTTTCGTTTACGCGCGCGCGGCAGAGTTCGCCGGCGACGCGTATGGCGTTCTTGATGGCGTTCGGATTCGAGCGGCCGTGAGCAATGATGGTGATGCCGCGGACGCCCAACAGTGGCGCACCGCCCGTTTCCGAAGAGTCGGTGCGCTTGCGGAAGTCGTCGAAAGCGCGCTTGGAAAGAGCGTAGCCGATCTGCGATTTCAGAGAACTTTTGATGGCTTTCTTCAACATGCCCTGCACGTGCTCGACCAAGCCTTCGCTAATTTTCAGCGCGACGTTGCCGATGAAGCCGTCGCAGACGATGACGTCCACATTCCCGCGAAACACATCGCGGCCTTCCACATTGCCGACAAAATTCAGCGACGACTGCTTCAGCAGGTTGGATGCTTCGCGAGTCAACTCGTTGCCCTTCATTTCCTCTTCACCGATGGAAAGCAGAGCTACGCGCGGGCGTTTGACGCCCCAGATCGCGCGAAAATAAATTTCGCCCATCACGGCGAACTGCCGGATCTGCTCGGGCTTGGAATCCACGTTCGCGCCCACATCAAGGATCACCGAAACTCTGTCTTTCATGTTCGGGAAGGCGGCGGCGAGCGCCGGGCGGTCCACGGAAGGAAGCGTGCCGAGCACGAAGCGAGCGACCGTCATCGCGGCGCCAGTGTTGCCCGCGCTGACCATGGCTTCCGCTTTGCCGTCGCGCACCAGACGCGCGGCCACGTGCATGGAGCTTTCTTTCTTGCGGCGAAACGCCTGCGAAGGCGAGTCACTCATGGTGATGACTTCGGTGGCGCCGACAATTTCGATGGGCAAACCGCGATGTCCGTGGCGGCTCAGTTCCTGCTTGATGGCGGCTTCCATGCCCACCAGCAGGATGTGCACACCAAATTCGCGGGCGGCCAGGATCGCGCCTTCTACTTCGGCGCGAGGCGCATGGTCGCCTCCCATAGCATCTATTGCGATGGTGGTCATCTCAGCCAAAGGTCACCAAACGGTACCGACTTCGGAAGGCAGGTGAAGGGGAAAGTTAGGCTGTCTTGGCCGAAGTGTCAATCACTTCGCGGCCTTTGTACTGCCCGCAATGGGGACAAGCCTGGTGCGGCAGTTTCTTTTCATGGCAATTCGGGCAGTCGGATAGCGACAGCGTGTGAAGATGATCGTGCGCGCGCCGCTTATTTTTGCGCGCGTGGGAGTGACGTCGTTTTGGATTAGGCATTCCTGCTCCTCTAAGTTGACAGGCTGCGGCTCAGCACAGCCGAAATGGGAAAGTGATAGTGTAGCGTTTTATTGCTTTTTGAACCAGTCCTGCTTCAAGCGGGCCAGTGGAGCGAGGCGCGGGTCGGAAGCATTCTTTTCGCAGCGGCATTCTTCGTTATTCAGGTTGGCGCCGCAGTGCGCGCACAAACCGCGGCAGTCGGCGCGGCAGATTACTTTCATCGGAAGCGCCAGATTTACCTGTTCCGCGAGAACATCGGCCAGGAACAGGCCGTCGCCTTCAAAGAAGGCTACCTCGGTGTCGTCCAGATTGAGGTGCAGTTCCTCATCCTCTGCAATCGAGGTCATCGGGCGGTAAAACAGATCGAAGTCGCGGCTGATTTCTTCGACTACGGTGTCCAGGCAGCGGGCACAAATCATCTCAACTCGCGTGTGCAGGTTGCCATACACGCGGATTTGGCCTTCCATAAGTTCCGCGGTAGCACGCACTTCCAGCGGTTCCACCTGGCGGAACTCGCCGGAATGGAAATCCAGCGTACCCGGAATATAGCTCTTCCGGATGCGGATTTTTCGAACGGCAAGTTCTTTTACGTCGAGAAACATTGGCTTTCCCCGCGTGCGTACAAGTTAATTATATGTCGGGTACCGAGGATGTCAAGGAAGCGACTTTGAGAAGATTCTAGCTGACACCAAATGGACAATGACTTTCTTGGACTGGGTAAGGCGAACGTCACCGCCTAGCGCGCGCTATTGCGAGTGCCCGGCCGGAGCGCCCAGTAGCTCGTTGCGCTGGCGCAAGAGAAAATGGTCGGTCATGCCGGCGATGTAGTCGCAGACCACTCGATGGCGCGGCTCGCTGCGGGCCAGTTCGGCATATTGTTTAGGCATGCGCTCGGGGTGCTCCACGAAGAAGAGAAAAAGCGCGTCGAGCGAAGCCACGGAGCGGTCGCGGTCCTCTTCGATTGCCGCATTCGAATAGAGCCGGGCGTGAAGAAAACGTTTCAGCTCGGCGTTCTGGCGAGCTACGTCGGGCGAAAAGGCGGCCAGGCGAGTTCGGAGACGGCGAACGTCTTCGACGGTCTCGACGCCGCTTTCCTGCACTCGGCGGGAGGTGTTGCCGATCAAGTCGGTCGCCAGACGATTGAGGATCTGCTTGAGCGACTCGTTAAATTTCAGCTTGCGGCGGCCCTGCGGATAGCGGCTATCGATTTCCGCGTACGCCGCATTGAAGATGGGCACTTCGGCGCGCAGCAGATCGAGATCCAGCAGGCGGGCCTCGAACGCGTCGTCGAGGTCGGCGGTGTTGTAAGCAATCTCGTCTACGAGATCGATGAGCTGGGCTTCGAGCGGAGCCTGCTGGTCCAAAATATATTCAGCGAGCGCCGGAAATTCCGCGGCGGAATAATTTCCCGAATGCTTGACGATGCCTTCGCGCACTTCGAAAGTGAGATTAAGGCCGGGGAAATCGAGATAGCGCTGCTCGAATTGTTCGACGATGTGAAGAGCATGGAGATTATGGTCAAAACGATCGCCTTGCTCGCGCATTCTGAAATCGAGCTGCTTCTCGCCCGCATGGCCGAAAGGCGGATGGCCGATGTCGTGAACGAGAGCGAGCGCTTCGGTGAGGCCGGTGTTCAGGCGCAGAGCGTCTGAAACGGTGCGCGCAATTTGAGCGACTTCGATGGTATGCGTCAGCCGGTTGCGAAAATGATCAGAGTAGCGCGTGGTGAAAACCTGGGTCTTGGCTTCCAAGCGGCGAAAGGCGCGAGAGTGAATTACGCGGTCGCGGTCGCGCGCATAATCGTCGCGGTAGGGATGCTGCGGCTCAGGGAAGCGGCGCCCACGAGAGCGCTGCACGTCCATCGCGTACGTAGCAGAAATCATCGATACGATTCTAACAGTGTCAGTTGCTCTTTTGGCACTGTCGGCGACGCTGCTCCGCACAGGAAGTGGTAAATTGTAGTTAACAAACCGTGACTACACCGAGCAAGAACTATTTGTGGCGATGGGCGATAGCGGGTCTTGTGGTTCCCATCCTGGTCGCGATTGTCTCTTACTTCACTCCCGAACCACCTAAGCGGAATCTCTTTGAAGAGACCAAGGTGAGCCTGCAGCAGAAAGTGATCGCCACTGTCGTGACATGCCTGTATCCAACTGTTTACGTAGACGGGTTCCTTTCTCTTGCGGTCACGGACGGGGGAGGCGATTCGGGAGCGCCGGTGGCAGCAACGATCATATTCGCCATTTCAGCTCTGTTAAATGCAGGACTCTACGTGCTGGTGGGCCTAGTTGTTCGGTATATCGTTCCGTCGCCCGATTCTTTTTCTAGTCGCGCTCCGTGAGGGGAAAAGCAGGCACTCAGATTTTGCCGGGCAGGAGAGCGAGTCCCTGGTCGGCCTGTTCGGCCATGGGAGTATCGGGATACTCGGATTTAACCTGGGTGTAAAGCTTTCCGGCTTCGGCAGGATTGTTTGCGGTGTAGTGTTGGGCAAGAGTGAGCATAACCACCGCCTTGGGCACCAGGATGCCGGGCTTGGCGATCAATTGCTGGTAGAGCTTGACGGCTTGATCGGCTTGCCCCGTGCGGTCGTATAGTTGCGCAAGCTCGAAGCGCGCCATGGCCGCGAAATCTTCATTGCCTCCGTCCGCGACATCTTGGAGCAATTTCTTAGCTTCCTCGTTCTTGCTGAGGCGTTCGTCGCTCAAGGCCTCGAAATACTTGGCAAGTTGGCCGGGACGTGTGCGGGGATAATTTTTCGCCACATCGGCAAATTTCTGCGCCGCGTCGGTGTACTTATTTTTTTCGTCTGTGTAAGTAATTTCGCCCGGCACCTGGGGATCGAGCGGGGTACGAATGCGCGCCTGGAATATTCGCATGGCGTCGGAATAGCCAGCCGAAGCCTTCACCGTCTGGCGCTCGGCATAGGTTCTCCAGCCGAACACGCCCAAGGCCACCACAACCGCCAGGATCACGATGTAAAGAGTAAGTTGCTGATGGCCGAAAACAAGGTCTGCGCCGTGCACGAGCGTCTCGCGCACCTCGTCCTTTTTCAGTTCCTTGCGGGAAATATGCTGCGCCAATTGCGTCTCCCTGAAGTAAAAAGCTTAAACACGATGGTATCACAAAGGCTTGCGGCGAGCTAAAACGCCGTTGGTCCTCCTGGCTTGGTTCTCTCGTAGGGGCTGGCAAACAGTGTTCTCAATTGCACAGTACGTTTTCTCGGCATCGGCTTAAAATAGGGGGGTTGGCGATCTGACTCCAAACCTAGGAGAAATACATATGGCAGCGAATGGCCAGAAGTGCGCGCACCCGATTTGTTCGTGCACCGTAAACAAAGGCAAGTATTGCAGCGAGGCGTGCGAGGCGATGGAGAAGACTCCGGACATTGATTGCCTGTGCAATCATCCGGGCTGCAAAGGCAAAACGTCCTAGAGATTTCGCGGCGGGTGGAATGGCCTGATCCGCTCGAATAAAGGACACGCTATGTCATTCGGACTCTACGCAGCGGGCTACGCAATCGTGATTGCGGGGCTGGTTTACGCGGCTTACTTGATGCACGCGCCGGCGCACTGGATCGCGGTAGGTGCGATTGTCCTGGTAGGGATGGGAATCGTCACAGGCGTCAAGAACACACGGCAAAAAGATCCCCCGAGCTAGCACGGGGACTTATGGTCGCCGGTTCAAGGAACGATTTACCGGAACGCGTGAATGGCTTTGTCTTCGTCCGACTGCACGTCGAAAACGGTAAAAAGCCTGGTGATTTGCAGGATGTCGTGTACGCGCTTGGTGAGGTGAAGCAGCTTCAGTTCGCCGCTTGCGTTTTTCACCGTCGTGTAAGCGCTGACCAGCTCGCCGATTCCGGAACTATCGATATAGTCCACATCGTATAAGCTGATGATGATCTTCTTCTGGCCGCCCTCGATTAGCTCGCGGACCGATTTCCGCAGCAGAGCGCTGCCTTCGCCCAGAGTAATCTTGCCGCTGAAATCAATGATTGATACGTCCCCTATTTGCCTGCATGTCGCTTGGATTGCCACGGAATAGCCTCTACCTGATTCTACTCCGGTTGGTGGGTACCGTTGCCGGAATCTTTCTGCGGAAGTTTTTTAATCATCACCAGTTCGGCGCCGCCGCTGGGGGCGGTATGAACGTCGAAGTGGTCCATAAAAGCGCGCATCAGGAAAAGGCCGCGGCCCGAAGTGCGCAGAAGATTTTCCTCGTCAAGCGGGTTGGGAATTTCGTGCAGCTCGAATCCCTTGCCCTGATCCAGGACGCGCACAGTCATATTTTCCGGATCGAGCTCGATGGTCATCAGAATTTTCTTCCGGCGGTCCTGGTTGTTGCCGTAATTGTAGGCGTTGATCACGCCCTCGCGCACGGCCATGCCGATCTTATGGAGTTCCTCTTCGCTGAAGCCTGCAGCTTCAGCGATGCGCATGGAAATGCTTTCCGCGAGGTCCACGCTTTCCAGCAGCGTCTCCAGCGTGACCTCAATCCTTTGAGTATTGGCCGACATCCGAGATTCGAGGGAAGTCCTTGTCAAAAAGACGGTAAATGGTTATCACGCGCCGGAGTACAAGTCAATGAAGTCCCGTTAGCCGAAATGTGTTCTCAAAAACCTCAGCGCACCGGAAACGTTGGCTGCAAGCGGCGCGCGAGGTCCCTGAATATGTAACCATGTTCACTGTTGACCCCCCAGCGCTCTAAGGGCCGCCAATACCATGCAGGGTACAAATTGGAAATGACCGTCGTGCTTCGTGTCAAAACCGTCGCACCGCCGTCAAACCGCAATTCGTAGCTTGCCTGCTCGAAACCGAGCCAATGGCGTCCCGGCATATTTGTGCGATCAATCGAAAGAAGCATGAAATTAGGCGGCGACCACTCAGCGACCGTCTCCTGAATATAGCCGTGGTCAAAGTAACAAGTCCTCTTGGCCCCTACCCCGCTGCCTTCCATCACGCACCTCATGGGAACAGGAAGTCCTACATACATCAACCAGGGCTTCTTGGCTGAAAGGCTATCGAATGACCGGAGGTCGGTCCAAACGTCGGTGGGGTCTGCGGCAAACCGAATCGTCGACGTAACAACTTCCCGACGAGGGTGAACGAGGGTGGACATCTCAACACGATGGCCGGCGAGTATGAGAAGCGGCATCGATAGTAAAACGACTGACGTGAACGTCAGGTTGCTGCCTTCAGACTTGCGCGTGACTTTATGGAAGAGTATCCCAAGTGCTATCCCGATCATCAGGCCAAGGAGAAGCAAGGGAAAGGCCAGAACAGCACAAAGGAGAGTTTCCATATGCATCGCGATCAATATCGCAAGCGATCCGATTGTGGCCAAGAGCGCGGCCGCGGATACCCTTTCCAGATCGTGGGAAACCAGCGTGATAGCGAATCCAGCGGCAATCGGAACTAGGAGAAACACGACTCCGCCCATTGCATGTGTCCCAGGGATTCGCGACAAAATAAATCCCCCGACTCCGAATAAAATCCCGGTGAGCCCACCCACGAGGACCCCCCTGAACGAATCCTTCCAGTTGTGCAATTTACTTCTCCCGTGTACGCGAAGCATTGGCGAAGCTGATTACTTGCTTCGGCCGGAATTTGACTTCGCCATTCTACACTTTCATCACAAATCGGCTGCGGTCAGGCCCAGTAGGTGCGGTCGAGGGTGCGGTATTGAATGGCCTCGCTCAGGTGCTTGGGTTGGATGCCGGGCGCGCCTTCCAGGTCTGCGATGGTGCGCGAGACTTTCAGGATGCGGTCGTGGGCTCGGGCAGACAGGCCCAGGCGCTGAATAGCGGTTTCGAGCAGCTTTTCGCCTTCGCCGGAAATGGCGCAGTGCTTGCGGATGAGCCTGGGCGGCATCTGCGCGTTGGCGTACAACTTTTTCTCGGTGCGATAGCGTTCGAGCTGAATCTGGCGCGCGCGCAGGACGCGCCCGCTGACGCACGCGGAGCTTTCAATATCGCCATTGCCGCGCAGTTCTTTGTACTTCACCGCGGGGACTTCGATATGGATGTCGATGCGGTCGAGCAGCGGGCCGGAAATCTTCGAAACGTAGCGCTGAATCTGCGCGGGCGAGCAGTGGCATTCGCGCGTGGAGTCGCCGAAAAATCCGCAGGGGCACGGATTCATCGCGGCGGCGAGCATGAAGCGCGAAGGAAAGGTGACGGAAAGCGCGGCGCGCGCAATGGTCACGCTGCCTTCTTCGAGCGGCTGGCGCATCACTTCGAGGACGTTGCGCTGGAACTCGGGCAACTCGTCGAGAAAAACGACGCCGTTGTGGCCGAGCGAAACTTCTCCGGGCCGCGGCACCGCGCCGCCGCCGATCAGCCCCGCGTCACTGATGGTGTGGTGCGGCGAGCGGAAAGGCCGCGTGCCGACCAGGCCGCGCGAAGCCTCCAGCACTCCCGCGACGCTGTGAATGCGCGTGGTCTCGATGGCTTCTTCGAGCGACATGGGCGGCATGATCGTGGGAATGCGCTTGGCCAGCATGGTTTTCCCCGCGCCCGGGGGGCCGATCAGCAGAATGTTGTGGCTGCCCGCGCAGGAAACCTCCAACGCGCGTTTGGCCGACATTTGCCCGCGCACATCGCGCAGATCGACGGAATACTGCCCGGCTTCGGCGAGCATCTGCGAAGTATCCACAGCGATGGGCTTAAACGATTCCGGCGCGTTGACCATGTCCACGGCTTGCGGCAGCGACTTCACGGCGAAAACGTTGATGCCCTCGACCACGGCGGCTTCGCGCGCGTTCGCTTCGGGGACCACCACATTCTTGATGCCGCGATCTCGCGCCGCCAAGGAGGCGGAAAGAGCGCCGCGAACGGAGCGGACGCTGCCGTCCAGGGAAAGCTCGCCGAGAAATACGTGCGTATCGAGAATTTTTCCGAAAAACGTGCCCTGGCAGCCGACCAGACCGAGCGCCATGGGCAGATCGAACGCAGAGCCTTCTTTGCGAATGTCGGCGGGCGCGAGGTTGACGGTGACGGCCTGATTTATCGGGAAGTCGAAGCCGCAATTCCGGAGCGCGGATTTAATTCGCTCGCGGCTTTCCTTCACCGCGATGTCGGGCAATCCGACGACGTTGAAATTGCCTTGATAGCTCGGGCCGATGTCTACCTCGACTTCCACGAGATAGGCGTCGATGCCGAATACGGCGGCGCTAAATGTCTTGAAGAGCATCCCAAGCAACTCGACTCGGGACCAGCGGGGGGTCCCTTTGCGCTGTGCAGCGTAACCCAAAAGGCTAAGTGATACCAGCGATACTCCGGAGCGCGCCATGGGGATTTGTAGTTATGCTATTCTCGGGGCCGGGGAGAATGAAGCAATGAGGAAAGCACGCAAATCGGCCGCTTGTTTCCTTGCGCTCGTCGTTGTGCTTGGCGTCTCTCTCACTGCTCGGGCGCAATCGCCGACGAACAATTCCGCAGAGGCTGTTTCTCTGAACAATCGCGGGCTGCAACTTTTCCAAAAGGGAAAAGTGGACGAAGCGATCGCTCTATACCGGCAAGCGCTGGCGCTCCAGCCGGATTTTCCCGAAGCGCTGGACAATCTCGGCCTGGCGCTCGATGCAAAAGGTAACGATCCCGAAGCGCTCGCCGATTTTGACCAAGCGCTCAAGCTCAAGCCGGGAGACGCCGTTACGGAAAGCAATCGCGGCCTGGCGTTTTATCACCAAGGAAAATACGACGAATCCATTGCGGCCTACCGGCAAGCCATCACGTTTCACGCCAGCTTTCCGCAGGCTTACAACGGAATGGGCGCAGCGCTTCTTGCGGCGGGCAAAGCGGACGAAGCCATCGCCGCGTACCATGAGGCTCTGCGGCTCCAGCCGAATTATGTGGACGCGATGAACAATCTCGGCGCCGCGCTCGATTCCAAAAAGCAATGGGACGAAGCGATTCTCGTTTATCAGCAAGCGCTGAAGATCGCGCCTAAGGCAGTGGACATCCGCGGAAATCTTGCCGCCGCGCTGCAAGGCGCCGGCCGCGCGGATGACGCCATCTTCGAGTATCGCGAGATCGTAGCGGCGCGCCCCAATGACGCGCACGCCTTCTTTCAACTGGGCCATCTGCTGTACGAGCAAGGCAAGATCCCGGAAGCAATCGAAGCTCTGGAAAAAAGCTTTGCGCTGGAGCCGAATCAGGCCGAAACGGCCCTCAATCTGGCGCGCGCTTATCAGGACGCCGGAAATCTTTCCGCTGCAATCGACACCTACCTAAAAGGCCTGGCGCTGAAACCGGATGACGCGCACGGCCTCTACAATCTGGGCAACGCCTACTTGAGCGCGAAAGAGCCCAAGAAAGCGGAGGCGAGTTTTCGGAAGGCCCTGGTGATTCAACCGGATTTCGCAATCGCGTTGCAAGGGCTGGGAATCGCTCAAATGCAGGCCGGCGATCTGGATGGCGCGAGACTTTCGCTTATAAAATTGACGGCGATGCAGCCGGACAATGCCGATGCGCAGTTCAACCTCGGAAACGCGCTGTTCAATAAAGGGCACTACAAAACTGCCGCCGAGGCTTATCGCGAAGCGATTCGCCTAAACGCGAACCTCGCACACGCGCATTACAATCTGGGAATGACGCTTCTGCGGCTGAACGATCAGGCCGGAGCGGATAAAGAATTCCGCGAAGCTGCAAAAATTGACCCCAAGCTGACTCCGCCGAAGTAATTTTCAACGACCCTCAAGCTATTCGTAACGCAGGCAATCGATGGGGTTGAGGTTGGCCGCCACCCTGGCCGGATAATAGCCGAAGAACAAGCCCACGCCGACGGAGATGGCGAAACCAATAGACACCCACAGATAAGACAGCGATGCGGGAATCGAAGGAACCAAAGTGCGCACCAACAGAGATACACCGGCCCCAATCAAGATGCCGATTGTGCCGCCAACAAGGGTGAGCACCACAGCTTCCAGCAGGAATTGCAGACGGATGTCCGCGCGGCGAGCGCCGATGGCTTTGCGTACGCCGATTTCCTGGGTGCGCTCGGTCACGGAGATGAGCATGATGTTCATCACGCCGATGCCGCCCACCAGCAAGCCGATTGAACTGATCACGGTCGTGAGGATCACCAGCGCGCCAGTAAGTTGATTCCACAGGTTGCTCAGAAAGTCCGGCGAGCTCAGCTCGAAATCGTTTTCCTTTTCGGGCGGAATGCGGCGCAAGCGGCGCATGGCCTGAATCACCTCGCCTTGCGCCAAGTCGATATTCGTGTGCTCGCGGACTGTGAATGCCATCACCAGCTCTTTGGAACCCGGGTACTCCTTCTTGAAATTGCTCAGCGGGATGATGGCGAAGATATCCACTCCGGGACCGAGGAACAACCCCTGGTCGTGCTCGAAAACGCCGATGACTTGGTACAAGCCGCCGTTGATGCGCACGGTTTTGCCGATGGCGTCGGAGTTGGGGAAAAGCGATTCGTTAATGGCCGCGCCGAGCACCACCACTTGGCGCGCGTGTTCTTCGTCCGTGGCGTTGATGAAACGGCCGCGTTCGACCGAAAACAGCGGAATCGCGTCGGTGTACTCGGGTTCGGCGCCGCGCACGATGACTTTCTCGACGCTGCGATCTCCGCTGGTAATCAGATTGCTGTCTCCCAGGAAAAAGCCGCGCGTGCCGATGGTGGTGACGATTTGCACGTCCGGAGCGGCTTGGCGGATGTAGTCCGCGTAGCTGTATTCGATGTATCTGCGCGTGCGAATGCGTTCCGGCAGGTGCGACGGGTCCGTGGCGGGCGGAAATCTGGTAATGAAGTAAGTGCGCGAGCCCAGGGATTCCACTTTGTCCTGCACGAACTTGTTCAGGCCTTGAATGATTGCGGCCATGGAAATCACCGAAGACACGCCGATGACGATGCCGAGCACAGTCAACGCGGAGCGCACTTTGGACGAGCGCAGCGTGTCCATGGCGGCCAGAAAATTTTCGCGGGCTTGCGCGAACGTCATGAGTGCCATCAGTCGGACCTCAAGGCCACAACAGGATCCAGTTGCGAGGCGCGAAACGCCGGATAGATTCCAAAGAAGAGTCCTACCGCGGAACTAAGGAACACTCCCAGGATCGCCACCCATGTCTGCACGGAAGCAGGGAAGGGCGTGTAGGTGCGCAGCGCCAGCGCCATCAGGAATCCCAGCGTGACGCCGGCTAGGCCTCCGACGATGCATTGCAGTACGCTTTCCACCATAAACTGGCGCAGGATGTCTTGTTTCGTGGCGCCCACTGCGCGCCGGACGCCAATTTCCCGCCGTCGAAGGGTCACGCTCACCAGCATCACGTTCATGATCACGATGCCGCCAATTACCACCGAAATGGCGCTGACCATGATGAACACGCCGAAAAACGCCGAACTGATGCTCCGCCACAAGGCCATGTAGCTATCTTTGGTGCCGATGAAATAATCATCTTCCATATTGCCCATAAGATGGCGCCGGGAACGCAAGATCAGACGCGCCTGGTCCTGCGCCGTTTCAAAGTTCTGTTTGCTGGTCTTGACGTTGATGGTGATGCTGGAATTCACCCCCTCAAGACGAAGGAAAACAGGCAGCGGAATGATGACGAAGTTGTCCTGGTCCTGGCCCAGGACGTTGCCGATCTTTTCCATAACTCCGATTACCAGGAATTCATCGCTGCCGATGCGAATGGATCTCCCGAGGGGATCCATGCCGAGAAATAGCTCGCGTACGATGGTGTCGCCGATCAAGCAAACGTTGGTTTTGTGCTCGGCTTCCGAGGCACTGAAGTAGCGGCCGATTTCTACCGTTCGCGTGTCAATATTCGCCATATTTGCCGATTGGCCGTAGAGAGTCACGTCCTGCTGCTCTTTGTCGCCGAATCGGGCTCGAACGGCGGCGCTGGCACTGGCGCCGACTTCTCCGCAAGCGGTACATGCTTCGGCAACTGCAGCCATGTCGTCAATTTCAATTTTCCGGTACTTCAGCGCTTTGATGACGATGTTGAAATCGGTCACCGCGAACGGCGTGCGCGCGATTTGGAACACGTTGGTGCCGAGGTTGGCGATCTTTTGTTCCACATAGAGGTTCGCGCCCTGGACGATGGTCATGACCGTGATGAGCGTGGCCACGCCCATGGTCAGTCCCAACGCCGTAAGCGAAGCGCGCAGCTTGTGGCCGCGCAGAGCTTCGAAGCACTGCGCGAGATTGTCGCTGACAGCAAGCATGGCAAGAAGGTTTCGTCAGTTACCTTATCAAATTCCGCAAAAATATGAACGGTACCTCGCCGAACGAACCGAAACAAAGTAACCGGGAGCGCGCGAGGAGGGCAAGAACTTCGAAGCTGCATGGATTGGCCCCTCACTAATGCGCCTCACGTAAAACGCGCCCGTCTTTACAGCAGAGCCTGCACACCGTATGCTTGCCGCAGTAGAGAATTCTCGCAGCCGGCTTGGGAGGGCATGTGATCTGGATACTTCTGGCGATTGTGGTCCTGGCCGTGGTTTTCGTCATCAGCATGTACAACGGCTTGGTCAGCCTCAAAGTACAGTGCGACAACGCGTGGTCCGATATCGATGTGCAGCTAAAGCGCCGCTACGACCTGATCCCCAACCTGGTGGAAACGGTGAAAGGCTACGCTGCGCACGAGCAAGGCACTCTGGAAGGAGTGGTGGCCGCGCGCAACCGCGCCATGAACACCCAAGGCCCTGCAGCGAAAGCGGAAGCTGAAGGAGCGCTGACCTCCGCGCTGCGCCAGGTATTCGCTCTAGCCGAAGCGTACCCGCAACTGCGCGCCGTGGAATCTTTCACTCAGCTTCAAAACACGCTGAACCAGATTGAAGACAGCGTCCAGAATGCGCGGCGCTACTACAACGCCGTGGTGCGTGACTTCAACACCAAGATCGCGCAGTTCCCCTCCAACATTATCGCGGGCATGTTCAATTTCAAACCGCGCGAGTTTTTCGAGATTAGCGCGCCGGCCGAGCGCGAAGTGCCGAAAGTGAGCTTCGGCGGGGCCACATCTTAGGCCGCGTGGCGATTCCCTCGAAAATGAAATACCTCCGCCTTTTCGCGCTTTGCCTCACCGCATTCCTCGTTGCGTTGTCCGCCTCCGCCGCGGCTCGCCGGATTGTGATTCAGCACTTTGATGATGAGGTGGTGGTCAGCGAAGACGGAATCATCGACGTAACCGAGACGATCGAGGCCCGCTTCATCGGCGAGAACTGGCATGGGCTCTACCGCTCGATTCCGGTCGAGTACACAACTGAGCAGGGCGCGAATTACACGCTTTTCCTCGATCGCATCAGCGCCACCGATAGCGACGGGAATGCGCTGAAGCTCGAACAGAACCGCGAAGGCCGCTACACGAAATTTAAGATTTACATTCCCAACGCGGACGATTCGACGCACACCATCGTTTTCCATTATCGCGTGCTGGATGCGCTGCGTTTTTTCGAGGATCACGACGAGCTCTATTGGAACGTGACCGGCAACGACTGGGAAGTTCCCATCGAGTTTGCGAGCGCGCATATCGCGTTGCCCGCCGGCGTCACAGGCCTTCACGCCATCGCCTACACCGGAGCGATGAATTCGCGGGCGCAGGACGCGGTGGTAGAAGTGAAAGATAACGCCGTCGATATTCACACTACGCGGCCGCTGTCGTTTCACGAAGGGCTTACCGCCGTGATCGGCTTCGACAAAGGATTCGTCCATCCGCCGAGCGCTTCTGTCTGGTTCATTCGGTTTTTTCACAGCAATCTTCCTCTGCTGATTCCGATTGGAGCTTTTTTCGTGATGTTCTGGCTGTGGTGGACGCGCGGGCGCGGCCCCGAGCGCCAAGCCATCGCCGTCCAGTACGAGCCGCCGGACAAACTCACGCCCGGCGAGTGCGGCACGCTGGTGGATAACGAAGCGGCCATGCGCGACATCACTGCAACGCTCGTCGATCTCGCCGTGAAGGGCTACATGACGATCGAGCAGAAAGACGAAAGTCACCTGCTGGGCCTGAGCCACAGCAAAGAATATATTTTCCACCTGAAGAAATCGCCGGCCGAGTGGACAACGGCGCGTCCGCACGAGCAGCAAATGTTGGCTGCGGTGTTTTCTAATGGCGCCGACACGGACGTGAAACTTTCGGATTTGCAGAATCACTTCTACACGCAACTGCCCGGGATTCGCGACAGCATCTTCCAAGCGCTCATGAACGATAATTATTATCTGCACCGGCCGGACACTGTGCGCCAGGGATATTTCGGCGCTGGGCTGGCCATCGGATTCTTGACCGTAGCGGGCAACGGTGTCTTGTCCCGTGCCACCGGGATTGCTCCGGCTACATGGGTCGTCGCAGGCATTGCGACTGGATTGGTAGTTTGCATTTTCGGATACTTCATGTCGGCGCGGACGGTGACCGGGCAGCGCGCGCTGGAAAAAGTTCTGGGCTTCGAGGATTTTCTCGGGCGCACGCAGAAAGATCAGATCGATCGGCTGGAGAAAACTCCCGAACTCTTCGAGAAATTTTTGCCCTACGCCATGGCGCTGCACGTGGAGAAAAAATGGGTGCAAGCTTTTTCCGGGATCGCCATGCAGCCGCCCACTTGGTATCAGGGTTCCTACGGCAGCGGCTTCGTGCCCTACCTGTTAGTGAGCGACCTGAATACGATGACGATGCAGGCCGGAAGCACGATGGCCTCTTCTCCCCGCAGCTCAGGCGGATCAGGATTCGGCGGTGGTGGCGGAGCCGGGGGCGGCTTCGGCGGCGGTGGCGGAGGCGGCTTCTAGAATTCGCAATTCTTTCTGCTTTTCCAGCAGCTTAAAATTTGCTTACTTTTTGCCTCGGCGCTTTTTTTCGGCGTGCCTATGGGGAAAGCTCACCGAGGATTCCAGCGCGACAATTTCCGCATCTTTTAATTTCAATGGTCATCTAAGCATTGCTATTCCAAAAAGGCCCGCGCACAACTGCCCGGCCGTTTCTTACCGAATCAAAGGAGAATCCCATGAGTCGTTTGAAAGGAAAAGTCGCCGTCGTCACGGGCGGAAACAGCGGTATCGGCCTGGCCTCGGCCCAGCGCTTCCAGCAGGAAGGCGCCCGCGTCGCCATTTCCGGACGGAGCCAGAAGACCCTTGATGAAGCATCGAAAATTCTAGGCAAGGACGCGCTTGTGGTTCAAGCTGATGTCGCCAAACTTCCCGAAATCGACAAACTTTTTTCCGCAGTGATCGCGAAGTTCGGAAAAATCGACGTGCTGTTCGTCAACGCCGGCATTGCCACCTTCGCTCCTTTTGCCGGATTTACAGAAGCCAAGTATGACGAGATGTTCGACATCAATGCCAAAGGCGCATTTTTCACCGTTCAAAAAGCGCTGCCGCATTTGAACGACGGCGCTTCCGTCATCCTCAACACCAGCGTTGCCGGCCACGTTGGTAACCCGCTGGGTGTCGCGTACGGAGCCACAAAAGCCGCGATGCGTTCGTTTGTCCGTTCGATGGCCGCGGATCTCGCCGGGCGGAATATTCGCGTAAATGCCATCGCGCCTGGGCCGATCGACACGCCCATCTTCGACCGCGTCGGTCTTTCGCCGGAGCAGAAGACTCAAGTAGTTCAGGGATTCATCGAGCGCGTCCCCTTGAAGCGCCTCGGGAAACCGGAGGAAATTGCCGCCACCGTGGCCTTTCTCGCGTCCTCGGATTCATCCTTCATGACCGGAACCGAGACCAACGTTGGCGGGGGCGTCGGCGAAATTTAATTTTCCAAACGGTAACCGATTCGGGCGGGCAGCTCGGCGGATTTACAAGTCTTTGCGGAAGGACTTTTGCGTTTTGACGTGCTGATAGCCGTGACGCTCGTAGAATGCGTGCGCGCGATCGCGGATTACGTTCGAACGCAGTCCGATTGCGCGGCATCCTTTTTCTCGCGCCCAGCGTTCCGCGCGAGCGAGAAGATGCATTCCGATTCGCTGCGAGCGATAGCGTTCGTCAACCACGAAACCGCTGATTTCCGCGCGCGCGTCCGCTTCCACCACGCGATACACAAATACCGCGAGCCATCCTGCGATTTCGCCGCCAGCAAGCTGCGCCACGAAAACCGCGTGTTCTGTGGAGTGACGCATGCCATCGAGCCGTTTTGCAATTTCATCCGGCGTCGAAGGATAGCTGAGCTGGCCGGCAAGCTCCGCAATTCGCGCATAATCCTGCGGCCGAACTTCGCGAACCTCGCCTGCAAATTCTTCCGCGGGACCGCTCGCCGTTGATCCCGCTGTCTTGTCCGAGCGGGTCATGCGAGCGCTTTCTTCAAGACGGCAATTTGCCCGGCATGATACAGATCATGCTGAACTAGACCGTGCAGCAATACGTACTGGGAATACTTTTCACGCGGCACTTTTTCGTCGAGCTGGTCTTCGCGCACAGTCTTGACATGATTCCGCAAGCGAGTCCTATTCTCTGCAAGAGTGTCGAGCGAGCGCTTCCAGGCAACTTCGCTCACCTCCCAAACCGGCGGCCAGTCCAACTCGGTCGTAACTTCAACCGGCTCGCCTTTTGACTTCTGCTGCACGATGCTGTTCCACGCAGCGATGTGGTTCACAATCTCCCAAATGGAATGCGCGCCGGGAACGGGATGCTTCGAAGCATCCTCTGCTGAAATGCCGTTGAGCAATTGCGTAAGGTCCGGGCCGTGCCACGCTTCGCCCCTAAAGGCGCCGTCCATTTGACCCAGGATTCTTCTGATTTCGCTCATCGAGGTTTCTCCGGGAAAAGCGTAAGCCACGCGAACGGCTCGCGCAAGTGAAAGAGATTCCGGATGAATAGTTGTTTTCCGGGAACGCCAATCTCCCGATTGGCGATGCAGTTTTTGCCGATGAGGAAACGCGAAATTAGAAAGTTTTATCAGAATCCAGAAGGATCGTCACGGGCCCGTCGTTCGTGAGTTCGAGTGACATGTCCGCCTGAAACACGCCTGTTTCCACATGCGCAACGAGAGCGCGCAATGCGAGAACAAACTCATCGTAGAGCGCTTTGCCCACTTCCGGCGGCGCAGCTTGAATGAAACTGGGCCTGCGCTGGCCGTGCGCGTCGCCGTACAGAGTGAACTGCGAAATGGCGAGAATCGCTCCTCCAGTATCGAGCACCGAGCGGTTCATTTTGCCTTGATCGTCGGAGAAAATTCGCAGATTCACGATCTTCTCAGCCGTCGCGACGGCAGTGGCGGACACATCTTCGCGCCCTACTGCAATCAGCACGACGAGCCCGGGCCCGATTTCGCCGGTTACGCTGCCGTCCACCAGCACGCGCGCGCGGCTCACCCTTTGCAGCACAACTCGCATAACTTTTCTCCCGCTAGGGAGCGTTAAGAACGGTTGATTCTATGCGCAGCGCAAATCGAATACAATCCGCGCTCGCGCCGGTTCGTGGTCACGCGGAGCCCACAAGACGTTTCGCCGTGTGGTTTTCACAGCCTCGCAAGTATGCTAGAACAATTAGCGGAAGAAGGCGGCAACTTGAAACTCGCACTGATCGGCACACATGGCGTGGGAAAAACAACTCTGGCCTACGAAGTGTGTTCGCTGCTGAAGAAATCGCACCACAATGTGGAACTTGTCGCCGAAGTCGCGCGGCAGACTCCGTTTCCCGTGAATGCGGAGACGACGCTGGAAGGCCAGCTGTGGATTCTGCACTCACAAATCGCGGCGGAGCTTGAAGCTGCGCCTCGTGCCCCGGTTGTGATCACGGATAGAGCCGTGCTCGATAATTATTGTTACCTGGTCAACAAATTTGGCCGGCAGCCGCAGTTGGAAACTTGGCTGGCCTGGTGGATGGCGACGTACTCCCTGCTCATCGGAATCCCGATCGTCGAAGAAGGAATCCCGCGCGACGGCTTCCGCTCCGAAGATCGCGCGTTTCAATTGCGCATTCACGAACTACTGATCGAACTGCTCGCCTCGGCGCCCTTCAACAACTTGCCCGCGCCGGTGATCTGGCTTGACGCTCGCGACCGCAGCAACTGGGCTGAGAGAATCGTGAGCGCGGCCGCGCCTTTCATCGAAGGCGCATCCGCAACGCAGCTCCGCAATCGGTCCGCCGGGCGCTAGTTGCTGTTACGGACATGAGCGAAAGTTCCAGCGCGCATTCTTCTCCGCCGCAAAAAGGCTGGCTCACCCGCGGCGTGCTGGGGATCGGCCTCGCGAGTCTGTTCTCTGACTGGGGACACGAAGCTGCCACTTCGATTCTTCCCGCGTTTCTCGCAAGCCTGGGCGCGCCTGCGTTTGCGCTTGGCGTAATCGAGGGCGTATCCGACGGCCTCTCTAGCTTTGCAAAACTGGCCGGAGGCTGGATCGCCGATCATCCAAAATGGCGCAAGCCCACTGGAATTCTGGGATACCTCGCCACCGGCCTCTCGACGTTCGCTTACGCTTTCGCGCACAGCTGGCCGGCCATACTCGTCATGCGCGCGCTTGGATGGACGGGACGCGGCAGCCGCGGGCCTTCGCGCGACACGCTGCTCGCGGATGCCGAAGCGCCCGAGCAGCAAGGCCGCGCGTTCGGATTCGAGCGCGCCATGGATACTGCCGGCGCCGTCCTCGGGCCGCTCTGCGCCACGGCGTTGATCGGAGTGCTCGGAGCGCGCGGCGTTTTGAAATGGACGATTGTCCCCGGACTTGCTGCCGCCGTCGCATTTGCGTTTCTTGTGCCCGCAGCGAAACATGCTGACGAACATCGCGCTCAAAGTTTTTCCTCCAGCTTGGGACAAATGCCTAAGACCTATTGGCATTTTCTCGCCGGAGTTTTCGCGCACGGCCTCGGCGATTTCGCCCCCACGCTGCTGATTCTCCGCGCCAGCCAGATACTTACTCCGTCACTTGGTGCGGGCCGCGCCGCGACGATCGCCGTGGCTCTTTACACCTTTCACAATCTCGTCAACGCGGCTGCGTCTTATCCGGCCGGCGCGCTCGGCGACCGTATTGGAAAACGCGGCTTGCTTGCTGCGGGATATTTGGTGGGAGCGGTTACCTACGCGGGTTTTATTTTTGCGACTCCGACGGTTGCAGCGCTCGTCATTTTATTTGGTCTCGAAGGAGTCCACGGCGCCATGCAGCAGTCGCTGGAAAAATCGATGGCCGCGGAATTGCTTCCCTCCAATGTGCGCGGCTCGGGCTTCGGCGTCCTGGCTACCGTGAACGGAATCGGCGATTTGATTTCGAGCATCGCGGTAGGAGTGCTGTGGTCGAGTGTGAGTCCTAATGCCGGCTTTCTCTATGCCGGAATTTTCACTTTGACTGGCGCTCTACTGATTTATTTCTTCACTGGCGGGCGCGAGCGCTGAGTGCTGCGTCTTTGAACTTTTCTTGAACGCGTTCGAGGAGTTCGCGGGGCGCGTTGGCATGCAGGACAAAAATAGCTGCTGCGGCCGGCCACGATGATGCGGCGAATCAACGTCTCGCAGCGGGAACATTTCTTTCCTTCGCGTCCGTACGCGCGATGGCGAATCTGAAATTCTCCCGCGTTGCCCTCCGCGTCAACGTAATCGGAAATCGAAGACCCGCCTAGACGAATCGCTTCGTTCAGTACGCGGCGCACCACTCCGTAAAGCCGATGTATCTCCCGTTCATCCAAGTTTGCGCCGAGCCGCCGGGGATGGATGCGCGCGCGCCACAGGCTCTCGTCGGTATAAATATTGCCCATCCCGCGCAAGACACGCTGGTCTAGCAGCAGCGCTTTGATGTGCGCGCGCCGCGAAAGAATCTTCGCGCGAAATTCTTCCTCGCTCATTTCCAGCGGATCGAGGCCCAGTTTGCCCAGCACGCTTTCGTGCGCCGTATTCGCGAGCATGGCCATTCTGCCAAAGCGGCGAATGTCCGTGTAACGCAGTTCCCGGCCATCATCCAGCGCAAGAAACACGTGCGTGTGCGGAGCAACGGGAACTTCCGGAGGACACGTTACGATTTGGCCGGTCATGCCGAGATGAATCAGAAAAGAGGATTCATGCTTGCGTCCATTCGCGGATTCAAGCTCAACAACGATAAATTTGCCGTGGCGCCGCACGGCAACGACGCGGCTGCCGGGGAGTTGCAATTCCAGCGCGGCGGGATCGTCGATGAAATCCGTCTTGCCCAGGCGCACGTTCAAGATGCGCCTGCCCGGCAACACCGCGCGCAGACCTCGAACGACAGTTTCGACTTCAGGAAGCTCCGGCATGTTTCTATTCTACGCCGGAGGGAGCAGCGCGAAAACGCGAACCGGCCCGCCCGAGCCGCCTTCGAGTTTTATCGGCGCCGCGATCAGGAATGCCCCCGCTTCCGGCAACTGATCCAGATTCGCAAGATTTTCCAGATTGTAGAGTCCCGCAGGCAGGTCAGCGTGATGGACCTCGAAATCTTTCGAAGCGCCGTAGTCGATGCTGAGCGTATCGACGCCCAGGCCGACGGCGCCGCGAGCAATCAGCAGTTTCGCGGACTCCACAGAAAATCCCGGAAAATGCATCACGCCATTTGCATCCATGTTGCGGTAACGCGCTTGATCCGGCCAGCGCGAAGCCCATCCGGTGCACATCATCACAATCGCGCCGGACGGAATGCGTCCGTGCGCGGCTTCCCATTTTTCAATGCGCGCAGTACTAAGCCGGTAGTCCGGATCTTTGCCCACTTCCTCGCGAACGTCGATCACTACGGCGGGGCCAAAGAAATGCGCAACGGGAATCTGATCGAGCGTGAATTTTCCCGGAGGGAAGTGCGCCGGCGCATCCATATGCGTGGCGTAATGTTCCAGCATCCAGAAGCTGCGGGCGAAGTAACCGTCTTTTTCCGGCGAGGCGACAACTTGCGCTTCGAATGTTTTGTCGTCCCCGGGCCAAGCGGGAAGCTTTCCGTTGATGGCGTAGGTCATGTCAATTACCCGCGTTGCGCCAGTCCCAGCGCCGCGCAATAAATCTTCGGGCGAGCCTGCTTTCTTTTGTTGCCCAAAACTCCGCAGCGCACTTGCAGACATCAGCAGCGCCACGAGTAAAGCAACCGCCAACGTCAGAATGAACGGAGCGAACTTCCCTTTTCGCATGGGAGAATCCTCCTGTGATAGCGGGATCTAATCCGAAGCTCTTCGAAGACCCGCGATCGCCGTCAGGGCAGCGGAATGCCGGGCGAAGCGACAATCCCGGCCATGCGCAGAATCTCGGCATACTCTTCATCCGTGAGCGGGCAGATGGTTAGGCGCGTGTTCTTCAGAAATTTTATTTTGCGCAGCGAACGATTTTCGCGTAGCTCAACCAGAGTCACTTGCCGAGGCAGCCGCTCGATCGCGCGCAAATCCATCACCATCTTTTTCGAGTCGTGATCGTGCGGGTCGGGATAGGGATCGCGGCTTACCTCAGCCAGCGCGTACACCGCATGCTCCGCCTTGCCGTGGTAGCAAAGCGCGCGGTCGCCTCTCTGCACCTGCTTCAGTTGCCGCAGGGCGTCGGGACGGTTCCCGGCGTGCCGCCACATTTCCTTGCCCTTCACGAAGAGAGTATCCCAGTGATAAACGCGAGGGTCCACTGCCAGCAGCCAGCGTTTTGGTTTGGTGGGAGCTTGTGTCATCCGTCAAAAACTGCCGCGCGCAATATACACGGAAAGGAATGCAAAATGGATAACTTTATTGGCGGAATTTTCGAGGTAAGAGTAGAACCAGTAAAGTGGGGGCTAACCGGGGTCTAAATGGAGTCTAAGTCCAGTCTTAACCTACATCTACGAAGATGTCGTCGCCGCGGATTTCCACGGCATATGTCTCCACGCCCACCGAGGGATTGTTCACCAGCTTGCCGGTTGTGACGTCATATTGCCAGCCGTGCCAGGGGCAGGTAACGACCTTGTTTTGAAGCTCGCCTTGGCCCAGCGGCCCTCCGCGATGGAGGCATAAGTTATTGATTGCAAACAGTTTGCCATCAACATTTGCCAGCGCGAAGGTTTTACCGTCAATCTGAAACTCGCGGATCATCCCCGGTGGGACTTCATCTGCCTTCGCTGTTCGCAGAAACGCCATTAGTTAGGCCTCTGGGTGGATTTAACGCGGTTGCGGCGACTGGGCAACCATCACGCCGCTCTTGAATTCCTCGACCATCTCCGGCTGCAGCCTGACTTCCGTAGGCCGTTTGGCCAGGGACATTAGATCAATCTTGTCCTGGAGCTTCAGGAGCGCGTAGAACAGCGCCTCAGGCCTCGGCGGGCACCCAATCACGTACACGTCCACCGGAACGATGCGGTCAACGCCCTGGAGCACCGAATAGACGTTAAACGGGCCTCCTACGCTGGAGCAGGCGCCCATCGAGATGCACCACTTCGGCTCCGGCATTTGGTCCCAGACGCGCTTCAGGACAGGCGACATTTTCAGCGTTACCGTGCCGGCCACGATCATCAAGTCCGCCTGCCGCGGCGACGGCCTGAAAACCTCCGCGCCGAATCGCGCAATGTCGAATCGCGAGGTGGTCGAAGCGATCATTTCGATCGCGCAGCACGCCAGGCCAAACGTCAGCGGCCAAATCGCACTCTTGCGCGCCCAATTGAAAACGTAATCCACCGTCGAAAGGACATAGCTGCGTTCAAACCGGTTGTCGATAACACCCATGCGCCTATTCTACCTCACCCATCTGCCTACAAAGACGCGCAGTATATCCGCGCTACTCCATACAGTCAAACTGCGCCACAATCTTAGTCTGCAAGCTCCCACGTTACCAGTTGAGTAAAGCTGTTCTCTTTCTGAACTAGCCCTCTCTCACCTGCTCGCAATGCTCTGTTACTCTTGAAGCTTGAACCGCAAGTTGCGGTCACGCCCATATGCAGTCGCGACGGTTTTAATGTAGCTCGGGTCTTGAGACCCGAGGCCTTGGGACGTTCGATGCCCTCAACCTCTGACTACACGACCAAACACGACGAACTGCAAATCCTCATCAATTCTCGCACGCCAATCATCACGGTCGAAACCAGCGAAGAAGACAGGCTCGAAAAACTGCTGTTGGACATCGCAACGCAGATGGCAGTGCCGTTTTATACCTGGAGCGTCACCACCGGCCTGAAAAGATTCACCGGTGCCGCGCTATATAACTCCGACGAGCCTGAAAAGGCGCTTGCAAACATCGCCACAATTACCGGCGACGCGATTTTCCTGCTCAAGGATTTTGCGCGTTACTGCGAAAACGACCACATCAGCCGCCGCCTTCGCGACTTGGCCGCCAATTTTTGTACCGCTCACCGATCCATCGTCATTTCCGCCGCTTCGTTGCAATTGCCCCCTGAGTTGAAGTGTGAGTCCACAGCTTTTCAGTTGGGCTTGCCCGGCACGGACGAGATGCTCGGCGTTATAAACCAAGTCCTGGTGGAAGCGAACCGGCAGTCGCACACTCCGTTGAGCCTCGATGCAGACGGCATTTCGCAACTAGCCCGAAATTTGTCGGGCTTGACGCAAGACGACGCCGCGCGCACGCTCCGCAAATGCCTGCTCGCGCACGGAAAGGCGGACGCGGAATTGCTTTCGGCGGTGCTCGACGCTAAGAACGCGATATTACGTTCGGATGGATTGCTCGAAACCGTGGCGCGCGATTCATCATTCACTGATGTCGCCGGCTTGAAACACTTGCGCGAATGGGTCGACAAACGACGCAGCGGCCTAACAACCGAAGGCCTCAAGTTCGGACTTGTTCCGCCAAAAGGCGTCCTGATCACTGGCGTGCAAGGATGCGGGAAAAGCCTCGCTGCGCGCGCCATCGCTGGCGAATGGGGCATCGAATTGGCCCGGTTAGATGCCGGCCGTCTCTACGACAAATACGTCGGAGAGAGCGAGAAGCGCTTGCGCCAAACTTTGGATCTAGCTCAAAAACTCGCGCCCGTGGTTCTCTGGATCGACGAGATAGAAAAAGCCTTTGCTTCAGCCGGAACCAGCGGCGACGCCGATGCCGGGTTGTCGCAGCGCCTGCTCGCGACTCTGCTCACATGGATGCAGGATCGCGAAGGCGGAGTGTTCCTGGCAGCCACTTCCAATAACATCACCGCACTTCCCCCGGAAATGTTGCGCAAGGGCCGCTTCGATGAGATTTTCTTTGTCGATCTCCCTACCGCGGACGTGCGCGCAGCCCTGTTTGCCTTATATCTTAAGAAGAACTCGCGGAATCCTGCGGGATTCGATTTGGCGAAACTGGCAGCAGCTAGCGAAGGGTTTTCTGGAGCCGAGATCGAACAGGTGGTCGCCGCGGGTCTGTACACCGCGTTCGATAAAAAACAGCAACTCTCAAGCGAGATCTTGTTGGCAGAAACGAAAGGCACTCAGCCTCTCAGCGTCACTCGCGCTGAAGATGTCGACGCCATCAGAGAGTGGGCCAAGTCCCGCGCGGTCCCTGCGGATTGAACGGAAGGTTGGACGAATCTGTTTCCACTTCACGGCACTTCATTATGGAACTTCTTTATGGCACTTCGATCAGGACGAGCGACATGTCGTCGGCGGCCGGGCCGCCGCTGCGCCAAGCTTCGATTCGAGCCAGAATCTGACGCTTCATTTCAGGCAGCGGCAACTTCGAAGCCTCTTGAATAATTTCTCGAAAGCCATCGACGCCGAGCATATCGCTGTGCTTGTTGAAACTTTCGGTGAAGCCGTCGGTGTAAATCACCACGCGATCGCCCGGTCGCACCGGAACTTGTATGGCCGCTTCGTTGTCCACGGCATCATCGAGCAAGCCGAGGACTGCGCTGCGCGATTCCAGCAGCCGCGGCGTCTCGCCCGGCTGAACGATCATCGCCGGGGGATGTCCCGCGCCGGCGAATTCCAGGCTGCGGTCTTCGTAATTCAGCCGCGCAGCCACCATAGTGAAGAAAAACACCGAGCTGCCTAGATTCCCTTTCACGAAAGTGTTCAGGTGCTTCATCATCGCGCCGAGCCCGATGCCGCGCTCTATTTGACCCATGGTCTCCGTGTAAATGCGGTTGGCCACGAGCGCTGAACCGATGCCATGCCCCGAGACATCGCAAACCATAAGGCTAAGGTTGGCGCCGCGCGGCGCGACGAGGCCGAAATCTCCGCCAATCGTCCGCACCGGCTGGTAGAACGTCTCGACCAACACCTTGCCCCAGGTCAATCCGCTCGGCGCAAGGCTCTGTTGCACGCGCGCAGCGAGAAGCAAATCTTCTTCGATTTCGCGATGGCGCTGCTCGAGCTGAACGTTGGCCTGGCGCAGCTCGTTCTCAGCGCGTTTCTGTTCGGTGATGTCCGTGGCCGTGACCACCGCAAACGAGTTGCCGTCGGGGTCTTTGATCTGGCGCGAGGTAATCAGCACCGGCAATTTTTCGCCTCCGACCCGCGGCACGAAGAATTCGTACTGGCCATGTCCTTCTGCTTCTCTCCTCTCGATGTGTTTCATAAGCGTCGGGACGTCCTCGGGCGGATACAATTCCGCGACGAGCCGCCCCACCAGTTCTTCCGAGGTCATCCCGATCATCTTCAGGAACAGGCGGTTCGCGAAGACCACCCTGCTTTGATGGTCGTTGATGATCACGCCCTGATTCAGCGTCTCCAGAACGCATTTCATTTCTTCGATCCACTTATGCTGCATGTCGTTCAAAGCCGTCTCCGTGTCGCACAGTTTCTGACTAATCTCGTCGCAGTATTCGATGCAATCATACCGCGCCTCGCTCCACTTTTATTGGCGGGTCCCACACAAAATAGGTTTTGCGACGGCCAACACTTACTTTGTGCCGTAAACGAGGAGAGCGCCGATGGCGCGGAAGGCAGCTAGTTCTTTTGCGTCGCGGAACCAGCGGCCGCTGTAAACCTCGGGTGTGGGCGTGGGATCAGGAAGCAAATGGTGGCCGACTTTCGCGAAACCCGCGTCGCGAAACAACTTTTCCCATTCAGCGGCAGAAAGCAGATGCGTGGGGACGGCAAGTTTTTCGCCCCACTGGTGGCAATACGGATTGTCGCGGTAATAGTTGATCAGGATCCAGGCCGAGCCGCCTTCGTGCAACACGCGGTAAATTTCGCGGATGCCCTTGGCCGGATCGGGCCAGTAGTAGGAAGACTCGACTGAAATCGCGCGTGTGAAAAAATTCGCTTCCCAGGGAATTTCGTTCACTTCACCCACGACGAAAACCAGGTTCGCGAGATCGACGCTGGCCCGGCGCGCGCGATGAATCATCTCGTCGGAAATGTCCATTCCGACCACGCGGCCTTCCGGAACGCGTTTCGCGAGAATGCGCGAAAGCCAGCCCGCACCGCAACCGACGTCGATGATATTGTCGGTGAGCTCGAGCTGCATCAGGCCGAGCGTGGGCTTGGCGATGGGCCAGTGGTCGTGCTCCATCGACTCGCCCTTGCCCGCGTCGGCCCAGCGGTTGAATTCTTCGCGCAGGTGCTGATCGGCTTCCGGGTTCGCCACTAGCGCACCCTCGCCGGCGCGCGAATCGCGCGAACTACAGCGGGCGAGCGCACGTTGGGCAGAAATGGGCGCCGGGAGTCATCGCGCCGCACCGCGTGCAGTAGCGCGCCGGCCCGGCATAGGCATAAACGGGTTGCCGTCCTTCGGCCGCACAAGCCCAAATCAGCGCGATGATCCATCCGATCACGGTCCAACCAAACAGGAGATTCACGATAAAAATTCCCGCGAAGTCCCGCTTCTTGTGGCCCAAGATCGAGGGCAGGAAATACAGCAGCGTCACAGAGAGTAGAAAAATCATGGCCCCTCCACTCTGTAGTACGATTCAAGTCGCCAATTTGTTTCATCGATGTTGCTGTTCCCCAAAGCTTCGAACTTTGCTTCCATCGCTCGCGTTTGCGGCGCATTAGGGCCGCTTACGGCTTCGCCACTTTCGCCAGGAGCTGCGTGAATCTTTGCTCGCGGTCCTTTTGATCGAACCCTTGATAGATTTCAGCGATTTGCGTGGCGTTCATCGAACAGAATTTCGGGCCGCACATAGAACAGAACTTTGCTTCCTTGTAAAAATCGTCCGGCAAAGTTTCGTCGTGCATCGCGCGAGCGGTTTCCGGATCGAGTGAAAGCTCGAACTGCTTGTTCCAGTCGAACAGAAAACGCGCGTAGCTGAGCGCGTCGTCGCGATCGCGCGCGCCGGGACGATGCCGCGCCACATCCGCTGCGTGCGCTGCGATTTTGTAGGCGATCACGCCTTGGCGAACGTCGTCCGCATTCGGCAAGCCGAGATGCTCTTTCGGCGTGACGTAGCACAGCATCGAAGCGCCATGCCAGCCGATCATCGCCGCGCCAATCGCGCTGGTAATGTGGTCATAACCCGGCGCGATGTCTGTCACCAGCGGCCCGAGCGTATAGAACGGCGCTTCGTAGCAAAGCTCGTTCTCTTTTTTCACCTGCATCTCGATTTGATCGAGCGGAATGTGTCCCGGACCTTCGATCATTACCTGCACATCGTATTCCCAGGCTTTCTTCGTCAGTTCGCCAAGAACGCGCAGCTCGGCAAATTGCGCTTCGTCGCTCGCGTCCGCGAGGCAACCGGGACGCAGCCCATCGCCGAGTGAAAAGCTGACATCGTGTTTCTGAAAGATTTTGCAGATGGCGTCGAAATTCTCGTAAAGAAAATTTTGCGCTTTGTTGAAGCTCATCCATTGCGCCAGCAGCGCGCCGCCGCGGCTGACGATGCCGGTGATGCGATTGCGCACCAGCGGCAGAAATTCGCGCAACACACCCGCATGGATGGTCATGTAATCCACGCCCTGCTCCGCCTGCTCTTCGATCACTTCGAGCATCACGTTCAGATTCAAATCTTCGGCGCGGCGAACGCGCGACAGCGCTTCGTAAATCGGCACCGTGCCGATGGGCACAGGCGACGCGTCAATAATCGCTTTGCGGATCATGGGGATATCGCCGCCGGTGGAAAGGTCCATCACCGTGTCCGAGCCGTAGTGCACCGCGCGGTGCAATTTTTCGAGTTCTTCGTCCACATTTGAAGTAGTCGCGGAATTCCCGATGTTCGCGTTGATTTTGCAGAAAAACGCGACGCCGATGCCCATAGGCTCCAGGCTCTTGTGGTGGATGTTGGCGGGAATGATGGCGCGTCCGCGCGCAACTTCGCTGCGCACCAGCTCAGCCGCAATCTTTTCGCGCTTGGCGACGTACTCCATCTCTTCAGTGATGACGCCCTGCCGCGCAAAATGCATCTGCGAGAAATTCCTCGGCCCGCCGTTCATCGTCGCCGTACGCTTTTCGATCCACGCATCTCTGATTCCCATGACACCCCCGTAGCCGGCCAAAGGTCTTTCGCAGTCCGTCGCGAACGAGCCATTATCGCACCGGCTCACATATGCGGCAACCCGCACGCGAGATACCGGGCCCAACGCAATGGCGACCAAAGAACTTCGGTGGATTTGCGCTGCGGATATTCGGGGTGTGGTGGGCCGGCAGGAATTTACACGCGAAAGTAGTCTAGCTGGATGTGGAGGCGTTCAGCCTCATTACTGTTGCGGTTTCTTCTGGACGATGACTGGGCTGCCGTCGGCGTTCTGTTTGATGACCACTTTGGCTTTTTCTTCTGCGGGCTTCGATTCTCGTTGATCGTGTGCGACATCGCCCAAAGAAGGAGGCTCATTCGAAACTTGCGCTTCTTCTTGTTCGCCCAATGCCAGCGCCTGCGAATAGTCCATGAACGTGCTCGGAGGGCGCCGGTAGTCCCTTGGATCAAGCGTGGACTTCAGATCAGCCCATTTCACGGGGTCCGATTTACCGTCGGCGCGATTCTGCTCTTTCGCCGCTCTTACTTGCTGGAACAATTCGAGCATCTGCTGAACCATTGCGGCGTTCGAGTGTTGACTGGGCGCGAGGGACGCTTCTTGTTGGCCTACGGAAAGTGCCTGCGAAAACGTCATGTAATTCGAAGGCTGAAAATCCGGTCCTCCATGCGCATGCACGATCTGATCCGATGCGAACGGACTTTCAGAATCGTCCGATGCCGTACTGAAGTCGGAAGATGAGCAGCATGCATTTCCAAAGTGGGCGTGGAAGCGAAAGTTCGATTGCGCCGGCTGGCGCATTTCGATGACGGCGCGAGACGACTCCAGCGGCGGCCTTGACTGCGCGAAGGTCGAGGTGACAAGCAGTGTAATCCCGACCAGCAAAAGAGAAGTTTTCATGGCATCTCTCCATCCAGGTAACCAAACCTTGGCGAAGTGCCCGAAAATTCAGGTTAGAACTGGCACCGGCTTTCGTAAATAGTACTGCTGGATTTGACGTTGCTTATGCAGCAATGGTTCCAACTTCGAACTACCACACTTCGGATGGCCAACCTACTTACCGGCGGCTCCGGCGGCGATTTCGGTGAGGAGCGACTTCAGCTTTTCAGAGCTGGTGACGGGCGGGTGGCAGGTCGTCTCAATGCAGACGAGCGCTTGCGGCTTTGCGGCATCGAGATGCGGGAGAGTTTCGCTGAGCGCCGGAGCAAGCGATGCGGAAGCCAACCGCTCAGGAGTAACGCGCAAGACCGCTTTGCCGAAGCGATAGACTTCGTTGGCGGCTTTTTCAAGTTCGGCAGCTTTCACATCACCCGCGGAGCCGAGAACAACGACTTGAATCGTATGGCGCGAATGCAGCAGCGCCGCAAGACCGTATGTGGCGGCGAATAATCCGTATTGCGGAATTAAGCCGACGAACGCTTCCAAAGTTTTCTCCGCCCAATCGCGGTAGAGCTTTTCGCCGGTGAAAGCGTAAAGCCTGTCGAGAACGATCACCGCAACGGAATTTGCTCCGGGCGTGGGCGAATCCTGAAGCGGTTTGCGGCGCACTTCGAGCCCACCCATCGGCGCCGCGTCTTTCGCGCGATCGAAGAATCCGCCGCCGTCGGGATCGCCGAAGCGTTCCACGGCAAGCCGCATGGTGCGTTCCGCCTTCTCGAAATACTTCCGATCAAGCGTCGATTCGTAAGCATCCAGCAGCGCCGCCGCCGCAAAAATCTGGTCGTCGAGCGTGCCCTCTAATCGCGGTCCACCCACGCGATGCAGGAAACCTTTTGATTCATCCCAAGCTTCTGCGATGAGGCGCTCCAATGTTTTGAGCGCGAACTCGCGGCAATCTTTGCGATCCAGGACGCGAGCTGCTTCGAGATACGCAGAAACAAACATCGCATTCCATCCAACGTAGATGGTCGTGTCAATCGCGGGCGTGGGGCGCCTCTCGCGCCGCACTGCGAGCAATTTTCCTTTCGCGCGAGCTAGCAGAATTCGCGCGTTCAATTCGTCGAGCCCCAGCTTCGCGGCGATCTCGGCGACGCTCGACGCGACCCACAGAACATTCTTCTCCGGGTTGTGATGCATTTCTCCGCGCTTGCCGACGTCATAGTACAGTTCCGCCGCGCGCGATTCCTCCGCTGAAAGCGCCGCGCGCACCTCCGCCTGCGTCCAGGTGAAATAATCGCCGTCGTCGTCCAGAGTCTGGTCGGCATCCTGGCTCGCGTAGAATCCGCCACGCGCTTGATCGGATAGCACCTCGTTCACCCACGAAATAATCCCTTCGGCCGTTTCGCGGAAAAGAGGCTTGCGCGTCACTTGATATCCGTGCAGAAAATTCTTCAGCAACTCCGAATTATCGTAGGTCATTTTTTCGAAGTGCGGCACGCACCAGCGTTCGTCCACCGAGTAGCGATGAAATCCTCCGCCGAGTTGATCGTACACGCCACCGAGAGCCATCGCTTCCAGCGTGCGCTCGGCCACATGCAGCAAGTGCGGATCGCGCGTGGACTGGTAGCGCTCCAGCAGCAAATCCACCGCACTGGCGTGCGGGAACTTCGGCGATTGCCCGAAGCCGCCGTTGTGTTCGTCGAACAGATGGAGCGCGGATTCGACGACGGCATCCACAATCCCCGCATCGAACTCGCCTCGCGCCGCGCGAAACACTTCCGCCTTGGCAACAGCTTCCTCCAGCGCCACAGCGGAGGTGTCCACTTCCGCTCGTCGCGTTTTGAACGCCTCGGCAATCGAAGCCAGTATGCGTTTGAAGCCAGGCCGACCCATCGCGTCTTCAGGCGGAAAATAGGTGCCGCCGAAAAACGGCTTTCCATCGGGCGTAAGGAACGCAGTCAAAGGCCAGCCGCCCTGCCCGGAAATCGCGCTGATAGCTGATTGATAGCGCGAATCAACGTCGGGCCGTTCGTCGCGATCCACTTTCACCGGGACGTAAAAGCGATTAATGATCGCCGCGATTTCCGGATTTTCGTAACTCTCGCGGTCGATGACGTGGCACCAGTGGCACCAAACCGCCCCGATATCGAGCAGGATCGGTTTATTTTCCGCCCGCGCGCGCGCAAACGCCTCTTCCCCCCATTCGTGCCAGTCCACCGGCTGATGCGCCGCGGACCGCAGATACGGGCTGGTGGAATCCTTCAATCGATTTTCGATGGGATCGCTCACAGGTCCTCAGATTAATTCGACGGCAGACAGTTTGCGGCTTGCTTTCACTGCACCGGGCTGTTGTAGCCGGCGTCGCGCGGATCGATAGGCTTGCGCGACGAAAAGCCTTCGTCCTGGCCGTGATAGAAACGGATGCGATCTTCTCCCAGCCGCCAGCACAAATAAACGTCCTGATTGTTGATGCGCGCGGGAAAGTCCAGCAGCCCGACGTCCAAATCTTTCACCACGCATCCGGTGGATTGAATCTGCTCCAGCGCCGATCGCACGGCTTCCTCCGAGCGATTGCGATCCAATCGCATACGCGCGGTTTTCTCGTAAGAAACCAACAGCCCGCCGGAGCGCTGGATCCGTTCGGCGAGGGCGTTCAGCTGCTCTTCCACTTCCCCCAATTTCCGCCGCGACTCCATCGCTTCAATCAGTACCGGTTCGAGCTGAGCGCGCAGATGTTCGGCTTCAGTGAGCGAGAAATATTTGGGTTCTTCATCCGCCATCTGAGCCGTCTCCCGGAAGTTTTTTCAGAATAAACCTTTGCGGTAAGAAAGTTTCGAAAAGAACGCGAAGCCGGCGAATCATACCGAAGCCCGAAACTACCCGCCGATAAAAACCATGGTGCGCGAAGGCGGGACGAAGTCCGCTTCGTTGATGCGGTGCCCTTTTTCTTTCTTGTGCACGATGGCAATAATCGCGTCGCCGATTTCCCGGTCGGTCGCGCCGCCGCGCAACATGAATTTCAAGTCGTGATCTTCTTTGCTGAAAAGGCAGGTGCGCAGCTTTCCGTCCGCGGTCAGGCGGATGCGCGAGCAATGCCCGCAGAATGGATGCGATACCGGCGCGATGAGCCCGATTTCCCCGCGGCCATCGGCGAATCGATATTTGCGCGCGGTTTCGCTGCGCTCGTGAATCACCGGGATGAGCGGCCAGCGCGCAGAAATGCGCCGGTGAATTTCCGCCGCGGTCACTACTTGTTCGCGCGTCCACGAGCGGTCGGCGTCCAGCGGCATAAATTCGATGAAACGCATCACGATATCGTGCTCGCGCGCGAATTCCGCGAAGGCTTCCACTTCGCCGTCGTTTAATCCCCGCACCAGCACCGCGTTCACTTTCACCGGGCGCAGCGGAGAAGCCTGCGCAGCTTTAATTCCCTCGAGCACCTGATCGAATGTTTTTGTGCGCGTGATCTGTTCGAACTTTTCGCGGTCCAGAGAATCGAGACTAATGTTGATGCGATTCAGCCCCGCCGCCACCAGACGGTCGCAACGCTCCGCGAGCAAGTGACCGTTCGTGGTCATCGAAAGGTCCTGCACGCCGAGCGCTTTCAGCCGCGCGATAAAATCCTCGACGCCGGGGCGCACCAGGGGTTCGCCGCCCGTCACTCGAATCTTTCGAATTCCCATGCTGACCAGAATGCCAGCCAGCCGCTCGTATTCTTCCCATTCGAGCAGGGCGTGTTCCGCCATGTGGTTCTCGGGATTCGCCGAACGGCAATAAACGCAACGAAAATTGCAGCGGTCCGTAACCGAGATGCGCAAATCGGTGATTTGACGTCCGAATTTGTCAACGAGCGGCATTCATTCCTTTAAACGACTTCCCAATCCGCAGGGTCCCAAGCTTTCCGAAGCAGGATGCTGGGCCAGTATACCGCTCGCGCCCGTATATGTCCTATCGTTCCGCCGCGTCGGGCTTGATTCTGGATTTGCAGCAGCGGCCGCGTGGCCGGCAGTTGTACGCTTGGTTGGATGTGGTAAAGTTGCCAGCCGATGCGGATCTTCGTTCTGGGTGTGGGCGGCACCGGCTCTTTGCTGGCACAGTTGCTGGTGCGCCAGGGACACACCGTGTGGTGCGGCGATCGCGACCCCGAACGCGCGCAAAAGTTTCTCGGCAAAAAGAGCGAGATAAAGGTCGTCGAAACAAACGCGCGCAATCTCTGGTCCATCGTTCGCGCGGCCCGCGGCTGCAATCTGATCGTCAACGCCTCTCCCGCGGTGTTCAACGAAATTATCCTTCGCGCTGCGCTGCGCCTGCGCGCGCACTATCTCGATTTGAATTCCCACCTCACGCGCAGCCTGTTCAAGCCCGAGCAATTGCGTTTCAACAAGCGCTTCGTGGCGAAAAATCGCGTGGCGTTGATTTGCACCGGAGCCGCTCCCGGTTTGACCAACCTTCTCGCCAAGCGCGGCTCCGAACTCCTCGATTCGGTTGAATCGATTCAGTTGCGCCTGTTCGAAAGCACGGAAAGCAAAGACCCGGTTTCGACCTGGTCGCCCGAAGGCGCGTACGACGAGGCGATTTCGCGTCCCAGGATTTACCGCAACGGCCGGTTCGTTCTGGCCAAGCGGTTTGCAGACCGGGAAAAATTCCGCTTCCCGCCGCCGATTGGCGAGACCACCGTTTACCTGGCGGCGCAGGACGAAGTCTGCATGGTGCCTTACGTGATCCCCATTCGCGACATGGACGCGAAAATCGGCGGCAATGATTTCGACCGCTTGTACCGCTGGTTCCGCCAAGGTAGGCTGAACCGCTCTCAAGGGATCGTGCGCAAAAGATTTCCCAAGACGCTCACGCCCAGAAATGTGGCGGCGCTGATCCGCAGAGGCATTCTTTACAACGCTAGGTTTGCCGCTGCAGTATTGTTGCGCGGCGTGAAGGACGACCAGCCTCTGCTCGTGCGCTGGGACGCAAGCTTTCCCTCGCTTTTCCAGATTCGCCAGCGCGGACTGGCCGCGACGCCCATCTCGTTCGCCACGGCGCACGTCGCCGCAATCTTCATCAGGCATTTCCCGCGCGACGAAGCCGGCGTCCTGGAACCTGAAATTCTGCCCGCCGATACGCGCCGCGCAATTCTCGCGGAGGTGCGCTCGCGCGATTTCCGAATCAAATTGAAGATTACCAAGTTGAAGAAAATCGAAGAGGAATTCTAGAATCGCTGCCGGCGCGCCTAGAACGGAGAAGTCAGCGGCTTCAGCAGGCCAAAATCCGTCAGGCCGTTCGCGACAAATTGCACCGCCAGTGCCACCAGCAGCAGTCCCATCAGTCGCGTCATTATGCGGATTCCAGTGTCGCCGAGATAGCGGCGCACGCGGTCCGCTCCCGCCAGGATCAGATACGAAACTAACGACACCAGAAGAATGGTCACGTAAATCACTCCGTGTTGCCACATAGCGTGGGACTCGCCCTCTAAAACCATGACCGTGGAAATTGCGCCGGGCCCCGCCAGCATCGGCATACCTAGAGGAATAATGCTTGCGTCAGCCTTGGTCGTGCCTTCCTGGGTTTCTTCCGGCGTGACCTTGGTCGAGGGCTGGCGCGCTTGCAGCATGTCCAATCCAATCCGCATCAGGATGATTCCGCCGGCAATCTTAAATGCCGGCAGCGTGATTCCGAACATCTTGAAAATCAAGCTGCCTGCCAGAGCGAACGAACACAGCACAATCGCGCAAGTCCAAGCAGCACGGCGCGCCACTTGCCGCCGCTCGGAATCGGACGAGTCTTCCGTGACTGCAACAAACATCGGAATCACGGTGAACGGATCAACCAGAAAGAATACGGAAGTAAGCGCGAGCAGCGCGAATTCGAGGACCGCTGTGACATTAATATTCATTCAATACGCCGCGTTTACCCGCAAAAAAGTGGCCGCGCCAAGGTAGCATTTTTGCGCGGAAGTTTGTAGCGCCCCGTTGGCAATTCGACAGGCGCTTCGATTGGTCCGCCGTTTCGCCGCCTAGTTGGGCGCTGGCGGCTGAGGCTGGGCCGATTGGGGGGCAGTTGCCGGAGCGCTTGGCGGCGCCGTTGCGGGCGCAGCGTTCTCTCCCGACTGATTGTGAGGCTTGAAGTCCGTGGAGCGAATCACCAGCCGCAGCGGCACCTCTTCATCATTGGGACCCTTGATATAATCGTCCGAACGCGTGTAAGTGGGCAGCCAGTATTTCTCCAGAAAATTCTCGCGGTAGGTTTCGAACATGGTGAAAGGCAGAATCGTTCCGTTGCCGGCAAGCTCGCTCACGAATTTGCCATAGCTCTTTACGATCGCGAAATCGTGGTCGTCCACCCAGATCACTCCCTCAAAAAAACGCTGTTTGCGGCTCAGCAGCTTCGGCTTGACCTGAAAAATGTAGGTGGTCAACTGGTCCAGTTTTTCCTGCCCCGCGTATTTGAAATTGTAGTTGCCGATTTCCTTGGAGGTAAGAGAGAACAGCGGCAGGCTTGCCATTGTGCGCGCATCTTCCATCGAGAAGTGCTCCACCTTCAGGTCCGATTCAGGTTGCTTGGCGACGCGCAAGAAGCGCTGGCCATCCGGGCGCGTATAAACCTCTCCGGTCACGCTGAACTTTCCACCCGGGTCGGCCATTTCCTCGATGCGAATTGTTTCCGTAAAATCGTAGGTGTCGTACTGCTGCTTCATCACGTCTTCATTGGCCGCAAATTTCTGGATAATTTCCTGCTCGGGGATGGGCGGAGGCCCGGGATGCGGTTCCGACGGAATGGTCTTCGCTTCGTATTTCGGAGGAGGCGCCATCGGGCCAGTGCCCGCCTGCCCGTGGGCGCTTGATGCAAAGTATAGGAAGAGCGCGAATCGAATTAGGAGCGGGAAACGTTTTTTCATTGTGCGATTCTTCTAACCCTTCGAAACTTTAGATGCGATTGCCTCGCGTCGCGTTCAATCGCAAAGACTCGGCATCACCATAATTTCGAAATTATCACATTTGCAAGCCCTGTGGCGAAAACGCACACTCGTCCGAGGCGGCAATGCGCGGATTTTTCAGGCCAGTACGGCCCCCCTCTGATAAAATTCCTCGTTCGCGATGCCTGAAAGTCCCATCCAGGAAAAACAGGAAAATCAGCAGGCCCGGCGCTATCGCGTCAGTGGAAGGGTGCAAGGCGTGGGCTTTCGCTATTTTGCGAGCCGCCTCGCCCGCCAGCTGGGCCTGACCGGCTACGCGAGGAACTTGCGCGATGGCACCGTGGAAGTTTACGCCATCGGTACCGCCGCGACGCTTGCCGCGCTGCGCAAGGAACTTCAGCGTGGCCCGCGCTCCGCTGCGGTCTCAGACCTGATGGAAGAAGACGCAGCGATTGAACCCAAATTCGCGCACGGTTTTTCGATCGAACGCGATAATCTTGATGTTTGACATCATTTCAAAGAGGAGACGATGGACGACCTGAAAAAACTCATTCGCGAAATTCCGGATTATCCCAAGCCGGGAATTCTGTTTTACGACATCACCACGCTGCTGAAGGATCCCAAGGGTTTCCATTCCCTCGTTGACAAGCTCTGCGAGCATTACAACGGGCAGAAAGTTGATCTGATCGCCGGGATCGAAGCGCGCGGCTTCATTTTTGCCCCCGCGCTCGCGTATCGACTCGGTGCGGGATTCGTCCCCATCCGCAAGCCGAAAAAGTTGCCGTCCAAGAGCGCTTCGGTCACCTACCAACTGGAATACGGCACGGACCAACTCGACATTCACGAGGACGCCGTAAAGCCGGGCCAGCGCGTGCTCGTTTGCGATGACCTGCTCGCCACCGGCGGCACTGCCGCAGCCGCCGTCAAGCTCGTACGCCAACTCGGAGGAGAAGTTGCGGGCGCAGCTTTCGCCGTCGAGCTGAATTTTCTCAATGGCCGCGCGAAACTTCCCGGCGTCGATGTCTTCTCGCTCTTGAAATACGACAAATAAACGCGGGTTACGCGGACGCGCCAGGTCTTGCGGCAGCGCCCCTTCAGTTTTCTACTTCGTCTTTTCGGGTTTCTTTCCGGAACGCTGGCGGACCACTTCGAAGAGGACCACTCCTGCGGCAACCGAAACGTTGAGCGCGCGAACCGGGCCGCTGGTGGGAATCGAAACGAGAAAATCGCAGCGCTTGCGCGTTAGCTCGTGCAGGCCTTCGCCTTCGCTCCCCAGCACGATCCCGACCTGCCCTGAAAAATCCGCTTCGGTATATTTTTTGTCGGCGCGCTCGTCGAGCCCGATCAGCCAGTAGCCCGCTTCCTTCATTTCTTCCATCGCGCGAACGAGATTCTTTACGCGCGCCACCGGCAAATGCGCCAGCGCTCCAGCGGAAGCCCGTTCCACGGTGTCGGTCAGTCCCACCGCGCGCCGTTCAGGGATGATCACGCCATTTGCGCCCGCAGCCAGCGCCGTGCGCACAATCGCGCCAAGATTGTGAGGATCTTCAATTCCGTCGAGCAGGACCAGAAGCCCTTGCGGAGTCTTCGCCGCGAGCAAGTCTTCAAGTTCGAGCGCCGGCTTCGCTGCGGCAAGCGCCGCAATGCCTTGATGTTCGCGCGTGCCAACCAGCCGGTCGATCTGCATGCGGTCTTCAAATCGCACCGGCACGCTTTTCGACCGCGCGAGCTGCACCACCGCTTCCACACGCTCGCCGTGCCGCCCGCGCGCGATCACGATGCGGTCTAGCGCGCGCCCCGCCGCCAGCGCTTCTTCCACCGCGTGAAATCCCGTGAGCCAGTTCATCATTCCTTCGCGTCCCAACAAAAATAAGTTTCGTTAATCCAGCGCCGCGCAAAATTCCAGCATGCGTTGTCGCGTGCTTTTTACCGTAACAGCAAAATCCAGCTTTGCCGCCCCGTCGAGCAAGAGAATTACGCGGTCAAGTTCGCCTGTCCCCGAGCATCCTGCTAGCACAAGCCGAATCGGCTGAAACAACTCCCGGCTGCGGTATGGAGTCGCGGCTTTCATAGCCTCAATGATTTCCTTGAAGCGATTGGAGTCCACGTCGCCGCCATCGAGAATCAGATTCGCAAGCTGCCGGATTACCTCGCGTGCGCCTGAACGCGCGAGCACCGCTTGGCTCTCGTACGCTTGCAAAATTTCCGCCGCGTCATAACGAAAGATCAATTTCAGAAGCTCCGCTCGCTTCGTGGTGTACGGCCCAAGAAGCTCCGCCGCCCGAGTAAGCCACGTCTGCAACGGAGAATCATCGCGTACTTCGCCACTAGCAACGAGCCACCCGTTCTCGCGAAGTATTGCAGCAACGTCCTCCGCCGTGAAATCGCTCGCAAGCGCATTCATCTGAATTGTTTCGGCGGACGCATCGGGTGTCATAGGCATGTTTCTCGCAGTCGAAATGCGGAAGTTGAGCCGTCAGCCTTCCAGCGTAGCGATGGTGTGCGCAGCGATAGCTTCGCCGCGCCCGATCTCGCCCGTGCCTTCGTTCGTCTTTGCTTTTAAGTTGATCTGTTCCGGCGCGATGCCGAGCGCTTTCGCCAGCGCCGCGCGCATGGCAGGAAAATGCGGCCCAAGTTTCGGCCGCTCGCAAATCACCACAGCGTCGAGGTGCCCGATACGCAAATGCCGCTCGTCCAGCAGCTTCCTGGTGTGCTCCAGAAAAACCAGGCTGTTTGCCCCCTTCCACTTCGGATCCGTGTCCGGAAAATGCGTGCCGATGTCCCCAAGCCCCGCCGCGCCCAGCAACGCGTCGCACAACGCGTGCGCCAACACATCGCCATCCGAATGCCCCACCGACCCTTTGTCAAACGGCACTTCGACCCCGCCGATCATCAGCTTGCGCCCCTCCGCCAGACGGTGCAGATCGTATCCAATTCCAGATCGAGTCATTTCGCGCGCCGCTCCTGCTCCAGATAGAAACGCGCCAGGTCCATATCCGCCGGCCGCGTGATTTTCAGATTGCGCTCGGAGCCAAGCACGACAAACACATCGTGCCCAAAGCGTTCGACTAGCGACGATTCATCCGACGCCGTGACGCCGTCCTGCTGCGCCTTGCGAAACGCGTCGCGCAGCAGCGCATACGAAAACGCCTGCGGCGTTTGCGCCAGCACGATTCTTTCGCGCGGAATCGTGGACGTAATCAGCACCACGTCTTCAGGCAGGCTCGCTCGCTTCACTTCTTTCACCGTATCAATCGCCGGTATGCCGAGAATCGCCGCGCCCCGTGCGCGCGCTTCCGCGATTACGCGTTCGATCTGTTCCGGAGTCACGAATGGCCGCACCGCGTCGTGTACCAGAACAATTTCCGTCGCAGGGTCCACTTGCGCCAGCGCATTCGCCACCGACTGCTGCCTCGTGTCGCCGCCGTGAACCACGCGCGCGGGCCGTCCCAGCGCAGCTTTGCCGACTCTATCTTGCAGTGAAACGATGTCGTCCGCTCGCGTAGGAATAAAAAAGTCGGTGATCTCCGCGCAAGCCGCCAGCCGCCGCAACGCAAAAATCACCAGCGGCATGCCGTCAAGCTCCAGAAATTGTTTCGGCGTTTCAGCCCCCATGCGGGTGCCGAGTCCGGCAGCTGGAATAATAGCGGCGACGCGAGTCATCGAAGGGCCAACAGTCTATCGCAATTGCGCACGAAGGGGGAGAAAACGGTGTAGTGTCCTCTTCAACTTTTCGCCCGTTGTGTCCCAGCAACGCCGTCGGGAATTATTGAGCGAACTTTTGGTAGAATTTATTGGAGAGGAGATCAATAGGATCATAGATTTTCTTTGCCTGAAAGAGAGCGTCGATTTCCGGATAGGCCTGATGTAGCTGCTGCTGCGTATAGAAGAGCTGGTATGGAAGGTAGTAAGTGCCGTTGACTCTAAGCGCAAGATCGATCAGCTCCGTTGTGGTCGATTGCAATCTCCGACTGTCCGCGTCATTGAGCTTTTGATTGAAGTACAGCACGAATGCGAACATGTCCTGCCTGGCATACGGCAACGCGGTGACGGTATCCTTGTGAACGATTCGAATTGTTACATTGAGGAGATTGGCATGGTTTTTAGTGACGACGTCACGTAAACCATCGACAAAGTCAGCCATTTTCTCGGGCGGGATGAAATACTCTTGAAGGATGTCGGTGTCTTTTAGGCGGTTCTTCAGGTAGTCCATCGAGTCGTACATTTCTTCATTCCGCGAGACAAGACATCCTTCTTCGCGGCTCATCCTCTCATTCCGAGAAAGACAGGGATGCACGCGCGGCCCTACATATTTCTCAAGTTGCCAACGAGTCCAGCGGCCAAAGCCACCGGTCTTTGAAAAATTGATGATGAAGCGGTCGAGCCAATCATAACCGGGAGGGCGTATGGGCTCGATTGGCCCTTGGAAATCAGTTTTTTCAAAAGTATGCAGGGCGGCTTCGGTGAGATAGGAGCCCGGTGAAATCGAGAGTCGTCCGTAGGCCAGGCCCAATCGGGGGTTTCCCTCGACATTTTTCGCGTAGTAATCCGGAAAATCCTTATAGTCCAGGTACTTGGTGTTCCATTTGTAGACTTCGTTGTCCACAACATCGAGGTCGGCATCCAGAATCACACCGAACAGACCGTAACCGCCGAGAGCGAGGCGGAAGAGTTCAGGATTTTCGGTCGGGCTTGCTGTTTTGATCTCTCCGTTGCTAAGCATGATGCGAATCGCGCGCACGGTGGGAGCTACCTGACCGGGGTCGTGCGCAATTCCGTGCGCGTTGACACTCAATGCTCCGCCGACGGTAAAAATATTGATGGACTGCATCGCCTTCACAGCGAGGCCGTGTTGATCAAGCAGGCGCTGAATCTGCGCCCAGGTGGCCCCGGCCTGAACATTCAAGATTTTATGTGCTTTGTCGAGATTGAGCTGTTTGAACCTACGCATGTCTAACACCAGACCATCCTTGGTGAAGGATTGGCCGCCCATGCTGTGGCGCTGCCCCGCTGTCGTCACTTTCAAATTATTTTCGCGGGCAAATCGCAGGGCGTTCCGAATATCGTCGACGCTGGAGATTGCGGCGATTCCGTAAACTGCGGTCTTATTCAAGCAGCTTGCATCATTTATGAACCCGCCTAACTGTGAAAACGCGGGCGGATGCAAAGGGTACCGCACGATGATGGATGTCGGTTTGGTCTGATCTGCGGTCGCGGGGAAGACGAAATCGCAATCTTTCGCCTTGGTGGGCGGCGAGGCATAGTCAAAGATTTTGTCCACTGCAAATACGAAAATAGACGCTACCACTAGGAAGGCTGCCAGAACCCCATTCCGGCGTTTTGGTGACAATCGATTAGGAATCAAATTGCGAGGCATCTTGGGAAAAGTATATAGGAGTTCCCGTAAGAAGCCCGTCCCTACAAAACTAGGAGCGCCCCGGCTCGGGATAGAGCGGCCGCGGCGGGCGCTCGCCGCCCGTGCGATCCTCGACCGCCCGTGGACCGGTCTGCGGCTCCGCCGGAGATTGCGGCACAGCTGAAATGGGACGCGGCGCCATCTGTTCGCCGCGCTCGTCGTAACGCCCGAAAATCATCTTGCCCGCGGTCGTCTGATGCACGGACGTCACCGTGATGTCGATCGTCTTGTTGATCATTTTGCGCGCGCCGTCCACCACCACCATCGTGCCGTCGTCCAGATACGCCACGCCTTGGTTATATTCCTTGCCTTCGCGCAGGATGAAAACGCGCATCGTTTCGCCCGGCAGCACCACCGGCTTCAGCGCGTTGGCCAGCTGGTTGACGTTTAAGATTTCGATGCCCTGCAGCGTCGCCACTTTGTTCAAGTTGTAATCGTTGGTGACGATTTTCGCCTCGTAGCGCTTGGCCAGCTCGATGAGTTTCAAATCCACTTCCGGCACCTGCGGAAAATCCTCGTCAACAATCTGCACTTCCAGATGCGCCATTTTCTGGATGCGCTGCAGCACTTCCAAACCTCGCCGCCCGCGCTGCCGTTTCAACGGATCGGCCGAATCCGCGACAAGCTGCAATTCATGCAGGACGAATTGAGGAATGATCACCGTGCCATCGAGAAATTGCGCGTCCGCAATGTCGGCCACGCGCCCGTCGATAATCACGCTGGTGTCCAAGACTTTGAACGAATGCTTCAAGCTGCGCTCGCTCCCGAACAGCCCGCCGAGCGCCTGCAGATTGAGCATGTCGCCCTTATTCGCGCCGAGTATCAATCCGATATAAGCCATCACCAGAAAAGTCGCCAGGCTAAAGAACGAGCGCGTGCTCTCCGGCATGGAAGTGTGCGAAAGAACGAGCGTGGTGAAGTACGCGCCCACAATTCCCAAGATCGACCCCGTAGCCGCGCCAATCAGCCGTCGCAAGCTCGCGCGCCGAAGCCGCAGCTCAAAAAGTATGACGGCTATGGCGAACAGCAACCCAACGGCTGAGCCATATTCCTTGGAAACGCTGAACGGACGAAAATGAAAGCCCGCCGCAACACAAATGGCCGTGAAGATAATGCGGATGCCGAGCATGTCCCAGAAGCTGCCGACGCTCTCGTGTAGCGCAAGGGCGCGATTGTTTGTTTTTGAAACGGGATTCTCTGAAGCGGGGACTACCGGCGGACGGCTAGGTACGTTAGGAGGCCTTTGCATCTTTCCACCTTATGAAGCGTATGAATAGATAGTTACGCGCTATTAATTGGTCCTGTGCCCTTCCCAAGCTCGGTTTTATGAAACTTCTAGGCGCCGAAATAAAAGTGAAAGCAAATATGAAAAGTTATAAGCGCACTATAACACCGGCGCGAAATTCGAGCAATTGATGCCTGGGTTGATAAGCCGAGGTAGGAAACATCGAATGTAACGCGAGGCTAGAGGTAGAATTTGGGAACGCGGCGCCCTAACGAACACAATAAATCAGAAGTAACCGTGCCGATTTCGCGCGCCACTTCGGAAACTTCAATCGAAGCCTGCCCATCTTTTCCGTAGATCGTGACTACATCGCCAAGCTTTGCGCCCTCCACATCGGTTACATCGAGCATGGTTAAATCCATCGAGATCGTGCCGACCAACGGAGCTTTGCGCCCGCGTACCAGCGCGCATCCCCGGTTAGTTCGCGCGCGCACGATGCCGTCGGCATAGCCCGCATTGATCACCGCAATCCGCGAAGGCCGGCTGGTTACGAAACGAGCGCCGTAACCGACCGCCTGCCCCGCCGGAATCTCGCGCAGCGAAATAATCCGAGCGCGCAGCGAAAGGCAAGGCTCCAGCGGCATGGAACACATTACCTCCTGTTTTTTCTGCGGCGGGTCGAACGACTGATGGTACCCATAAAGAATCGCCCCGGGACGCACCATGTCTCCCCAAGTGCTCGGCCGCGCGCAGATCGCTCCGCTATTGGCCATGTGCAAGATTCCCGGCGAAACTCCCAACGCGCGCATCCGGTCCAGGCAATCGCGGAAAAGCTGCTCCTGCACCGTGGTTTGTTCTGCCGTGAAATCCTCAGCCGAAGCGAAATGCGTGTAGGTGCCTTCGAGCTCGATATGCGGGCAATCCGCCAGCGCAAGGCAGAACGCATCAACTTCATCCGGCGAAATTCCCAGCCGGTTCATTCCCGTATTTATTTTCAGATGGAAAGGCACGCGCGAAGATTTTCCACGCGCTTTGCTACCGATGGATTTTGCCGCGCGTTCGATGTGTCCCAGATCGTCGACGCGCGACACCGTCGGCGTCAGCTGATTCTGTATCAGCCGCTTTTCTTCCCCCGGCCAGAAACCAGTAAGAACCAATATGCGCTTGCGAATTCCCGCTTCGCGCAACTCGATGCCTTCGTTCGCGCAGGTCACGCCGAACCATTCCGTCCCCGCCTTCTGCAGAGCTTTGGAAATTGGCACCGCGCCCAGTCCATAGGCGTTCGATTTCACCACCGCGAGGATTTTCCGCTGCGCACCGACATGGCGGCGAATCACTCGCAGATTGTGCAGGATGGCTTTGAGCGAAATCTCCGCCCAAACCGGCCTGCCCTCGAAATGGATGGCTTTCGGCATCGTCTTTAGAATGCCAGACTCCTGATTCGCCGCGCGAACGAAATCCGAATCAACCAATTTGGACGCGGCGTTTAGGTAAACACCTTCGCAGGAGTAATTGCAGGTAGCGGGCCAACTAACGGAACGGGACACGTCGAGCGCATGGCTGGGAATCGCAAGCAAAATGCAGAGGTTAGGAGCCCCGCGGCAGCTCGATCAAACCCGCGAGTCCGGCTGTGTCACGTGAAACGCGGGCGCCGCGACACGCTCGTGGCTCTGCGGCAACGCTATTCTTCGCGACCGGAAGTGCTCCAAGCATCCGGCGCCGCCTCTTCAAATCGAGTATGCCGCGCGAGGAAAACGAAATTCATACTGCCGGTAGGCCCGTTGCGCTGCTTGGCAATAATCAGCTCGGCTTTGGCGCGATCTTCTTCCGGCAAATCCGTCTTGTAGAAATTCGGGCGGTTGATGAACAGCACCACGTCGGCATCCTGCTCGATCGCGCCCGATTCGCGCAAGTCGGAAAGTTGCGGCTTGCGGTCATCGCGCTCGGGCGCGCGAGTCAACTGGCTCAAAACCAGAACCGGCACCTTCAATTCTTTCGCCAAACCTTTCAGGCCGCGCGAAATGCTGGAAACTTCTTCCTGGCGGTTCGAGCCGCGCCCGGTGTGCGTGGGAACCACGAGCTGCAGGTAATCCACCACCAGAAGCGAAAGCCCGCGATCGCGTTTCAGCCGCCGCGCCTTCGCGCCGATTTCCATCACCGTCGAAGACGCGGAGTCGTCAATCCACAGCGGCGCATCGGCCAGACTCGTCAGCGCTCCGGTAACTTTTCCCCAGTCGTCGCGGCCCAAGTGCCCGGTGCGGAATTTGTGCGCGTCCACGCGAGCTTCGGAAGCCAGCAAACGCAAAAGCAGCGACTCTTTCGACATTTCCAGGCTGAACACGGCCACCGGTTCGCGCAGGCGCAGCGCAACATTTTCGGAAATGTTCAACGCCAGCGCCGTTTTTCCCATCGAAGGGCGCGCCGCCAGAATAATTAATTCCGAAGGCTGCAACCCCGCGGTTTCATTGTCGAGCCCGGGATAGCCGGTGGTCAGCCCGGTGATGCGCCGGCCCTCGCTGAAAATCTTTTCCAGCCGCTCGTAATTATCGCGAACCAGCTCTTTGACGCCGATCAGCCCGACCTTAACGCGATCTTCGGCAAGCTGAAAAATCACCGACTCGGCGCGGTCCAGAATCACGTCCGCATCATCGCCCGCCGCCAGCGCCTGTTCCTGAATCGCCGATGCGGAAAAAATCAAGCTGCGCAGCACGGCTTTTTCTTTCACGATGCGTGCGTAGTGCTCCACGTTGGTCACGCGCGGCAGCCCGTCCGCAAGCTGCGAGAGGTACGCGACTCCGCCCGCGGCTTCCAGCTCGCCGCGCCGCGAAAGGTCTTCCATCAACGTAACCACATCGATAGCCTGCTGCTTTTCGCCAAGCTGAATCATCCGCTCGAATATCTGGCGATGCTGCGAAAGAAAAAAATCCTCGGAGCGGATTTTCTCGATGGCCGCGTTCAGCGCGTGGTTGTCCAGCAGAATCGCGCCCAAAATGCTGCGCTCCGCTTCGAGATTATTCGGAAGCGGCCGTTCGATGGTGGTATCGTTTGCCATAATTCGCTTTTTATTCGCCTCTAGTTTCGCTCAAGCCGCGCGCCCGCGCAAGGCCTCTTCGCTGTTCGGTTCTGTTTTCAGTTGGACGCAAAAGCGTTTCCGCAGGGAAGCAGACACATTGTTGCCAGTTATCGCGCGAAGGTCAATGACTTGAAGCCTGTGGACGCTTTCGGAAAAGTGGAAAACTCTCTTGCGGTAGCCGTTGGTTTTTTTTCGGCGGGGAAAATGTAAAGAAGAACGAAAAATCGCGCAGCGGCTTTTGCGAAAGCCCGAACGTAAAGCCGTCGAACGCGCTGCGGCGCCTACTCTTCTTTTCTTACCGTGACCTTCACGTTCGAAGTGATCTCGCGATGGAGCTTCACCGGAATTTCGTAATCACCGACGATCTTGATGGGATCGGCCAGCGTGATCTTGCGCTTGTCGATGTGGTAGCCCTGCGCTTCCAGCGCTTCGGCGATGTCCGCTGAAGTTACCGACCCGAAAAGCTGTTCGTTCTCGCCCGCTTTGCGCGTAAACGCCAACGAAACACCCTGCAACGAATCAGCCAGCGTCTGCGCCGCGCCCTTCTCGGTCGCTTCCTTCTTCGCAAACGAAACGCGCATTCTTTCCAGGCGCTTCATGTTGCCCGGAGTAGCTTCGATGCCGAGCTTGCGCGGCAAAAGAAAGTTCCGCGCGTAACCCGCCGCTACGTCCACCAGCTCCCCGCGATTGCCCAGCTTCTCCACATCTTCCTGCAAGATAATTTGCATAGCGTCCTCTCAAACCTTCTCGGTTAACTTCGCGTCGCCGCTCTCAAATGTCGCAGGTCCGCCGGAAATCCGCGGCTTTATAGCTCCGCCGCAAACGGCAGCAGCGCAATGTTCTGCGCCCGCTTGATAGCCACCGTCAGCCAGCGTTGATGGCGCGAGCACGTTCCAGTCATGCGGCGCGGAAGAATTTTGCCGCGCTCTTGAATGAACGGCGCCAGAATCTCCGCCTTCTTGTAATCGATGAAATCAGCTTTGTCCACGCAGAACCGGCAAACTTTCTTCTTGCGAACGAAACTGCGCTTGCCGCGTTTTGCGGGGCCTCCCGGCCGCCCGCCGGGACCTCCGCCAGGCCCTGATGACCGCGGGCCTCCTCCGCCTCCGGACGATCCGTACGATTGCTGCTGCGATGTGTTTTCTTCTGCCATTCGATTTCTCCCTGACTAAAATCCTGAGTAGGTTTCGGTTATGCCGTCGGCGCTGCCGCTTGCGGTTCTGTCCCTGGCATTGGCGGTGCAGCCGGAACGGTCTTGCGAGGACGCCGCGCGGCTCTGCGCTCGCGGTGCCGCTTCAGCTTGTCTTGCCGCTTCAATTCTTCGTCCAGGCGCACGGTGAGATATTTCATCACCGGGTCGGCCACCTTCAGTCGCCGCTCGAGCTCTTTCACCACTTCGCCCTGGCTCGAACGAATCACCATGTAAACGTAATATCCTTCCCGCAATTTCTGCACGCGGTAGGCCATGCGCTTGCGGCCCCATTTATTCACCGAGTCGATTTTGCCGCCCTTTTCGGTGGCCACGTGCTCCAGTGTCGTGATTACTTTGTCGATGTCCGCTTCCGGCGTATCCGGGCGACAGATAAAAATCAAATCGTAAAGGCGCTCTTCCATATGTCCTCGATTTCAAACTTTCTATAAATCAGCTTCAATTCCTTGCTTCCCATCTACTGCGAATCTTCTTCCGTTTCCGCGGGACCCACGCGGCGGTTGAACCGCGTCATCGCATCGTTCGTGCCCTTGGTCAAAATCAACTCAACTGCTTCGGCTGCGTCCGCCACCATCTGCGCCGCGATTTCCCGCTCCGGCTTGCGCATCGGGTTCAGCACGTAATCCGCTCGGTCTCCCACCGGATGCTCCGGCTGGCATCCCATCCGTATGCGGATGAATTCATCCGTTCCCAGCGCCCGCAAAATCGACCTAAACCCGTTGTGCGTGCTGCCCACGCCCCGCTCGCGAATCCTCAGCATGCCCCAGGGCAAATCCACTTCGTCGATCAGCAAAATCATTTCCGCGGGAGCGCATTCATACCGCTCAAGCAGTTCCCGAACGGCCGCCCCGCTCAAATTCATCATGGTCTGCGGCTTGGCCAGAACCACTTCCTCGCCCGCCACTTTGCCGCGCCCCACGAAAGACTTCGCTTCCGGCCGCGTCACTCTGATTCCCGCGCGCTCAGCCAGCCCATCCACCGCGAGAAAACCTAAATTGTGCGGCGTCCATTCGTATTCCGCTCCGGGATTGCCGAGGCCGACGATGACTCTCATAAATTGGCCCCAGCTCGCATCCCACTCTCCCGGCGCGTCCGCGCAGCCCGGGCGATTTACTTCTCCTTGCCCTTCTTCTCGCCCTTCTCTGCCTTCGCCGGAGCTTCCGCGGAGGCCTCGCCTTCGCCCTCTTCTTCCTTCTTGCCCTTCTTGATCACTTCCGGCTCCGCTGCGGCCGTCTCTGCAGCCACTGCTGCTTCCGGAGTGGGCTCTTCTTCCTTCTTCAGAATCACGACGTGCGCCAGCACGCGAACCGGATCGGTCAGCAATTTTATTTTGTCGCGGTCAAACGGCAGGTCCGCGGCGCGAAGCTGCTTGCCGATCAGCATTTCGCTCACGTCAATCTTGAATTCCTCGGGAATATCCGCGGGGAGGCATTCCACTTCCACTTCGCGGGTGACCATTTCGAAAACGCCGCCCTGCATCTTCACGCCTTGCGGCTCGCCGAATGTATGCACCGGCACTCGCACGCGCATGCGCACATCCATCGCGATGCGAAACAGGTCCACGTGCAGCAGCTTCCCGCTGACCGGATCAACCTGCCAGTCCTTCACCATGGCTTTTTCCGCCGCGCCGTCGGCTACTTGCACGGTAAAAATTGTGTTGTGACCCGTCTCCGAGCGCAGAATCCGCGCAACCTGCTTCGCGTTCACCGAGAGAGAGATCGACTCCTTTTGCTTCCCGCCATAAAGAATCGCGGGAACCATCCCCGTCAGACGCGTGCGCCGCGCCGGGCCTTTCCCGCGCCCTTCGCGAACTTGGCCTTCTACTGTAAACGTTTCCATACGTCCTCTTGTCCCGTGCCCGCTCAGGCGGGCGAAGGCTCCGGGCTCAAACCCGGTGTTGCTCGCTCAATTAAAAAGTTCGCTAATCGAAGTCTCTTCGTGAATCGACTGAATGCCGCGAGCCAGCAGCGGCGCCACGCTCAGCACTTTGATCTTCGATATCTTTCGCGCCGCTTCATTCAGCGGTACCGAATCCGAAACCACCACTTCCTCGATCGCGGACTTGGTAATCCTCTCGACCGCCGGCCCCGAAAGAACCGGATGCGTGCAGGCCGCGAAAACTTTCGTCGCGCCATGTTCCAGCAGAGCTTCCGCCGTCTTCACCAGCGTTCCGGCCGTGTCGATGATGTCGTCGATCACCAGCGCAGGCCGCCCTTTCACGTCTCCAATCAAATTCATCACTTCGCTCACGTTCACGTCGATGCGCCGTTTGTCCACGATGGCCAGCGGCGCGTCCATGCGCTTCGCAAAATAGCGCGCGCGCTCCACCCCGCCCGCATCCGGCGAAACAATCGTCATCGGCCCCAGGTTCTTCTTCTGAAAATATTCCACCAGCACCGGCGAAGCGAACAAGTGGTCCACGGGGATATTGAAATATCCCTGAATCTGGGGCGCGTGCAGGTCCAGCGTCAGCACCCTGCTCGATCCCGCCGTTTCCAGCAGGTCCGCCACCAGCTTGGCCGAAATAGCCACGCGCGGCTTGTCCTTGCGGTCCTGGCGCGCGTACGGGTAATAAGGCACCACCGCCGTGATACGCCAAGCCGAAGCGCGCTTGAACGCGTCGATCATCAGCAACAACTGCATCAGGTTGAAATCAACCGGATAGCTGCAGGGCTGCACCACGAAAACGTCCGCGCCCCGCACATTCTCAAGAACCTGATAGCGCGTTTCGCCGTCGCTGAATCGCCCGTGCTCCGCTTGTCCCAGCGGGACGCCCACGTAATTGCAGATAGCTTTCGCCAGCTCGGGATTCGCCGTGCCGCAAAAAATCTTGAATTTGTCGTCAGCCAAGATTTCCCCTCAACCGCTCACACTCCATCCGAGCGAACGGCCATACCTTTCCCTGGATAGGGTTTCGACGACGAAAACCGAATCTTCCTGGAATGCACGAGCGGCTCGGCGCGCCTGCGCTGGGTTTCGGAAGATTCCGAACACCGCCGACCCGCTACCCGCCAGCGCGGCATCTGCGGCTCCTCGCTCGAGCAACGCGTCCCGGATTTCTCCGAGTCGCGGATAACGGCTGAAGACCGGCCCCTCGAAATCATTCGAGATGCCCGTCCCCTGCCTGCTCCAGCACAGAGCGCAGAACCCCCAAATTCTATTGGGTTTGCTCAGCCTTGTCAATTCCGTTGAGAGCCACTCGTAGGCGTCCTTCGTGCTCACTCCGATGTCCCGCGGAGAGACGACCAGGATCGTTCTCTTCGGCCCGTTTGGTAGAGGATAGATTTCGTCCCCGCGATTCACCGCCAGCGCGCGCCCGCCGAAGAGAAAGAACGGCACGTCCGCGCCGAGTCCCGCCGCAATTTCCATCAGCCGCGGCAGTGGCACCTCGTTTTTCGTAAGCCGCAGCATCCCAATCAACGCCGCCGCCGCGTCGCTCGAACCTCCGCCCAAACCGCGCGCCACCGGAATTTTCTTTTCCAGGTGGGCGGACACACTGCCTCGAAACCCGATTTCCCGGCTGACGGCCTCGATTGCGCGCCACACAAGATTTTCCGAACCAAGCGGCAACGTTGCATCGTTCGACGTCAAAAAGAATTCCGTACCTGACGAACCCGGCGCGACCGAAAGCTCCAGCGTATCGTGCAGCGAAATCGCCTGAAAAATCGTGCGCAGCTCGTGATAACCGTCCGCCCGCTTCCCCATCACGTGCAGGCACAGGTTGATTTTCGCAAACGCGCGAATGCGCACCGATCTCTTCTTATTTGTCGTGCGAGTCATGCGGGGAGCTTACTGCGGTTTGGCCGTTTCCGGATTGGATTTCTGCGCGGTATGGCGTTTCAGATTCTTCAGTTGCGCGTCAAGATCGTTTACCTTGTCCGCCTCGTAATCCGCGGGAATCGCTTTTTGCCACTCCACCAGCGCGCGTTCCCAGCAACTAATCGCCCGAGTCGTCTGTCCCAGTTTCATGTACACGTCGCCCAGGTGGCCCAGAATGGTGGGGTCGTGGCTCTGCCGGTCGGCGGCCTTGCGAAGATTTTCCTCCGCTTCCGCCAGCTTGTTCTGCTTGTAGTAGGCCCAGCCCAGACTGTCCAGATACGCGCCGTTGTTCGGGTCCAGCGTCACCGCCTTCTGAATCATCGCCGTCGCTTCTTCCAGGCGTACGCCGCGATCGGCCAGCATGTAACCGTAATAATTCAGCACCGCGGCATTGTTCGGATTCACCGCCAGGACTTTGCGGAACTGCTCCTCGGCCTGATCGAATTTCTTCTCGCGCTCAAAAATAGCCCCGAGCATGAACCAGGTGGTCTCTTTGTCGCCGTCGTCGTGCGCCATTTGCTCGGCCTTCTGCGCCGACTGCTCCGCATCTGAATACTTTCGCCCGCGCTCCTGCACCTGCGCGATGTCCACGTAAATTCCCTGGTCGCCGTCGTTACCCTGCAACAGGCCGCTCAATAATTTTGTCGCCGCATCCGTATCCGATTTCTCGCCGTACAGCATCGCCAGCGTCACGATCAGTCCCTGATCCTTCGGCGACGCCTCCAGCCCTAGCTTGGTTTCGGCAATCGCGCGATCGAGATCGCGGCTCTGCCGATATGCGTCGATCAGCAGCATCTCCGCGCGTTTATGCACCTCAGGTCCAAGCTTGCCCATTTCCTCGAAAGTCCGTATCGCGCCGGGATAATTTTCCTGCGCCATATATGCATGGCCGAGCTGCTCGTACAAAATTGCCAGCGCGCTCACGTTGCTTCCTTCGCCCCCGGCGCCGTCCGGCCTTCCGGTTCCCGATGTCTGATTCTTCACGCCGGTGATCGCGTCGTTCAGAATTTTCACCGCATCGTCGTAACGCCCCTGCTCTTCGTACAGCAGCGCCTCGTTGTACAGAACTTCCAGGTTGCCGGGAGAAAGCTGCTTCGCTCGGAGCAAGGCCGATTCGCCTTCGTCATATTTTCCCAGCCGTCGGTAAAGCTCCGACATGCGCAGATAATTTTCCCAAGTGCTGGGTTCCAGTTCAGACAGGCGCTTATATTGATCCAGCGCTTCCGCGAATTTTTCCTGCGACATCAGCGCTTGCGCCAGCCCGTGAACGTGGTTCGGGTCGTCCGGGTCCTCTTCCACCGCCTTGCGGTACGCATCCTCGGATTTCGCAAAATCTTTCGACTGCGCGTAAGCGTCGCCCAGCAGATCGTAAATGTCCGGCGAAGCCGATTCCCCGGCGGCTTGCGTCAGCAGCGTGATGGCTTCCCGCGAGCGTCCTTCGTCCACCAGAAGCTGGCTCAGTTGTTCGAGCGCCGCGCCATTGCTCGGGTCCCGGTTCACCGTCGCGCGCAAAACTTTCTCCGCTTCGTCGTGCTTGTTTTCGAAGCGATAAAGCCGCGCGAGCCATAGCGAGGAGTAGGTATCGTCCGGTTGAACCTTCAGAATGGCCTGGAACTGTTCCACGGCCTTGGCCAGATTTTCCTTCTGCGCCTCGCCGGCACCCGTGTCTCCCAACGTGCGCACGTAAATCCGCGCGAGCAGGCGATGCGCGTTCACATCGTCCGGATCGATCTTTAGGACTTCCTGCGCCTCAACCAGCGCTTCATGCACGCGCTGCGACTTGGCATAAATTTCCGCCAGCCGCTCCATGATCACAGTAGAATCCGGCGACAGTGCCAGCGCCTTTTTGTAGGAGTCGATCGACTGCGTGGCTAGTTCGGCGCGCCCGGTCGCTTCGTACTGCTGCTCCTGCATGTGTCCGAGCGTAAAATAATAGTAAGAATCACCGTGCGAGGCGTCGCTGGCGGCGTTCCCTTGGCTCGACTGTGCGGCCGAGGCGGAAGATTGCGCCGCGGCCGCCGGCTGAGCAGGCGTGGCATTCTGCCCCTGCGCCACGGGAATGGTTGAAAGAAATGCGAAGACAGCTATGCTTGCAATTGTTTTCATGCGTTGACCAAACTCCATTATCGTATAGGGGCCCGAGGTGGTCAAAGCATTCCCCGTCGGCGTTCCCTGGCGTCACACACTTAGACGCACGGAAACCGCACCGGGATACCTTATCAATGCAATTGAAGTAGGATAGAAACACACGAGGAGGCATTCGATGACGCGCACCAGAACAAGCATCGCGCTGGTGTTTGTCGTTGGCGTCTTACCACTATGCTTCGGATTGCCGAAAACCGTGCGAGCGCAACGCGGCTCGGCAAGCACCGCACCCGCCCAGACCACCAGCTCATCGGCAACCCTCGCGCCGGAATCCGTGCTCGACAATTTCGTCTGGCTCGAAGGTCGCTGGCGCGGCGAGTGGGGCCCTCGAGTCGCGGAACAGGCCTGGCTGGGGCCGAAAGCAGGCGAGATGCTGGGAGTTTTTCGTCTGGCCGAGGGCGACAAAACGCTCGCAGCTTTTGCCCTGGGAAAAATCAGATGCCACCGTTCTGAATCTCGGAAAATTCGAAGCCAACAAATTTGTCTTCGAAAACCCGCGAGACGGTATGCCCAAGCGCTCCATTTTCACGCGCATCGACGCGGACACCTTTGTAGCGCGCTCGGAAATAATTCCGGAAAGCGGCGAGATACAAGTTGTCGAGATCACCTACCACCGGGAGAAACCCGCGCCGGAAAAACCTAGTGCCGGAAATGCCGCACACCGGAAAAAACCATAGCCATCCCCAATTTGTTCGCCGCTGCAATCACGTCTGCGTCGCGAACCGAACCTCCCGGCTGGATCACCGCAGTCGCTCCGGCCTTCCCGGCTTCTTCCACGCCATCCGGGAAGGGAAAGAATGCGTCGGATGCCACCACGCTCCCCGCAAGCGAAAGCCCCGCCGTAGCAGCTTTGATCACCGCGATCTTCACCGAGTCCACTCGGCTCATCTGTCCCGCGCCCACTCCCACCGTTTGTCCTTCGCGCGCGAAAACAATCGCGTTGGACTTCACGTGCTTGCAAACCTTCCAGCCGAAAAGCAGAGCGCGCAATTCCGCTGCCGTGGGCACGCGTTCCGTGACAACTTTTAATTCCTTTTCGTTTAACTCGTGGCGATCGGCTTCCTGCACCAACACGCCTCCGTAGATGTGTTTGAATGCGAGTTCCTCAATCTCGCCCTTAGCGGCTTCTCGCGGCATTTCAAGCAGCCGCAAATTTTTCTTCGCAGCCAACTTCTCAAGCGCCGCGCCTTCGTAGCCCGGCGCGACGATGCACTCGACGAATAATTTCGCCACTTCCTCCGCCGTCTCGCCGTCGAGCGTTCGGTTGAACGCCAGCACGCCCCCAAACGCTGAGATCGGATCGCACGCCAGGGCCTTCACATACGCATCGCGCAAAGATTCCTGCTCGGCCGCGCCGCAAGGGTTGTTGTGCTTCACAATCGCGACGCCGGGCTGGCCAAATTCGGTGGCGAGATCCCACGCCGCATCCAGATCCACCAGATTGTTGTACGAAAGCTCTTTGCCCTGCAATTGCTTCGCGCCCGCCAATCCCGCCGCAGGCCGCCCCGCCGGAATGTAAAGCGCCGCCTGCTGGTGAGGATTTTCTCCATACCGCATCGTTTGCCGCCGCTCGAGATTGATGCTGATCCGCTGCGGCAGTCTTTCCAACGCGCGAATCCTCACGTCACCATTCGCCGTCAGCCGCTCGAGTTCCGTCGCGATTTCGCCGTCGTACCGCGCCGTGCGCGCATAAGCTTTGCGCGCCAACTCCAACCGCGTCGCCAGG
>JBEKHP010000017.1:0-80210 GCA_050012235.1 Candidatus Acidiferrales bacterium | reverse complement strand
CGTCTTGCGAAGATCAAAAAGCGGTACGACCCCGCGAATCTCTTTCGCGTGAATCAAAATATCAAGCCGGCGAAATAAACGCGGAGATTTGAAGCTTCGACAATCCGAGTGGACTCAGCAAATAAAAACGGCGCCTGATAATCCGGGCGCCGTCCTGCAACTTTCGACAATAAATTTTGATTAAGCGGGCGCCGGCTTTTCGCCTTTAGCCATACCCGGGATTGGCCGGGGCTCGGGACGCAAGGAGAGCTGCGGCTCTTTCGCGGGCAACGGCGGAGCGGCCGGCGGCGGCGGCGGAATCTTTTCCGGCAGCGGCTTGCCTTCGAGCAAGAGCTTCAATTCGGTGGCGTCGAGGACTTCGCGTTCAAGCAGGGCCTGGGCTATCCGCTCGAGCGTGTCGCGCTGGGTCTCGCGGTGTCTTCGGAGTAGTCGCGGTGCTGCGCGATTTCGCGGCCGAGGAAGATGGCTTCTTCCTTCTTGCCGAAGGTGAGCGGGCCGAGCGGGCTCATGCCCCATTCGCAAACCATCTGGCGCGCGATTTCAGAAGCGCGCTCGATGTCGTTTCCCGCGCCGGTGGTGATGTGGTGCAGGAAGATTTCTTCTGCTGCGCGGCCGCCCATCAGAACGCTGAGTTGCGACTCGAGAAATTCCTTGGTGTAAGTGTGCTTGTCGTCGATGGGCAATTGCATGGTGACGCCCAAAGCCATGCCGCGCGGAATGATGGTCACTTTGTGAAGCGGGTCGGCTCCCGGAGTCATGGCGGCAACCAGCGCGTGTCCAGCTTCGTGATAAGCGGTATTGCGCTTCTCTTCGTCGGACAAAATCATGGACTTGCGCTCGACGCCCATGAGGACTTTGTCCTTGGACATTTCGAAGTCGGACATGGCGACGAATTTGCGGTTCTGGCGAGCGGCCCAGAGTGCGGACTCGTTCACCAGATTCGCGAGGTCGGCGCCGGAAAAACCCGGAGTGCCGCGCGCGATTACGGAAAGCTCCACATCTTCGGACAGGGGTACTTTGCGAGTGTGCACGCGAAGAATTTCTTCGCGGCCTTTCACGTCAGGGCGCGGGACAACCACGCGGCGATCAAAACGTCCAGGCCGCAACAAAGCGGGATCGAGCACATCCGGACGGTTCGTGGCTGCGATCAGGATGACGCCTTCGTTTGATTCGAAGCCGTCCATTTCGACCAGCAGTGCATTCAAGGTTTGTTCGCGCTCGTCGTGACCGCCGCCCAGACCTGCTCCGCGATGGCGCCCCACGGCGTCGATCTCATCGATGAAGATGATGCACGGTGCGTTCTTCTTGCCCTGCTCGAACAGATCGCGCACGCGGCTTGCGCCTACGCCCACGAACATTTCCACGAAATCCGAACCGGAGATGGAGAAAAAGGGAACGTTAGCCTCGCCTGCAATTGCGCGAGCTAGCAAAGTCTTTCCCGTGCCTGGAGGGCCGACGAGCAGGACGCCTTTTGGTATGCGTCCGCCGAGCTTTTGAAATTTTTGCGGATCCTTCAGGAAGTCGATGATTTCGTAAAGCTCTTCTTTCGGTTCATCGATCCCGGCGACATCTTTGAAAGTGGCTTTCTTCTGTTGCGCGGTCAGCAAGCGCGCGCGGGATTTCCCGAAGCTCAGGGCTTTGTTACCGCCCGCCTGCATTTGCCTCATCATGAAAACCCAAAAGAGCACGAGGAGGATCAGCGGAGCAAAATTAAAAAGAAACGTCATCCAATCCGCGTTTTTCACTTCCTTGTAGTTGTAGAGAACGTTGTGATCCTGCAAAGCTTTGGTGATGTCCGGTATCGCAGTGTTGGCAACGGTCACGCCTTTGAACTTCAAAGCGGAATCGCGATATTCACCCTGAATTTCCGCGCTGTTCGGCGCGAGGTAAATCGTGACGTCCTTCACCTTGCCGGATTGCACGTTGGCAAGGAAGGTCGTGTAGGAAGGCTCTTCGTCTTTCGCGGCTTGACCGCCGGTCGAGGCCATCTTCCACAAGACGACCGCCAGCAAGATCATCAGAAGCCAAAATAGAATCGTGCGGACTGTTGAGTTCACCGTCTTACCTCACCCTGTGAATACCTTCCGACCCGTGTTTCGGGCCCCGTACGCCGCTTACTACTTAGATGCAACAGCGGTGCCAGTGTATGCACCCCGTAAATCTATAGAAGACACCGTCTCAAAGCTGAAGTTCCTCGATCAGCACGCCCACTTGCGTTCGCGCCCGCGCGCAGAAATCATCCGCCGGGGCCATGCCCCGAGTCCAGACCACCTGACCACCGCATTCGAGCACGGGCCATCGCGCCCGGTCACGGAGGGGAATACGGTCTGCCAAAAACATATCCTTCAACTTACTAGCCTGCCGGCGACCGCGGGGTCTGTAGGCGTCACCTGGCCGCCAATTCCGCAAGATTAAAGAACCGCGGAGGAGGCCAGCATCGAGGGCTTCGCCGTCGCTTTCAGTGTCGCTCGCTTGCAAAGTCCAGTCAATGACTTTCAAACGGAAGCGGCTTCCAAGTTCCGGAATGGAAACAACCGTCGCGCCGCTGTCCGGGAGGCTAACAACGTATTGATATGCGGTCGCGAGAGCGGAGTCTTCGCTGCCGGCAAGCGAATGCCCGCGACCTTGCACATGCGAAAAAATCAGTTTCGCGAAAGTGCGCTCGACAAAGATGTTGCCCGGCAGTTCCAAACGGCGGCCACTGGTTGACTCCGTGGCTAGGTGGATGACCTGCTCGACGTGCTGCGCGCCTAAATCGTTGCGGTCCCCGCGGACATCTTCATAAAGACGGCGGATAATGCGTTCGGTGAGCGCACGTAAAGGCGCGGCTTCGCTGGAGTTAAATGTGGGCGGTGGAACGTCCGGCGTGGAACTCAGCGCAAGCGGTAGCAATAGGTCGCGAATCTGAATCGTCAGAACATCGTTGGCCGCTTGGACCAAGCTGCGGAAGCGGTCTTCTACGATTGCCGACCAGAATGCTTCCTGCTCGGCGGATAGGCGAGCGAGTTCGCAAAGATGCGCGGTGATCGCCGGCGCGAAATCGCGTTCCAGAACGGGGAGAAGTTGCTCGCGAATGCGCGCGCGAAGCCGTCGCGTGTCGCGGTTCGTCGCGTCTTCACGCCATGCTTGATTTTTCGCGCGGAGATAGTCGCGCAAATCCTGGCGCGCGATTCCGAGAAGCGGGCGGATAACAGAACGAGCAGCGGGATAAATGCCCGCCAAACCAGTGGGTCCTGTTCCGCGAATCAAATGAGCCAAGACGGTTTCGGCCTGGTCCTCGGCGGTGTGCGCTACGGCGATGCGCGTTGCCTGTCCGGCGGCGCAGACGCGCTCGAAGAATGCGTAGCGCAAACGTCGCGCAGCGTCTTCGAGATTCCATCCATGACGGGCGGCTTCGGCGGCGACGTCCTCGCGTGCGGCGACAATTTGGAGGCCGCTGTCGCTGGCCAATTGTGCGACGAATTGCGCATCCAATGCGGAAGCATCACCGCGCAGCATGTGGTCAAAATGGACGATTGATAGAGTTACGCCCAACTCGTCGCGAAGATTTTCCAGAATGCGAAGAAGCGCGACCGAATCCGCGCCGCCGGAGACGGCCACAGCAACTCGATCCCCGGGTAGAATCATTCGCGCATGGCGAATGTGATTGAGTACCGATTGTTCGAGCGGTGTTCTCATCAGGAAATGGGAGAGAGCGAAGCGGAAGGTTTCCGCCAATCACTCCGATAACACTATGGTAGCAGCCAAAGCAACACGGGTCGAGCGCAGGAGCGAAAAGTGAAACGAGACAGCACGCAGGATAGGAGCGGGTTAGAGGCGATCTGCGATTTGCTGCGTAAACAGATCACGACTGTAGGAAATGCGGCGGTCAAGGGCTACGGCGGCAAAATAGGAGCAGTTCACGCGTTCTCGCTCGGTCCACGCGGCCACACGAGGAATCGCGGGTCGCGCCAGGCGGCCGAAAACATCCAGCAAGCTATAGTAGGTTCCTACCGCGCGAATTTCGCCTTGGTCGTCGCCGCGTTCCGGGCACAGGCGGACCAACTGAAGCAGTCGGCTGAAATCTTCCGCGCCGAAACTCCCGTCTTGAACGCCGGTGACTTCCCGCACGCGGTCGGACAGCTCCACTCTTCGGCTTGACGCCAGTATCGAGCGGCAATGCCAAATGAAGAACTGCAGAAAGGTTGCAATCGAAAAGACAAAAATCAGCGCCGCTATCATCACCTAGCCCTCGCCAGCAAACGAGCTGTTGCCAATCGCGCGTCTTCCGGCACTTTGGAAAAAGTGTAGGCCCATGCCAGCGGCAGCCACGTACCTATCAGCGGCGGCACCCAGCGCAAGAACGATTCCTGCAAGCCGGGGAAAAGGTTCCGCAAAGCATAGGTTCCCGCGGTAGCACTGAAATAAACGCCGAGGGCGAGAATCAATTGAATCAGGCGGGTCCTGGTTTCGCGGAGCTTTAAAACTGCGCCCCAAAGCAGGTAGGTGAGAACCACGCCGACGAAATAAAGGTTCTGCCCAAGCTCGACGACGAAACGGCTGGTCAGATGATCCTTATTTTGGCGAACGACCGCGTAGGAAAAGAACGCTGTCGCAATCAATAACAAGGCCGCTGTACCGCGAATGTACCGGCTGACTTTCATCTCCCGAAAGACATGTTGGTACAGTTCCATGACCGTGAAGTAGATAAGGACGATCAGCAAACTCTCGGAGTAGTAGTAAAAATAGCGGTACTGCATGGACGAATACCCATAGGTATGAAAGGTGAGGTAATGACCGAGAGTGACCAGAGCTGCCGCCAGCATGTACAGATTCAGTGAGAAATAGCGAAAGGTATCTCGATGGACGGCGAGGCACACCACCACGTAAGCTTCCAGAAGGAAACCTACGCTCCATACAAAATAGTCCAGCGGGCCAAGCTGCATCGATCGCCTTTATAGGCCTGGCTTCGCCCCCGCCTTTTAGCGGGAAACTTCACGCCTCAGCTTAAAACTACCAAGGTGTTGGCGGCATCGGGCTGCTCGTGTTCGCCCACGGCGTGGGCGGCATCGGGCTGCTCGTGTTCGCTAGTAACCAAGGCGTAGGCGGCATCGGACTGCTGGTATTAGCGAGCGTCGTGTGGGTCGCTAAAGCATTTAGACCCAATGCGCTGGCTAGAACCAGCAACACCAGAACTGCGACCATCAACCACCTATTCATAGACCCTCCCAAGGGAAACTACGGGAGCGAGTCTATAGGTGGTCCGATGCCATCAAGGGAGTTTTTTTCGGGCGTGTGTCTAAACGGTACACACCCCCGCCTCCCCGGCAGAGCCAGAGCTTTTCGTACTGTTACGAGCTTAAAGTAGCTTTTGGGGGCGGCAGGGTCAATGTTACGAAAGTACTAGTTTTGGGCCTTATTTCCCTTATGCTGTGCGAGGTAGTTTGCCGATCGCGACGGGCCTCCGCTCCTGTCTTGACACTTTAGACGGGTAGCCCTTAGCATCGAGAATTGTCTTGTGGCCGGTTTAGCTCAGAGGTAGAGCGAGGGTCTCATAATCCCTAGGTCGTGGGTTCGAGTCCCACAGCCGGCACCACCCTTCCAGGCAAAGCTTCGGCCGCGGCGACACGGATCTGCGGACTTACTTCACCGGGGCATTGAGGGCTGCGACAAGCTTACAGTTCCTCGATGTGACACTCCCGAAAGTATCACAACTAGCCCTGCATCGTTGGCAAGCCATCGTAGTATTCCCGCTTGAGCAAAACCGCGATGCAAACACAAAGACCAACTGTCATGGGACGCGCGAGAAGTTGCGTGGAACCTTTCTTCTATGCACTCATTTTCGTATTTGCGACGGCTATGAATTGCGCAGCGCAGAGCACAAATTGCGTCTCGATACAGGTGTTGAACGCGAATAACGCTAAGCCACTTCGCGGCGTTGCGGTCAGAGTGTTCAGCTTTGTGAAACCGGGTAATTATCCAGTGCTATACGAAGGCAAAACCGATACCGCCGGTAGCATCCGATTTTGTTTGGGCGATCCAATCCCGGCGCGACTGTTCTACACCTTCGGCAAGCACTTCTATACATGCTCAGCGTCGGAAATCGAAACCGCCGTACTCCTAGAGCGTGGCCTCGTGGATCGTCGCGATCAATGCGGGAGTGGGAAGCTTAAATATAATGGACAGCCTAAGCCGGCAGAATTGGTGGTTTTCGCCCAACCTTGGAGCTTGGAAGAAAAAATCTTCGGACAATTTCCGTAAAGTGCGAGCCGACGAGCCTGCCGCTTAGGTGCTAGAACAATGTTGATTAAGCCCGGAGCGGGATCGTGCAACACCCCATAAGCACACGACTGATGAAGTTACTTGACCGGGGCGTTGAGGGCGGCGACCAGTTCGACGAAAGTGGCCGCTTCCAGGACCTGGTCAATGGCTTCCTTGCGGCTGAACATTTCTTCTGCGTTGCCCAATAAGTCGTGCTGCGACTGATTGTCCCCCGTGAGGATCAAGATAATAAGGCGCGAGAGTTTGCCGTCTCTGGCGTTGAAATCGATACCGGCTTCCGATTTGGCAATTACCACGATGGGGTGAGGAAGGCCGCCAACGCGGGCGTGCGGGACCGCCAAGCCGTTCTCCCAGCCGCTCGGTATCACGCGCTCGCGCTCGGACACGAGGCGCAGAAACCTCTCCGGCGCGTTGCTGACGGCATCTGCAGCGATCTCGCACATTTGCTTGAGAACTTCCTCTTTTGTGTTGTGCTTTATCTCGGGCAGAAAGAGCTTGGCGGTGACGCTGTCTTTCAACGTCAAGGTCTGGCGCCTGCGCAGCAGGAAATGGATTGCGGGAGCTGAAACCAACGAGGTGAAGAGCGCCATGACCACCAGCGCTACGAACATGGTTTCGCGAATCAACCCGGCCTGAAGGGCGAGAAGGCCGAGGATCATTTCCATGGCTCCGCGCGCGTTCATGGCCAGACCAACTCCCCATGAAGTGCGACGATCCATGCCACCCAGCCGGGCACCCCAACCTGCCCCTAGGAGCTTCCCGACGCAGGCGACTCCAATTACCGCGGCGGTGAGACCCCAGTTGAAGTTCGAAACGAAATTCGTGCGCAGGCCGATGCTGGCGAAAAAGAACGGCGCGAAGACGTTGGTGACGATGGAGTGGATGTGTTCAGAGGTGCGTTTTCTAAGATGGGAGGATTCACCGACGGCAATCCCGGTGATGAAAGCTCCGAAGACCGCATGGATTCCCGCAAATTCCGCGAACGCCGCACCAGCAAGAGTCAGCGTAAAAATGAAACCTAATACGCCGCCTGGCCAGCTGGTGTGGGCTTGGATGAAGGGGAGTATTTTGTCGATCAGCCAACGCACGACGGTGAGAGCGAGCAAGGTGAACGCGCCGACAAGCAGAATCGTGCGCTTGACGCCGTCGAGCGAGTGCGGGCCGGCGTTCATCATGCCGAGGATCATGGAGAACAGAATCCAGCCCACGAGATCGTCGAACATGGCCGAGGACATCACCACGGTCCCCATCTCCGTCCTCAGGAGATTTAGATCCATCAGGATTTTGGCGATCACCGGAAGGGCCGAAATGGAGAGCGCCGTGCCGACAAACAGAGCGAAAATCAGCCTGCTTGCGCCCGCTGCTGCACCCAGGTATTGCGGGAACGCGCCGGCGGCCAAAAAACCCAAGCTAAAGGGAATAATCACTCCGAAGAAACTGACGAGCAGGGCGCTTTTGCCTTGGCGAAAAATGCTGCGCAAGTCGATTTCGAGGCCGGCGGTGAGCAGAAAGAACACGACGCCGAGCGTGGTAACGGTCTCGAGCACGATGGGCATAAAGCCTGTGCTGGGAAACAAAAACGCGTAGATCTGCGGCCTGAAATGGCCGAGCACGGTGGGACCCAGCAGAATTCCTGCGAAGATTTCGCCCAAAACGGACGGCTGTCCCAGCTTTTGCATCAATTCGCCGGCAAGCTTCGCGGTACCCAGAAGGGCGGCGAGCGCCAGGAACATGATCATCACGTCGTGCTGGGTCAGGTGCGGCATGGGCCTTTGTTATTTTGAGGGTCAGCGCGAATTTATATTTAGCACGGGCGATAGTCTATCGCAAAAGCGCGCTCCAACTTATCTGCAGGCTCGGCAATTCCGGATTTCGCCTATTAGTTGCTATCTAATTGAGCGCAGCGCGTTTTGGTAAAGTGGAATTCAGGCAGGTGAAAATGCTACAAAACAGAAGATTCAAACGGGTGTGCTTGTGGCAGAGATTTGCAGCGCGAAGGGATGCAAGATAAGCGTGCCGACTGGGCTCGCCGAAGAGCACATGTGCATCCTTCATTTTACGCTGTTCATCGAAAACGAGTGCGCCGAGATGCGCCGCGAAACCGCGCTAGGCAAGAACAAGCACGAGCGCCAAGTGGAATTCATGCAGAAGGTGGCCCTGCGCGGCGAGACGCTGGTGAATACAGCCACGAGCGGCTTTCCCATGTCGGATGAACTGAAAGCGCGCGTTTTAAGCACCTTGCTCACCTTGATGAATACCCGCGAAAATATGGACCGCGCGCTCATGCGACAGTCTACCGCCCGCCGATTCGTGGGCTGAAAACCCGGATCAACCCCATTCTAACCCTGCTTGCCTATTCCAACCCTGCTTGTTCAAGCAACGCGCAAACTGGATAATTTTTCACGCTATGCGCCGATGAAGCGGGCGTAAAGCGAGCGCGCCACGGCGGGATCTTGCGTGCCTTTCACTATGGCGCGGCCATCGGCAAAGATAGTCATTTCGTATGGCGGGACGCGAAAACGAAGAAGGAAGCTGTTGTTGCGCACTTCAGCAGCGGAAGCATGCGCCAAACGGCGGCCCAGCTCGCCGAGATCGAGACTACGATTGCCCTGGTGAATCTGAACGGAATCGCGGCCGCACATAGTGACGTGAGGCTGGGCATTTCCGCTAAGGTAGGTGAAAACCCTGCGTCCACACGCTCGACAATCTTTATTGCGCGAGATGCGGACGGATTGGAATTTCCCGGTCCAGACATCGCAGGAAACCAGCCGTTCATGCAGCGCCTCGGGCTTCCCAGCCAGCAGTTTTGTCGCTTCCGCTGCTTGGATCGACGCGATGACTCCGGCGGCGGCGTTGAGAATTCCGGCAGTGTCGCAAGTGTCTTCGGCGCCCAGGGTGAACGGTTCTTCGCGAGCTTCCAACAGGCACGCGAGGCAGGCAGTGCGGCCCGGGCGAATGGTGAAAGTAACTCCGTAGCTTCCGACAGCGGCGGCATAGATCCAGGGGATATCGAGCGATATCGCTGCGTCGTTGAGCAGCAGGCGCGTTTCGAAATTGTCCGTGCCGTCGAGGATGAGATCGAAGCCGCCCAGAAGTTCTTCAGCGTTTTCCGGGATGAGGTCGGTGACAATCGCTTCGACCCGCGCATCGGAATTGATCGCGCGCAGACGCCGCTCGGCCGCAACTGCCTTCGGCAGCGCTTCCCGCGCGTCGGCTTCTTCAAACAGGGTCTGGCGCTGCAGGTTCGACAGTTCCACGAAATCACGATCAACGATACGCAGACGCCCGAGTCCCGAGCGCACCAGCAGACTCGCAACCACGGTTCCGAGCGCGCCGCAGCCTACCAACACGGCGCTGGCGGCCAGAAGATTCTCCTGGCCTTCCGCACCGATGCCCGAAAACAGAATTTGGCGGGAGTATTTTTCGCGTTGTTCGGCGTTCATCTGCTTGTTTCCTAATGTGAACTTCATGATAGGCCTTTTCGCGCCGGGCAGGCAACGCTACGTGCTAACCTTTCTTCTTACTCCTCTGGCGAATGAGATTCCCTTGGAAAAAATCGATTCGCTGGCCGCGACGCGCGAGACTAGCCGCCGCGTGGGCCAGCGGAGCAGCCATTTACGGCGTTTTCGCCTGCCTGCCGGCGCGAGCACAAGAAACTACGATAGAACATCAGCGCGTGGCCGAGGTCCGAATCGTCGATGAATCCGGCAAGCCCGGAGGAGATTACAAGAGCACTCTTCCTCTGCAAGCGGGCAAACCGTTCGACTTTGCGGAAGAGCGCGCTACGCTGCGGGAGCTGTATCGCAGCGGCGACTACGCCGATGTCCGGGTGACAGCCGAACCCAGTGCGCAAGGATTGCGGGTGGATTTTATCGTTCGCCGAAATTTCTTCAATAACGTAATCCGCGTGGAGGGATTAAAAGAACCGCCGAGCGAACCGGCCGCACTGGCCTCCATGCGCTTAGGGTTGGGCGAGCCGTTCCGCGAAAGCGCCCTGCAGGAAGCGATCCAGCGGTTAAAAGACACGCTGCGCAGCGAGGGCCTCTATGAAGCGAAAGTGACCTGGACGTTGACGCCGCACGAAGACACGCGCCAGATGGATGTGATGGTTACAGTCGTTTCCGGCCCCCGGGCAGTGGTGGGAAGTTTCGTGCTGCAAAATAAGACGCCATATCCCGACGACGAAATCATTCGCCGCTCCAAGATCAAGTTGAACAAGACGCTGACCACCGCGCGGGTGACGAAAGCCACGCAGCGCCTGAAAAAATACCTGGTGAATCAAGGATACCTGGGAGCAGCAGCGCTGATTACCGCCGGCCAGTACGACCCGCAAAAAAATAGCGTGCCTTTGAAATTCGAGATAACCACGGGACCGCGCGTGAGCGTTGAACTGGTCGGCGCGAAGATGAGAAAAGGAAAGCTTCGCTCGCTTCTGCCTATTTATGCGGAAGGCGCGGCGGATGAAGACTTATTGCAGGAAGGCCGCCGGAACATACGGGATTACTTTCAACGACAGGGATATTTCAACGCGGAAGTCAACGTGAACTCTCACGAAGATGCCGCGAGCGGAGAGCGCGTGATCAGCTATGAAGTGACTCCGGGCAGTAAATTCCGCCTCGCCGGCGTGGGCTTTTCAGGCAACAAGTATTTCAGCAAACGTTTGTTGGAGAGCCGGCTGCAACTTCAACCGGCTTCGTTCGGTTCGAACGGCCGTTTCAGCCAGCGGTTGGTGAACGACGATGCGGATTCGATACGCGGACTGTATCTTTCCAACGGCTTTCTGGATGTGAAGGTTACTTCTTCGTTGGATGACAACTACCAGGGCAAGAAGGAGAGTCTGTTCGTTTCCTACGCCATTCTGGAAGGCCCGCAGACATTGGTTGCCGACCTTCACGTGGAAGGCAATCACATGATGAGTACGGAGGCACTGCTGGCCGTAGTGGGATCCTCAGCCGGGCAGCCGTATTCGGCCTCGGCGGTATCCAGCGACCGCAACAACATCCTCGCAATGTATTACAACGAAGGCTTCCCCGCAGCGCATTTCCAGGAGGAAGTATCACCGGGAGCTACCGCGACGGAAGTCCGGCTCACCTATCGCATCACGGAAGGCCAGCGCATCGAAGTGGCGAAGGTCTTGATCACCGGCTATCAATTCACGCGGCCGGGTGTGATCGCGCGCCAGGTCAAAATCAAAGCGGAAGGTCCGCTGCGGGAAGGCGACGTGGTGGAAACGCAACGGCGGCTTTACAATCTGGGCGTATTCAGCCGCGTTCAGATAGAGCCGCAGAATCCCACCGGGACCGATCCAAGTAAAACCATCGTCGTAGATTTACAGGAAGGCAAACGCTATACGATCGGGTATGGAGTCGGGTTCGAAGTTCAGCAGATAGGCGCCAGTTGCAGCTCCAGCTCCAAGAGTACGTCGCAACCCAGTTGCGATCCCAATGCCACGGTGATCGCCGAAAGCCCGCGCGTCATTTTCGAAATTTCCCGGTCGAATATGTTCGGCCGGGCGCAGACGCTTACGTTCAAAGCGCGCGCGAGCACCCTGGAATATCGGTCGCTTTTGAGTTACACCGCCGACAATTTTTGGGGCCACCCTTCGATCGGCGTTCAATTAATCGGATTGGCCGACAAGGCGCAGGATGTGCAGACATTCACGTCCGTTCGCTATGAGGGCGCATTTCAGGTGGCCGAGAAGTTCTCGCGCTCGAGTTCCATCCTCTACCGATATTTTTTCCGCAGGGTTACGGCTTCCGACCTGCGGATCACTCCGGACGAGATTCCGCTGTTTAGCCAGCCGACGTTGGTGTCTGGATTCGGAATCACCTACGCGCGCGAGCGCCGCGATAATCCCGTTGATGCAAAGCGCGGGACGTTCAACACCGTGGATTTGAGCGTTGCTTCCACCACACTCGGTTCCAGCGCGAGTTTCTTTCGCGGCTTTTTTCAAAACTCGTCGTTTCATCCTTTCGGCCGGGCATTCGTCTTTGCGCGGGCCACGCGTTTCGGCTTTGAACAGCCGCTGGGCCGCACCGTCGAAGGCGGGGCGTCGGAAGGCGGCTCCACGAATTGCAGCTCGAGCGCTCCTCCGGTGGCAGAGGAAGTGATTCCATTGCCGGAGCGGTTTTTCGCCGGCGGCGCAACCACGCTTCGGGGATTCGGCCTGAATGAAGCCGGTCCGCGGGATCCGTGCACCGGCTTTCCGATCGGCGGGCTTGCGGTGCTCATGTTCAACCAGGAATTGCGATTCCCGATGAAGCTTCCCTATATCGGCAACCGTTTGGGCGGCACCCTTCTTTACGACGGCGGCAACGTGTACAGCGATGTAAACCATATAACACTGGATTGGAAGCCGTCGGCCACTTCGAATCTGAATTATTTTTCGCATACAGTGGGCTTTGGGTTCCGATATGCCACGCCGATAGGGCCTGTGCGAGTGGACTTCGGGTACCAACTGAATCCGGCGCGATATCAGGCGATAATTCCGCCTAACCCGTTCGAGCAGTTTTTCCGGCTGCCCCATTTCGAATTCTCATTCAACATTGGACCAATTTTTTGATGGAGAAAGGCAAAGGACGTTTGATGCGACGCGCGATTCTCACGATCGGAGGGCTGTGTTTGCTCTGCGGTCTCGGGGCTATGCCGGCGCGCGCGCAAATCACTCCCCATTCCGAACCGAATGCGGCTCGGGAAGACTCCAAGGCCCTGCCGGTCGATGGAGTGGCCGCGCGCATAGAGGACGACATCATCTTGGAGAGTGAAGTCAACGAGCTAGCCGCGTTCCAAAAGCTTGTGGACGGGCAAGCCAAACCTCGCAGCGAACTGATCCAGGAACTGGCGGACCAATGGATCATTCGTGGCGAAGCGAATACAACCAAGTATCCGCCCCCGCCCGCTGCCGAAGTGGAAAGTTCGTACGGGGAATTTGTGAAGCAGTTTGGTTCGCCTCAAGAATTCCAGAAACGGTGCGCCGCCGCGGGAATCACGGAAGCGGCAGTGAGGCGAGTGCTGGCGCAGCAGCTATATCTCGCGCACTTTCTGGATTACCGATTCCGCGCCGCAGCCCAAGTGGATGATAAAGAAGTGGAAAAGTATTACAACGACGAATTCGCGCCGCAGCTCAAAGCGCGCGGCGAGGCGGTTCCGGCGCTGGAAGAAGTGGAAGACACCATTCGTGAAGTCCTGATTCAGAGGGCGATCACGGAGCGATCGGCGAAATGGCTCGACGATACGCGGGAGCGTTTGAAGATTGATATCGTGCCGCAAGGGAGCGGGTCGTGAAACGCCGCCGTGTGGCGCGCAGCGTCGTCCTGGTTCTGCTCCTGTTGACGATTGCGGGCTTGGTCGCGTACGAAGCTTTCAAAATAGAAGTGGTGGAGCGATGGGCTCGCGAGCAGGTGGTGAAGCAGCTCGAGCTGCGGACCGGAGCGCGCGTGGAACTTGGCACCTTGCACGTAAATATGCTACGGCTTCGGGCCCACGCGGAAAATTTAACGCTGCACGGCCTAGAGGATGCGAGCAAACCGCCGCTGTTTCACGCCGATCGAGTGGACCTGGGCATCACGGTTCTCTCTTTATTCCGCCGCAAATTTGCGCTGAACGAACTGATCGTTGACCGCCCGCAGTTGACAGTGCAGTTCGAGAAGGACGGCCGCAGCAATTTGCCGACGCCGAAAGTCGCGTCCAGCGAGTCATGGCAGCAAAACCTTTTCGATTTGAAGATTCAGTGGCTGGAACTGCGGGATGGCAGCGCGCTGATCAATGACCGCCGCGTGCCGCTCACGGCAAAAGGCCCGAATTTCCAATTCAAATTGAATTACATGGCGGCTAAGGCCGGCGCGGATTCCTACATCGGCAATCTGCAGTGGAAACAAGTGGAAATCTCGCAGCCGAAGGCCGCGTCTTTCCGCTCCGATGTCTCGGCAAAGTTCACGCTGCATCGCGACGCATTCGAGCTCGATGAGCTGGTTTGGAAGCTGCCGCACTCTGAACTGAATCTGCGCGCCGAGCTGCCAAGTTTCTCGCAGCCGAATTGGAATTTGCGGTACCGCGGGCGGCTGGTACTGGCGGACTTGCGCACAATTTTTCGCCAGCCCCTGGTGTTCGACGCAACTGCGGAGTTTGCCGGTCAGGCCAGTTATAAAGCGGGTGAATGGACAGCGAGCGGGCACTACGCCGGGAACAAAATCAATTTGCCGTACGATTGGTTTCACGCAAACGGGCTCGAAACCTGGGGCGACTTCGAAGTGGCGCACGAACAACTCGTGGTGCCCAACCTGGGCGTGCAAGCCCTCGGCGGAACGGTCGATGGCCGGCTGGAAATGGATTTGAAGACTCTGTCAACTCACACTGAAACGCGTTTGCGCGGGTTTAGCCTGGCAGCTGCGTTCGCGGCTGTCGATAACCCGAACTTTCCGGTGAACACACTGCACTGGGACGCAATCATGGATGTGGACTCGACAAATACATGGACGGGCGCGTTCGAGCATTTTAGTTCCAAAGGCGAATCGCACTGGACAGAACCCGCGAATATGCGTGGAGCAATTCCGGCTGAAGCGACAATTTTTTACAACTATGCAGAGGAAGCCGGGGCTGCGACGTTTTCCCATAGCGAAATCTCCACGCCGACAACCAGGATTGAATTCGACGGCTTTCTCGGCGGCCATGATTCCGCGCTGGAACTCAAGCTCTACGCGGATGATTTAATCCCCTGGGACGACTTCATCAATAAATTGCGCGGCGCGGACGCCGTGCCGGCGCGGGAGGCGGGAGACTTCGTTTTCCGAGGACGTATTTTGGGCCCCATCGCCGGGCCCACGTTCGCCGGGCACTTCAGCGCCGTGAGGGCGCGTTACGACACGCTGTACTGGGACAGCATTGAAGGCGATCTGGAATATTCGCTGGACCTTTTTCGTCTGACGAAAACGACGGTGAAACGAGGTCAGTTTTCCGCCGCGCTCGATATGCAACTTGACCTTGATGGCGACTGGAGTTTTGTGCCGGCTAGCACTTGGATGCTGGAAGCCGAAGTCGAACGAGGCCCTACGGCGGAATTACAAGCGATGCTCGGAACGAGTTACCCCGTTACCGGACTTTTGAGCGGCGATTTTCGCGGCAGCGGAACAAGCGCAGTTCCGGTGTTGGACGGGAACTTCGTTCTGGATGATATCGACGCCAAAGGATTTCGTTTCGACCAGCTCAAAGGCCAGTTGCATCTAGCGCACGATGAAATTCGGCTCTCGCACGCCGAACTGCGCCGCGCCAAAGGTCAAGTGGCCGGCGACGTGCTTTACCGCCCGACCGAACAGACCACGGAGTTCAACCTGAACGGCAGCGGCATCCCGCTAGAGACATTCGCTGCGCTGCAAAAATCGTCTCTGCCGATCGCCGGACAACTTGATTTCAATCTGCGCGGCGACGGGCCTATTCACGCGCCCGCCGCGCACGGCGAAGTCCGGCTGCTGGGATTAAAGGTAGGGGGAGACAAAGAGGGCGACTTCCGCGCGCAAGTGGAATCGGACGGGAAGAACGCCCAGTTCACGTTCAATTCCGAAATGTCGAAGGGAAAATTGACCGGCCAGCTCGCTGTCGAATTGACGGGAGATCAGAACATTTCCGGCAACCTTTCCGTGAAACAATTCGATCTCGACGCGCTGATTATCGCCGGGCTGCATCTGAAGGATTTGACGCGCCCCAGCGTGGTGGACGGCGACTTCACGATATCCGGCTCGCTGCGGCAGCCGGACACCATTGAAGTGAAAGTGAATGTCTCGCAAATTTCCTTCGACTACCAGTTCGTGCAACTTCAAAATGATGGGCCCATCCAAATTACCTATCATCGCAACGAAGTGCGCATCGATCGACTGCATCTGCACGGCCCGTACACGAACATGCAGCTAAGCGGCTCGGCGCGTTTTGACCGGGATCGCCCGCTGCGGTTCAATCTAACCGGTGGTATTAACCTCCAGTTTGCCAAAGGACTGATTCCGGATCTCGAAGGGCAGGGTGAAGCGGACGTGAATGTTTCGGTGGAAGGCACCATGTCGAAACCGCGCGTCACGGGACGAGCGAACATTCACGATGCCTCGGCGCACTACTCCGATTTTCCGGTGGGCTTGAGCCATGTGAACGGAGACCTCGTCTTCGATCAAAACAGGCTGCTCTTCGATCGCGTCACCGCGCAGTCCGGAGGCGGAACCTTAACCTTAAGCGGCAGCTTGAACTACGCCGAAAGGCCGATGCGCTATGAAATCAATGCGGAGACGCCGCAAGTCCGTATCCGCTATCCCGCCGGAATGAGCTGGTTGATCGGCGGGACACTGCAATTGGCCGGAACGCAAGACGCCGCGGTTCTTTCCGGTCGCATCCAGGTGCAGCGGCTGCTGTTTGCTCAAGGCGTGGACCTGGCTTCGTTCTTCGCTTCGTCCACTGACACAACTGCTGTTGCCACCTCGACGTCCGCGTTCATGAGGAACCTCACGTTTGACGTCTCCGGGCAAACAACTCCCGGAGCGCGCATCGAATGGGGCGGCGCGCAAATTGAAATTGACGGCGACCTCCATCTGCGCGGCACCTTCGACCATCCGGTCCTGCTCGGGCACATCCATTTGCTCGGCGGGCAGATGGGCTTCCGCGGCAACACATTTACGCTGACTCGCGGCGACATCAATTTCGCAAATCCGTTTCGGCTGGACCCGGTTCTGAACGTTGAAGCCACATCGGTAATCAGCCAATATCAGGTGACCATTAATTTTTCTGGTCCGGCGAGCCGCCTCTCGCTCAATTATCGTTCGGACCCGCCGCTTCCGGATTCCGACATCGTCGCTTTGCTCGCGCTGGGCACTACCGGGCAGGAGAGCGCGCTTCGGTCACAATCCGCCGGCGGGCAAAACTACGGTGCAACGGCGCTGCTCTCGGAAGCAATTTCAACCGGGCTGGGCGGACGCATTGAAAAACTTTTCGGCATCAGCCATTTCCGGGTCGATCCGTTCCTGGCCGGCACGGCGACGGAGTCGAACGCAGCCGCGCGCGTCACCATCGAACAGCAATTCTCAAAGGACCTCACGATTACTTACTCCTCCAACGCGGCCTCCGACCAGGAGCAACTCATCCAAGTGGAGTACCACGTGAAGCGCGACCTCTCTATTATTTTCCTCCGCGATGTGAATGGAACGTACGGCTTGGACGTAAAATTTGTAAAACACTTCAACTAGGTTTCCCGCAGGCTACTCGGGCATCAGAAAGAGCGAATCCGGCGAGAGCCGCACGTGCCACGGGTGCGGGAGGTTGCGAAAGCGCTGCCACTTTTCCTTGAACACTTCCGCCTGCAAATCGTACGCACTCGTGTCCGCTGCGGGCTGGCGAAGGCTCAGATAGAGCGTGATGCGGAAAGGCGTCTCGGAAGTGCGCACGAGCCAGCAGGGCAGAACATTCTCCGACGCAGCGCCGGGCGGCGTTGATTCCAAAAAATCAATGTGATGCGCCCGGATACCCACGAAGGCCGGCGGCCTGGAGATAGTTTGTTCGACGCGAAGGCGGCAGTTCCAGTCGAGCGCTTCGACTGAGCCGTCAGCATTCCTTCTTGCGCGTGAAAAATTCTTACAGCCTGTAAGTTGCCCCACTTCGCGCGTGGGCGGGCGCCTGAAAACATCCTCTTTAGATCCGAACGCCGCAACTTTCCCGCGCGAAAGCACCAACAGTTGTTCGCCCAGGCGATACGCTTCCTCGATGTTGTGCGTGACCAGCAGCGTCGGACGGCGATAGGCCGCAAATGTTTCTTGAAGCTGCGCCTCCACCTGACTTCGCAGATGTGTGTCGAGAGACGACAGCGGCTCATCGAGCAAAAGCGCTTCCGGATCAATCGCCAAGGCGCGTGCTAACGCAGTGCGCTGCTGCTCGCCGCCGGACAATGCCCGGGGATATCGTTCGGCCAGTCCTTCCAGATGCGTGCGCGCGATGAGGGTAGACAGGCGAGCGGCCTGTTCCTCGCGCGAAAGTTCGAGTAATCCGAAGGCGATGTTTTCGGCGACCGTGCGATGCGGAAAGAGCGCGTAGTGCTGAAAGACCATTCCGACGCGACGCCGGCGAGCAGGCACTCGAATACCTTGGTCGGAGTCGAACAGGACTCGACCGTTCAATGAAACGCGGCCGTGCCCAGGCTGCTCCAAGCCTGCAATACACCTCAGCAACATCGTTTTGCCCGCGCCGGAGGGTCCAAGAATACTTAGCGGCGCTTCCGATGCGCTGAAGGCCACATTAAGCTCGAAGTCCGGAAGTTTTTTTTCGATTTGTACGTCGAGGGCCATGTCAACGCGCCATCCGCTGAGCGCGTCCAAGGCCTTGCGCGCGCGTCCAGTAGTAGAGGCCGCTGAGGAGTGCGAGCGAGATCACAACATCTACGGCGCACCAGGTGAGGGCACGCTGCATTTCATCCGCTTCCACTGCGAAATAGATCGCGATCGGAATCGTCTCAGTCCTGCCGGGGATATTTCCCGCGATCATCAGGGTAGCGCCGAATTCTCCAAGCGCGCGCGCAAAGGAAAGTATGGTGCCGGCAAGGACTCCCGGCCATGCCAGCGGAAGAGCGATTTCGCGGAACACACGCCACTCCGATGCGCCCAGCGTCCGGGCTGCTTGCAACAGTTCGGGTTGCACCTGTTCAAGAGCGGCGCGCGAAGTGAGATACATCAGCGGGAAGGCGACGACAGCAGCCGCGATTACTGTAGCGGGCCAGGAAAAAACTATCGTGGCGCCAAATTGAAGCAGAAGCTTACCCAGCGGCCCATGGCGGCCGAAGAGCAACAGGAGGAGAAAACCGACCACGGTAGGCGGCAACACGAGAGGCAGTAGAAAAATTCCATCCACCAAAGCCATCGCCGGGCTGGTATAGCGTTCGCGCCAAACAGCCGCCGCCAAGCCGGCCACGAACGTGATGGCAGTAGCCGTCACGCTGGTCGCGAGCGATATCCAGAGCGGAGACAAGTCCATCGGCAGGATTGTAGCCGGATCAGATCTTTCCGGAGGGATTATTCGGGTCGTTGAAACCGTAGGTCTTGAAAATCTCGAGCGCGTGCGGAGACTCCAGGAATTTGAGGAACGCGCCCGCGGCGGCCTGATCCTTTGAGTTCTTCAGCACCGCGGCCGGATACACGATCGGATCGTGCGAACTTGGCGGAGCGGTAAAAATCGTCCGGATTTTCGGCGAGGTTTGCGCATCCGTACGGTAAACCAACCCTGCATCCGCGTTGCCCGTCGCGACGTAGGTGAGGACCTGCCGAACATCCTTCCCGTAAACGGCCTTTTTCTTCACCGCATCCCACAGGCCAAGCTTCTCCAGCGTTTGCTGAGCGTACATGCCTGCCGGCACGGTTTCGGGTTCTCCCAGCGCGATGGTCTTGACGCTCGACTTGGCCAAATCCTGAAAGGTATGAATATCGTCGGAGGAAGAAGGCGCGATCAGCACCAGATCGTTCGCTACGATGTCGTGCCGCGTGTCCGCGACGATCAGGCCTGCGGATTGCAGGGCATCCATCTGCTTCTGAGCCGCCGAGAAAAATATGTCCACCGGCGCGCCCTGCTCGATTTGGTGCTGCAACGTTCCCGAGCCGGCGTAGTTGAAAGCAATCTTGGCGCCCGGGTGGTCGCGCTCGTACTCACGGCCGAGTTGGTCCAGCGCGTCTTTCAGGCTGATGGCGGCTGATACCGTGACCGAAGAGGGCTGCGGCGCGGGCGGCGGCTGCTGCGCTTCGGCGCTGCAAATTCCCAGGAACAATAGAAGCGGGAGAATGCCTCCGAGCAACAGCGCGCGAGCGGTCGACCAGCGTTTTGCGTGCCGGGTTGTACTCGGCGTTCTACTTCGCATTGATAATGCTCCTTTCTTTCAGACCTAGCCTTTGCTGAGCTACTGCTGTGGCTTTGGCGCCGGGCTCGGCGGTGGGGTCGCAGGAGGCGTAGCTGACGATCCTGGAGCGGGTGCGGCGCTTGGCGCAGGAGCGGGAGCTGGAGCGGGCTTCGACGGATCCGGCGGAAGCATCTGTTTTAGCTGCGGATATTCGTCCGCCATGCTCCACAGCACTTGCATCACGATTTTCTGGTCCATCTGCACGCCCGCAGTTTGCGATTCCCGGCTGACGTCGGGCATTTCCTTCACCATGCGCTGGCCCACTGGCGATTCATAAAACTTGGTCGCTCCCTGAATATCTTCGAGCGAGAAGTGACGGGCATAAATGGCGACCATTGCATCCGTCACGGCGCTCGGCGACGCGCTGGCGTTGAACTTTGCCGTGAAGGTGTCCATAAATTTGGTCAACTGGTCGGGCGGAATCGCGCGGCTCATACCGTCGTGGACCCGGCTCGTCCATCCCGCGCCAATATTTTCGCCTTCCTTGGACACGCCGGTTATCTCCAATAAGTGGCGGATCGCTGCTTCTTTGGCAGGATCCAATTTTGCAGGCGGGGTCGCGGGAGCCGTGGCGTCGGGATTGGCGGCAGGCTGTCCCGGCTGAGTCGGCGCAGGCTTTTGTTGCGCAGCGCCTGGAGGCGCTTGTGCCAATAGAGGGCTTGCCGTTAACAGCGCGGCAGCAATCAGGGCAATTCCTAGTTTCATCTGATTCTCCTATTCATAGGTCCGGGCTCTAGCCCTGACGGGTCGGTCTCTTGAATGCTATCGAACACCGGGCACAGATGCAATTTGTCCCGCCGTTTGTTGGTGGGCTGGTTTCCGATTATCCGACTGATGGTATGATGCGTCGCGGGGAAGAGCCGCGCGGAGACGAAGCGGCGGGCCGGGCATTTAACCTGGCAATCTCATGCGACAAGGAAGGACGTCATGACCAAGGAAGACAATCTCGCGGTACAGGAAAAGTTTGGCAGCGCCGTAAACAGCGGGAAATTGGAACTGCTGCGCGATGTTATCGCCTCGGATGTGGTGGATCACGATCCGGCGCCCGATCAAGGGGCGGGTCCAGAAGGCTACATCCGCATGTTCGCTGCCCTGCGAACATCGTTCCCGGATTTGGCAATCTCCGGGGACCAGCTCGTAACCGACGAGGACAAGATAGCCGTTGCGTACACGATGACCGGCACGCACAAGGGCGAGTTTATGGGCGTAGCTCCGACGGGACGGAAGATTCGCGCGCGCGGAGTTCAAATTGCGCGATTTCGGGACGGCAAAATGGTCGAGCGGTGGGGCAGCTCGGACCAGTTGGGAATCCTCCAACAAATCGGCGCTCGAGCGACATCGGCCTAGTCCAGCAAGTTTACTCGTGCAGGAGGCTTTCCCATCCTGAGGGTACCCGGCCTGCGGGTCCGGGCACAGGTTGATTCGCCGGATGTGAGCGAGGGCTGGGCAGCTTAGGACCATCAAAAGTTTCTCGCGTTCGGTAATCGTAGAACCATTCCTCTCCGGGCTCGAAGCTATTGATGATCGGGTGGCCCGTGGTCGCGTTATGCTTTGACGCATGCTGGTTTGGCGAACTATCGCAGCAGCCGATGTGACCGCATTCGGCGCATCGGCGCAGATGCAGCCACCACGCTCCCGCTGCCAGGCATTCGACGCAACCGGTACCGCTTGGTTTTACGTTCAAATTGATTCCTTCTCGTTCACTCTTCATGCTTTTCTCCTTCTCTGCGCCGAGCTTTAATTCTATGGCAGTGCCTCCGGGAGTGGGTTCTTTCTTTGTAGAGGCATAGATGCAATTTGTCCCGGCGTTTGGTGGTGGGTTAGTTTCCGATTATCCGACAATTTTCTTTGGTCGTCTGCCGCTTGCCGGAGCCTGAGGTTTCCGTGCCCAAAACTACCGTCCGAGCCACTCGCTGCCTCTCGAGATGCATGTTGAAGGATTGCCGTCCGGCACAACTCGCACCACCCCGGACTCGTCCATGCAGAAAGCACGCCCTTGGCTGCCGTCGCTCACTGGTGGAATGGCGACGGCGGAATAGTGGCGTGCATCACAACCCTGAATATCCAATCGATAACCCGCGCCGCTGGCGGTGTTCATGTAAATTGTCCACATCGCATTCGGAATCTCCGGGTGCTGCGGGTCGCGCGGCCATTGCGCCTCTTCGCACGCGTAATGTCCCTGCACTCTCCTTAATTCATCTTCCGTAATGTGCATGGAACTCAACATCCCTCCCACAGCGAGTTCATTCCTGCTCACGGCTTCGTGGCTGTATTGAGCGGCCCCAGCCGCAGTTCCCTTGGCGTAAGCCTTCGCGCGCGCTTCTCCGTCCGCTGCCAGATCCCGCATGCGCTGTTGCGCCGTCGCAAACGGCAAAAGCGCGGCGATCCACATTTCCCGCAAGCTCGCTGAAGCGGCAAGATCATGCCCCGCGAGTGCATTCTGATTGTCGTCAACAATCGCTTGCAGTCGAGTGGCTCCCTTGTCTGCTTCCTCGACCAACCGGGTTACGGCCACCGAAGCGTCCTCTTCCCAATGTTGTTTCCCGGGAAATTCCACGCTTTGGTAACCAGCCAAGACTGATTCCTTGAATCCCGCCAGCATATCCGCGTCGCCCTTCGCTACGATTGATTTCATCCGCGCGATTTGCTGCGTCAGGTCCGCCTGCGTAAGGTTTGGGGGATAACGCTTTTCCAATTCCGCTCGCACTTGCTGTTCGCTGGCGCCCGCATTCGCCGAGTCCGCCGTCCCAGGTTTCGTCGCGATATCTTCATCTGTCATTGTGCGTTTTGGGGTCATTGACTCGCGTCGCTCTCGTGCTGCGCGCGCTGCATCCGCAACCGAGGGCGGCGTTGCTGCCGGACCAGTCTCCTGCGCCCGCGCTCCCGCCGCCAGGAACATCCAAGCCATCATGACGCACAAGAAACGATCAGCCACCGCAGCTCCATTCATGCTGAGAGAAAGCATCCATCAGTCCTCCGAGCTGGCACAAAGTGTATCAATCCAATTTTGGAGAAGTCGGAACTCGATCTCAAAAGCGACGGGAATCGGCTCAAGCCCTAACGGGTCGGACCCTGAATGCTATCGAACACCGGGCACAGATGCAATTTGTGCAGCCGTTTGCTGGTGGGCTAGTTTGCGGTTATCCGGCAGATCAGGAGCTACCCTGACCCCTGGTGACCGCATTAGTGTCTTGCGCCGATTTGGTAATTCAGCGCGGAAATTGCGGTTTCGTAGTCGTACTTGGCGCTGGCTTGCGTGATTTCGGCTTGGGTCATATTTAGCTGGGCTTGGCTTAGCTCGATGATGGAACTCAGCCCGAGCTTGTAGCGCTGCTGGGCGAGATCGAGGGCTTGCGTAGCCTGGGCCAGGAGCTGTTGCGTAACGGAAAGACGCTGGAACGCTGCGTTGGATTCCAGCCAGGCTTTGCGCACGTCGCGCACGATGCCGTTCTGCAGGTCGCGAAGATACTGCTCCTGCGCCTTTGCTTGCGCGTTCGCTTCGGCTCGCAATGCGCCGAATTCGTGCCCGTTGAAGAGAGGAATATTTACGTTGAAACCCGCCGCCGCGTAACGGCTTCCGAGCTCTTCTTGATGAACGGGGGCCAAACCCGCGACACCTACCGCGGAAATTGTAGGCAGCCACAAATCCCGTTCGGCGGTGGCGTAGCTTTGCGCGGAACTAACATCGAGGCGACGGCTGACCAGTTCCGGCCGATTTTGCAATGCTTGCGAAATTAGTTCGGAGACATTTGGAGTCGGAGCCGGCGGCACAGGCTCTTCGGTCAGAGTGAATATTTTCTCGTCGGGATAGCCGAGTGCAGTAGAAAGGTCTGCGTAGGAATCCTCCACTCCGTTTTGGGCTTGAATGAGCAAGAGCTGCGCCTGAGCCAAGTCCACATTGGCAAAGCTCACGTCCAATCCGGATCTAAGCTTGTTCTGCTCCAAGGATGTAATTTGATCGGATACGAGCTGCCGGTTTTTTACGGTTTCTTGTGCAACGCGTAGGACGGCCTGCGCCCGCAACACTGAGTAGTAAGCTCGGTCAACATTGATCAGGACGTCCGCGCGCGTGGTGGTGACATTTTCTTTCTGTGCTTGCGCGTGGAGGCTGGAGCTTTTTACCAGTTCATGGGTCCGGCCGAAGTCGGTGACGAGCTGGTTCACGGCGACGCCGTTTGCGTAGCGGTCGTAAATAATCGGATTATTCAACGCGCCGGCGGAGATGCGGCTGTTGGTCTCCGATTCCACGCCGGTCAGGCTGCCGACTGCTTGCGGATAGTACGCGGAACGCGCTTGCGTCACGCGCGCTTGTGCGGCATTCGCCAAGAATCCGGCCGCCTGAATTTGCGGATGATTCTGGATGGCGATTTTCTCTGCATCAGCGAGAGACAGGTTCTGAGTATCTTGCGCCGCGCACGGAATGGCCATCAGCGCGAACGCGCCTAAATTCAGAAATAAATGACGCGGGGACATTAATGCGCCTCCTCTGGAAGAATTTCGATATTTAGAGCCGCACGCCGCCGATAGATGAGAAGGTACGCCGCGGGGACCACGAAAATGGTGAGAATTATCGATGAAATCAGTCCGCCGATAATCACGCGAGCTAGCGGCGCGTACGCTTCGCTGCCGGTTTCTAGTTTGAAAGCCATGGGAAGAAGGCCGACCACGGTTGCGAGCGACGTCATCAGAATCGGGCGAAGCCGGATGCGGCAAGCGTGCGCTACTGCTTCGACCAGAGTGTGGCCCTGGCTGCGCAGCACATTCGCAAAATCAACGATCAAGATGCTGTTGGAAACTACCATTCCCTGCAGCATCACGATTCCCATCAGCGACTGAATGTTCAGAGTCGTTCCGGTGAACGCCAGAGTGAAAATCACGCCCACCAGTCCTGTGGGAACGGCCAACACGATCAGAAACGGATCGGTGAACGAAGCGAACTGCGCGACGAGAATCAGGTAAACCAGCAGAATTGCCAGCAGAAGCCCGAGTCCGAAACTTTTGAACGAGGATTGCATGGTGACCACCAGGCCGCGCACGTTGATGCGCGTATTCGGCGGAACTTGAGTGTTGGCGATAATCTTCGAAATGGCTTTCGCGGGCCCGCCGATGTCTTCTCCTGTGGGCGCCACGTACACGTCAAACGTGCGCTGCAATTGATAGTGGTCCACTTCGGTGGGCGTCTGAATTTGCGTCACGTCGGCAACCTGGCTCAGGAAGGTCGGCATTTTCAGATTGGGAGAGCGCAGCGGCATGGCCTTCAAGTCGTCGATGGACTTCACCTGATTTTCCGGGTACTGCACGCTGACGAAATAGTTGTTGCCGGTTTTTGGGTCAACCCAATAGCTGGGCGCGATCATCACGTCCGAAGTGAGCGCGGTAATCACGTTGTCCACCACTTCTTTGGGGCTCAAGCCGAGTTGGCTGGCGCGCTCGCGATTCACGTTCAGCTGCAACGCGGGGTAATCCATATCCTGCGGGATATAGACGTCAGACACGCCTCGAACTTTCCGGATTTGGCTCGCCAGATTCTGGGCAAGTGCATCGCCGGCTTTCAAATCCATCCCGCTGACCTGCACGTCAATCGGCGCGGGCATGCCTTGATTCAAAACAGCATCCACCAAGCCTCCCGATTGAAAATAAGTGCGCAGTTGCGGCAACTGTTTTGCTATCTGCTCGCGCACTTCGCGCATGTAAACAAAACTGCTGACGCTGTGATCTTCCTTGAGCCCCACATTCACGGTGGCTGTATGCATTCCGGAGTTGGGAGTGAACAAAGCGGACAGGTCGGGGAAAACTCCGATGTTTGAAACAATGGTGCTGAGGTCCTCGGGCTTCACAACTTTCCGGATGATATCTTCCACCTGCTTCACGTAATCGTTGGTCAGTTCGATGCGCGTTCCGGTGGGCGCTTTCACGTTGATGACGAACTGGCCGGCGTCCGTCCGCGGGAAAAAGGCTGTGCCTATCAATGGCGTAAAAGCGAAGCACAGAAGGAAGAAAATTGCGAAGCCCCAGACAACTTCGCGTGGCCGGTCGAGAGCGCGGCGCACCCAGCGCTCGTACACATTCAACATGCGTTCAAACCGAGCGTTGAATCCGGCATGAAACCGTTCGCTCCAGGATTTAGGCGAGCTAGCCGACTCTTCTTCCAGGTTGTGGACGGGCTTCAGAAAATAAGCGCAGAAAAGGGGTACGACGGTTACGGCGTCAAAATAGGAAGCGAACAGCGCGATCACTACGGCCAGAGCGAGGGCGGAGAATAAATATTTGCTTACCCCGAAAAGGAATGTGACCGGGAAGAACACCACAATCGCGACCAACATAATCGCCAGAACCGGCAGTGCGACTTCGTTCGCGCCATTTACGGCGGCAACTCGGGGGTCTTCGCCAAGTTCCATATGACGGTAAATGTTTTCGAGAACTACCACCGAATCGTCAATCAGCCGCGAGAAAGCGAGTGCCAGCCCGCTCAAGACCATGCTATTGATCGTTTTGTTGGCGGAATGCAGGACGAAGAACGTGATCAGCACGGAAAGTGGAATGGAGAGAAAAACCGCCGCGGTGGCGCGAAAGCTTCCCAGAAAAACCCAAATCATGATGGCGGTAAGCAATATGCCGATTCCGCCTTCGCGCAACACGGTGGAAATCGCGCCCTTCACGAAAACGGATTGGTCGAACACAACATGGACTCTCAGTTGCGCCGGAATATCGCGAAGCGTCTTGATCGCCTTGCGAACGCCGTCCACCACGGCGATTGTGTTGGTGTCGCCGCCCTGCTTCAGAATTGGCACATAAACAGATTTTTGGCCGTTGACGCGCACGATGTTGTACTGCAGGAACGAGCTGTCCACGGCTTTTCCGATATCGGAGACGAACACGGATTTTTCGCCTTCGGTTTTCAACGGGATGCCGTTGATGGCGTCCGCATTCGCTACTTGCGCGTTGGTGTAAATGTTGTAGTCCATGGGGCCGATCCGCACGTCGCCCGCCGGAAGAATCAGGTTTGATTGATCGATGGCGCGCACCACATCCATGGGACTCAATTCGTGCGCCTGCAATTTCAGCGGGTCCACATCCACCATGATTTGCCGGTAGCGTCCGCCATAAGGAGGAGGAACCGTAGCGCCGGGAACTCCCGCGATCTGGTTGCGGATGCTGAATTGCAAATAATCATGAAGCTGTGTTTCGTTTAAACCTTGGCCTTCCACGGTCAACAGGCACACTGGAAGGCTCGACGCATCCACTTTCATCACCACGGGCGGAAGCGTTCCCTGCGGGAGACGCCGCAAGTCCGCCATGGCCAGATTCGAAATTTGTGTAACGTCCGCGTTGGCATCCGATCCCGGCTGAAAATAAATCTTAATCAGGCTCACGCCGGCCATCGACCGCGACTCCATGTGGTCGATTCCGCTGCCGAGAGTGAAGAACCGCTCGAACGTGTCGGTGATATCCGCTTCAATTTGCTCGGGAGGCATTCCATTGTAAAAAGTGGCTACCAGCACCACCGGAATGTCGATCGGAGGGAACATATCTACGGGCATTTGCACCAAGGCCGTCAGGCCGAGCACGCAGATCAGGAGGCAAAGGACGATGATGAAGTAAGGATGTCGTATGGAAAATGTCGGCATCGAATTCCTACTCGATTCCTGGAGCGGCCACTATTTGAGGTGAGACGAGCTCACCAACCTTGAACTGATTCTGTTCGCCAAAAATCACCGTGTCGTTTTCATTCAAGCCGGACAATACTTCCACTTGCGTGGCGGTCTGAATGCCGAGCTTGACCTCGCGCTTTTCCACTCGATTGGAGGCGTTCACGAGAAGCACTGTGCCCTGACCGCTCCCGGAGGAGGCCACGGCCTGAACCGGAACACTTAGGACGTTCGAAGCAGAGCGCAGCGGAATTTTCACCGACGCATACATTCCGGGGACGAGCAGATAGTTTGGATTGGGAACCTGCACTTCGGTGTGCATCGTGCGCGTTTGCGTTTCAATCTGATCGGAGAACCTGATGATTTTTCCTGTAAACGAACTCTTCGCCTGCGACACTTCAATATCGACGCTGTCGCCCACATGAACGTCAGCGACAGCTCTTTCCGGTACGGGAATTACCAGGCGCAAAGTATCGTTTTGCGAGAGCTGGCACAAAGCCAAGTCGCCTTTGTTCGAAGAAGTTCCCGCCGGAAGCAGCGCGCCGGTGTACGCATAAATTTGCGTCACCACTCCGTCAAACGGCGCGGTGATGCGCGCGTATGCGAACATCGCCTGGTCCTTTCCGAGCGCGGCCTTCGACGCAAGTAGTCCCTGCTCTGCGGCAGCCACGGCGTCTCTTGCGGACGAAACGCCCGCGCTCGCTTGCAGATCCTTGCCTTGCGCGGCGTCGATTTCTTCCTGAGCCATCAGTTCAGGCCGCGATTTTTGCACTTCCGCGAGCCGCGTGTAGGTCAGGTGCGCGACGTTGTACGCAGACTGCGCTCGATTGAGCTCTTCGCGCGCGCGCGAAAGGTCCTCGTTGCTGCGGCGAGCGCCTGCTTCGTCTTGTTGCAACTGCTCTTGCAGCTCGGGAATTTCCAGCTCGGCGAGGAGCTGCCCTTTCTTGACGTGCGTTCCCCAGTCCACGTAGAGCTTCTTGATGTAGCCGGAAACTTTTGCGTACACTTCGATTTCCTGCAGCGGCTCGAATTCGGAAGCGATTTCGAGAGTATTCGAAAGGTTGCGCCGCGCGACCTTCACTACCGGAGCCGTAGGCGCATGCGCCGCATCTTCGGCCTCGGCTTTGCGAGCGTCTCCGCATCCGGCCACAATCCCTGCCAGAAATCCTGTGGAAATCAGCAGTGCGAACCACCTTCGCCTATTGTTTGTTTTCATCGGTGCACCAGAGCGTTCATGAAAATGGTGTTCTTCGGAATTTTAGGCATCAAGACTCCAGCCGTTTTACTGCATCGTGCAACTTTTCCGGCGTAAAGCCACTCGAGCAGCAGAGTTCAACCAGCGATTGTCTCTTCTGTAAGATGGTATTGGCTGCGGAAGGGACGCGCGCGGCGATCTCGCGCGGAATGGTTTGGACTCCGTGGATGTCTCCTTGCAGCAAATCTCCCGGTTTGACGTTCATCCCACCCACTTCTACCGTGCCCCCGAAATCGAAAACATGGGCGTAAGCGTGCGATACGGAAACGTTGCCTGCAAACATTTGAAATGCTGCTGCCCGAAGAGCGCGAAGATCGCGCACCGCTCCATTGGTTACGATTCCGTGGCATCCCAGAGCGGTCAAAATATGTGCGTGGACCTCGCCTACGAAGGCGCCCAAGCCAGGCCTGTTGTCCATATCCTGAATCACTACGACGCGAGGTTCGGGAATTGTCTGAATGTACTCCCACCATTCCGGCCGCGCGTAATAGCTGTGCCCCTCCATCGGCGGATCCGCGCTGCGGATTCTCGCCGTGGCGGCGTAGCCCACCAGTCGAGGAAGCTCCGGGAAAATGCAGCGCACGCTCGAATTTGTGAAGCCTACGTTTCGCAGGCGCACGTTAAATGTTTCGATTGCGCTGGCTACGATGCACGTGCTCAGTTCGCGCAACTTGCTAAGGACCTCGGGCGAGAGAGGTTCTATATTCATGTCGGCTCCTGTCCCGGAAAAGCCCGCCAACAACTCGACGCAGAAGGGGCCCGGGTTCGTTCAAACAATTAAGTTGAAAAGGTTAAGTCGGAACGCACTTGTACTAAGATCGCGAAGTAGGGGGAGAGCGATGCTGAATGGAAACCGTGACCCCGATAGAGGGAGAAGGAAGCGAGATTTCCTCCACCCCGTGATTTCTCGGAGCACGCGGTTGCGGTGGAACAACCTTCGCGATCGGACAGAGCGGCTCTCGCTCCAATACCGCCGGCGACGGACTCACTTTCGTCTTGCTTGCAATATTGATGTAATGCGTGGGATGTGACTGCGGGAAATACTGGCTGTTTTTCGCGAGTGTGGACAAAACCGCTACTGCAAAAAGCAACAGGACGACCGTTGCGATTTGGAGGCTGGCCTTGAGTAAACGGCTATTCATCAATTCATCCACTCTCACTAACACATGACAATTATGGCCGTCTGCCGGTGCGAAGGCAAGAGTAGCGATTCGGGCTGGGTCGAGAACCTGCATCGTGTAAAGCTGCTATCCCAGCTTTCTCCAATCCACGATTGACGCCGCTGACCGGAAACTGGCCCACTACGCGCCGATTTACCGATCGGCCGTTTGGGTAGCAACCTCGCGCCGGGCTGTGATAGCTTCTGCAAAGCATGAGCGAAAACGGCAACATCAGCTCGGCGGTCGAAGAGAATTTCGAAGCGGCGCGCCGGGAAATGGTTGCGAGGCAAATCCGCGAGCGCGGCATCCATTCGCAGCGCGTTCTCGACGCGATGATGGACGTTCCGCGCCACCTTTTTGTCGCACACGACCAAGTCGGCCAAGCCTATGCGGATGAGCCGCTCCCCATAGGCGCAGGCCAAACCATCTCGCAACCGTTTATGGTTGCGGCGATGTCCGAAGCCCTCGCGCTGGAGGGCTCGGAGCGTGTGCTGGAGGTGGGCGCGGGTTCCGGGTATCAGGCGGCGGTGCTGTCACGTTTGGCGCGCGAAGTGATCGCTGTCGAGTCGCAGCCCGCTCTCGCTGCGGCCGCGCGCGAGCGATTGTCGCGCCTGGGCTATTCGAATGTGCGCGTCGAAGAAGGTGACGGGTCGATGGGATGGCCAGCCGTCAATTCTTCGGATGGACCGCCGGCGGCGCAGTATGAAGCAATCCTGGTTTCCGCTGCAGCTCCCGCGGTGCCGCCGCCGCTGGTGGAACAGTTAGCGGAAGGCGGACGCCTTCTGATACCAGTGGGAAGTTCCGAACGCCAGGAATTGCTTCGGATCGTGAAACGGAAGGGACGCACGACGCAACAATCGCTTTACGCCTGCCGGTTCGTTCCGCTGCTGGGGCGCTATGGCTGGAACCCCACAGTCGCCGGATCGCAGCAGGCATGATTCCGCCGCCCGTAGCACTTTCGGTTATCGTCCCCGCTTATAATGAAGAAGGCCGGCTGCCTGGGACACTGACTCGCATGCGCGATTATTTTGCGAGCCGCGGATTTACTACCCACGAACTCGAAATTTTGATTGTCGATGATGGTTCGAAGGATGGAACCGTTCAGGTAGCCGAAAAATGGGCGCGGGATTGGCCCTCCCTGCGCGTAATCTCAAACGGGGACAATCGCGGAAAGGGCTATAGCGTGCGCCACGGCATGCTGGAAGCGCGCGGCCGCATCGCGCTTTTTACCGACGCGGATCTTTCCTCGCCGATCGAAGAGTCGGAAAAACTTCTTGCCGCGATCGATGCCGGGAATCAAGTCGCCATCGGTTCCCGCGCGCTCGATCGTTCGCTGATCTCAACGCACCAGTCGCGGCTCCGGGAACTTGCCGGCATGATCTTCAACGGTTTTGTGCGGATCTCGACGGGCCTGCCCTTCTCCGATACGCAGTGCGGGTTTAAGGCCTTCGTGCGCGAGCCTTCGCGCATCGTTTTCGAGCAGCAGCGCATCGAACGCTTCGGATTCGACCCCGAGGTACTTTTCCTGGCGAAACGCCACGGCTTGCGAACTGCGGAAGTAGCCGTGCGATGGGCGCACGATCCGGCCACAAAAGTTCACATGATTCGCGATAGTTTAATTATGTTCTTCGATCTTGCCTACATCCGCTGGAACTGGCTGCTGGGCCGCTACCCGAAGCGGGCCGGCGAGAAATAGCCCGCTATTCTTTGTGCGGTTGCGCCGTCGGCGGCAGCAGGCCATCGGCCCGCAAATAAGCTGCAGCCATGCTGTAATGGTCGGCAAAATCGTTGGTCAGCGCGATCATGGCCGCTGCGCGAGACAGTTTGTGGTCGCCAAAAACGGTCAACTGCTCGCCGAGATTTGAATCATCCACTTTGGCCATACTCTGCGAGCAAAAATCGAACGACGCCTTCAAGGAAGCCACAAGCTTGTCTTTCGGGTCCGTCTCGCTCGGCTTGTCCTGGGTCGGCACCGGAACGCCGGAAATCTTGGAGCAGAGGCCGTAGTTCGAACCGATCATGTGAGTGACCAGTTTTCCGAACGACATCTGTGCGGGCGTCGGATGAAAACTATATTTGTCCGCGGGCATTTCGTCCGCTGCGGCCACCATATTTTTTGAAAAACGCTCGATGGAGTACCTGACGGCGTTCGATACAGGGTTTGTCTCCGGTTGGCTAGCCTGCTGCGCGCTCAACGAGAAAGGCAGGAAAGCCAGCGCCAAAACCGCAAGCAAAAATCGTTTGAGATTCAAAGTGTCTCCTCCAGTATTTCTTGCCACCTGAGGATAGTCTCGGTGCGCAAGGCTTACAAGCAATTTGGGGTGGGCCAATAGTAGGTATGCCAGTCGCAGGACGGATCAGAGTGGGTGTTGCTTTATAGGACAAAGTACTTTACAGCGGCCTTTGTCTTAGCTATGCTTTACACATGGCTTACGCGGATCCAGACCGGCAGCACTCTTCGGGCCCTCGCGCCCTGGACGATCACGCTCGCGACAACCTTCGCTTCATTCGCGAGACCATGGAGCGAGCCGGCTCATTCACGGCCGTCCCCGGTTGGGGAGGCGTGGCCATGGGCATCACCGCGCTCGGCGCTGCGGCCATTGCGTCGTCGCAAGCTTCGCCAATGGCATGGCTGCTCACCTGGATCAGCGAAGCAGTTCTGGCCATCGCGATTGCCGCCTGGACCACCTATTCGAAAGCGCGCGCAGCCGGCTCATCACTGTTCTCCGGCCCGGGCCGGCGATTTGTTTACAGTTTTGCACCTCCACTTCTGGTAGGCGTGCTGCTCACTGCGTTGCAATTGCGCACCGGCGTGGTCGGTGCGATTCCCGGCGAATGGCTGCTTCTGTATGGAACCGGAGTGGTGACGGGCGGCGCATTTTCAATCCGCGTGGTGCCGCTGATGGGTTTGTGTTTCATGGTGCTCGGTGCAGTGGCGTTGTTCTGTCCCTGGGGCTGGGGCAATATTTTTCTGGCCGCCGGTTTTGGGGCGCTTCACATTATTTTCGGCGCGGTGATCGCGAGGAACTATGGCGGCTAAATCAGGAGCATATCGCGCAGAGCGCGAAGAACCGGGAAAGAGGGGAGCGTCTCGCGCGCGACCGGTGGAGACATCCGCTTCCGATCTCGACCGGCTGATCCACGAACGCGCGCGGCTCGCGATTGTGAGCGCGCTGGCTGTGAATACCTCCCTGGCTTTCAATGAGCTGAAGCAACTTGTACGCGCGACTGATGGCAACCTGAGCGTCCACGCGCGAAAGCTGGAGGATGCCGGCTACATCACCTGCACGAAATCTTTCGCCGGACGCCTTCCCAAAACTGAATATCGCCTTTCGGCGGCGGGCCGGCGCGCCCTGGAAAAATATCTGAATCATATGGAAGCTCTAATTCAAGCGACGCGGGAAGGCTAGAAAGGCAATTTTTCGGGCGGGCATTTTATGAACAAAAGCGTTCTGAAATTGGTCGATCATCCAAGACTTCACGTCGCAATCTTGCTGGACGGAAACGGCCGCTGGGCCGCTTCGCGAGGTCTTGCGCGTTCAGAAGGCCACCGTGCCGGAGTGGACGCAGTCCGGCGCGTTGTACGAGCCGCGCCTTCTCTGGGAATCGGCACGCTCACCCTCTACGCGTTCTCGTCGGACAATTGGGGACGCCCTTCCACCGAGGTCGCTTCGCTGCTAGCGTTGCTCGAAGCTTTCTTTCGCAATGACGCTTCCAAGTGCGCCGCGGAAGGAGTCCGATTGCGCGTGATCGGCCGGCGCGACCGCATCCCGCCTTCCCTCTCGCAGGCCATCGAGGCTGCCGAGCGGATTACCGCTTCCGGGCGGATTCTGGAATTACGCATCGCGGTAGATTATTCGGCGCGCGATTCCATCCTACGTGCCTCTTGCTGGATGCTTTCCAGCCTGGAAATATCGGAGCGCGAGTTCGCGAAAAGGATCGGCGAAGTTACGCATAGCACCGGCCCGGCCCTGGATGTCGATCTGCTGATTCGCACGGGCGGCGACCGGCGCTTGAGCGATTTCATGCTGTGGGAATGCGCTTACGCGGAACTGTTTTTCACCCCGCAAATGTGGCCCGAATTCAATGCCGCGGATCTGGCTGCGGCAGTTCAAGATTTTCTGAAACGCGAGCGCCGCTTCGGAAAATTGCCCGAAGCAGCGGCAAGTTAACAGCCGGCATTCCTCGATACTAAGTCCCTCGGCGCGAGCGCACCATCTCGAACGCTCTTTCGATCACACGCGTAGCCGTCGGAGTGAGCGAAAATCGCGCTAGCTCCCCTTCGAACGCCCAGGCCACGTCAACGACATCGCTCCCCGCACGCGCGATGCCGCTGATCGCTTCGCACAAATAATCCAAAATCACAAAATGATAGCGCCATTTGCCGTCCGCATCCGGCATGATGCGTTCGAACGCTTCGATCAAATCGCCGACGCGCACTTCCAGACCCGTTTCCTCTTGAAGTTCGCGCCGCACTCCGTCGCGCAACGCTTCCCCCACTTCGAGCATGCCGCCGGGAATGGACCATTCGCCTTCCAGTGGCGGGCCGCCGCGGCGAATCAACAGTACGCGATTTTCCGCGATCACAACTCCGCCAACGCCTACCAGCGGATGCTCGGGATATTCTCGACTAGTCACTTTTAGAGGCGTCTCCAGGCAAAAGCTTGACACCGGCGTTATATAATACGCTTCCCGGTGGTAGCGGGCCTTAGCAAGGAGGGAAATCAGTGACCCGATGTCCCGAATGCGATGCCGAAATTGATTTGGACGAAGACGAAGTGGAAGAAGGCGAAATTCTGAGCTGCCATGAGTGCGATGCGGAGCTGGAAGTGACGCAAACTCATCCCGTTCATCTGATCGCGATTGCCGATGACGAAGATGAGGAAGAAGACGAAGAAGAGGATTCCGACGAAGAGGCCGCGGTCGAGGAAGAAGAAGAGGAAGAAGAAGAGGCGGAATAATTTTCGTTCGGTGTCTTGACTGGATTTTTTCTTTTCGCCTTCGGATTGTGTTGCTCGCATGGCAGAGGCTCGATGATTTCAAACTATTCCCGCAGACTTTACGTTTCCTTTTCGCGCGTCACCCGCATGTCCGCAAGCAACTACGCTCGATCGGGCCTTTTTGTTTTGCTGATACTTTTCACGGCTTTCCCGTCTGCTGCGCGGCAAACTAAAGACGAAAAAAAGGCGGAAGCGCAGCTGCGCACCGTGCATGGACTGGTGGAGGACAAAGACGAAGATCCGGTTCCCGGAAGTGTCGTCTATCTTCTAAATGTTAAAACGCAGGCGGTGCGGACTTCTTTTGCCGATGAAAAGGGGCTGTACCGCTTTAGCGGGCTGGATCCCAATGTGGACTATGAAATCCATGCCGAACATGAAGACGTAACTTCTTCCACTCGCACCATCACAAGTTTCGATTCCCGCCGCGATATTGAAGTGAATCTAAAGGTGACCCGCAAGAAAAAACAGTAAACAGCGATGGTGTCTGATTTTTCGGCGCGGTTCACGCGCGCCGCATCGGCGTCATCACGCGCACCGCGCCGGGCTGTACTTCAAACTCCGCCGGCGATTCACCAAGCAGCTCGCCATCGCCATGCACTTTGGCCGGGCGTTCCGCTTCCAGCACGATCCGTTTGCAACGAAACCGGCGCACTTCGGGGAATCCGCGCAAATCGCCGGAAGTCAAAACAATCGGAATCGCCTCCAGCAGGCGCGGCCAGCGAATTTCGCTGATGAACGCAACATCCAGCCAGCCGTCATCCATTTTAGCTTCCGGCGCAATACGGATACCGGAACCGTAGCGAGTGGAATTAGCCACCACAGCGAAAAGAATGCGGCCGTCCCACGGTACGCCATCGATTTCAACGTGCAGATCCATTGCGCGCTCGTGAACGAAGGTCCAAAAAAGGCCTGCGAGATAGCGCGTAACACCCGGCCAAGCTTTGAATTTTGTGTTGGCCAGATGCGCAGCTTCAGCATCAAGTCCCATTCCACCTGCTCCAATGTAATGCGCGACGCGGCCATCGCTGAATCGAACCCGGACAAGATCGATAGGCCGCGGCGTTGATCTTAAGAACGCATCGGCCGCATCCAGCGGATCGATGGGAATGCCGAGGTCCGCGGCGATATCGTTGCCATTTCCGGCGGGAAAAAATCCGGCGATTGCCGGGGTGCCGCGCACGCCTTCAATCAGATGATGGAACGCTCCGTCGCCTCCCAGCGCGACAACGTAACGATACCCGGCTAGAGCTGCGCGCGATGCCTGTTCGCGCAGGTCTTCGGAGCTTTTCGAATAGGAGAAATCGGCGTTGTGCCCGCGCAATTTCAACAGCTTGGCGACGTTCGCTTCGGCGCGCAAAGCTCGTCCGCCTCCAGCCGACGGATTCACGATCACGAGCGTTTCGGTTTTCACGCGAGGATTCCTGTTCAAGGCGCTAGTCTATCGCGAACATCGCAGCGCACGCTTCCCGTGGGCGCAACTGTGCTGTAGAGCCTGCGCGGAGTCAACTTCGGCGCTGCGGCATCGATGCACTTCGAGCGCGGAGATGTTGAAGATTTGACCGATGAGTGGGATGCTATGGCGCGTCTCAAGCCCAGTGGAGGAACTCCTATGAAAATTCGCAGCGCAATTTCGGCATTGGGCTTGGCGGCGCTTTGCCTGATCGCAACCGTCGGCGCGGTCCCGGTTTTTGCACAAGTTCCTCGCGCCGGCACTCCTCAGTGGAGTTATTCGGGGCCCAACGGGCCGGAGCACTGGGGCGATCTAGATCCGAAATTTGCTGCCTGCAAAACGGGACAGCGCCAGTCGCCCATCGACATCAAGGGAGCAGCGCCGGCGGATCTGAAGCCGATCATCTTTGATTACAAGCTCGCGCCGATGAACGTCACCAACACTGGCTATACGATCCTTGTTAAGTATGAAGCGGGGAGCAGCGTTACCGTTGACGGCAAACAATATCCGCTCGTGCAGTTTCATTTTCATCATCCGAGCGAGGAAGAAATTAACGGCCGGAAATTCGATATGGTTCTTCACCTGGTTCACAAACACGCCGACGGAAGCGTAGTGGCCATTGCCGTTCTGCTGAAGAGCGGAAACGAAAACCCGCTCATCCGCGACATCTGGAGCCATATCCCGAAGGAAATCGGCAAAGAAGCCGAGTTCAAGAAAGTGATGATCAACGCCGCCGATTTGCTGCCGGCCGATCAGAATTACTTTGCCTTTGACGGCTCGCTTACAATTCCGCCGTGCAGCGACGTGAAGTGGTTCGTCCTGAAGACTCCCGTAGAGCTCTCTTCGTCGCAGATTGCGGCATTTGCAAGGCTGTATCCGGATAATGCCCGTCCGATTCAGCCCACGAACGGCCGGAAAATCGAGGAGAGCGATTTCACGAAATAGAAAACCCGATCCAGGGGAATCACACTAGGGGTGTGCATGAAATCTGACGGCGCAAAGGCAACAAGAAAGACCAAACGCAAGTTCCTGCGACAATTTCTTTTCCTGCTGATCTTCCCGGCTCTTTGCGCGATTTATACCGCGCCCGCGATTGCTCAGAATCCTTCGGCAGCTTCTCCCATATCGGCGGAGTCCGACAAACTACTCCATCGCATGTTCGCGTCAGGCGATTTTGAAGTGAAGAATTTCGGCCCGGCCCGGTGGCTGGATGGCGGCGATTTCTACACCACGGTTGAGCCGTCGGCGAGCGACAAAGATGCGCAGGACATCGTCCGGTATGAGACTGCCACTGGAAAGCGGGAAATCCTGGTTTCTTCCGCGAAACTCATTCCCGCGGGCGCGAAATCTCCTTTGGCCATAGAGGATTATTCCTGGTCCAAGGACAAGACTCGCCTGCTGCTCTACACAAACTCCACTCCGGTTTGGCGGCAAAATACGCGCGGCGATTATTGGGTGCTCAACTTGCAGTCCGGCGCATTGCGGAAGCTTGGCGGCGACGCGCCGGCTTCGTCGCTGATGTTTGCGAAGTTCTCGCCTGATGGATCAAAGGTCGCTTACGTTCGAGCCAACAATATTTATGTGGAAGATATCGTTGCGGGCAAAATCCTGCCGCTGACTACCGACGGCTCAGCAACGTTGATCAACGGCACTTCTGACTGGGTCTATGAAGAAGAACTGGACGTCCGCGACGGATTTCGCTGGAGCCCCGACGGGCGTCACATCGCTTACTGGCAATTCGACACGCGCGGTGTGAAGATTTTTCCGCTGATTTACAACCTCGGCGCGCCGCACGAAATCGTCACAGGTTTTCCCTATCCGGGCTTGGGTCGCTACCCTTCCATTCTTGATATCCCATATCCGATTCCCGGCACTACGAACTCGTCCGTGCGTGTGGGTGTTGTGGATGTTGAAGGCGGCGACACGCGTTGGATGCTCGTCCCCGGCGATCCGCGCGACAATTACATCGCCCGTATGGATTGGGCCGGAAATTCGAACGAGCTCGCAATCGAGCATTTGAATCGTTTGCAGAATACCGATGATGTTTTGATCGCCGATCGCCCGAGCGGCGCCGTCCGCCCAATTTTTCGGGATCAGGACGCAGCCTGGGTGGACGTAATGCCCGAAATCGCCTGGCTTCACAACGGCGCCGATTTTCTGTGGCTCAGCGAGCGGGACGGCTGGCGGCATGCCTATCTTGTTTCTCGCGACGGAAACAGCGTGCAACTGATTTCGCACGGAAATTTCGACGTAATTAGTCTAGGCCGCGCTGACGAAAAGGACGGCTGGCTTTATTTCACTGCGTCTCCGGAAAATGCTACGCAGCGTTATCTTTATCGCACGCGGCTGGATGGTTCCGGAAATGCCGAGCGGGTTAGTCCTTCGACTCTACCTGGAACGCACCATTACGATATTTCTCCCGATTCGCGCTGGGCTTTTCATCAGTATTCCCGCGCCGACCTTACGCCTGTCACCGATCTCGTAGAGCTTCCCACCCATCGGTCCGCGCGGATATTGGAAGATAACTCCGCTCTGCGCGCCAATGCATCCGTGCTTCTTGACACTCCCACCGAATTCTTCAAGCTCGATATTGGCGACGGCGTCACGCTCGACGGCTGGATGATGAAACCGCCGCATTTTGATCCCGCGAAAAAATACCCGGTGCTTGTTTTTGTTTACGGCGAGCCTGCCGCGCAAACCGTGCTCGATGAATGGGGAGCATGGAATTATTATTTTCATCGCGTGGCAGCCGCCGCCGGCTACGTGGTAGTTAGCTTCGACAATCGCGGAACGCCGGCGCCGAAAGGGCGGGCCTGGCGCAAAATTGTTTACGGCGCGATTCAACCCGTCATCGTCAAAGATCAGTCCGCCGCGCTTCAGGCTTTCCTGCGCGGGCATTCGTTTGCAGACGCATCGCGCGTTGCTCTGTGGGGCTGGAGCGGCGGCGCTACCAGCACTCTTTGCTTAATGTTTCGCGCTCCGGATTTGTATAAAGTGGGCATGGCCGTCGCCCCCGTTCCGGATTTGCGCCTCTACGACACAATTTACCAGGAACGCTACATGGGATTGCCGCTGCAAAACGTGGAAGGCTATCGCAACAGTTCAGCGATCAATTTTGCCGAGGGACTGCGGGGAAACCTGCTGATCGTGCACGGTTCAGGCGACGACAACGTGCATTACTCGGGATCGGAACTGCTCCTCAATCGGTTGATCGAACTCGACAAGCCCGTGGATTTCATGGAGTATCCCAATCGCACGCACGCTATTGACGAAGGGCGGGGAACTACACTTCATCTTTACAGCCTCTTGCTGCGTTACCTCGAGGAGCACATTCCGCCCGTGCCCACCGCTCCTTAAGAAAGCACTCGGTGAAGTTGCGTTCGGGAATAGCTTACTTCCCGGTGGCCTCATCGTCCGGAGCAGGTTCGCGCGTACGAAATTGCGTCCAGGGCCCGGCATTCATATCGATCAGCACTGGAGATTGCCAGGAATAATCCGGATGTTTTTCCAGAAACGGCCGCGCTTTAAAATCCGTGCCGCAAGGATGGCCGATGCGCGCCACAAACGTCATCGATTCCGCCATGTGGCTGTCCATCACTTTTCCCTCGACGGCGCCCGAAGGATTGTACGGCGTCTTCGCAAAGCCGGGATCTCCTTCGGTAGCTACATCGCCGTGTCCGCAAAGAGTGCGCCGGTTCGGCCCTGTCTTTTTGGTGTACGTATCGTAATGGTCGGAAAGAAACGCTTGCGCGAGTGTCGTGTCGATTTTTCCTTGGTTTGCCGCCATCAATTCATCCCAGCGGATGTGACGAGCATTCGCTGAAGCTGCAACGTTCGAGGGGTCAAACGTGGTTTCATCTTTCAGCACGTCCGGATCGCTCGGAAAATTCGAGCCGGCGTAATAGCCGTCCTTGGTGCGCCACAATCTGTTATGCAAAAGACCCAGCTCGAAACGCGCAATCTCGCCCGTTTTCCGATCGGCGAGCAACCAGTCGTTCGCGTAGCCGCCATTGTTTCCATCGAGCATGATTTTCACGTACTCATCAATCGAGCCGGCGTATTGCATGGCTTTGCGGGCGCGCACAAATTCCGGCTTCCCGTTCGGGTCCCACCCGTGGAAATCGGTGATGGTGGTCTCGGTGACCATCAGGCCGTTCGAATTCACGCCGAAATCGTCGTCGCTGACGATTACGCCGGGAAACCCGTCCATCAACATGCTGTAGCCCTGCTGCGGCGCAATATCGAAAATAATTTTCCAGCGCGCGCCTTCCAGGTAGCTCGTCCAATTGTTGTGCGCCATCACGATCTGACGGTCTTTCGTGTAACTGCCGGTAGCCACGAACGCGCTGCAATGTTCGGCCGCTGGCGCTGGAGCCGCATTGACGGCGTGCGTTTTTTCATTCAGCCAGGGCACGTAATAATCCGGCAGCTCCATGAACGCGTTCATCGCCACAATGTCGTATAGATCGAGCTTGTATTTTTGCGCCTGCATGCCGTCAACGATCCCTTGCAGCTCCGATTGATATTCGGGATCAATCTTCGGCCAGAGCATCTCGCGCGCCGCGCGCCGGAAGAAATTCCAGTCGCGCTTGGACTCGTGCGTCATCTCCACACTGACTGCCGCAAACGCGTCCGAAATTTCCGGCGCCAAAAGATACCCATGCTGGTAGCCAATATCGTGCGGCGAGCCTTCCAAATGGACGTAAATCCAGCCGCCGCGGTCAAATCGGTACGCCTTCGCCAGAATCGCGTCGCTTGAGCCGCGCTGCCCACGCGAAGCAAGCTCACCCGCGTTTGCACTGGCAACCGTGGAACGCACAACGCCCGGCGCTGCAACGAACGCAATCCCCAGCACGGCCAACATGAGGCACGGGACGCGGTTCCTGGAACTATCCATCGGCTAATCTCCTTACTCTAACGCGCTTGCATTGTAGGCGTGCGTTTCAGCGTGGTCAATGCGCAGCGAGTGCGACCTGCCGGGTCTCAAAAGCATCTTCGTTGACAGCGGTCGATGCGACCGTATAATAAACGTCTGGCCGCGCGACTCCCCAGCAATCGCAGGGCTAACCGATACCCAAACGCATCTTTTTGACGTGTATTTGGGAGATAAGGAACCGTGGCTCTGCTCTACAACTCGGCAATGTGCCTAGCCGCCTGGCTCGCTCCCAGCAATCCGCTCTCCAACTACTGGCGCCGCAATATGGATCCCGATCTCAACCCATTCCGCGGCATCTACCAATTGAATTCCTTCGACCTTGCCATCATGCTGCCGTATTTTTTCGTGATGATCATCCTGGCTGCTTACGGCATCCACCGCTACGCCCTGGTTTACAACTATTACAAAAATCGCAAGCACGTCCCCGGCCCGCCGCCCGAAATTTCGACCTGGCCCAAAGTCACCGTCCAACTCCCCATTTACAACGAGCGCTACGTCATCGAACGCCTGGTCGAAGCCATCGCTCAATTCGACTACCCGCGCGAGCGCCTCGAAATTCAGGTCCTCGACGATTCCACCGACCAGACCCAGCAAGTCGCTCGGGACTGCGTGGAGCGCTACCGCGCCCTCGGCGTGCCCATCTCTTACATCCATCGCGACAATCGCGAAGGTTACAAAGCCGGCGCTCTGCAGGACGGCCTCAGGTCCGCCACCGGTGAATTCGTCGCCATCTTCGACGCGGATTTTATCCCGCCGCCGGATTTTCTGCGCCGCACCGTCCCCTATTTCACCGACGAAAAACTCGCCATGGTCCAAACCCGCTGGAGCTACATCAACCGCCATTATTCCGCGCTCACCGAAGTGGAAGCCATTCTGCTCGACGGGCATTTCGTCATCGAACATTGCGCGCGCTACCGCAGCGGCCTTTTCTTCAATTTCAACGGCACTGCCGGAGTCTGGCGCCGCAACGCGATCGAAGACGCCGGCGGCTGGCAGCACGACACGCTCACCGAAGACACCGACCTTTCGTATCGCGCGCAACTTCGCGGCTGGCGTTTCCTTTATTTGCCGGACATCGAATGCCCTTCCGAGCTGCCCGTTGAAATGAACGCATTCAAATCGCAGCAAGCTCGCTGGGCCAAAGGTTTGATGCAAACCGCGAAAAAAATCCTTCCCCGCGTTCTGCGTTCGAACGAGCCTGCCGCGGTGAAAGCCGAAGCGGTTTTCCATCTCACCGCCAACATCAGCTATCCGTTGATGGTGCTCATGTCCATCATCTTGCTTCCGGCCATGATCGTGCGTTTTTATCAGGGATGGTTTCAGGTGCTGGTGATCGACCTGCCGCTCTTTTTAGCTTCCACCTGTTCGATTTCTTCGTTTTACCTCGCGGCCGAACGCGCCTTGTATCCGAAAACGTGGAAGCGCACGTTTCTGTACCTTCCCTTCGTGATGGCTGTGGGCATCGGCCTTTCCGTGCGCAACGCTCGCGGCGTTCTGGAAGCTATCTTCAACGTGAAATCGGAATTCGTGCGCACGCCGAAATATCGCGTCGAAGCGACTGCCAACGCTACCGCTGACTGGTCCAAGAAAACTTACCGCAAGAGCGCCGGTTTGCAGCCGTTCGCCGAAGTCGCTCTCGGAATTTATTTTTTGCTCGCCGTCGTCTACGCCCTGCAAAATGAAAACTACGCCACCGTCCCGTTCCTCCTGCTCTTCGTGTGGGGTTACCTTTACACCGGCCTAATGTCTCTCGCCCAAACCTATTTCGAGCGCCTCCGTTTCACCGTAGAGTCCCCCGAAGTCCGCCCCGCCTCCACCGGCGCCCCCGGCTTCTGATCGCGATCAAGCTCTCAACGCCCGAGCGCTGCGCTCTAAGGTTTAAATGTAGCGCCGCGGCCTTCAGCGCGGCATCTTGCCTCTGCCTTAGGTTTAAATGTAGCGCCGGGGCCTTCAGCCCGGCATCTTGCCTTTGCGCCCCCCGCTCCCTGTTGCTCACCGTGTCATATGCTGCTATAAGAACCAGCGCCCTCAGACCTCTGGTCGTAGGGTTTAAATGTAGCGCCGCGGTCTTTAGCGCGGCATCTTTCTCTCATGACCGCCACGCCCGCGCTGAAACGCAAAAACATTCGCCTCCCTGCGGGTAATTATCTCGGTCGGAGCTCCTACTTTGTTACTCTGTGCTTCGACGGCCGTCGCCGCCTCGGTGCTAATCCGCGCATCGCTCGTTGGCTGATTACGCGCCTTCAAGAACATGCTGCTGCTTGCCTCTTTTTTATCCATGCCTACTGCGTCATGCCGGACCATCTGCACGCGCTGGCTACTGCCGCCGCAGATGAAAGCAACCTGATGAAATTCGTCGAATCCTTCAAGCAGGAAACCGCGTTCGAATTCGAGCGACGGACGCATCGCCGCCTCTGGCAGCTCAAATACTACGACCGCATCCTGCGCCGATCCGATGCCGCTGACCGCGTCGCTTGGTACATTTGGATGAATCCCGTCCGCCAGGGCATCTGCCGTACCCCTACGGACTATCCGTTCTTAGGTTCCTTCACGGAGATAGGCACAGGATTATTGAAGGGCCCCTCTTCGGAACCGGAATGGACGCCGCCGTGGAAAAAAGAAAAGCTGCCGGGCTAAAGACCCCGGCGCTACATTTAAATCTTTAAGACCCAGCCGCCGACTCTTCCCGCCCTGCTTGCCCAGGTGTTCGTTGGTAAACGAAAATCAATCGCGGAAACGAACCCGCTGTTGCTGTTACCCTAGGTTTGAATGTAACGCTGGGACGCTCAGCCCGACTCCTTGCTCTGCCTTAGGTTTAAATGTAGCGCCGGGGCCTTTAGCCCGGCATCTTGGTTTGTCCTTATTGGTGTAGAGTTATGCTCACACGCACAGGGCCTTGAAACCCGCAAAACAACGTGCTAGCGTTTCGTGTGATTAAAATTGAATATCGTCGAGCGCTTCAACAAAACGCAGTCCCGGCCCCCTGCCCGCCCGCAATCCCAGGTTCACCCGCTACGATGCGCGACCAGATCGAGGTTTCGCTTCGCGGGCCACGGACCGCGGGCCACGGAACACCGCCTCCAACTGCATTTCTACCCGGTTCTGGTCAAAATGTAGAAAACGACGTAACTCACTCAAAACAAACGACCGCGCCATTTCTACCCGGGGCCACAACCGCACCTGAGCGATCAGCTTTTCGCGACGCATTTGGCTGCTCGCGCCCATTTCTAACCGGTTCTGGCTCACAAACAGAATTGGCTGTAACTCACTCAAAACAAACGACCGCGACATTTCTAACCGGTTCTAGAATTGCACGTAAGCCCTCATCGAATTGGCCCATGTTCTCGCCCGGCTCAGTTCACGGAACACGGGTCGCGGTCCACGGATCGCGTCCGTTTACCCTGACGCAGGAAGGGCCGCTAGCCACTCGTCACTCGCCACTCGCCACTGGATTTCTAAAACGCTGCGGTTTGCTGTTGCTTATCCTTGCGTGCGGTTCGTTTCTTTCTCAGGCGCGGTATCGGCAGCCCAACGCGGAATACCAGTCGCGGCGTGCGAAGCTGCGGGCTACGATCAAGGGGCCAGTCGTTCTGTTTGGCTACACCAGCCGTCAGGACGCGGGCGACCTCGCCGTTTTCTTTCAGGAGCAGAATTTTTACTACCTCACGGGGCACAGTGAGCCGGACGCCGCGCTACTTCTGATCCCCGATTCTGCCGGCGCCAATCCCGCCACGGGGCCGCACGAGATTCTGTATCTTCCTCCGCGCAATCCCGCTGCGGAAAAATGGGGAGGTCCCCAGATGGGCCCCGATGATCCGGGCATCGCGGAAGAAACGGGATTCCAGGCGGTCGAGCCTTTCGCCAATCTGCGCGCGGACCTGGCCAATCTCGCCAAAACGTATTCCACGTTTTACACCGAGCTGCCTCCCAAGCAGGAAAAAGGCTACCCGCACCTGACCACCTGGAGCGAATGGGTCCGCAGCAGCGTGCCGCAGTCAACCGTGGAAGATATTTCTCCGGCGCTGGCTGCTCTGCGCCAGATAAAATCCGCCGGCGAAATCGCCCTGATTCAAAAAGCAGTGGACATTTCGGTGGACGCGCAATTTGCCGCGATGAAAATGATGCGCCCCGGACTTTTCGAATATCAGATTGCCGCGCGCATGAAGGAAGTTCATGAAATGGAGGGCTGCTCGCGCGAAGCCTATGCGCCCATCGTCGGCGCCGGACTTTATTCCACGGTGCTGCATTACGACGCGCTGAAGAACGAAATAAAGGATGGCGATGTAGTCGTCATCGACGTGGCCTGTGAATACGGCGGTTACGCGGCGGACATTACGCGCACGCTTCCGGCCAACGGCAAGTTCACCGCTCGCCAGCGCGAAATTTACGAAATCGTTCTGGGCGCGCAGAACGCGGCGCTCGCCGCGATCAAGCCCGGCGCCATGCTCAGGGAGGGACCCAAGAGCGTCCATCAGGTCGCCTACGACTACATCAACACGCACGGCCACGACTTGCACGGCAACACGCTTGGCCGCTATTTCTTTCACGGCGTGGGGCATCATCTCGGCCTCGACGTTCATGACGTGAACGATCGCAGCCCGCTTGCCGCGGGAATGGTAATCACCGACGAGCCCGGCATTTACATCCCCGAAGAAAATATCGGCGTGCGCATCGAAGACGACATCCTGGTCACCCAGGACGGCAACCAGCTCCTCTCCGCGAAACTCCCGCGTACGAGCGACGAAATCGAGAAAATCATGGCCGAAGCCCGCGCCCAATCGCAAGCGCAGCCGCAGCCCCAGCCCTAACTATTCCGAAAGATTATGGAACAGGACTCAAATCGAAGGAGAAGTGGACGACGGAGTTGCACAGCCGGATCGCTCCGGCTGCGCAACCGACCGTCAGTTGTAGGTTACTTTTTTGGTGTAGTCTTGACCGCCGCTTTCCTGGCATCCGCCCCTAACGGAAGCACCTGCTGCTGGATCTGCCCACTGAAAACGCTCTCGGCGATATCGGCGTTGAACTCGTCGCCGCCGTTTTCCATCCAGAACAGCTGGCCTCCGCTAGCCTGATAGATAATGGCTCCGTAGGGAATCTGGAACGCGCCGTCACCCACGTCCACGGTGAACGAGTTCATCAGATAGCGCCCGGCGGAGTTTGTTGTATCCAGGCTGAAAGGGGTCGAGAACGTCCCCGTATCGGAAATCTGACCGGAGACCAGCAACTCCCCCGGATCGCTGACGGTTCCAGCTCCGGCGAAGGTGCCCGAAGTTGTCGTCGATGCCGGCGTTACGTCCTGAGCGTACCCGACGAAATCAAACTCGCCGTTATTGGGAGCGAAATCCTGGAGTCCCAGAGCATAATTTCCCGCAAAAAGCGCGGGAGCCGGGTTCGTTTGAGGAACCAAAACACCCGAGCCGGCAACATTGACGTCGAGATCGGCAACAAGGGCGCCTCCGCCGCCGGAAGCGTTATTCGGATCGCTGATGTTGATGTTGGGGTCCACCATGTAGATTCCGAGAGCGGAGACGTCGAGCAGTAGATCATCGTCGGTAGATCCAATCGTCAGGCTCCCGTACCCATTGCTTTGGATGGAATAGGTACCGTTAATTGCGGCTGCCTCCAAGAAGAAAGGATCCAGACCGGAGTCCGCAGTCTCGTTAACATCCGCGGTGCCGCTAAAGTTATTCGTCACGACGACCTCAGGCCGGACTGAGTTCGCCCGAACTGCGTCAGCGCCAGACGGAACGATCTGACCAACTGCGGTATAGGGAAATCCGGCAGAATTGCTTTGGACGCTGAAGATGGAGGTCAAAAGCGAGGTGTTGTCGAAGGTGTTGTCGCCCTGACCGAAAGCCGAGCCGACCGCGGTGTCGGAACCATCCATGTCGATAATCCGAATCGCTTCGGGACCGACAATGTAATAGACAATTGAGGCGGAAAGACCACCAACGGTGTTGGACAAGGTGCCGGTGCCGCGACCGAACGTGTCTGCGGCCATCAATGTTCCGGTAAAGTTTTGGCCGAGGGTTATGATGCCGTGTCCATCATTGGCGTCCATCAAGCCGTTGCTTAAACTTGTCCCGGACACCGAGAAGACGCCTCCGTAGATGAACGACTCACCTGAATGATCATGCGCACCGGAGAGGGTGAACGAATACCCACCAGACAGTGTGCTGGGCAAAGTCTGCAGATCAAAGCTCCCGCTGGAAGTTGCGCTTCCGTCAGCCTGAACGATAAGCGCATGGCTGTTGTTTACGAAATTGAGCGCGAAAGTTTCGGTAAAGCCGTTCAATCCGAGGTGGGGGTTGTTCGTCTGCAAAATCAGCGTTCCGAGGCCAGTGGCGGGGTCGAACGACAAACTACTGCCCGCCATAATCATATCGCCGCCCCTGGGTGATGAGACGACAATATCGTTGTAGTCTTGCTCGCCTGTGAGGGTGCCGTCGGCGGCAATCGTCACTGCACCTGCGAGAGAATAGGTACCGTTCCCGTCGAAACCGCTCACATAGAATGCATAATTGCCCGCCAGACCCCCGGAAGTGGAGATTTGTACGTTTGCAGTCGCGAACGCCGCGCTATTCGCCGCGGAGGACGCCGTGATGATCACGGGGCCAGCTCCGGGGGGCGCTGTATACATGGTGGCGGTTCCACTTTTGGTAGACGCGGGATTGAATGAGCCGCAAGTGGCGGCCGAGTTGCCGGGAGTGCAACTCCAATTAACGCCCTTGGAACTTCCGGTCACCGCAGCGGTAATCGATGTTGTTGCGCCAGGGGCCAAGAATCCGGGAGGCGCCTGGCTGATGCTAACCAGTATGTTGTTACTGCTCGAACCGCCACCGCAGGCAGCTGTCAGTCCTAGCGCAAGCAGAACGATGCAGAGAGATACGCGATTCATAGCTGGCCTCCTTTGGACTGGGTTGCGGTGGAGGTATTGGCCGCTGGATGTTCCAACGGAAATCCAAATTCGTTCCGAATCGCATAAGTTCGGCCGCCGGTTTGAATGAGGCGAATCAGGAAGAGTTGTTTATTATTTCTCATCGTCTTCATTACTCCCGTCACCTGAACTTGCGCGCCCGGGGCAATAGAAATAGCTTCTTTTCCGTTCAGAGCAAAAGAGGTGAGACTCGCCTGCACCGTGCCGGAAGTTGTTCGGAGCATCAGGCGAGAGGCCGTCGTGCGCCCTTGCAAGGATTTCGACGGAACACTCTGAACGGTGGCGCTGAAAGTGACTTCCTTGCTGACGTCGTACCTCAGCGGGATGGGAGATGCAGTGGTCGCGACAACGGCCTGCGCATGAGCCGGGCCCGCATTCAGAGCGAGGGCCAGAAGGGCCGCGAACCCCAAGCCTTGCAGAATTCTCTTCATTTTTGCCTCCAAGTGGCCTTTCTTTCGATTTGAATTAGAACGAAAAGGTTGACTCGATTCCAATGATAATGTTGCTCTAGTTGCCAATCGATTAAGACATGTACCGCCGCCGATCCGCGGCCTGAAAGCGAATATTGAGTCCCGAATGAACGGACCGAGACCAATCCATCGCAAACTAACCCTTGCGAAAGAAAAAAGTCGCAGCCCTTTCCTCTTGTTCACAAGAATAGATGCGTATTGAGATGCGATTGTTACCAACGACTTCCCTGGAATCCGAAGAAAAGTTCCCGAATCTCAACTTAAGGCGTCGAGGCATGCTGTTTTGGAGGCGTTTTTGACTTTACCTTCGATTGGGTCTAGCTGCCGCCAGTCATCCAGCAGGTTTGACCGATAGGCGTGCAGACCGCTATAATTGGGGCTTCGGTGAAGTATGAGATTTGCGCCGAGAAGGGCCTTGCGTCGTTCGCCGCCCGATTGAAATACCCTCTGCTGGCTCGCACTGTGCCAATGTGTCCGAAGCGGCGGGAAAATATCCCGAAAAGAACCCAGGAGCACCAATGCTAAAGTCGACCCAATTGCGCCCCGGTATGATCATCATGCACGAAGGCGATCTCCACGTGGTTTACAGCGTGGACCATCGCACCCCCGGCAACAAGCGCGGCTCGATGCAAACTAAAATGCGCAATCTTCGCAGCGGCTCGATGATGGACTATCGGTTTCGGGCTGAAGAGTTCGTCGAAAAAGTGACGGTGGACGAGATCGACTATGAATACCTCTACAGCGATGGCGACGGCCACCATTTCATGAACTCCCAGAACTACGAACAACTCGCGCTGCAAAATGACATTGTGGGCGACACCAAGGACTACCTGATCCCCAATCTGTCGGTGAAGATCGAATATTACGACGACAAGCCAATCGGCGTTCTGCTGCCCGACACAGTTGATTTGACCGTGGTCGATACCGAACAAACGATACAGAAAGCCACGGCCAGCGCAGTGATGAAGCCGGCCAAGCTCGAAACGGGCCTGGTCATCAACGTGCCGCCGTTCGTCGGCAACGGCGACAAAGTGAAAGTGGACACCTCCGAAGCTCGCTACATCCAGCGCATCCAATAAGAGTGTGCTAGCCTGATTACAGGCTACGAATGAAACGAAAAAACGCGGCAAAACTTTCCTGAGTCTGGCGGGTTTCAATCTGCGCGCATGGATTTCCTGATGAAGCCGCGGTCTTTTAATCGAGACAGGAATGACAAAATGACGCCGGCAATTTGCCGTCTTTATTTCGTGATGGTCCTGCTGCTTGCTGTTTCCTCCACTTGCCCGGGTCAGACTCCGCAGAAAATCATCGATGAATATTTACGCACGGAAGGTAGCGCAAAAGCGCTGGCGAAAATACAGTCGCTGAGCATTGCAGGCAGTTTGCGCGAGGAATCCACGGACACGAACGGCTCGTACTCGTTAATTACCAAAGCCCCCAATAAAGTTTATTCGGAAATCGTCATCGAGCCGCAGCACACCGTCGCTGCTTACAACGGCATGTCCGCCTGGGGCCAGGATTCCACCGGAACTCCGCACACGCTTACCGGCGCGGAAGCGGCCGAGTGGGAAGCCACCTCGCGCTATTTGAATGGGCATTTGGCGAATGCGAAGAAGGACAAGCTCGGCGCACGATTTGCCGGTGTCGAAAACGTGCGTGGCCGGGAGGCTTATCACCTGGAGTTTTCGCTCGCGCCCGGAGTTACTCGCGAAGTTTTCTTCGATACGCAAACCCATCTCATTGTTCGCGAAATCGTTCCGGCACCTGAACCAAGGCCTTTGGCTGCCAGCGCCAAGCCGAACTCACAAGCGGGAGACGCGCCGGCTGCAAACGCGGCAGACGAAATCGACTATTTCGACTACAAGCCTGTAAGCGGAATCTTGGAGCCCAATCGTATTGAACTGCACCGTGGCGGGCACGTTTATCAGATAGCGATGACCAGGGTTGAAATAAATGCGCCGGTTCAAGACTCCATCTTTGATTTTCCACGCGCGGAAGACCGGCCGCTGCCGGATATCGCCAAGCTGTTGCTCGACATCGATAAAAATCAGAAGACCGTGGACGAAATCCTCAAGAAGTACACCTGCCGTTTGACCGAGGAAGAAGAAAAAACGGACTCGAACGGCCAAGTGACTTCGCGCACGGTGAAGGAATATGACATTTTTTACGTGGGCGAAGAGGAAGTGCGCCATTTGCTGGCCAAGGACGGCAAACCGCTGGAGGGCGATGAAAAGAAAAAGGAGGACGAGCGCTTCAGCAAGGACTTCGACGAGAAGAAGAAAAAGCAAACCGAGCTCGAGAACGATCCTAAAAAACAGGCGAAGCGGGATGAACAAGATCAAGCTCAGATTTCAGATTTCCTCCGCGCCGAGCGCTTCACAAATCCCCGGCGCGAACTTTTCCGCGGCCAGGAAGTGATCGTCTTTGATTTCGGGCCAAATCCGGACTACAAGCCGAAAAAACTAGTTGAGAGCATCGTGCAGAAGCTCGGCGGAGTTCTGTGGGTGGACGAACAAGCCCGAGACGTGGCACGCCTGGAAGCGCGATTCAACGACAACGCAAAAATCGGGGGAGGGATTCTAGCTTCGCTCTCGAAAGGCTCAAATCTGGTCTTCGAACAAACCATGGTCAACGACGAAGTGTGGCTGCCGTCCTACGCCGAAGTTCACGCAGCCGCGCGGGTGGTTTTCTTTAAAGTGAAGGCGAATGAGATCGACAGGTACAGCGATTACAAGAAATTCTCATCCGAAGTAAAGTTGGGCGTATCCACGCCCGTGGAAGAAAATCCCAAGCCATAGTTGGCCAATGAAAGCGGCGGCAGGGTAGCGAGCGGGATACTAGCTCGCAGCGGAAGATTTTGCGCCGAAGACGCGGCGGAAAATTGCGTCCACCGCACGCAGCTGGCGCTTTAAATCAAAAGTGTGGGCCAGAGCTTTCTCGTCGAGGAATTTGCGGATGTTCGCATCCGCGGCGATCCGATCGCGAAAACTTGTCTCGGACTCCCACGCGGACATGGCGTGGCCTTGCACCCATTTGTAAGCGTCTTCTCGCGGCGCGCCGTGTTCCACTAAATCCTGCAAAAGTTGGCCGGAAAAGATCAGACCCATGGTGGAATCGAGATTGCGCTGCATGCGCTGCGGAAACACTTTCATATTGCTGACGATTTCGGTTGCGCGGTGAAGCATGTAATCGACCAAGATCGTGGAGTCGGGAAGAATTACGCGCTCGACCGAGCTGTGCGAAATATCGCGCTCGTGCCACAGGGCGACGTTTTCGAGCGCGGCCATGGAATTTGCGCGGACCACGCGGGCGAGGCCGCAAATCTGTTCGCTCGAAACCGGATTGCGTTTGTGCGGCATGGCTGAACTGCCGCGCTGCTCGCCGCCAAACGGCTCTTCCACTTCGCGGACTTCCGTGCGCTGCAAGTGGCGAATTTCCAGAGCGACACGCTCGAGCGACGCAGCCACAATCGCAAGGGTGGAAAGATATTGCGCGTGGCGGTCGCGTTCGATTACCTGGGAAGTGATCGGTGCGGTCGCGAGGCCAAGGCGCTGACAGATTTTCTGCTCGATTTCGGGACCGAGATGCGTGCAAGTCCCTACTGCACCGGAAATTTTCCCCACCGCCAACTGCTGCGCCGCCGCTTGAAAGCGCGCAAGGTCGCGGCGATTTTCGGCGTACCAATTTGCCACTTTGAGGCCGAAGGTGATCGGCTCAGCGTGAATGCCATGCGTGCGGCCGATTTGTGGGGTGTCTTTAAACTCCCAGGCGCGGCGTGCTAGCACTTCGCCAAATGCTTCCAAATCTTTTTCGATCAGCTGCGACGCCTGGCGAATGAGAAGCGCTTGCGCTGTATCCACTACGTCGTTCGAGGTGAGACCATAATGCAGCCAGCGGCCAGCCTCGGGATCACCCACCGCTTCCTGCACCGCAATGGTGAACGCGATTACGTCATGCTTAACTTTCGCTTCAATCTCGTTGATGCGCGCCACATCGATTCGCGCGCGTTCGCGCAATTTCACGGCGGCTTCGCGCGGAACGATGCCGGCTTCCGCCAGTGTTTCCGTAGCGGCTAGTTCAACGTCAAGCCACTTCTGGAATTTATTTTCTTCGCCCCAGACGCGGCCCATTTCTGCGCGTGTATATCGTCCAATCAATGTCGATTCCTCAAGAGTTGTGCGTTCGTGCAGTTCGAAACGTCATCGCACTGCGCCAATGCTACTCGATTTCGAACACGTTCCCGTGTCATTTCAACGCTAAGGGGCAGGCACAGTTCCTTATTTTATCACACGCAGAATCGGTTGGGTCCGGCCACTCGTCTCTTCTGTCCGCTGTACCTGCAAGGTTCGCATTTTCTTGTCGTTGGCGGAAATTCCCGCGCCAAACGACATAGATCACAGCAGCACAAACTTCAAAACGAGGAGAATACGATGAAAGTTACTGTTTCCTGGTTCAGCGTGAAGGATTTCCAGCAGGCCAAGAAGTTCTACGGCGAGACGGTGGGATTGAAGAAAACGTTTGAGATGGAGCAGTGGGCGGAGTTTGCCGGCGCGGAAGGCGAAGCATCAATCGGTTTGGCCGGGAACGGGCACGTAGCCAAGGAACCGGGAGCTACAATCATCTTGCAGGTGGAAGATATAGAGCGCGAACGCAAACGCCTGGAGTCGCGCGGCGTTTCATTCGAGGGTAAGACCGAAGAAATTCCAGGCGTCGTCAAACTCGCGACGTTTCGTGACCCTTCGAACAATCGCTTGCAACTCTGCCAACTGCTCATCCAGAAGTAAAATGGATGGAGCCGCGACAGTGGGATAGACGGGTGTAAACTGTCGCGGCTCCGCCCCACTAAAGGGGACACACGATGTCACTTTACCCTCTACCGCAAATTCCGCCAGACGAAGAAGCGGCATTGGTCGATCGGGCGCGCCGGGGTGACCCGAACGCATTCGGTTCGCTTCTTGACCCGTGGCGCAAGCCACTTTTTGGCTACATCTATCGGATGGTGACGCTCCGTCAGGATGCCGAGGATTTGACGCAGGATGTGCTTGTGCGCGTGCTGGAAAATATTCGCGAGTATCGCGGAGAAGCGCGATTCAAGAGCTGGGTCTTCGGCATCGCCACGCACGTCTGCCTGGATCATCTGCGCAAGCGGAAGCGCTGGCGCGTGGAGGCACAACTTCTCGGTGAAAAAGAAACGCTAGCCGACCAGGAAAAGATCGATGGACTGCTTCGATTGATGCACCAGCCGGAATTTCGTTACGAAATTCGTGAACATATCGCGTTTTGCTTTTCCTGCATTTCTCGCACGCTGCCGCCGGAAGAACAAGCAGCGCTGATGCTGCGAGAGGTTCTAGGGTTCACCGGCGAGGAAGCTGCCGGAATCCTTAGTGTTTCGGAGCCTGTATTTCGCCATCGCCTGGCGGCAGCGCGCGCCAAAATGATCGAGGATTACGATGGTCTTTGCGCGCTTATCAATAAGACCGGAATGTGCCATCAGTGCCGCGGCCTGCGGGAGGCCGCCGGTGAAGGCTATCGCGGCGCCGATTTGGTTCAGATTGAAGTGGCACCCGGCGTTGCCGTGACTGCGGAAACTCTTTTTGACGCGCGAATTGGTATCGTGCGCAGCGCGGATTTGGAATCCGGCGGAACGCGCACGATGCATGATCTATTTTTCGAGAACCTTTCGCGCCGCGAGGAATCGCGGTAGGAAATTACAGGTCGAAGGGGCCGAGGGGGACGCGTTGCGAGGCGACGTGCAGCGTGCCGCGGAAGGCGAATTCTCCCGGGCGGCGGCCGAGGGCTTCTTCGGCGCAAATGCGCGCGATGTCCGGAGAGTTATTCTGCTCGGAGAGGTGCGCGAGGACTAGGTGCTGCGGGCGGGCGTCAAATAATTCGGTGTCGGCGAGGAAATCGCTGACCACGGCGTTCGAAAGATGCCCGGTGCGGCTCATCACGCGCTGCTTGATGTACCACGGATAGGGTCCGACCTTCAGCATATCGAGATCGTGATTCGATTCGAGAATCAGAAAATCGGTTTCGCGCAAATACTGCTTCACCAGCTCGGGCATGTAGCCGAGATCGGTGACGATTACCACTTTGATTCCGTTTGAACGGAAGCAGTAACCGACCGGGTCGGCGGCGTCGTGGGGAATAGTGAACGGAGTGATTTCGATATCGCCGATTTCGAACCGTATGCCGGGGCGCACGTATTCGATGCGCTCGATCTTTCTTACCGGGCCATCCTCGCACAGCCGCAAAATTTCGCGATGGGTCAGCTCGGTGAGATAGGCTGGGCATTTCCACTCGCGCGCCATTTGCGCCATAGCGCTGGAATGATCGCTGTGCTCGTGGGTAATCAGGACGGCGTCCACGTGCTCGGGACGCTGGCGGCCGAGCGCTTCGAAACGCCGCATCATTTCCTTGCGACCGAGGCCGGCATCAATGAGGAGAGTGGTACTACCTGTCTCGAGCAACGTGCAGTTGCCCGTGCTTCCCGACGCCAGAATGGATACTCGAAACGAGATTGGGTCCCTCAGTCAGGCCCCGCGCTGCGAAGAACTGCGCGCAGGAACCGCGAAGATGATGGCAAACTGCGACGCTCACGTCAACAACAGCCATTCAGGTGATGAATTAAAGTGCAAGCTGGTCGCGGGTGAGCTGGAAGCCGTTGAGGTTGCCGACCACCGAGGCGGCCATGCGGTCGGACTGGAAAAATTCCTGGGCCAGACGCTGGACATCCGCGGCGGTGACTTCTTCCAACATGGCGATCAGTTCCCGCGCGGTGTAGTGCCGGTCGAAATAAATGTGATAGCGAGCAAGACTGGTCATGCGCTGCCCGGTACCTTCGAGAGCCAGAAGCGTGGCGCCTTTTAGATGGTCTTTTACACGGCGCAATTCTTCTTCCGGAAGCGGTTCGTCCTTCATGCGGCGGAATTCATCGAGGACGCAGCTCACCAACTGGCCGAGCGTTTCCAGCGAGGTTCCGGCATAGACCGAAAGCACGCCTGCATCGCGATAGGAATTCAGTTCGCTGAAAATCGAGTAAGCGAGACCTTTGCGTTCGCGAATATTCTGAAAGAGACGCGAAGACATTCCGCCGCCTAGAGCATTGCTGAGCACGGACACTCCGAAGCGGCGGCGATCCGTCATCGGCAGCGACAAAACGCCCATACAGAGATGCACTTGCTCCAACTCATGCTTGGTGCACAGGGTGATGTGCGGAGCGGCGACCGGAACAGACTCGGGAGTCCATGCATTTCCGGCTGGGCGGGTCGCAAAGCGTTCCGCGACAAGATCGAGAAGTTCCGCGTGGCTCAAGTGGCCCGCGGCAGTGATTACCATGTTCTGCGGCGAGTACCGTTCCTGAAACCAAGAGCAGAGCGTGGCGCGCGAAAATGCTCCCACGGTTTCAGGAGTGCCGAGAATGGGCTTTCCGAGCGCGTGGGGATACCAGAAATTCTGGGTGAAGAGCTCGTGCACCAGGTCTTCGGGATTGTCCTGGGTCATGCGGATTTCTTCGAGGATTACCAATTTTTCGCGCTCGATCTCGTCTTCCGCGAATTTCGGCTCCAGGACCATGTCCGCAATGACGTCAAACACTTTTGCAAGATGTTCGTCGAGCACTTTGGCGTTGAAGCAGACCATTTCTTTGGAGGTGAAGGCATCCAGCATGCCGCCCACGCTATCCACCTCGCGAGCGATATCCTCCGCGGAACGCCGATTGGTGCCCTTGAAAACCATGTGCTCGATAAAATGGGAGATGCCGTTGAGTTCAGCCGGCTCGCGGCGCGAGCCTGCGCGCAGCCAGATTCCCACGGAAACGGAATGAACGTGTTCCATGGGCTCGGTGATGACGACGAGGCCGTTGGGCAACACTTCCTTCTGGATTTTTTGCGGTGTGTCAACCTGCATGGCATTGGGCATGTATTTATCTATTCTGGCATGGCGCGGGCAAGAATGTCATGGGAGCAGCGCGAATGTTTCTAGACTCTCTGCGCGAGATACGGGCGGCAAAGCTCTTACATCAACTTCTCGTCCGGATCAAGCTTGCCGTATTCACTGGAATAGTGCAGCGGGACGTCGGCATAGACTCCCTTATCGATGGAATAAACTTCGCAAGAAGAATACGGATAGGAATAGATGTGCACGCTGGTTGAGGGCTGGCCGAATTCCGGAAGATTCAGCACTTGATGCACGGGCTCTTCGGGCTGCACCACTGCGGGATGTTCGGGATCCATATCGTACGCATCGGAAGGAACGAGCTTGCAGGTGGAATGAGAGGCGTCGCGGGTATCGACTCGGAAATTCTGCACGCGCAGGCGGCCGATGGGCGTCACCATCCAGCAATTCTGGTCGCGGTGATTGTGGATGCGGCTGACCTGGCCGACGTTCCAGCAGATGGCCATGACTTCGAAAAGCTTGCATTTGTAAATCAAGTTTCGGGTGTAGTGGCTCTTGGCGTAAAAAAGATAGGGGGAAAGCGTTTCCGGCTGAATGGATTTCTGAGCGGTGAAATCAAAGACTCGCCGAATGGAAAACTCCGCTTCGGGGATAGCGCAAAGCTGCTTTACCCATTCGTCGATTGGAAGCGATTCCATCGGCAACTCTCCCCGCGCGAGCATCGTAAGCCAAGAAAACGGCGTTATTAGGGCATTATAGCAATGCGTTGAGTGAAGGGCATCAGAAAAACGGCGCTGAACGGCGTGCTATCATGGTTTCAGAATGGTTCCGCAAGCGGCAAAGAACGCTGTGAATCTGCTGGGAAAATCGCCGGATGAGCTGCGCGATTTTTTGCTGAAGATGGGCGAGCCCGCATACCGCGGCGCGCAAATCTATCACGCGCTTTATGCCGAACGCCGACCGGAATTTGCCGCGATGACGAATCTTCCGCTCGCTTTGCGCGACCGGCTCGCGCAGGAGGCTGTGATTGAGTTGCCCAGGACACTGCGTACGTATCGCTCGGATGATGGAACGGTGCGATATGTTCTTGCGCTGGAGACAACTGGCGCTGGGAGCCGAAACACGAAGGCCGCGACAATTGAAACCGTGTTCATGCCGGAAGAAAATCGCCAGACGATTTGTATTTCGACGCAGGCAGGATGCGCGGTGGATTGCCACTTCTGCTTGACAGCCACTCTCGGATTAATCCGTAACCTGACCGCCGGCGAAATGGTCGGACAGGTTTTGGTTTCGCTGGAAGACAACCGCGCGGCGTTGAAACCGCAGACAAATGTGGTCCTGATGGGCCAGGGCGAGCCGCTGCTGAACTACGAAGCGGTGATTGCCGCGCTGCGAATTTTACTCGACCCGAACGGCATGGCCATCTCGGCGAAGCACACCACACTTTCGACCAGCGGGATTATTCCTGGGATTGAGAAGCTGGGACTTGAAAAGGTGCGGCCGAAACTGGCGATTTCGCTGAACGCGTCGTCGAACGAGCAGCGCGACAAAATCATGCCTATCAATCAAAAGTATCCGATTGAAAAGCTGATCGAAGCTTGCGAGCGGTATCCGCTGCGGCCGTGGGAACATTTGACGTTTGAGTACGTGCTGCTCGGAGGGTTCAACGATTCGCCGCAAGACGCGCGGCGCGTTGCAAGACTTCTGGCGAATCTGCGCGCCAAAGTGAATCTGATTCCGTGGAATCCGGGGGAATTGCCGTTTGAAAAGCCGGACCCGTCGCGGATCGAAGAGTTCCGAAGAATCCTTGCGGATAAGGATGTGCGGGCTTTCGTGCGTTATTCGCGGGGTCAGGATGTGATGGCGGCGTGCGGGCAACTGGCGCTGCTGGAGTCCGCGGGAAGGTCGGGGAGTTCGACCCTTTCGCAAATTTCGCCGACGAATATCTGAGCGCGACGGTTGAACTATCGAATACCGATGGCGGCCATCATGCGGCCGGTGACGCGCTCGCGGCGAAAACTAAAGAAAAGGTCCGTGCGGCAAGCGGTGCAGAATCCCGAAGAGACAATATTTTCGGCGGGCACGCCCGCAGCGCTCAAAATCGAGCGATTGGCTGCGATCAGATCCAGGTGAACGCGCGGCGCAGGGCGTTGGTGGCCGGGCGGACGCATAGTGAGCCACGGGAGCCAGTTCGGATCGTTATCGCCGCGGGCGAGGGAATCGAAAGGGCCTTGAAACCATTCCGGCGCATTCGGAAATTTTGCCGCGTACTCCGCAGCGACTTCGGGTCCGACTTCGAAACAACACTGGCCTATACCGGGGCCCAGCGCCGCAAGCACGTCCTCCGGGCGCGTTCCAAATTCCATCTGCATGCGTCCGAGAGCTTTTTCGGCGATGCGCTGTAGGGTGCCGCGCCAGCCTGCGTGTACAGCCGCAATCGCATGACGCTTTTTGTCAGCGAGGAGAATCGGAACGCAATCAGCTACCTGCACTGTCAACAGGAGCCCGGGCACGTTTGTAATCAAGGCATCCGCTTTAGCAGTTTCCGCCGACGGTTCAGCGTCCGCGGAATTCGCGACGTGAACGATATCCGAATGAATTTGGCGCACGGCTATTTGGCGCATGGCACTCGCTTTCAAAGCCGCAAAGAAATTCTGGCGATTCTTGAGAACGTGCTCGCGAGTGTCCCACTCGGCGAAGCCAAGATTCAAAACCTTTTCAGTTCCGTTACGCCCGTCCTGATGGGTTTCCAATTCGCTCGCGCCGCCAGGCCGCGTGCTGAATCCGTGAACGAGCCAATCGAGTCGCGCGAATTGCGGGGCTTCCAGGATTCGCAAGCCGGCTGCTCGCCGCTGACGCCATTGAGAACTTTTCGGCGAGCGCTTGCGCGGCAAAGCTTTTCTTTTTGTAGCTACGGGATTCACTCCGCTTGCCTCGGGTGCGCGTGATGCTCCAGCGCTAAATCAATTATAGGTATAATTGCGAATTCGTGCAGGCTCGCACGTAATCACGTTTCGTTGTAGCTGTCCGCCACGCGACGAAGGGACAAATTGATAGTCGGGCTGGGATTGGATATCGCGGAAATTGACAGGATCGAGGCGGCCATCGCGCGGCACGGCGCGCCCTTTCTCGAGCGATTGTACACTCCCAGCGAAGTGGCCTATTGCGAAAGCTACCGAAATAAATTTGAGCGCTACGCGGGACGCTTCGCGGCAAAGGAAGCAACGATGAAGGCTTTGGGGACGGGCTGGCGACGGGGCGTTCGGTGGCGCGATATTGAAGTTATACGAGAGCCCAGCGGGAAGCCATCGCTGAGTCTGAAAGGCGTGGCGAAACGGATCGCCGAGGATTTGGGCGTAAGAAACATTTCTCTCACCATTACACACAGCGGGAATCTGGCGCTTGCGGAAGTTATTCTTGAAAGCTAACAGCGTCGAGCACTGCGACTGAAGTTTCATCAGAAGACAGGCATGCTTCGTGCCATTGATTAGCAGGCAGGCGGCCGGGAATTCGAACTTTTAGATAATTCGCAGTCATCGCTGGAGTCCAGGTGTCGTCTCCGCCGACAAGTGTGAGCGCTCTCACAGTGCGACCCGCTTGTGAAGCGCGAAATTCAGAAGATTTTCTCTGCGCCAGGGCGCGCAACGTGCGAGCACGTTCGCGAATGACGATGCCGGAGACGGCCCCTGCGAGATGCGCACCCTCCGTGCCAGGCCGGGCGGAAAATGAAAACACATGCAGGTACGTGAACGGTAGCCGCTCGATCAATTCGAAAGTCATCTGAAAATCCTCCGCCGTCTCTCCCCGGAAACCCACGATCACGTCGGCACCAATCGCGGCGCCCGGTAAGAGTTGGCGGATGCGTTTGATGCGCTCGGCATAATGGGCGGCACGATACCAGCGGTGCATGGCGCGAAGAATGCGGTCGGAGCCGGATTGCAGCGGCACGTGAAAATGAGTCGCCAGGCGATCCGAAGAAGCCACGAGCGAGATGAGCTCCTCGGTGACGTCCTGCGGCTCGATGGAGCTGAGCCGAAGCTGTTCGAGAGAAGTTTCTTCCAGAATGCGATGAACGATGTCGGATAGGCCCGCGCGCGGCGAGAGATCGCGGCCGTACGCACCAAGATTGATGCCGCTGAGAACAATTTCTCGCGAGCCTGAAGCGACAAGCTTTTGAACTTCGGCGATCACGGTATCCAGCGGCAAGCTCCGGCTGCGGCCACGGACAAAAGGAATCACGCAATAGGCGCAGCGGTTGTTGCAGCCATCCTGAATTTTCAAGACCGGCCGCGTGCGATCGCCTTGGGCCACCGTCACGGGCGCGACCTGCACGGAAGACTGGGCAAAGATGTCCCCGGTTAAAATCTTGGCGGGGCCGCGCGCAAGCGACATTTGGTCTGCGGCGAGACTTGAAGCCGGAACGAAGTCCCTTTCGGTTGTCTGCGGCGAGAAAGACATTCCTGTTCTCGTTTGTCCGATTAATTCATTGGCGACTTTGGGAATTTCGGTCTGATGCGAGTTTCCGATGACGCAGGAGACACCGTCGAATGCGGCGATTTCCTCCGGAGCTCGCTGCGCGTAACAACCGGTAACGATGATGCGAGCAGCGGGATTCGCGCGATGAATTTTTCGCACCGCGTCGCGTGTTTGCGAGTCCGCCGCAGCCGTCACGGTACAAGTGTTCAGCACGACGAGATCGGCGGAGGAGTGGTCGCCAACGAGTTTCAGCCCGCTTGCGAGCAAGCCGTGCCGAAGGGCTGCGGCGTCGGCCTCGGTTGCGCGACAGCCAAAGTTTTCAATGCTAAAGGTCGCCACGGGGTTACAAGTATCTCCACAGGGAAAGCGCGGACACGGAATTATAGCAGCGATCCGTACTTGTATTGAACTCAAGCTGGAATACTAGAAGTGAAGGAAGGTTAGTAAACGTGCAGGAGGAATGGAGCTAGGCCCCTACGCCGCGACGCTGATAGCAGAGAAGGATCAGGTCTGCGCGGCGGCGCACACCAAATTTGGCGAGCAAATTGGAGACGTGAAATTTCACGGTACGCTCGGAAATGTGCAAACGATCGCCAACTTCCTTGTTGGCAAGATTTTCGAGCAATGCGCTGAGGACCTCTTGTTCCCGGCGGCTTAGCTCGGTGGGCGAATTTCCCCGCAGGCGACGCCCTTGCGTGGAATTCAGAATTGAATCCACAAAGCGTGAAAGCACGGTACGCGGTACCCAAAATCCGCCGGAGGCGACCAGCGGCAGCGCGCGGGGAAGCTGTTCGCGGGCTTCTTCATAATTCAAAATCCCTTTCACGCCCATGCGAAGTAGAGTGTGGCTTTCGGCTTCCTTAAGATTGTCTCCGACGACGAGTAGTCGCGCTGTAGCGTTGTGATCCAGGATGTTTGCGAGAAGCGCGCCTGTTGCTTGACGCGCGGCGTGAGCATCCACGACGTACACAGCAGCGCGAGGAACCTCGAGATTGCGAAGGTCCGGCGCCAACATAGATTCCAATTGCCGGGACACGATCTGATAGCCGGAATCCGCGAGGACGCGGCGGAACTCGTCGAGTACCATCGGATGCGGAGACAGAAGACAAACCTTCAGATTGGATTTCGCGGTAGCTTTTGCCATCGTGGTTAGGCTAACGGAATTGGCCGACAGGGGCAAGATAGACAGCGTCGACGATTTCATAACAGGTACGGGGTAATCAATAAGGCGCAGGGCTGCGTTTGGGGCAGTTTGAGGCAAATCCGGCCCCGGGTGACAGTTATTCGTCACCGGGCCGGATGAAATTGAGGAAACTAAACTAAACTGCGTTTCAATGGAGAATTGCCCATCTTGTGCCGGGTGAAAAATCCGACTCCGAGTAGCCCGGTGGCAAGCATCAATAGCATGCCAGGTTCAGGAGCCGCCACGACGAGTGTTTGGACGTGAGGACCGGCCGCGATCCAGTTACTGTGTGATTGCAACGTACTTTGTGAGGACAGCCGAGCCGCGTCGTTATAATTCCCGGCAGAATATCCATCACTATTGAACGAGCTAACGAAGGCCCCGCCATCATTGACGCCGCTCGTGCTTGGAAACGTCCCGAAAGCTGAACCGTCAGCGTGTGCCACCGGTGCGCACAAAAGCAGCGCGAACAATAAAAGCCAACCAGATATGTTTTTCATTGTGTAACTAGCTCCCTGAGTATTTCGATCTCTTAGAATCACGATGCCGTAAGTGCACGCTGACTGCCGAAGCGACCGGCTCGTAACCCGTTGAGAGACAGCTAGAAATTGGCGATGTTCCGATTCGGTGCAGGCTATCGTTCTACGCTAAACGGAAATGATCTGGATATAACCGGCAATGGGAAAAAGCTCAATCGCGTGGGTTTTTGCAGGGAAAGTGAAGCAGTGAAGCAACCAGCGAATTTGAGAGGAAAGGCTTTTGTACGTGAATTAAGAGAAACTTCTAGTCAAGATGAGAGGATTTATCGATCGTCGTCGTGTCCGCATCTTCGGAGTCGGCAACCTTGCGTAACGGGCGCTTGGCAGGGAGACCGGCTTGGCGGACTTTGTAAAGTAGCGCGCGATAACTGATTTTCAAGATCTCCGCGGCCTTGCGGCGGTTCCACTGATTTGCTTGCAAGACTTTGAGGATTACGTCGTGTTCCATGCGGCGTGTTACCTGCTGGGCGATGCGTTTCAGGGGAATCTTGCCGTCTTCATTTAATTCGAAGGCGAAACTCAGAGGCTTTTTTTCCTGGTGCTGGTGGCGATCGGCATGGAAAGCTTCTTCTGAGCCGAGGATTACATATCGCGCCATACAGTTTTCCAATTCTCGAATATTGCCCGGCCACTCCCGTTCCTGCAAAAGGCGGAGAACTTCCTGGGAGACTGGGCCTGCTTCGCGCTTAAAGCGACGATTGAATTGCTCGCGCAAATATTCGACCAGATAGGGGATATCCTCGCGGCGATCTCGCAGCGGGGGGAGCGTGATGCTGATTACGTTGATGCGGTAGAAAAGGTCGGCGCGAAAACCGCCGTTTGCGATTTCTTTGGCGAGCACGCGGTTGGTGGCGCAGATTACGCGCGCGTCCATGCGCCTTTCTTCATGATCGCCGATGCGGGTGAAGTGGCCGTCCTGGAGCACATGCAATAATTTGGCCTGGAGGCTGGCGTCCAGCTCGGCAATTTCATCCAGGAAGAGAGTGCCGCCGTGAGCTGTTTCCATGCGCCCGGGCTTGGAGGAATCCGCGCCGGTGAAGGCGCCTTTCTGAAATCCAAACAGCTCACTTTCGAGAAGGGTTCCCGGGATCGCAGGACAATTGACTTTCACGAATGGGCCGTCGCGCCACGGAGAACGGTCATGAATGAGTCGCGCGAGGACTTCCTTGCCCGTTCCGCTCTCGCCAAGAACGAGGATGGGAACATTCAAGCCGGCTGCGCGATCAATTCTTTGCCTGACCGCCTGCATCGTTTCCGATGGCCCGAAGTACACGTGTTCGGGAGGAAGCTCGACCGGGTGAGTTTGAAGTAAAGCTCTCGCTTCCGCAGTAGATGCCATGAACGTCCAGGTCTTTCGGTTAAAGCTGGATGAATAATCTGCCCTGTATCTACTTTGCACACGGAACGCCAAACGTGACCTGAGCGGGGGGCTCCAGCGCCATGACGATGGAGCGCTCGTGAGTATTCAATCCACTTGTTTTCAGTGTGTTGCCCCAGAGATTGGACAGGTCAAGATCGACAAAAGAGGGAGCGCTATAGTACTTGGCCCGGCCGAAAATTAGAAAAGCCTGGGCACTTTCGGGAACACGGTTTCTCAATTCCATCACTGGAACCGTGATGGAGCTTCAGTTTGGAAAGAGAAAGAGTGCGGCCATGCCACCGGACCGCCAGCGAAGGGGATTCTTATAGTACTGGGACGTATGGAATGCGGGGGCAAAGCGCGGCGGGCGGAAAGTTAGTGTGATGGACTAAGGCGCGAATCAGCGCTGAGGAAAGATTAGAGCTTCCAGCATATCGGCACGCGCTTTTTGGTCCGAAGCAAATAACTGAAGCAGATCGGTTACGGAAATCATTCCGCGATAGCCCTTTTCATTGTCCAGGACCACTAAGTGATAGATACCATGCTGCTCCATCAATCGCAAGCAGTCTTCCAGAGAAGTATCCGGAGTGGCGCTCACCAAATTCCGCGTCATAATTTCAGACACGTGCATCCAGGCCGGACACTTATTTTCAGCGGCCACTTTATCCGAAACGTCGCTTTGCGATATCACGCCTAGAAGAACGCCCTGTTTATCGCAGACTCCAACAGCCCGAACCTGGCGCTCGCGTAAATAGCGAGCGGCCTCGTGAACCGTGGTTTCCTCGGTTACACAATACACTTCGCGACGAGCAGCGATCAGGTCCGCTACCTTCATGGGCGCTCCTCGAACACTGAATTCCGCGCAGAGCAGTGCGGAGGCGACTTCGCCGAGCCTACTCCCGCGCCGGGCATAATTGCAACACGCAAGATAAAATTCCTTCTGCTGGTCTTCGATGCGATCTATGAAGCCCTGACTCTGTGAGAGCTGGAAAGGACATGACGATTGGGTGCAGAAGAAATGCTTCGTGTCGCAGAGGAGAAGAAGCTCTGCGCATGATACCGACTTGGTCGCGCCGAGAACGAGTACCCAAAACCGCGACTGAGCGTGCAAATCGCTAGGCTACAAAGTGCCCAGGCTAATTCGGAGGTGTTTCGCCGCGAATGATATCGTAACGCTCGATCACTGCAGCGACTCCTATGGATTCACGCTGATCGTCATTTTGCTTGTCAACGCGAACCACTCGCCCGTGGGCTCGAACAAAGACCTCGGTACCGCGAGTGATCTCAGCCGGCAGGGTGAGCGTAAAGTCAACTTCAGTGCCGGGAGCAAGATCTTTTGCCATTATGAAGTAAACGCCGCGCGTTGAAATGTCCCGGGTTTGGCCATCATGCGCTCCGGGCTCTCGGTTAATGGGAAGCCGGACGCTAACAGGCAGCGAAAGGTCGTACCGGCGTGCCGTGCGACGTTCCGTCATGCGCGCTCCACCAAGATTGGTTTAATGTTCACAGCATCCCCCGTCGGTAAGAGTAGCAATCCCTCTTCCAAAGTACACCAAGTGTTCTTTCTCGAATGTGCGCTATCGACAGCTGCGGTTTTTATTCCGGCATCTCAGCCAAAAAATGGCGTCCGGAACAAATCCTTTGAAAACAGCAACTACCGTTTCCCGAAATCCCGGCTGGGGGCGGAATCTCGGCAAGGGTGCGCCACTGGAACTGGCGAAAGCCTCTGTCGGAGCGGAATACTAGACCAAGGAGCCTGAAGGAGGATAGTGCTATTTCTTTGAATGTGCCCTACATATGCAACACTTTGCCGTAATAGGACTAGCCCCACTTTTAAGACCTAGCCTTAGTTTAATTCCATTTTAGGAGCAAGATGCGCGATGATTTCGCGAATCGCAGTCGATAAAGAAATCACTAACTCTCGTAGTCGCGCGAAGGCTGAATATCGCGAGCCAGCTTCGAATTGCTTAAGAACTGCGAATGACCGGAGCGTTTTCCTTGGCTTCGGCTTCTTTCGCAGCGGCTTCTCTGGCGGCTTTGGCGGCAGCTGAGCGCGCGCCGCGTCCAGAATCCAGATTGAATTGGCGCATTTTGTAGAGCAAGGCTTTGTAACTGATGCCCAGCATTTTCGCGGCATCCTTGCGGCACCAGTTGGTTTTCTCCAGAGCGTCGGCGATGGCTTCCATTTCTGCTTCGTCTTTCAAACCCCGCACGAGCGCTTTGAGGCCCATCTCTTTCGGAACAGGAGCAGCTTCGCGCGGAATCAAGCGCTGCTGCTGACCGGTCATTTCAAGCAATTCGCGAAAACTTCCTTCGTCATCTTCGAGAATCACGTAGCGTTTGACAAAGTTTTCGAGTTCGCGCAGATTGCCAGGCCAGGGATAACGCAGGGCGGCTTCGATCAAATGCTTCGAAGGATCCGGAGCGGCTTTCTGATATTTCTCGCTGTATTTCACCAGGAAGTGGCGGAACAGCAGCGGAATTTCCGCGGTGCGTTCGCGCAGCGGCGGAATGTGAATGGAAAGAACGTTCAAGCGGTAATAGAGGTCTTCACGGAAACGGCCGGAGCGCATCGCTTCCTTCACATCCATATTGGTGGCCGCCAGAACGCGAACATCCACATTCACAACAGCCCGCGCGCCCAGACGCGAATACTGGCCGTCTTGCAGAACGTGGAGGAGCTTGGCTTGCAGATGGGGGCTCATTTCGGCAATTTCATCGAGAAAAATCGTGCCTTTGTTCGCGAGCTCGAATTTTCCGGGCTTGGAACGCACGGCACCGGTGAAGGCGCCTTGCTCGTAACCGAAAAGCTCCGATTCAAGCAATTCGCCGGGAAGCGCGGCGCAATTGACCTTCACAAACGCCTGGACGCGGCGAGTGGAGCGGAGGTGAATCATGCGCGCAACCACTTCCTTGCCTACCCCGCTTTCCCCACTGATAAACACGGGGACGTCAACGGGAGCGATCTGCAGAATCTGCTGGCGGATCTTCAGCATTTGCGGGCTGGCGGCGAGGAAAGAAAGATCCTCGGTCAGCGCTTCGCAATATTCCCGCAAGGCCTTATTTTCGGAGCGTAACTGTTGCTTCTGGCGGCATTTCAGAAAAGCGGCATCGAGCTCCGGCTTCTCAAACGGCTTGGTAAGGTAATCGAGCGCGCCGATTCGAATGGCTTCCACCACCGTGGTCACTTCATTTGAGCAGGAAAGCATGATCACGTTGAGCGTGCGATCCACCTGCATCAGTTGCCGCAACGTTTCGAGCCCGTCGATTTCAGGCATCAACACGTCGAGGATTATGAAGTGCGGCCGCAGGCCCGCCCCAACTTTCTCGAGCGCCTCTTTGCCGCCCGGCACTGTTTCCACATCGTAGCCGTCCACTTCGAGCAGGGTCTGAAGATATTTGCGAATGCTCGGTTCGTCGTCCACTACTAGGATTTTCTCTTTTTCAGCCATCGGTCGCATATTCCTGGGAACGAAACTAGTCCGCTCCTATAAATCACTTTCAAAATCACTCGACATTGATTGGAAGAAGGAAGGAGAACGAACTCCCGCTTCCGAGCACGCTATCAACCCACACTTTTCCGCGATGGGCTTGAATCAGGCGTTTTGTAATCGCCAGTCCCAATCCCATGCCGGAAGAAGATGGATCGACGCGCACGAATTCTTCAAAAATTTCCTGATGAAATTCGGCGGCGATTCCACCGCCTGTATCCGTAACCGAAACTAAAACACTGTTGGCGCGCATGCCTGCGTCGCGGCGGCGGTCGGTGGAAGGGGAGGCTTCCGAAACGCGGCGCTCCCAAAAATGCGGCTCCGCGATCAACGTGACGCTGCCTCCCGGAGGCGTGTGCTTTAAAGCATTGTCGAGCAAATTGGCGACACACTGCTGCACCTTCTGGTAATCGAACTTGAAAGACGGCAAGTCCGGATGAACTTTTACGTCCAGATGTATCTTGGCGCGCTGGAAAGCGTCCTGCCAGCGGCAGGTTAAATCGTTGATGCAATCGCGCAGATCGTTCGCGCGCAGCTGCAACATGAGCTTTCCACTCTCCAGCGCGGAATAATTCAGGAACATGGAAACGAGCCTGACCAGGCGATCGCAGCTTTCTTTCGATTCCTGCAGCATTTCGCGCTGGCGCTCGGTGAGTTTGCCAAGCGATCCCGAAAGCAGAAGATCGTAATAGCCTTTCATAACAGCCAGAGGAGTTTTCAGCTCGTGCGCGGCGGACGCCAGAAAAACTGTTTTCTGCCGATTCACTTCCTGAAGGCGCAGGTAAGCGGCCAGCAAATTTCGGTAGGTGATCTCCCGCTCCTGCATTAATTCTTGAACCGTTTGCCGCATCTCCGCTTCGTTCGCCAGCGCTTGCGAAGGAATTGGCTCCACGTAGGCGACCAGCCAATCCGGCTCCGGCAACCAACGAACCCGCGCGCGGCTTTGGCCGGCGGCTGATTCAATCTGCACATTTACTTCCTGTTCACCGGCCTCGAGCTGGTCGACTACGCTTTTTCGGTCAGCGTGCAAAATGTCGCTGAAGAGATTTAGTTCCAGCTTCGAGGTAGTTTTTTCGGAGTTCAGCCGATCTTGCGCGTGAAGGTTCGTGAACAGGATTCGTCCAGCGCGGTCTGCGACTACAAGGGGACGGTCAAAGGCGTCCAATAGACTAGCAACCAGATGAAAGACCTGCTGTCCGGTTGCCTGCTGATCGGTTGTAAGGCTGTTGGTCAATTCCCCTCCCGGGGACGCAGCTCAAAGACACCACTCTTGAGCTTTGGCTGCGACCGAAGGGGACGCTCAAGAAGATTCATGCTCGCAAAGGGCGAAAAGGGAGTCAATGGTAAATGCGTTCTACTTTGCACAAAGTTGGAAAAGGAATGGAGTGTTTTTGCCCAAGTGATTGCCGATCGAGAGAAAACCCGAAAAGCATATCACTTGTAAATAGCTGATTCACAATCCCTTACAGGAAATGATGTCTCAAGTCGAGACTTGCACTCGAATTGCGTACTAGTGTGAGTACTAAAACTGGGGTACTAATGAGCGCGACGGAAAATGTTCTTCATCACAGGCTAAACATGTCACCTCTTGACGAAGAGCGCAGGCGATTCCAACGGATCCATCTACAGGTGCCAATGTTCATTCGGGGTAAGGACGCGCATTCTGAGCAATTCCTTGAGCTTGCCAAGACCTTAGATGTCAGTGGCTTAGGAGCTTTTCTTACCTCTCCGCGCTCCCTTTCTGTGGACGAAATTATCACCCTTACGATCCCCGCCCCGTCCATCACCTCGACCGGCTTGATTCCAGCGGGGATGCCGCCGATTCAAGCGCGCGTTAAAAGGCTACAACAGGCAGGCGATGTTTACCTTATAGGTGTCGAGTTTCTGAAGCCGATTGGCTAAACTTTTTCCACATTTCTCTTTCCACAGAGACCTCCGTTTTCCACATCCCCCATGTCACCGAGACGCGAGCTGCCACAATGTGGAATCTCTTTTACACACCTTCTGAGGTTCCGACAGCAGTTCGCCATTGACTTGGGTTAGAAACCGTGTAATTTTCATTCTTGCAGCAACTTAGACATAGCCGGTCCTTCGATATTCTTGTCAGGGATTGGGCTGTCTCTTGCTGTAGTACTCCTGCCGCCGCAGTGGCCCCTAATCAGGGAAGAGTATAGCCATTTTCCGGAACCCACTGATGCCCCAGCCCGGCGAATCATTGCATTCACAGCCTTCGGCCGAAGACTCGTACTTGGAAGTTCTCGCGGAAACCCTCGACGGCCTCGAGGACGCGGTTCGAGGGCAATTCCTCCGTCAATTTTTCCGCACGATTGCACAGATAGATCTCAACGAAACGCAAAGCAATGAATATTGGGAACGGATATTACTGCGCCGCCGCGAGCTAGCCGAAAGCATCGGGAAAAAAGTTTCGTTGAAAACGGCGATGGTGGATGTGCTGGCTTCCACGAGTTTCCTGCGCGTCCCCATCCTGATGGAGTACGAAGACTTCAAGAAGCTGCAAATCAATGCGGCAACCGACCCGCTTACCGGCCTCTACAACCGGCGCCTCTTCGATGAATACTGCGATAAGGAACTGAATCGCGCGAAACGCTACGGCCACCAGCTGGCCGTGGTGATCCTCGATGTGCACAAGCTTAAGGAAGTGAACGATCACCACGGCCACTTGCAGGGCGACCAGATATTGCAGCTCGCCGCGGCTACTTTGAGGAAAACTTTGCGCGCGTCCGACTTCGCGTTTCGTATCGGCGGAGACGAATTTGCATTGCTTTTGCCGCAGACAGATTCAGAACAAGCGACAACGCTGTGCCGTCGCGTTCGCGCACAGTACGAGGGTGACGTCTCTTCCTTGAAATTAGATCCGGGCGTCACACTGGACTTCGGAATCGCAGTCCAGCCGGTGGATGGGGAACAGAAAAGCGTTCTCCTGGGCATCGCCGATGACCGGCTCTACGAACTGAAAAATGGAGGGCGTGGTACGTCGCGTGTGATTCCGCTTATCTCTCAGGTGCAGCGAGGAGACTCCGGAGGCGAAAGGGCAACGCAACAGGACCCGCTATCGCGTTCCTCCAAGGAAACTCCCACACGCCTGCGAACAGAAGAACCTTCTGCTTCCCACGCGGACTCATCTACTTCTGAAGCCGGGCGCGTTCCGCTGGGCGACAAATCGCCTCAACATCAGGGGCGAACGACGCAGGCTAAACCACCGGAGCTGCAAAGTGCGATGGGTGCGCAGCCACCTGGTGCAGGCGCTGGCGCGCCTTTTTCGTCATCCGCCGAAAAGCGTAAATGGGAACGCGTGTCACTGGCCGGAACAAAAGCTTACGCATTGCTGACGGAATCTGACAAGAAGACGGCGACCTTGGTGGATTTAAGCTACGGCGGCGTCGCGCTGCTTCTCGAAAAGGGAGTGGAGCTTCCGAATCAATTCAGCGCGATTCTGCACGTCCCAATATTGCCGCCAGTGCGCGTGATTTTGCGCAAATCCTACACGCAACAGCTTGCTTCTGATCGGGAGCGCGTCGGTTGTTCGTTCGTTTCTTAGCTCCCCGGCCAAAAACCACCAGCCAAGACGAAAGGTCGAGGGTTGGCAAACGTGCAGTAATGCCATATAATTGACGTTCCCGCTGACCTAGCGACGCGACCGTGTGTCTAGGCGTCTTGGGTTGCGCAGACCGGCCAGCAGGGAGGAGCGTCCCATGAAAGAAGGAATCCATCCCGATTATCACGCCGTGAAAGTGCATTGCGCCTGCGGCAACACGTTCGATACGCGCTCGACGATCAAGGGCAATATGATCCGGGTGGAAATCTGCTCGAACTGCCACCCGTTTTTCACCGGTAAGCAGAAGCTGATCGATACGGCCGGCCGCGTGGAACGGTTCCAGAAGAAATATGCGGACAAAGCTGCCTCGCTGAAAAAGTAGCCGAGCTTTTTGTTGTTCGCGACAACGGTTTAAAAGCCCCGGGACTAAATCCTGGGGCTTTTTTATTTTCCGCCGAACTGAATCGGCTCCCGCGCGGTGTACAATGCTAGAAAGTGGCCACGCAATTTTATCCGTCGTCCGATGCATCTGCCGGAACCCAACTGGAAACCGCTGCGCCTCGCGTAACGCTGCGAAATTATTTCGCGCACCCATTTGACTCCGCGATCGCGGCGGCGCGCACATGCTACTCGCCGCGCCTCATCGGCGCAGAGGAGATCACTGATAAGCAGCGATTGACGATCGGGTCGGCCACCTACTACGGCGGACACCACACCGTATTTCAACACGCACATTTCGAATTCGGGCTGGAAAATATCAGCCGGCAATTCGTCTGGTCGCTGCTTCACGCGCATCAGTTTTATAACTCCGAACAGCAAAGCCAGCGCTACGTGCGTCTGGATCGCGCGCAAGCTTACGTGCCTACGGAGAGCGAGCATTTCGGCGCGGCCGAGCGCGCAATCTACGAGAAAGCTGTCACCGGCGCGTGGAGTCACTACCGCGAACTGACGCGCGTGCTACAACCAACCGCTCGCGACATTCTTGCGGACATATGGCACGTCAGCGAAATGTCACATCCGAAGCGCGTGCAAAAAGTGGAACGCCAGGCCGAAAAACGCGCGATCGAAGTGGCGCGCTACGTTTTGCCGGTGGCCGCGTTCACAACTATGGTGCACACGCTGTCGGGCATCGTCCTGCACCGGCTCTGGCGGATGCACGCGGCGAGTGACACGCCTTCGGAAGCGCGCCTTGTGATTGGAGAGATGGTGGCGCGCGTGCGTGAAGTTGATCCGCAATTTTTCGATCGTTTCGATAACGCGCCGATGGAGGAACCGCCGGAATGGCAGGCCCCAGTACACGATGGCGAGCCGTTCGCGCGCGAATTTGACTCCAAGCTGGCGGGACTGACATCGCGCCTGGTTGATTATCCGCCGCGCGCCATTCCCGTGATGGCCGATGCCTACCGCGCAGTGATGGGTTTCACTGTTGCGGAATGCCCGGATTCGGAAGCGCTGGACCGCATGCTGAATCCCGCGCGCAATCCCTACCGCCGCGAGACTCTGGATATCGGCGTACACGCGCCGATGATGCGCGCGCTGCAGCACGCCAACTTCACCTTCGCAAAAAAAATCAGCCACACTGCTGATAGCCAGGACCAGCGGCATCGCATGGTCCCCGGCTCGCGCCCGCTGCTAACATTGGCCGACACACGCTCTCCCGATTACATCGCGCCCATGCTGATTCGCGACAACCCGCGCGCGATGGAAATTTACGAGCGCGCGATGGAAGAAGCATGGACGGCGAAAAACGAATTGCTCGACCGCGGGGTGGCGCCCGAATTCGCGCTGTACCTGCTGCCGAATGCGAAGTCGATTCGGCTTGTTGAGACTGGTTCACTGCTGCATTTGCTGCATAAGTGGACCATGAGAACCTGTTTCAACGCACAGGAAGAAATCTATCAGGCGTCGATTGAGGAAGTAAAACAGGTACGCGGAGTGCTGCCGGAGCTGGCACGGCACATCGGACCGCCCTGCCATCTCCGCGCGGGTATTTCGACGCCCATCTGCACCGAAGGCTCTCATTTCTGCGGCGTGAAGGTCTGGCTCGATTTCCCCAATATCCAGCGCCGCATATGACGCGCAGCGGCAGCCTGGCGTATTACCTCACTGCATGGATTTGCGGATGCTTCTTCATGAGCCTTGCTGTTTGGACCAGAGATTTGTTCGGAGCCAACGCGGATAACGCGTTTTCCACGCACTCAGTATTCGGGCTCATCTTCATTTATTTTTACGCTCTTGTTTTCGGCGCGGTTGCTGCTCTCGCTGGTGGATTCGCCCTGCGGCGCGTTATGGCCGCGCTCAAATGCAAAACGCCGAGTCACTGGGCAATCGCGGGAGCGATTCTGGCGCCGGCGGTTGTCGCGATTTTTGGACTGTTGGGACGTCACATCGGCGTCGGAGAAGGAAGCGGCATAACTTTCCTCAGGATCATCACATACGGCCCAAAGATTGTGGTGGAAGCGGGATGGTGGCTTGCAATTCCGGCAGGCGCGGTGACTGCATACCTGCTGTGCCGAGTTCAGCGCGCGTTCGCAGGTCAACAGGCGCCGCAACCTTCCTAGACTGGGCTGGCTGCGAATTGAAAAGCCGTCACGCTTAGCGCTTGATGATGCGAGTCATGTTGGGAGAGATGAGCTCGTAGCGGATGCCGCGCCAGCGGATTCGATTGCTAAGTAGCGAAGAAATAAAATTCCAGGCAAAAAGAACTGGGACGAGGGGTTCGAGGATGAGAAACACCCAGCTCGTTTCCTGCAGCTTGCCTTTCCACTCTGGAATGGCCTCATTGATCGCCACGATGCGTAATACGCCCTTCATTGCGGCAAGCAAGGGAACGGCCAAGGCCACGAGGACTAGCTGGCTCCACGGATCGCCGTCAATCATCAGATAAACAATGGTAAAAATGGCATAAATCATGGTGAGGACATAAGCCAAGTGCATGAGCCCACCGAGCAGCCATCTGCGGTGCGAATATACCTTCGTAATCAGCATTTGCCGATTCGTGAACTCGAGCAGTTCCTCCCAATTCCATGGATGCAGAGTAGGGGCAAAACATTCAGGGCAAAAAACGATGGGCTTGCCCACCTGATCGAGAGCCGAGGTCAGAGCGAAGTCATCGCTGACCGCGCCTTTCCACGCTTCGAGCACATTTGCATCTCCGAAAGTTTTGCGCCGAATCGCTGTGCCGCCACCCCAGCAAAAATTCTCCTTGGATGTCCCCAGTAGTGTGGCCACTGATGCATTCCACGCCGAAGCCAAAGCGCTCGCCAACAAATCCCCTCCGGATGCGCCCGGAAATATCCAACGATACGCGGTGGTGGCGCCAATGCGGGCGTCCTGGAGTGGAGCGATTAGTTTCGTGAGCCAGCTGCGCGGGAGGCGCACATCCGAGTCAGTGAAGACAATGACTTCAAATTTTTCCGGAAGCGCCTCAACTGTGCGGCTCAGGTTGAACACCTTCTCCCCGCATTCTTCCGGGGGACCGGCGATCAGGATGTGAACGGTGCGCTGGCTCGCAGCCTTCACGCGCTCAATAATTTTCAGCGCGGGATCAAGGCTCGTTGCCAGCGTCAGGTAAATCTCATAATTCGGATAATCGAAGCGCGTGAGCGCCATAAGATTTTCTTCCAAGCCGCGTTCGTTCCCCTTGCAGGGGCAAATCAGCGCTGCGAGCGGCGTGTAGAATCCGGCGTGAGAACCGAGCCTCTGCCGCACCATACGCATCCAAATGAAACCGTTCCAAAGGGAGTACACCCCCAGCGCAATTTGCAGGATCACGAGGACGTAGAAGACTTCTTGCACGGGCGCGAGGATACCAAAATTGAGGAGCCGGATGCGCGGCATCGCGGATTGACTTGCCAAGCCTGCAACTGTAAACTCACGCAAATTCCGTGGCAGTTCCCCAGCTCAGATTCCACTTGGAGGATTCGCATGTCCCAACCCGCACCTCAACCGTTGAACGAGGCCAAGCTGCACGAGTTCGTTATGAAAGCTGTCGGCGAAATGGGAGCGGCAATGAATGCCGCGCTCATTATCATCGGCGACAAACTCGGACTTTATAAAGCGATGGCCGGGGCCGGCCCGATGACTTCAGCCGAAGTCGCCGCAAAGACCAAAACCACGGAGCGATATGTGCGCGAATGGCTCTCGGCGCAGGCAGCGGGTGGATTTGTGACCTATGACGAAGCATCCGGAAAGTTCACTCTGCCGCCTGAACAAGCGATGGCCCTTGCCGACGAGCAAAGCCCCGTTTTCCTCCCCGGTTTTTTCGACATTGTCTCCGCTTGTATAAAAGACGAGCCAAAAGTTACGGAAGCTTTCCGCACGGGCAAAGGACTGGGCTGGCACGAACACGATCACTGCCTCTTCGCCGGCACCGAGCGGTTCTTTCGTCCGAATTACCGCGCGCACTTGATCAGCGAATGGATCCCGGCGCTTGGCGACACGCTGGCGAAGTTGAAGGCTGGGGCGCGAGTTGCCGATGTCGGCTGCGGCCTCGGAACTTCGACCATCCTGATGGCAGAGGAGTACCCGAAATCAACTTTCGTCGGCTTTGATTACCATCCGCAGTCCATCGAAATGGCGAGGGCGGCCGCGACCAAGGCAGGCGTGTTCGACCGCGTGAAATTCGAGGTCGCCAAGGCCAAGGACTATCCGGGCAAAGGATATCAGCTGGTAGCATTCTTCGATTGCCTGCACGATATGGGTGATCCCGAAGGCGCGGCACGGCACGTGCTGCAAACGCTCGCTCCGGATGGCGTGTGGATGATCGTGGAACCGTTTGCTCACGACAAATTGCAAGATAATCTGAATCCTATTGGACGCGTGTTTTACGGCGCCTCCACAATGCTTTGTACCCCGGCTTCGCTTTCGCAAGAAGTGGGACTTGGGCTGGGAGCGCAAGCCGGAGAAGGAAGGCTTTCCAAGATTCTGAAAAATGCGGGATTCAGCCGTGTGCGCCGCGCCGCGGAGACGCCGTTCAATATCGTGCTGGAAGCGCGGCCGTAAACGGCGCCGAGCACGACTAGTTCCCGCGTCGTTGGGAGAAAACCTTGTGCAGGACGCGATCGGCGGCAGTGTTTAGTTCGACTTGGAATTTTCCAGCCGCGCGGCGGGCTTGTTCCATCAAAGACGGATCCAGAAGCAGGGCGGTGCGGTCCACAAAGGGGCCGGAAGCAACCGCGCGCGTCGTGCGCCCGGCTTGCCTGCGCGGCTCTTGCTTGGTGAGGTTTTCGTAAAGTTCGAGGTCGCGCCAGAATTCCTGGGCGTCTGCACCGCTCCAATTCAGAGCCTGGCCTAGCGCCACGAAAAACTCTTCACGGAAAAGATCGAGCAGGGGAATAGTCAAATCCACGCTTGTTTTTTTGGCGCGTTTCACTTTCGCAGCTTTCCATCCCTTCTTCGGCTGAGTTCTCTTTCTGACGCCGCGCTTTGGTTCGCGAACGTTGACTCGCACTTTCAATCGCGCGGGCAAGACGTCCGCTGCGCGCAACACCATTGCGAGAATAGCTTCCCGACGGATGGTTTCGAGTTGCTCACGGTAGTGTGCGGGCTGGTCCGCGCGTCCGGGCCTGCGGTTTTCGGCCGCGTACACGTCAAGAAAGCGCGGGACCATCTCGTTGCGATCGAGAGTGGCCAGCAGAAGCGCCGCAGCTTCGCGCGCGCGTACAACGAGTTCTCGGGAGCGGTAGGGCATTCGGAAGTTTCTAGCTGTACGCGATTGCGTGCTGCGCCGCAATAGCAAAGCCGGACTGTGCGCTAAAAGAAAAGGCCCGGGAAACTCACCGGGCCTTTTTGGCTGCCTCTTTGCGTTGCTAACTTGGGTTTAGTGGACCGGACTGACGGGACCAATCACCGGCAATTGCTCGCCTCCCGACACCGGCCGCACAGGTTTCTTCTCGAACTTGCCGAGCGCGATTTCGAGAGCCTGTTCAGCCGTGCGCACGAAGTGAATCTTCATTCCTTCGAGCATCTCAGCCGGCAAGTCCTCCAGCACGTTCGGTTCGTTCTCGGACGGGAGAATCACTTCGCGTATCCCTGCGCGTTTTGCCCCGAGCACTTTCTCTTTGATTCCACCGACTGGGAGCACGATGCCGGAGAGCGAAATTTCACCGGTCATTGCGACACGCGGCCGAATAGCTCTTCCGGTCAGAAGGCTAACAAGCGCCGTGACCATGGCCACGCCTGCAGACGGCCCGTCTTTCGGGATTGCGCCCGAAGGAACGTGCACGTGCAGGTCGAGCTTGCGGAAGAAATCCGGATCGATGTCGTAACGCTCGGAGTTGGATCGCACCCAGCTTAACGCCGCGCGCATCGATTCCTGCATCACCTCGCCCAAATGCCCGGTCATGGTGAACTGCTTTCCGCCGCGCATTTTGCTGGCTTCGATGAAAACGATGTCACCACCCGCCGGCGTCCAAACCAAGCCCACCGAAACTCCGGGTTTTGTGACCCGCTCCTCCACCTCTTTTTCAATTCGCACTTTTTGTACGCCCAGCGTTTCGCGAATCACCTCAGGCGTGACGATGTGCTTTTCCATCTTGCCTTCAGCAATCCGGCGAGCCTGCTTGCGTATGAGCGTCGCGAGTTCACGTTCAAGGTTTCGCACACCTGCTTCGCGTGTGTAGTGAGCGATCAGGTCATGCAAAGCCTCGTCTGTGAACTCAATCTGCTCGCCCAGGACGATGCCGTGCTCTTTCGTTTGGCGCGGGATCAAGAAGCGCTTTGCGATCCCGATCTTTTCTTCTTCGGTGTATCCGGCGAGTTCGATGATCTCCATGCGATCGCGCAACGGCTCCGGGATGGGATCCATCCAGTTCGCGGTGGCCACAAAGAGAACCTTCGACAGATCGAACGGCACGTCAAGATAGTGATCGCGGAACGAAGAGTTTTGCTCCGGATCGAGCACTTCCATCAACGCCGCTGACGGGTCGCCGCGGAAATCGCGTCCGAGCTTGTCCACTTCGTCCAGCATGAATACCGGATCCATGGTCTCAGCTCGCCGAATTCCTTGGATCACCTGTCCCGGCAGAGCGCCGATGTACGTGCGCCGGTGGCCGCGGATTTCCGCTTCGTCGTGCATTCCGCCCAGCGAAATGCGAACGAACTTGCGGCCCATAGCGCGCGCAATCGATTTTCCAAGCGAAGTCTTGCCCACGCCTGGAGGCCCGAGGAAGCAAAGGATCGGACCTTTCATTCCCGGCTGCAGTTTCTTCACTGCAAGATAATCGAGAATGCGCTCTTTCACCTTGGCGAGGTCGTAGTGATCCTCGTCGAGGATTTCCTGCGCCTTCGGGATGTCGATGTCCTCGGTGCCGGAAGTCTTGTTCCACGGCAACGAGGTCATCCATTCGAGATATGTCCGGGCAACCATGTATTCCGCGGAAGCCGGGGTCATCTTCGCGAGACGCTTCAATTCGCGCTCGCATTCCTTCTTGGCTTCAGCGGTCATACCTGATTCTTCGACTTTCTTCCGCAGCTCTTCGATCTCCGCCTGTCCATCATCGGATTCGCCGAGCTCTTTTTGAATCGCCTTCATTTGTTCGCGAAGCAGAAATTCGCGCTGCGTCTGATTCACCTGCTCCTGAACCTGTTCGTGAATCTTGTTGCGCAGTTCGAGCACTTCGCGCTCTTTAGTCAGTTCGTTGATTAAGGTTTCCAATCGTTTCTTGACGCTGAACGTTTCGAGCAGCTCTTGCCGCACCATGGTGCTGAGCGACGGCAGCGTAAACGCCACGAAGTCCGCCAAACGCGCGGGAGAATCCTGATTCATAACTTCGGATTGAAGATCGTCGGAGAGCTGTGGAGAACGCGTCACCACGTCCCGAAACAATTCCTGCACGTTACGTTCGAGCGCCGTCAATTCGGCGTCGGGCTGATTTTCGAGGTCGGGCTGCTCTTCAATGCGCGCCCGCAGGAACGGCTTCAGTGCAAGAACTTCGACAACACGAATGCGCTGGAGGCCCTCCAAGAACGCAACGATATTTCCGTTGGGCATCCGCACCATCTTGTGGACTCTGGCCAACGTTCCTACACTGTGCAGATCCGACCCGATCGGAACTTCGATACGCGGATCCAGTTGCGCTACGACTCCGAGCAGCTTCTCGGGACCCTCAAGAGAATTCAGCAGGGCTAGAGAACTCTCGCGGCCCACCGGCAACGGCATCACCGCGCCTGGAAACAGGACCGTGTCGCGCACAGGAAGAATAGCGAGCTCTTCTGGGATAACTCTATTTGCTTTACTCACCTTGTCCCCCTTGGACAATAGCCGCCAACTGCTTATAGCAGCCTAATCGGCATCCAGTAACGTTAGATGCAGCAAAATGTTAAAAGTCTCGCGAACACTTAGTTCGCATCTATAAGATACATTGATAGTAACAGACTAAGGATTGATACGCCTAAATTGGCTCGTACGTGTTCTCAGATTTGTAGCACTGTAAGGTATTGAAGGGACGGGCTTTTAGCGATTTCCTGGTGAATCAGCGTTGCTCGATCAAAAGAGGCAGCGCTGATTTCCTGAGGGGTGGAAGCAAAAAGGCCGCCCCGATGACTTGGGACGGCCTTTAAATTTTAATCCTGGCGGTGACCTACGTTCCCGCGCCGTTACCAGCGCAGTATCATCGGCCCGGCAAGGCTTAACTTCCGTGTTCGGGATGGGAACGGGTGTGACCCTTGCGGTAAGACCACCAGGAA